>DAOUFR010000086.1:0-13141 GCA_034429715.1 Dehalococcoidia bacterium
TTACTCATGGCGGCAGGCGCCTACCTGGGATCTCTGCCGATATTTGTGGCCGGCGCTTTCTTCATCCCCTTCGGCGTCTCAGCTCAACTCAATACGGTGCAGGAGATCGTGCCCATCTACCGCCGGGCTACGGCCTGGGGCCTGTATATGTTCGCCGGGTACTTCCTGGGTGGAATGTGGGGACCCATCATCATGGGGGCCGTCTCCGATGCTGCGGGCATACAGAACGCCTATATAGTAATCTGCGCAATCGGCATTGCCTCTTCGATCGGGCTGCTGTGGGCCTGCCGGCACTTCAATGCTGACTACCAGCGCGCCCGTGACGTGGACCGCTCCATGGGGTTGTTGGAAACAAGCCGATAAACTGCGTTGCCTGGCAAGGCATGTGCGGTTGTTGAGGCGGTGATGCCCGTGCAATTTTCGGGCTTAATGTATCAGCTTTTTTCTTGAGCCGATTGGAAAATGCCGGGCGTTATATTATGCTTATGGTGTCAAGGGGTGGACTATGGAAGTAGCTGCCTGGACTGTAGTTGGTCTGATGCTGGGATGCCTGCCTTTTTCCTACTGGGTGGGCCGCGTGTTTGTGCGCAAAGATATCAGGCGCTACGGTGACGGCAACCCCGGCGCCACCAATGTTTTTAATGCCGGTGGGCCCGTGCTGTATGTCCTGGCGATACTGCTGGACGCTTTCAAAGCGGCCTTGCCGGTGTGGCTTTCACAGCAGGTCTCACATGTGACAGGGCTCGCAATGATACCGGTGGCGCTGGCGCCGCTGGCAGGCAACATTTTTTCACCGTTCCTGCGGTTCAACGGGGGAACTGGGGTGGCAGTGGTCTACGGTACATGGCTGGCGCTGACCGGGTGGCAGGGGCCTGTGATCGTTGCAGCATCGTTCGGGCTCCTCTTTATCTTCATCAGGGAGACCCCCTGGTGCGTGATCATCGGGATGACTATGGTTACGATATTCCTGTTGATCGCGCAGTACCCTTATTACATGGCGTTTGTTTCTGTCGGGCAAACAACGCTCATGGGATACAGGCGCAGGGAGAACTTTACACACTGGCCGAAGATGCAGAAATGGGTCGACTTGCTATCAGGCAGGAATAAGACAGATACACATCTGCAATCCTGACGCATTTGCCGTCGCCTGTTATATCACAGGCGCGTTGATCATTTATTTCAACACATAATGGTCTAATCTATGTCCCACAGGCTGCGCGTATCCTTGAGCACACTGACCACGGGATCAAGCAGCCTTTCCCTGACCATAGTCCGCATTTCTTCATGGTTGGCAATATATTCCGCCAGGGGAGGGCTGCAGCGGTAATAAGTATCCACAGCCCAACGGCCCGGCTCGCTCTTTATCAGAACATGGTCGCGGAAGGAACGCAGCGTATCAAGTTCGGCCGCTGTCGGGTTGCCGTAGGCCGCCGTGGCGATGAAGCAGCTGAAGGGTCCTATCTTCCACTTTTTCTGAGAGTCGTCGGCGTCCGATCCTTTTATCTTGCGGGAGACGGTGTCCTTTCCGCCCCTGCCGTCCTGGACCTCGAGCTGCGTAACGTGCCCGCCCGACGGGATCTTCCATTTCCATTGTGACTGGCCTGTGTACTGGGATAGCAGGTCGCCATCGAGGTACCAGGAGTAGCTCAGCTTGTCACCGTCGGCATCCGTTGACTGGCTGATCACCTGAACAGTCTGTCCGACCTGCGGTTGAGGCGGATCGAATGTAAAGGCGGCCCTGGGAGGATTATTGACGCCGGGAACAGGCTGCGGGCCTGGACCTGGCTGCGGCGCCTGGGCAACCGTTAGCTGCATCTGATAGAAATTCGATGCTCCATAGCTGTCAGTTACCTTCAGAATAATTGTGTGCGTCCCCGCCGGCGGATTCTGATAAATGCAGTAGGGCTGGTTGGCATACTGCGCTATGGCTATACTGTCAATCATCCAGGCATAGGTCAGCGTATCACCGTCCGGATCAGAGGACTGGCTGCTTGCCACGATGTTGCTGGTTGTCTGTGGCGATGGTGGTGTTACAGTGAAATATGCTGTGGGTGGTCGGTTGCCGCCCGGCGTCGGTTGAGGTGGTACAGGCTGTGGCGGTTCAACAGAGTCCACAAAATATTGAGTCTGGGCCGTGGCCATACCGCCCTTGCCGTCTGATATTGTCAGCACGGCAGTGTGGTAACCGGCGGCCTGGCCGGGGAAGATGCAGTAGACCATGTTGTTATATTGCGTTAATTGCGATCCATCAATGGACCAAACAAAGGAAAGGCTGTCTCCATCCGGGTCATAAGACTGGCTGCTTATGATAATTGTGTCGGCAGTAGTGGGGGATTGTGGTATAACTGTAAACTGCGCCACGGGTTTCTGGTTAACAGGCGGGGTTATCTCATCCGATCCATCGGATCCCTTCAGCGTGCCGTCCCAGGGTCCCATCCAGGAGCAGTCGGAATACTTCCAATCGCCCCTGAACGAGTTCTCGTCTTCAGACATTACGAATAAGAAGGCGCCGGCATCTTTGGGCGCCGAGTAGGAGGGCGACCTCGACCACGTTCCGCTGAAATAACGACCATTTATCTTGCCGTCCAATTTGCCGTTGTTGGTGGTATATGTGCCTGTGGCGGTAGCGCCGGATACAGTTATCTCCATCGTGCCCCAATCCGTTTTCCACGTTCCCTCCCAACCGTGATTGACTGGTTGTGGGGATGGCTGCACATCTGGCTGCGGCTGCGGTTGACCGACCCTTATACCCGGATCATGCAAGGGATACCAGCCGGAACTTGCCGACAGGCTATGCGTGTAGCGTCCTGTAAAGGAATTGCAGTCTGCTGACATGGTCCACTCGAGCTTGCCTGTCTGGTCCTGCTCGGTCCAGGTCCCACTCAGCGTGCTGCCGGACAGAGTGCCATCTATGTACCCGGTATAATTCCAGCCGGAAGGTTTAAATGATCCGGTGACCCTGTTGCCCGATTGGATTAATTGCAGCTCACGTGACCAATCGAAATTCCAGGTTCCTGTCCAATCGCAGGGCGCCGACGGCTCGGCATATGGAAACAGCGTCTTTAGACCTTTGCGTGTGCCGGACCAGTCGTTCTCATACCAGTTGCCGGTGTTTCCATAGCGCCAGCGGCCGGTGAGAGTCTGGTGTTCCGGCCCCATGGTCAGCTCAACGTCTCCGGCATCGTTGGGCGGGCTGTAAGTGGGAGACTCGGACCACCAGCCTGTAAACGTATCGCCGGATATAGTACCGTTGATCTTGCCGCTGTCATGCGTGTAGGTTCCGCTGACCTGGTTCCCGCTCTGGGACAAGACCATGTCGCCCCACTCGGTAGCCCAGGTTCCGGACCAGGGGCCTGATAAAGGTGCCGGTGTTGGTTGAACCGGGGTTGGTTGAATTGGTGTTGGTTGGATTGGTTCCGGTATTGGGGGAGCAGGCTGGCCTTCCCTTGTACCCATGATATCGCCGTCCCAATCACAGGAGCCGTATCTCCACTGCCCATCAAATGATTTGCAGCCGCGCTGCAGGGTGAAAGTAAAGTCGCCGGCATCGTGGGGTGGTTGGTATGAGTCGGCCTCCGACCAGGTGCCTGTGGCGGTTAATCCGTCTACAGTCCCGACTATCCTGCCCCCCTGATAGGTATAATTGCCTGTGAGATTGCTGCCGTCCTGTTTCAGTGTCAGGTCTCCGAAGTCGGTATCCCATACGCCGGTGAAAGTGCAGGGAGTCGGGGTTACGGGGATTCCGGGAAACGGTGGGATCGGAGTAACATCCGGAATTTGTGAGGGTGTGGGTGTAATCGGTTCCGGCTGAATATCAGATGGTGGTATATAAGGTGGTTGGACGGGTGTGGGTGTGACCGGTTGCGGGGCAACGGAGCCCGAGCGGGTGCCGGTTACTGTGAACCTGTCGTCCCACTGCCCATAGTGATATTGGCCTATCATTAAACCGGAGAAAGCAGTGCCCGAACTATTCAGCGTAAGCTTGACCTGGCCATTGATATGCGGATGTTGGTTCGGGTTATTCCAGGTGTTGGACCAGGTCCCTGTAAGATCATTGCCTGATGTCGTGCCGGTCAATTGCCAGCCGTAATAATCGGAAGTACCTGTTACCTGGCTTCCTGATTGTGTAAGCACCATATCGAGATCGTAGGGGTTGATAACCCCGTATTCCATGATGGTCCACGTGGTGTGCCATGTACCGCTCCAGTTGCCCTCGGGACGGGTGCCGTCGGCAGATACGGGCATGGCAGGTAATACAAAGCTTGAAATCAGGAACAGAGCCGGTAGCAGTCTCAGCATGAAATCAGCCAATCTCATGATCCTCCTCCAACATAACCGGGTCGCAGACCCTTCAAAATAGGTGGATAAAATCGGTGACGAAATATTCCTACATGTAGCATACCAAAAAAAGCCTGAATATAATAGTCTCGGCGCCGATATGCCGGTGGGCAGGTTGGATTCCGGGCTGCCAGAGGTTATATTGTCGGGCTGGATACGGCCGAGCGGCGGTCGCTGCCACTGTGTCCGGTTAACGGCTACCGGCGTTGCCGCGTTGAAAATAAAGGCCGGTTGCCTTATCATTTGCTGTCGGCAAACAGCCGATTATTGTATAAATCCGCATATCAGGAGGGTAATCTTGTGTTTGAGCTCAGTCAATTTTCTCTGAAGGGCAAAACAGCTATAGTTACAGGCGGTGGCCGTGGTATCGGCAAGGCGATCGCTGTCGGCTTCGCTAAAGCGGGGGCCAAAGTAGCGATCACCAGCCGTAAGATAGCTGACCTCGAATCAACTGCCGCTGAGATCAAGAAATTTGGAGGCGAGGCCTATCCTATCCAGGCGCATCTGGGGAAAATGGAAGAGATCCAGAAGATGGTGGCTACCGCCATGGAAAAACTGGGTGGCCGCATAGACATTCTGGTGAACAACGCTGGCGCCAGCCCCGCCATGGCCAGCGTGCTTGAGTCGGACGAACGCCTCTGGGAAACGATCATGAACGTCAACCTAAAAGGCATGTATTTTACCAGTCAGGCCGTTGCCAATATAATGAAGAAGCAGGGAGGCGGCAAGATCATTAATATAGCTTCCGTAGACGGCTTCAAACCCGAGCCGGCGGTCAGTGTATACTCCATATCTAAAGCGGGAGCACGCATGATAACCAAGGCTTTTGCATCTGAGTTAATTGCCGATAATATCCAGGTTAATACGATCGCCCCGGGCCCCATTGAAACCAAGATGATGAATTCGCACTGGGCTCATCTTCCACCGGAGGACGCAAAAAAGACGCACGATATGGTGGCCGGCATGCTCCCATCGGGCCGCATCGGGGATCCCGACGAGATCGCCGGGGCTGCCGTCTACTTCGCTTCGCCGGCTTCAAACTATACTACGGGCACCGAGATCGTTATAGACGGTGGACTGCTGATCAGCACTATCCAGCCCGCCTGGATCAAGGACTAATGTATTAGTGTGATACAGGCCGTATCGGCTTCACATATGGTTTGGGATTGAGGGCTGCGGATATGGGCATATTACTTACCGGCAGGAGGTAATTGTATGAAAAGCCTGATAGTGGGATCGATGGACGGCAACGCCGGCAAGACCAGTCTGATAATAGGACTGGCTAAGGCGACCGGTAAATCATTCGCGTACATTAAGCCTCTGGGCGACCGTCTGGTTTACCGCAAAAAGAGGGTGTGGGACTATGATGCCGCCCTGCTGACCAATATATTCGGCATGACTCAAGGCCCGGAGGACATAACGGTTGGATTTGAACACCTGAAGATGAGGTTCAAATATGACGAAGAGGGGACGAAAAACCGGGTGCTGACCATGGCGGGAGATGTCAGCCAGAGCAAAGACATGCTCTTTGTCGAAGGAGGCAAGGATATTGAATTCGGCATTTCCTTCTACCTGAACGTTCTATCGCTGGCCAGGTATCTCGGGGGAAGGCTGGTGATAGTGGTGGGTGGTGAGGAAAACTACATTGTGGACAGCGTGATTTTTATTAAAAAGTTCCTTAACTTCAACGGCATCGATTTCAGGGGCGTGATTATTAATAAAGTCCGCAACGTGGAAGACTTTAAAACGGTATATGTCCCGATGATGCAAAGAGCGGGTATCGATATCCTCGGGATAATACCCTATCAGGCGGAGCTGACCTTCTTTTCCATGGACTACCTGTCTCAATATTTGCTGGCGAAAGTGGTGGCAGGTAAAAACGGATTGAACCGCAGGGTAAACAATGTTTTTGTGGGCGCTGCTTCTGTGGATTCAGCCTATGCGGATGCGAAGTTTCACAGGGAGAACAAGCTGGTGGTAACCAGCGGCGATCGTTCCGATATGTTGCTGGCATCCTTCGAAGACAAATGCACGGCGGCTGTGGTTATCACCAATAATATTCAGCCGCCCCAGAATATCCTGGATAAGGCTGACGAAAAAGATATTCCGGTATTGATGGTGCCGATAGGAGTATATGAGACGGCCAAACAAATTGAATCCCTGACCCCCTTGATTACCGCGAAGGATACTGAGGAGATCGCCCTGATGCAGAGACTGGTTAAAGAGAACGTCAATATCGATAGATTGCTGAGCGACTGAAAACATGAAAACAGTCATACGGCACATTTGCGTGAGCACATGCCGGCTGCTATAATCATCTGACACTTGCGGTACGCCGTATTAACCTGATCGCCTCATCGACCTCCCGCAATCATATGCGTGAGGTTTTTATTTGGATACTAGGGAGTAATTTACATGGCTAAGGAAGATAAATCCCAGAAACTGGAGGCGCTGCGTCATTCTGCCAGCCATATTATGGCTGAGGCGGTCCAATCACTGTTTCCTGAAGCCAAGTTCGGCATAGGACCTGCTATCGAGGATGGGTTCTACTATGATTTCGACCTGCCCCGACCGCTCGGCGTGGAAGACCTGCCGGCCGTCGAGGCCCGGATGAGGGAGATAATCGCTGCCAACCTGCCGTTTTCATCCGAAGAGCTAAGTATAAACGAGGCGAATAAACTTTTTGCCGATCAACCTTATAAAATCGAGCTGATAAAGGACCTGGGCGTCGACAAGGTTACCATCTACAGGCAGGGCAATTTCACCGATCTTTGCCGCGGACCGCATGTTAAAACCACAGGTGATGTAAAGGCGTTCAAACTGGTCAGCGTGGCGGGCGCTTACTGGAGGGGCGATGAGAAAAGGCCCATGCTGCAGCGGATATACGGCGTGGCTTTCACCAGGAGCGTTGACCTGGAAGAACATCTGAAAAAGTTAGCCGAAGCTGCAAAGCGAGATCACAGGAAGCTCGGCAAAGAGCTCGACCTGTTCAGCCTGCACGAGGAAGCGGGCCCCGGCCTGGCTTACTGGCATCCGAAGGGAGCAACTGTCAGGCAAATGATAGAGGATTTCTGGAAGCTTGAGCACAGGAGGCGCGGTTACGACATCGTCTATTCTCCTCATATCGCCAAGGTGCATCTCTGGGAGACGAGCGGCCACTGGAATTTCTATCGTGAAAATATGTACTCGCCCATGGAGATCGATGACATCCAGTACGTTGTCAAACCGATGAACTGCCCGTTTCATATACTTATGTATAAAACGCAACTGCGCAGTTATCGCAACCTGCCCATGCGCTACGCCGAGCTCGGCACCGTATACCGCTATGAGCGCTCAGGCGTGTTGCACGGGCTGGCCAGGGTCAGGGGTTTTACGCAGGATGACGCCCATATCTTCTGCAGGCCGGACCAGCTTGAATCCGAGGTTAAAGATGTAGTGGAGCTGGCGCGGTTCATGATGAAATCATTCGGATTTGACGAGTATGAAATGATGCTGTCGACCAGGCCTGAGAAATATACGGGCACGGTGGAGAGCTGGGATATGGCCACCGCAGCTTTACGCAACGTCCTGGAGCAGCTCAAGCTCGATTATGAGGTGGATCCGGGAGAAGGCGTATTTTACGGTCCCAAGATAGACATCAAATTGAAGGATGCGCTGGGCAGGCTCTGGCAGGGCCCGACCATACAGGTCGATTTCCAGCTGCCCGAACGTTTCGATGTCAACTACGTGGCTGAGGATGGACGCGAGCACCGTACCGTAATGATCCATCGCACTGTTCTGGGTAGCATGGAGCGTTTTTTCGCCTGCCTGACCGAGCACTATGCGGGAGCTTTCCCGGTGTGGCTGGCGCCTGTGCAGGCTGTACTGATACCGATCGCTGACAGGCATGTTGAATATGCCTCAAAGCTGTGTTCGGAAATGAGGTCACGGGACATGCGGGTCCAGCTGGATGACCGTTCGGAACGCATGAATATGAAGATACGGGAAGCGCAGTTGAACAAGATACCGTATATGCTGGTGGTAGGTGACAAAGAAGTGGAGAACGGAACAGTATCGGTCCGACTGCGCAACGGTGAAGACCTCGGCTCGCAGGATTTCTCCGCCTTTATGCAAAGGATGATAAAAATAATCGAATCCCGGGAGCTTCACGAACTTTGATTTACAGCTATGAAATATGATATATTCTAACCCGTGCAGTTTAATTTTAAGGGAGGGATAGAACAAAATATTTAAAGAACTGAATATCAATCACCGCATTCGCGCAAAAGAGATAAGGCTTATTGGTGATGAAGGGGAGCAATTAGGTGTAATAGCCACTGACAAGGCCCAGCAGATGGCCAATGAAAAGGGATTGGACCTTGTAGAGGTGGCGCCGACGGCGACCCCGCCTGTATGCAGGATACTTGATTACGGCAAATACAGGTACGAACAGACCAAAAAGGAAAAAAAGGTACACAGCGGTCAGAGATCCGGCCTGCTCAAGGAGATAAGGGTAAGGCCGCAGGTTAAGGATCATGACCTTGACATAAAGATAAATCGGGCAAAGAAATTTGTTATAGACGGAGATAAAGTTAAGGTACTGGTTGTCTTCAGGGGGCGCCAGATGGTACACCCTGAACTGGGCATCAGGCTGCTTCAGAAGGTTGCGAATGACCTCAAGGGAGTCGCCCAGCTGGACGGCCAGCCGATACATGAAGGCAGGATTATGAGCCTGATTCTTTCACCCATCTCGGCCAAGCAGATGCAGGCTAAAGAGGTGAAAGAGGCCGCACCTGTAAAAGAAATAAAGGTCAAGGAAACAGTATAGATGCCTAAACTTAAGACTCACAAGGGAGCTAAAAAGCGTTTTCATTTCACAGGCACCGGTAAAATAATGCGCGTCAAACAGGGGAAAAGCCATTTCAGGCGCAGGAAACCGGCCAAGGTAAAAGGGCTTTATGATGAGACTATACCCCTGCATAAAGCCGACGTCAAAAGGATCAAAAAAGTATTACCTTACCAGTAGGTATTCAGGAGGACTCAGTTGCCAAGAGTTAAAGGCGGCGTTGTCAGCCACAAACGCCATAAAAAGGTACTTGGATTAACTAAAGGACACAGGGGCAAGCGGCATTCCCTTTACAGGCATGCTCATGAATCGATGCTGCATGCCCTCGATTACGCCTACGGACACCGCAGGGAGCGCAAGGGAGATATGCGCAAGCTGTGGATCGCCAGGATCAATGCCGCGGCGAGGGACGGCGGATTAACTTACAGCCAGCTTATAAATGGCCTTACACAGGCGGATGTTAATATCAATCGCAAAATTCTGGCCGATATCGCGGTACACGACCCGGCCAAATTTTCGGAGCTGGTTAAGGTGGCGGCAGCCAAATTAAAGAACTAATTCCCTGAATGATCGGTAAATGACAGACCAGGTTGAAGAAGTCTCCGTACAAGCCAATGCCGAACTGCAAAAAATAACCAGCATTGAAGAGCTTGAATCCTGGCGCGTTCGTTACCTCGGTAGAAAAAGCAAATTAATCAATGTCCTGCGCTCACTGGGCAATGTTCCCATCGATGAAAGACGCGAGCTGGGCGCAAGGGCCAACCAAGTCAAATCCTCTCTGGAAGAGCTATATCAGGCGCGCAAAGAGAAGATCGAACTTTCCAAACACGAATCGCTGGGGCGCGAAAAGATCGATAGTAGTCTGCCCGGACAGCCCTATCAGCTTGGGCGCCTTCACCTGACCACCAGGACCATCAGGGAGATATGCGATATTTTCGCCGGAATGGGATTCAAAGTTGTGGAAGGTCCCGAGGTCGAATGGGAATACTACAATTTCGAGGCCCTTAACATGCCTGCCGAACATCCTGCGCGGGACGGCTTTGCTACTTTGTGGGTGGATTATGAGGCTCCGGGCGGCGGAAGGCCGATGTTAATGCGCACGCACACTTCGCCGGTTCAGATAAGGACCATGGAGAAGGAGAAGCCGCCCATCCGCGTGGTCGCTCCCGGAAGGGTATACCGTTACGAGGCTACGGATGCCACACATGAATGGATGTTCTCGCAGGTGGAGGGATTGGCGGTGGACACGAACATCACCATGGCCGACCTCAAGGGCACTTTATTTGAGTTCGCCCGCCGACTTTTCGGCAAAGATCGAAAAGGCCGCTTCCGCTGCGACTATTTCCCGTTTGTTGAGCCGGGAGTTGAGCTTGCTATCGATTGTTTCATGTGCGGAGGAAAGGGATGCCGGCTGTGCAGCAACAGCGGCTGGATCGAGATACTGGGCGCCGGCATGGTGCATCCTGAAGTCCTGCGCGGCTGCGGTATAGATCCGGACGTATACTCGGGATTTGCCTTCGGCATGGGAGTTGAGAGGATACCCATACTGCGTTACGGCATTGACGATATAAGGCTTTTCTATGGCAACGACCTGAGATTCCTGAAGCAGTTTTGATCTGAAGGTGCTTGATGAAAGTTCCGTTGAAATGGCTTAAAGACTACGTCGATATCGACATTCCTGTCGATGAGCTTGCCAGGAAGCTTACGTTGGCCGGTCTTGAGGTCTCGGACATTCAGATCGTCGGTGGAAGCTGGGATAAAGTTGTAGTAGGCCGGATACTGGCCGTCAATCCTCATCCTAATGCCGATCGCCTGAGGCTGGCCACGGTGGACCTGGGAACCAGGCAGATAACGGTGGTCTGCGGCGCGCCGAACCTGGTCGTTGACGACAACATCGCCTTCGCGCTGGTCGGGGCCAGTCTGATAGACGGGCATACCGGCAAGGTCGAGGAGTTGAAGCCGGCTAAAATCCGCGGGGTGGTTTCCGAAGGCATGATATGCGCCGAGAAGGAGCTCGGCATATCCGATAACTACGAGGGCATACTGGTTCTGCCGCATGAATTCGAGATAGGCAGGCCGCTGGCCGATTATCTGGGAGAGACTGTTTTAGATATCGATATCACACCCAACAGGGCTGACTGCCTCTCTGTAATGGGCATAGCGCGTGAAGTGGCCGCCATTACCGGCCATCCCTTCCGTATGCCCGATCTGGCTTATGAAGAAGGGAGCAAGGGAGCCGATTCCTATGCTTCCGTGCAGATCAAGGACCCGGAGCTCTGTCCCAGGTACTGCGCCGGCATAATCGATGGTATTACTATCAAACCTTCGCCACAGTGGATGCAGGATCGCCTGGCTGCCTGCGGGGCAAGACCTATCAACAATATCGTCGACGTTACAAACTACGTCATGCTGGAGTTCGGACAGCCGCTGCACGCTTTCGATTACCGGGAGATCAGGGGACATAAGATAATAGTCAGGCGGGCGGCCGAGGGCGAGATCATGTATACGCTGGACGAGGTGGAGCGTAAGTTAAGCAGCGATATACTGCTGATAGCGGATGCGGAGAGGGCGGTGGCTGTGGCAGGCATCATGGGCGGATTGAGCTCCGAGGTCAGGGATTCAACCACCACGATACTGCTTGAATCCGCCAATTTCAGCCAGGCCGCCATTCACCGTGGTAGCCAGCAGCTTAAACTGGGCAGCGAGGCCTCTGCCAGATTTGAAAAGGGGCTGAACCCGGAGCTTGCCTTGATGGCCGTCAAGCGGGCGACACAGCTTATGGCGCAGCTTGGCGGAGGTAAGGTCGCCAGGGGCATTATCGATGTCTATCCGGGTAAAAAAGAGAGGAAACCGATACCAATTTCAGAAGCGGAAGTAAAGCGCATACTCGGCATGGATGTAAAAGAGGATAATATCAGGAAGTGCCTGGAGTCCCTGGGTTTGCATTGTAAGAAGGGGAGTAAAGGGACGGTGCTGGTGGATGTGCCCTGGTGGAGAAACGATATCAACATCACTGTCGACCTTGTTGAGGAAGTGGCACGGGCTACGGGGTACGAGAGTATTCCCGTCTCCATGCTCAGTTCCCCCCTGCCTACCGGTGAGAGCATTCCCGCCGTGGCTTTCAGGCGCAACCTTCAGGACATCATGGTGGGGTGCGGATTCCAGGAGGTCATCACCTACCCGCTGACCAGTCTTGAGGTATTGGGCCGACTATCTTCAATATCCGGTGTACAGGATCCGGAGCCGTTAAAAATGGCCAACGCCATGAGCAGGGAGCTTGAATACCTGCGTACCAGCCTGCGGGCAGGCATCCTTAACACCCTGGCCCGCAACCAGCGCAACAGGGAGTGCAACATCAGGCTGTTTGAGATCGCCAAGGTATTTTTACCGCGGCCGAAGGACCTGCCCGTAGAAAATGAAATACTGTGCGGATTAATAGATAGTCTAGTACCCGATATGTACTGGCAGCATAAGTCCGTTCCGGTCGATTTCTATTTTGTTAAGGGTATTGTGGAGACGGTATTGACCAGGCTCGGCATCGAAGCTGAATATCTGACGGGCAACGATGCGACGCTCAACCCGGCCAAATGCGCTGATGTGATGGCCGGTTCGATTAAAATCGGTGTAATCGGCGAAGTTCATCCCGCCGTGTTACGGCAATTCGATATAACCGACCCCGCCTTTTTATTTGAGCTGGATGTTGACAGGCTGCTCAAATTAGCATCCAGGCCGCTGATTTACAAAGCCGTCTCGAAATACCCGGGCACCACGAGGGACATCGCAATATTACTGGATGCGGGTATCGATTATCAGAAAATAACGGACATTGTTCAGAGCTTTAACCTGGTAACTAATTTGCAGCTGTTTGACCTGTATGTGGGAGAACAGGTGCCCGACGGTAAAAAGTCCATTGCTTTCAGAGTGATCTACCAGGCTGCTGACCGCACACTCAAAGATGAGGAAGTCGATAAAGTTCAG
>DAOUFR010000087.1:0-3598 GCA_034429715.1 Dehalococcoidia bacterium
CAGGCACGCAGAATCCGGTTCAAGGCTATCCTATTGATTCCACTGTACAAACGACGCTCCAGAAGACGATTGTGCCCGGCACAATAGCTCCAGGTAGTTCCATCGAACTTTCATCTATTTCGCAATACGCCAAATACGGGTATGGCAACTGGACACCCGGCCAGGGGTTGCCTTCCGATCCCCGGACCGATACCATGCCGGCAGGTTATACCGGTGCATCAGTCAACAATAAAGCAAAGCTCCTGAATTTCTTTACTATAACTGACATTCATATCACCGACAAAGAGTCCCCGGCCCAGTTGATCTATCTTCAACAATTGTATTACCCGACCCTCCTTCCACCTCCTTATGACGCGATGGGTCACACTCCCTGGTTTTGGGAAACCTCCGTATATTCACCGGTTATGCTGTATACAACCCATGTGCTTGATGCGGCAGTCCAGACCATAAATGCGCTTCACAAACAAAATCCATTCGATTTTGGGATTTCTCTGGGCGATGCTGCCAACCAGACCCAGTATAACGAACTCAGATGGTACATCGATGTGCTTGACGGCAAGGTCATCACCCCGAGTTCCGGCGCCCATCTCGGAGCCGACACTATCGATTATCAGAAACCTTTCAAGGCGGCAGGGCTTGATAAGACCATCCCCTGGTATCAAGCCCTGGGCAACCACGATCATTTCTGGATAGGTTCGCTGCCGGTCAACATTTTCCTGCGACAGGCTTTAATCAGTGACACCGTCATGGCTGCGGGAGATGTCCTGCTGAACCCCGCCAATATCAATAACCCCATGTTCTACATGGGCGTACTCGACGGCTCGACTCCTAACGGCGATATTAAAGATGCAGGGCCTGTCGTAACGTTCAACAGCTCCCCTAAGGTTGTACCCGATCCGGACCGCCGTTCGCTTTTGAGAACGGAGTGGATTAAAGAGTTTTTCACAACAACTTCAAACCCGGTCGGTCACGGATTAAACCTGGTCGACCCAAAGCAGGAGAAGGGCTTTGCCTGTTATAGCTTCCTGCCAAAGTCAAATGTGCCTATCAAGGTTATCGTGCTCGACGATACTCAAGCAGAAACCGATATGGATACCAGCATCCACGGGCATGGCTTTCTTGACCAGGCACGCTGGGACTGGTTAAAAAAAGAACTTGCGGATGGTGATGCTGCCGGTCAGCTCATGATCATTGCCGCGCACATACCGATAGGCGTCCAGCCTGACGGTACCTTTACGGAATGGTGGACAGATCCTCAAAATGCCGTAGATATTAATGGTCTGATTGCGGAACTGCACAACCATCCGAACCTCCTCATGTGGATCGCCGGACATCGTCATCTCAATACTGTTAAAGCCTTCCTGACAGATGATCCCACCAGGCCTGAGCGCGGCTTCTGGCAGGTTGAAACTTCGTCGCTAAGGGATTTCCCTCAGCAGTTCCGCACTTTTGAAATCTACCTCAACAGCGACTATACCATTTCAATTGTCGCGACCGACGTCGATCCTGCAGTCAAGGATGGAACACCTGCTGCGACATCACGTAAGTATGCTGTCGCGGCCCAGCAGATAACCGGAAATAATCTGAGTCCGAATAATCCCGGTTCGGATCCAACCAGTGTGGGTTATCCAACCAGTCCTGACCCGACTATTAAGCCGATGCTTAACGGTTCTTATGACGCAAAGCTTTTCAAGCAATTGAGCCCTGCAATGAAGTCTAAGATGCAGGCACTATATCCCTGAGCAATTTGAAATCCTCAACCCTTGCCTGATGCCTGACAGCTGTAGTGCTGTTCCGGGCAGAAGTCGTGCGTGATTTATTTCCCGGTAGTATACTATCCGGTATTACTTTATCAAGGAATAAGAGATGCCCAGGGAGATAGTAAAAGACCTTTACTGCATAGAGTTGCCTCTGCCCAAAAGCCCGTTGAAATCAATCAATTGCTACCTGATCAAAGGGAAAAAAAGATCGCTGATTATCGATACGGGGATGAACAGGAAAGAATGCAAGGATGTTCTTTTCCCGGCTCTTAAAATGCTGGATGTTAGTCTTGAGAATCTTGACATATTTCTTACGCATATACATGCGGATCACTCCGGCATGATCAGTGAGGTAGCTACGGATTCTTCAAAGTGCTATATAGGCCGCGGCGATTCAAATATCACGATCGGCGCGGCCCGCATTGAAACGCTGCTTTCATATATTTCAATGCATGGATTCCCCGAGGAAATTGTTAAAGCGTCGCTTTCGCAACACCCGGTCCACCACTATGGTCCAACTCGTAAGGTGCCTCTGACACCTGTCGATGACGGGCAGATCATCACGGTGGGTGATTTTGAGCTGAAGTGCATAACCACACCCGGCCATTCACCGGGCCATACATGCCTTTATGATTCTAAAAGGAAAATATTTTTCTCCGGCGATCACATACTGTTCGATATAACACCCAATATCACCTCGTGGCCGGAGTTGGAAGATTCATTAAGATCGTACCTGGCCAGCCTCGATAAGGTTGCTGATCTGGAAGTGACAAATGTGCTTCCGGGTCATAGAAAGCCCTGGCACAATCATCAAGGCAGGATAGAGGAACTAAAACAACATCACCGCAACAGGCTTAATGAAGCTCTTGCGGCTTTAAAGAAAGGAGACAAGACAGCTTATGCGGTTGCTCCTTGTATAACCTGGGATATTAAGGCCAAGGATTGGGATGATTTCCCGGTTGCTCAAAAATTCTTTGCCGTGGGTGAGACGCTGGCCCACCTTAAATATCTTGAGACTGACGGGGCCATTAAGAGCTATTTAAAAAACGGTCACATGCACTATACATTATCATGAACTCAATTGTTGGCATCAGATAATCTCTATTCATCGGCTGCACAAGTGGAAATACCTGTAAGAGGAGGACGGCATGGTTAAGGTCATTGCCTTATTCAGGAGAAGGAGCGGCATAACGCAGGAGGAGTTCTCACGGTATTGGTATGAGAATCACTGGCCCTTTGCACTCAAGATAATTCCCAAGGAAGTGTATGCGGGTATAAAGAAATACGTTCAAAACCCGGCTATTAGACTACCCGGGGGCGGGGAACCGCCGTTTGCAGGTGTGCTCGAGCTCCACTTCGACAACTTTAAATCCTTGCAGAAATGGAATGAATGGTATTTTAGCGATGCCGGGAAGGCTCTTCAGGACGACGAGAAGAATTTCATGGACAGGGACAAAATGATCGTCGTTATTGCTGAAGAACGTATAGTCTCTGAACGTGACGTCGCCATTCCGTGACACCTGCCCTCAACTTCACAAATTTATTAAAAGACATGGACCTTGTGCTGGTCGCAATGTGGAGGAGCCGTAGTATAATTACTTAGAAACTACTGTATTGAAGAGGTGATGTCAGATGAAAAACATAGTTATGCGTAGGTTTCTTATTCTCATTATTTTACTGATCACAGCGAGTACTGCAGCTATGGGATGTGCTTCCACTGCGGACACGACCAGGCAAAATGTCAGCCCGCAGGAAGCCCGGCAAATCGCCTATGATGCCACGGTATACGGCTTCCCTTTGGTCATCATGGACCTGACGCGGCAGGTCTTTACGGCAGT
>DAOUFR010000088.1:0-9738 GCA_034429715.1 Dehalococcoidia bacterium
CGCCGGAAATGTTACTACGTAGAACTGCGTATTTCCGTCAGAAACTGAGGAAGGTGTGGCGGGCTATTAGAGCCACTGCGCCGCGCTGGTTGGTGTATGTGATCTCGACCGTGGTCGACATGGTCGGTCCCAGCTTTGTTTCCTTTCCCACAATGCTGACTATTTTGATCCGCGCAGCCAGTGTGTCGCCGGCTCCTATGGGAGACAGGAACTCGTATTCCATGCCGCCGTCCAGGTTGCCCCGCGGGGCGCCCGCGGCGATTAGCTTCTCGACAAACTGGAACATGTCGAACCCGCTGGTTACCGGCCAACCGACAAAGCCGGGCGGCGATTTTAGCCGTCCGAAGGAGCTTTGCGCGGCGTACTCTACGTCGCTGTGCATGGGATTGGAGTCGCCCACGGCCTGGGCAAACCTCTGTATAGCGCCCTCCTCAACCTTATATATAAGGAAAGGCTCCTCCATGCCGATCATTTTCTTCAGCGCTTCGGTCAAAACGAATTCAGCCATTTTGCCCTCTCTTGATCGATACCATGTGCCGATTAATTATGGAACATCGCCGGCTGCGATCCAATACTGATATACAGCCGGCGATGTTCAATTTCGTATTGTTTAAAGTTGTGAGACTATTTCGCCTTGGAGGGCAGCAGCACGGTAGCAGCGCCGGTGGTATTTTTCTCGCCTTTGTTGTTCTCGACCCAGATCTCGCATTCCACCGTGCGGTCTGCATCGTTCTTCTTGGTAACCTTGCCCTTGCAATACCAGGTATCGCCGTCCACCGGATCCTCGAAGGACTTCATCTTGCGCGGGTAATCCATGCCGCGATATCTACACGATAGCCGCTTAAGTGTTCCCTCCTGGCCCATCCAGTCGGTCATAAGGTTCACCAGCCATGCCCTCTTGAGCAGTCCGTGTACTATGGGTCTGCCCACGCCCAGATTCTTGGCGAAATCCTCCTCGTAATGAAGCGGGTTGAAGTCGCCCGACGCACCGGCGTACTGCACCAGCATCCTGGTGGTAGCTATTTTCTCAAGTGTCGTTACTTCACTGCCTACCTGTATATCTTCATAAAAAATCTGTTTGGCCATAGTTCCTCCACATATTAATAACAGGCTGTCTTAGAAGTTGAGGAAGGTATTGCGCACAACCAGCACAACAGCTCCCCTGTGGTTGGTATAGGTGGATTGAAGCGTGGTCACCATGGTGGGTCCCATCTTGGTCTCACGACCCTCAATACTGGCGACCATGATCTCCGCAACCAGAATATCGCCTGCGCCGATGGGCGCCCGGAAATCGTATTCAACGCCTCCGTCCAGCAGCCCCATGGGGGCACCGGCATTCATCAGCTTTTCGAAGAGCTTGAATAAATTGAATCCGGCCGAGATAGGCCACCCCATGAAGCCGGGCGGGGCCATCACGCGGCCCCATTTGCTGTTGGCTGCCCATTCGACATCTGAATGCTGTGGATTCTTATCACCGACCGCCTGGGCATACCTCTGGATGGCGCCCTCCTCGACCTTGAAAACGACCGGCGGCTCTTTTTGTCCGATCAGCTGTTTCAGGCTATCTGTAACAGTAAATACTGCCATCTAACAAAACCTCCCGAATATATACCTTTATTTGCCGACTATGCAAACGCTGACAACGTTCATCGAGGGGAAACCGCCCATATTGTGCGTGAGGCCGATCTTGGGATCCTTTAACTGCCTCTTGTCGGCCTTGCCCTGCAGCTGCTTGTACATCTCGTACATCATCCTCAGGCCGCTGGCGCCGATGGGATGTCCGAAGCACTTCAGGCCGCCATCAATCTGGATTGGTTGTGCGCCATCACGATTAAAACGCCCGGCATCTATATCATCCTTTACTTTACCCCGGGGACTGAACTGCAGGTCCTCCATGGCCGTGGCCTCAGTGATGGAGAAGCAATCGTGTACCTCGGCCATGCTGACCTCGTCACGCGGGTTTTTGATGCCGGCCTCTTTATAGGCCATGACTCCTGCCCGGTAAGCCGGCTCCACGTGCGATCCGTCCCACTTTGTGTAGTACATCTCTTCACCCGAAGATACGGAGATCTGCAGGGATTTCACCAGTACCGGGTCCTGCCTGAACTTCTTGGCCATATCTGCCCTGCAGACTATGGCGGCGGCGGAGCCGTCGCTCACGCCGCAGCAGTCGAAGAGGCCCAGCGGCCAGGCGATGATGGGAGCATTAACGATCTGCTCAACTGTGACTTCTTTGCGCAGGTGTGCCTTTGGATTGAGTGCGCCATTCACATGGCTCTTGGCCGAGACCTTGGCCAGCATCATCTTGCCGTCCTGCGGGCTGAGATTGTACTGTGAGAAATACTTGGTTGCCATCATGGCGAAACCGCCCGGCGCGGTCATGTTGAACATGGTCAGGGGCGCTTTATAGCCCAGGCCGCCGGCCAGCGGTAGTCCGCCATAGCCGCAGTCCTTCAACTTCTCCATACCCAGAGCCAGGCAGATATCATAGGCGCCCGAGGCGACCCCGTAGACCGCCCCGCGCAGAGCTTCTGAGCCGGTGGCACAGAAGTTCTCCACCCTGGTGATTGGAATGAACGGGAGCTTGAGTGCTAAACCCAGCGCGGTTGCGCCGCGGCCCATGCTGATATCCGGCATGTGAATGCCCCACCAGGCTGCCTGTATGGCATTCTTCTCAATACCTGCGTCTGCCAGGCATTCGGTAAAGGCCTCCACGATGAGGTCCTGTGGACCGGCATCGAAGCGCTCACCGAACCTGGTGCAGCCCATACCGATTATGGCTACTTTATCTTTAATTCCTTCTGCCATCTAATTATCCTCCTTGTTTTCTACTTTCTTAGGCGACGATGGGCATCGCTTTCCAGCCATAGTTAATGGCGGCGCGTTTTTCATCGGCATACTTGATCCTGAATACCATCTCCACCGGCATGCCTACTTTTAAGGCGTTGGCGTCGCAGTCTGTGAGGTCTACACCGGCCCGTCCGCCGCCATCGAAATCGATGAACCCGTAAGAGGCGGGCGGATCGATGCTGGGCGCCAGGAAATCGCTGGTGTAGGTGAACAGCACGGCCTTCTTATCGGCGAAACGGTACTCCTCATTCTGGTCCACCGCACCGCAATCCGGGTTGGGGCAGATCCTCTGCGGCGGATAGCTCGGTGTGCCGCATTTCTTGCACTTGTACCCCACCATGCCATAGAGTTCCTTGTTGTCCCTGGACACGATGGAGAATGATGTAAACATCGCTTCCTCGCCCCTGATGCCTAATTCAGACGGCATCTGTTTGCGGAAAGCCAGGTATTTCTCGTAGCTGCCCAGTGCGACCTTATTGGCCATATTCTTCTTGACAGCCTTCTTGTCCTTTATCTTGGAGATCTTGTCGGTCACGGTCAGGTAGAAAGCATCGCAACCCTGTCCAAAGCTGATCACCAGTATCTTGTCTCCCGCTTTGGCATCTTCCAGCGCGGCTACCAGCATCAGAAGTGTCTGGGCTACGCCGGTATCTCCGACCGTTGTCAGCATGGGATCCTGTATCTGCTCGGGAGTAAGCCCGAATGTCTTGCCCAGGGCAGCATGCGCGCCGCCGAAGGCACAAGCATAAATGACCTTGGAGAAGTCCTTCACGTTCAGTTTATATTTCTTGGTCAGGCCCGCCAACGCCTCGGGAATAAATTTCATGTAGCCCGCATCGCGGATGAAGCGTTCTTCCCACATATGCTCCAGACGCTCGCCCTCCAGGCGCCGCCGATCGACGAAATCATGTGTGGTCGAGTAAGAGCCTTCGATATTGGCTATAACATTGTCCTTTCCCAGCAAGAAGGCCGCCGCGCCGTCACCATAGGTGTAATCGCCATTGCTTGCGACCTTACTGACACGCATGTCAGCGGCGCAGACCAGGCAGCTATTAAGAGAGCCTGCTGCGATCGCATCGGCGGCCGCCAGCAGCGCGCTGGTGCCGGACTTGGTGGAATCGGTAAAATCCGCCGTCCTGGTATCTGTATTAAGGTCCAGCGCGGAGGCAATGATGCCGGCGTTCTGCCTCAAGGCATATGTTTGCGAAGTGGAGGCGAAGTAAAGCCCGTCCACTTTCGAGGCGTCTTCACCTTTCAGACAGTCCACTGCAGCGGCCACCGACATGGTTATGCTGTCCTCGTCCCAGTTGGCCACCGCTTTCTCGCCCCGCAAAGGGGCAAACCCCAGAAACAAGAGGGACATCTGCATGATATTTCGGTCCAAACGAAACCTGGGTATGTGCGCACCATACGACTTGATACCTACCATTTTTCCTCCTTAAATCTGAATTAATTATTTTAAGAGTGCCTGCCAACCCATCAGCGACTGATTTTACACCATATCATATTTCATCTCAATATCAGGTATGTTCAGAAAACTGCTTCTCCTATCACTACCCGTAATCTATCATTTCTGACGCCCCGTCCATTAAAGGCCTATGCCGGCAGCGATCCTCTCCAGGTGCAGCTCGGTATCTCCCAGCATGAACTCGGATGATTTCACGCGGCGGAAATAACAACCTATATCGTGGTCCATGGTAAACCCGATTGCTCCATGTATCTTGATGCCGTCGACGCAGACCCTCTGATATACGTCATTGGCCTTGGCCTTGGCCTGGGAGATGCACATGTCGGCTTTCGCGCCGGTCGACAGCGTCCATGCAGCATAGTGCACCAGATATTGCAGGCCCTCGACATCGGTGAGCATATCGACGAGCTTGTGCTGGATGGCCATAAAAGCGCCTATCGGCTTATCGAATTGTGTCCTGTCCTTGGCATACGCCTGCGTCATCTCCAGCACCGCCTGGCAGGCGCCGGCAACCTCGGCACATTTGAGCACCGTAGCTCTCTGCGCCAGATAGGAGACTACTTTCCAGCCATCTCCCTTTTTGCCTATAATATCAGACCTGGCGGCCTTCACGTTCTTAAACCTCACTCTACACTGCCCGTCGCCGGCGATCGTGGGTATCAGCTCTATTTTCACACCGCGGCCGGCGGTTTTCACCACAAACATGGTCAGACCTCTCTCGGGCGATCCCGCCTTTTCCGTCCTGCATAACACCAGCAGATGGTCCGCAATATGCGCATAGGGTACGAACCATTTTTCGCCATTTAGAATGTAGTTTTTACCGTCGAATTCTGCGTCAGCTGTGATGTCAGCAGCTTCGAATCTCCCTGACTTCTCGGTAAGGGCCAGTGACCAGATGCTTTTGCCATCTGCAATAGGCGTGAGATATTTCTCTTTCTGCGCGCCGGTGCCGAATTTCAAGATGGGGATTGAACACATCGCAACGGTTGAAAAGAACGGGCCGGGTGTTATATTCCTGCCCATCTCTTCCATCAGTACGACCAGGTCAAGGAAGTCCGCGCCGGTCCCATTGTACTGCTCGGGGAATATCAGCCCCAGCCAACCCAGTTCAACCATTTTAGCCCACATCTCAGGATCGTAGCCTTTCTCATCGATCTCCATCTCCCTGACCCTGGATTTTGGGCACTCATTGACCAGGAAATCCCTGGCCATGGTCTTCAACATATTTTGCTGTTCGTTAAAATCAAAATCCATCTCGAACCTCTTAATATTAATATGCCCTGGGCAGACCCAGCTTGAACTGTCCCACGATATTCTTCTGCACCTCATCAGTACCGCCCGCGATGGAGATGCCCGGGAACATCATGTAAAGGCGCGTGACATTGCCCATGACTTTAGACCATTTGGACCACATATCAATCTGAGAATAGGCGCCGATGATCTCGGAGCCGGTGGTGGCGAGGCGCTGCATGACAAGATCACAATAAGCCTTGTTCCTGGCTGCCTCATAAATGGGTATTTCCCCCTTGCTCATCTTCCACGTGATCTCATAGCTGAACATTTTGAGCGTCTCCAGCTCCAGCGCCCTCTCAGCCAGCTTGTGCCTGACCACAGGGTCTTTGGCCAGCAACGCGCCATTATACCGTATTTCACGGGTATACTTTATGACGGCCTCCAGGATCCTCCTCGACATGCCGCCGAACTGGGGGGCGATGCTGTGCCGTTCGAAAGCCAGGGACTGCATGAGGTGGTACCAGCCGCGGTTCTCCGTCCCCACTAAGTTGGCTGCCGGGACCTTGACATTGTCGAAAAATAACTCATTGAAGATATGCACGCCGGCAAAGTTCACGATAGGTTTAATGGTAATGCCCGGGCTCCTCATATCGAGTATCAGCAGGCTTATTCCATGCTGTTTTTTCTGGGCGCCGGGGTCGGTCTTCACCGCTATCCAGCACCACCTGGCCCTATGAGCGCAGCTGGTCCATATCTTCTGTCCGTTTAAAATGTATTCGTCGCCATTTTTAATCGCCTTGGTTTGAATATTGGCGAAATCGGAGCCGGCATTGGGTTCGCTGTAAGCGGTGCACCAAACACCGTCCGGCTCGCCGGCCGCAATGGAGGGAATATATTTTTTACGCTGCTCCTCGCTGCCGAAAAGCATGAGTGATTGCCCTACCCAACCTATACCGCTCACTCCCATGGTGGTGCCCGGGATACCCTGGTAGCTGGCTTCATCGATGTAGACAAGCTGCTCGAAGGGAGATGCGTCCTGCCCCCCATACTGCTTGGGCCAGGCCATGGTCAGCCACCCCTTTTGCGATAGTTTCCTGGATATCTGCATGGTAAATTCCCAATCCTCATCCCTACCCTCCTCCTCCAGGCCGCTGATGGCACGATGTCCCGACAATTCCGTCCGGGCAAAAGCCCTGATCTCCGCCCTTAGTTTCTCCTCTTTTTCGCCGAACTTAAAATCCATACCCGCTCCTTAAACTAATAAAGATTATGTAATCTTAACGGCGCTGATAACCGCAGCTTCTATCACAAGCCCAAAGTCTTTCTCTTTTCTTACCTCTGCCAATTGACCTGTGCCCGAGCAAAATGGTATAACCTTAATTATTAGTGAACAATGTTACATTAATTGGTTTTTATCTTATAATGGAATTATATCTGTCGGAACAACGTTCACTTTATATCACATGGCCCGGCAATTTGTCAAACTGACGGGAAACAAAGGACATGGCCATTCAATTTCTTTAGTTGGAAGAGCAGTATGAAAGTTGAAGGGAAATCGACCAAAGCATTGATAATGCATGCGGCGCTTGATATCTTCAGTAAGGAAGATTTTGAGAAGGCTACCATGCGCTACATTGCTGAGAAGGCGGACGTCACCACGTCCATTATCTACAAACACTTTAAGAACAAGGACGACCTTTATGTTCAGCTGATCAGCACAATCATAGAAAGGACCAGCCGGGAGCTGGACATGCATCTGGCCGGTCTGGCTGATACCAGAAACAAGATCTACCGGATGACACACTATTACCTTAATTATTTCCAGGATAATATTCACATCGCCCGCCTGGTTTATGCGAGGACAAACCTGAGCTACTGGTACGAATTTGAAAAGGCGTATAAAACAGCCAGGACGTCCGGTTCCCTGTTCCTGAAGATCATGGAGGAGGGACAGCGTAAGGGAGAACTGCGCAGCGATCTTAACCTTTATATGCTGGGACATATGTATCACGGCGCCCTGCGCCAGATGGTAGTTCACTGGCTGTACAATCAGAACAAGTATAAGCTCTCAGATCTGGCCGATGGTTTCGCCGAGGCTATTTACGAGGCAAGCAGGGTAAAAGAGACGGGCAATGAAACGTTCGTCTGCCCCTTTATGAAACGCGATAACCCGTAGCAGGCCTTGCCATTAGCTGGCCTTACTTGATATTCGAAATGCTCTGATAAACCCTGTCTTTCCAGGCTACGCCTGCACCCAGGGCCCGGCGGGAAGCTCCGACGATTACAGCAAGGATCAGGAAGCTAATGCCCAGCGGGTGAAATAGAAACGAGATCTTCGATCCCCTGAAGTATATGTCCGTTATAACCCTCATCAGCAGTATGACCGCCACCTGCACCAGCACAATGATGCCCCAGTCCATAATATGACTCCCTGAGAATAGTGCATTGATCGGGCGTGCACAGGCCCAGTAAAAAGGCGCCAGGAAAAAAATGTAGGCAATTAGAACCGACCCGACGATAGTCAATGGCGAAAGGGCGGCCACCGAGTAAAACCACTTGATGCACCCTTCCGCCATGGTCCCCATATTGGAATACATTTTAGTGGTCAACACCCCACTCAGGTTGACCGAGAGAATGCGGAGCCCGTGCTTGTGCATCTCGATGCCGAACCAGACGTCCTCCATGATCCTCGATTTAACCGACTCGTGCCCCCCGATACCCAGGTAATCTTCGCGTTTGAACAGCAGGAATTGTCCGATGGCCAGTGTCGGCCCCGGCTTCTTCCAGGAATGGAACAACCAGAGAGGGAACCAGCTCATGACGAGGAAATAGAAAAGGATGGGGATAACAATCTTCTGCGTTAAACCGGAGACCTTCTGCCGGGGAAATCCGGACAGCATAGCGGCATTATTCAAAATTGCCAGCTGGAGCGTGCTCCTGATCATGTGAGACCGGCTGACGGTATCAGCGTCCACGAAAAGCAGCCAGCTTCCATGTGCATTCTGTGAAAGCTGGTGGCACGCGTAGCATTTTCCGGCCCAGCCATCGGGCAGGGGCTTCCCTTTTATTAACTGTACCCTCTTATCTTTTTCGCAGATCCCACCTACTATCTCTGCAGTCCGGTCGGAGGAGTTATCGTCAAGCACAAGCACTTCGAAGTTGGGATAATCCTGACTCAAGACCGATGTAAGGCACCTGTCAATGTTCTGCTCTTCATTTCTGGCAGGGATCAGGACCGACACAAGAGGCTGATCCGGGGGCACAGCCGCTTTCCGGGAGGGCCTTTTCAGGGCAGCCAGGTTTAGAATAAGGTTGATGAAGAATAACGCCAGGCCGGCCAGCACAAACAGTTGATAGATCAATTTATATCAATCCTAAAATATTATGTCAGGCTGTTTTCCCTCTCGACCTGATCCAGCTCAGCAGTCGACCGGAAGTGCCGGGTGAGGTCTTTAATCCATGCAAGTGCTTGATCAGAAGAATGGCTGTAATGCAGGCCATAAAAGCTATTTCCCAGGTATCCGCCCCTGTCAGCGACAGGTACACCAGTGTTCCCGCCAGCCCGCACATGACCGTCCATGCATCGTTGTTTATGAAGAGAAATCCGATAAGGAACAGTATAGCCAGGCAAATGATGATGTCCCATCGGCTCAGGGCTACCAGGGTCCCGGCGAATACCGCCAGCGCCTTTCCACCGTGAAATCCAAGGAAAGGGGAGTACGCATGGCCGAGCACCGCGCAAACAGCGACAATGTATCCAACCGACTGAGAATAGTTAAGTACGTACAAAGCTATAAAGACAAAGGGCATGCCCTTAAGTATGTCTGCTACCAGTGCAATAACACCCCAGACTTTCCCGCCAGCTTTGAAAACGTTGGTTGCTCCGGGATTGCCGTCGCCGAAGTTCCTTATATCCTTACGCAGCTTTAATCTGCCGATCCACAGTGAAAAGGGACAGGCGCCGAGGAAAAAGGCCGCTACAGCCAGGAGGGCGACTATCGCTGTATCGATCATTATGTCACCACAATCGATTATACGTAGCCTATCGGTTGACGGAAATGCTATAGAAAAAACAGACGCATGTCAAGCATGGAGGGAATTGGACACGACCCCGATGGGATTCGAACCCACGATCTCCACCGTGACAGGGTGGCATGTTAGACCGCTACACCACGGGGCCATGAACA
>DAOUFR010000089.1:0-43276 GCA_034429715.1 Dehalococcoidia bacterium
GTCCATGACAGGATCGAGCTGTAAAGTTGCGGCTGGGTGAAGATGTTGATGATGTGAGTGACCACGCCCCCGTAGCCTATAACGATGATAGCCACTCCCATTAATATCCTGTAAAGCGTGAGTTTGCGCAGGTATCCCGGAATAAGGAAAAGCGCATAGGTTATCATCGATATGGTGCCCATGACCGGCTGTGTGGGCGCCAGCCCGGGTTGGCCCTGCGATATAAGAAATAGGCTGACGCCGTTATACAGGATTCCCAGTATGAAGTAAATGACCTGCAGCAACAGCAGCGTTGTCAGTTTCATGTTTTTTTCTCCATGCTTATTTAGCTATGAGGGTTTCCTGCTGGACTTTGGCCATGTCGGCCGGATAGGTGCGCGCAGCCAGCCAGAGCAGCACAGCTGCGATAAGGCCTGCGATGGTGGTGCTCAGCATGGCCATCATGAGACCCTGGGCGTCTCCTCCCAGCGCGTCGGAGATGGCTCCCACCACGGAGGGACCCCAGGCGCCGCCGAACATGTAGGCGGCGAACACGGCCATTCCCATGGAGAGGCCCTTATGGGCTGCCGGCACTACGTCCTGCGAGACTGCGTTGAGCGCCGGCGATCCGATCACTGAGAGGAAGCCGTAAATGAAGCCCAGTGCTATGCCGATAGGGCCGAATTTAAGTATCACCATGATGACCAGCACTATGGCGGCCAGTAGGGAGGCCAGTGCGGGCAGATAGAGCCGGCCCTTGCCGGTCTTTTTCTGCCAGTGGTCGGCCAGCCAGCCGCCGAACGGGGCGGCGATGATGGCCGTGAGTGCCCATCCACCCACGATCATGCCGGCCGTCGCTTCTGAGATATTCATCAGGCGCATCATCAGAGCCGGCGCCCAGACCAGTACGGATACAGTCATAAAGCACATGATGCCGTATCCGAAGAAATACAGAACCAGGCTGCGGATGCGGAACAGCGATGCGATGGACTTGCCGAAATTGATCTTTGTGCCCGTCGCACCCGAGTGAGCCGGTGTTTTATAATCCTTCATGAAAAAGGCCAGGATGCCCAGGATGATGCCGGGAATGGCGAAGATATAGAAAGCCCAGCGCCAGCCCATAGCGGCGGAGATAGCGCCACCCGCGATCACGCCGATGGCGGCGCCCAACGGTACGCCGATATTGAAGATGCCCAGCATGCGGGCGCGCTTTTCCGGCGGGTAGGCTGCGCTTACCATGGCCACACCGCCTGCAGTGAAGCCGGACTCGCCCACGCCCACCAGGCTGCGAGGCATAATTAACGTGGTAAAGTTTTTAGCGAAGCCGGTCAGGAAGGTGAACAGGCTCCAGAGCAGGGCCATGATGCCGATCGTCTTATTACGGCTCCAGCGGTCGACCAGGTAGGCCACCGGGAAGGAGAAGAGCGCCATGCCCAGTATGAAGATGGTCTGCGCCAGGCCGCACTGGGTATCGGTCAGTCCCAGCTCCACCTTCATAGGCTGCAGCACCACTGAGAAAACCTGCCTGTCGATATAGTTGATGACGTACAGCAGTGTGCAGATTACCAGGATATACATGGCGCTGCCGCCGCCCGTTTTATATACCTGGGGTTGCGTATTAACCGGTTCTTTCATATTCATAATCCCCTTATTTCTTAAAGAGTAGCTCTTCCAGCTGATCGGGCGCATGCGTCAATTTCAGGTTGCCGTTCTCGGTGATCAACACGGTATCGGAATGGCGATAGCCGCCCTTCCCCTGGAAGTAGATGCCCGGCTCGATGCTGACGATCATGCCCGGCGCCAGCTTGCGCTTGTCGCCCAGCGCCAGGAAGGGATCCTCATGGCCGGTGATGCCGAAGCCGTGTCCCGTGCGGTGTATGATGTTCTTCTCGTAGCCGGCATCGATAAAGACCTGACGTACCTGTTTATCGATCTCCTCCAGCACGGTGCCCGGCTGAGCCAGCTTGTAGGCCAGTGCGCGCCCCTTCATCATAATATCGAACAGCTTCTTGGCGTGATCCGGAACATACTCGAGGAACATCGTGCGCTCGACTTCAACCCCGTAGCCGTCCACGATGGCGCCTACGATGGAACAGGAGGGGCCTCCCTCCTCCATGGGCATAAAAGGGGTCGGTATGATGTGCGGATCATGGGAGATTGAGGTTGGCCAGACCGCGCCCTGGAATTTGCTGGCCATGAGGTTGATGTCGGGTATCTCGATCAGAGCCTTGCCCATCATAGCCTGCACCAGTCCGCTGTAGATCGTGATGAGCGGCACGCCGACGCGCGTGACTTCCAGCAGCTTTTTCATACCCTCATCCACCACCTGGCAGGCGTGCGCTGTGCGCCCGATCTCGTACTCGGTCTTGATGACACGGACATCTTCGATAATGTTCGTCATCACTGTAGTACCGGGCGTCTCCTTAAGTATGCCGGCCGGCATGGCAGATTCGATGCCGATTTTATCGCTATTTTTGAAAAGAGGTTTGTAAACGTCGTACCAGTTGCCACCCGCGGGCGCCGGGAACTCGAAATAGATGACATAATCCAGGTCGCAGCGTGCCCTGGCCTTGACGTGTGTAGATTCCAACTGGGGGCAGACCATTTTCATCGGACCCTTCTTCGGTATAACCAGTATGAAGGGACGCTCGTGTACAATATTGGCGAAATTGGTCAGGTAGTAGATGTTGGTAGGAGAGAAAGAAACGTAATAATCCAGCTTCTGCTTCTCCATCAACGCACGAACTTTCTCAAGGCGTGCGCCCAGCTCCTCTTTGCTCGGTTTAGCGGTGATCGGCTCAATCTTCACGGTCTGCCTCCTTTAAGCGCGGATTTCCCGTTATTATACCGTAGTATACGGGGAAGTTAAATGAGTTGATATGAAGATCAGCAGTTGACCCGTTACTTGCCCGTTATTGCGATTCCTTCTCTTTCCCGAACCCCTCTTCCTTCAGCTTGTCCATGATCCTGGCTGCACGAGGGAAACCGATCTGCAGTTTCCTCTGCAGGTAAGAGGCTGAGATTTCCTTGGATTCCAGGGCAAGCTGGCGGGCGGCGTCCAGCAGCTCGTCCTCGGCTGGTTTCTTGCTCTCAGGACCGGCCTTTGCCATCTCCTCGAATTTTACAGGTTGAGCTTCCTGGCGGCGCTGGTTGGCCCAGAAGGTGACAAGCCTCTCGATCTCGCCGTCGCCGACCATTGTACCCTGCAGGCGCTTGGGCTTGGAGGCGTCCTGCGGCATATAAAGCATATCGCCCCTGCCCAGAAGCTTCTCGGCGCCCGCTGAATCGATGATGGTGCGTGAGTCCACCTGCGAAGTTAGCGCGAAGCTCATGCGTGTGGGGAAATTGGCTTTGATTAGTCCGGTCACAACGTCCACGGACGGCCTCTGCGTGGCAACGATCAAATGTATGCCGGTGGCGCGCGCGAGCTGCGCCAGGCGGCAGAGGGCGTGCTCGACCTCATCGTAAGCGGCCATCATCAGGTCGGCCAGCTCGTCGATTATGACAATGATGTAGGGCATGCACTCCGAGGGCTGCTTGTTCTTATTGAAGTCCTCGATATTACGTGACTTGGCCGCTGAGAAACGCTTGTAGCGGATGTCCATCTCGGCGCTCAGCCAGCGCAGAGCCATTACGGCTTTTTCCGTGTCCACGACTACGGGCGATACCAGGTGCGGGATGCTGTTATAGTTGACCAGCTCGACGCGCTTGGGGTCTACCATCACGAAGCGCACGGCATCAGGCGTGTTGTTCATCATCAGGCAGCAGATGATGGAATTGAGGCATACGCTCTTGCCGCTGCCGGTGGCGCCGGCGATCAGCAGGTGCGGCATCTTGGTCAGGTCGGCCACGATGGTTTCGCCCCCGGCGCCTTTGCCCAGCGCAATTGCCAGGTGTGATTTAGCCAGCATCTTCTGAAAGGACGTGCTCTCCATCACGCCACGCAGGCCGACCGAGCCGAAGGTTGTGTTGGGCACTTCGATGCCCACCATGGACTTGCCGGGTACGGGCGCCTCGATCCTGATGCTGGGCGCCGCCAGCGCCAGCGCCAGGTCGTTGGACAAAGAATTGATGCGCTCGACCTTGACGCGCGTGCGTCCGACCTCCTCCTGCCTGGAGGAGACATTGCCGTCGCGGTCCTTCTCCCGGACCTCCTTGAATTTTCGGTCCCAGCCTGGCTCGACGCCGAACTGCGTAACAGTGGGGCCGCGGTTCACCTCGATCACCTTGGCTTCAACACCGTAGCTGGCCAGCGCCTCCTCGATGGTCTCACGGCGCTTCTCTATCTCGCTGTCGCTGATGACGGTCTCGGCTATCCTGTCAAGAATATTTATGTTGGGCAGCGACCAGCCGCCAACGATTATGCCGGAACGCAGCCTGTCCATCACAGCGGTATCGATAGGTGCGACCGGTTCCTCACCTTTCTCAATCCGCGCGGGTTGTTTTTCTTCCGTTGCTTTTACAGGCGGCAAAGCTTTTTTCTTCGAGTTGGATTCTTTGACTGCTTCAGCTATTCCGTCGACTGCTCCGGCCGTTCCTTTTGCCGTGCGTTTGAAAAGTCCCAGTGTCCATTCGGGCGCCACCAGGAATACGCCCAGCAGAACCAGTGCTAAAATAATCAGTACACCTATAACCGGAGAATCGGTAACAATAGCCTGCCCGATTAGGCCTCCCAGCGTAACCTGTGCCAGTATTCCGGAGCCGGATGGGCGAAGGTAGGAAAGCAGGCCCCAGGCTGCCGTCATGAAGGCGGCCGCAGCAAAGAAATAATTCCAGTTGCGCGCGAAGAACGAGGGACGGCCGATGATGACCAGCAGACCTATGACGGCTATTATCACGAAGATAACGCCCAGGCCCATCAGGCTTACGATATTAGCTCCGGCTACATCGAGGGCGGAGGCGATCTCCGCGCCGAGCTCGCCCATGGCCTGCGTGATGAGCGGCCAGAGGGCCACTATCAGGCAGACGGCAATCACGAATATGATGGCGAGCAGCACGGGGGGAGAGAAAAGGAAGTGGAGAAACGCATTGCCGGAGCCTTTTCCGGATTTCTTCTGCGATGGTTTTTTGCTGTTGGTACCCCTGCTTTTCCTGGCGGGCATAGCTTTATTCTACTATACCTCGATAGCAGTTGTAATTATCATGGGACGCCGTTTGGTCTTCTCGTAGAAGAATTTGCTCAAGGTCTCCTTGATGCGCGTATGTATGGCGCTCTGCTCGGTATGGTGCCCCTTGCCCAGCGTACTGGCCACCAGCTCGCGCCCCTGGTTGATCACGGTGCCGTCATGCTCGGCATCCACGAAGCCGCGGGATACGATGTCAGGCGTGCCGACCAGACGGCCTTCTTTCTTGTCCAGTGCTACGATGACCACCACGATGCCGTCGCGTGAAAGCAGCTTGCGATCGCGCAGAATCACCTGCGCGTGACGTCCCAGCACCAGGCCGTCCACGTAGACATTTCCATACGGTAGCTTGCCGGCTATGCGCGCCTTCTCGCCGTCGATCTCAAGTATATTCCCGTTATCCATGACGAAGATATTGCTCTCCTGTATACCAAGGCTTCTGGCCAGGCCGGAATGTATGACGAGGTGGCGGTACTCGCCGTGTATCGGCATGAAGAACCTGGGCTTGGCCAGAGTGAGTAGCATCTTCAGCTCCTCCTGGCTGCCGTGGCCGTGAACGTGCACATTGGAGCGCGAGCCGTAGATAACGTTGGCGCCCTGGCGGAACAGGTTGTCGATGGTGCGATTGATGAGCGACTCGTTGCCGGGTATGGGTGTAGCGGAGATGACCACGGTGTCGCCCTGCATGATACGTATGTCGGGATGGTCGCGGTTGGCGATGCGCACCAGCGCCGAGGTGGGCTCGCCCTGGCTGCCGGTGGTTACCAGAACTGTCTGGCTGTGGCTGAACTTTTTGAGGTCTTCCGCATTACATAATACTCCAGCGGGAGCGTGCAGATAGCCGATATCCAGGGCCATCTTGACCGTGTCACGCATGCTGCGGCCGACAATGAAAACGTGGCGGCCGTGGCGTGCGGCGGCGTCTATGATCATCTGAATGCGGGATATTAATGATGAGAAGGTAGCGATGATGACCCGGCCCGGCGCATCGCCGATGATGTGGTCCAGGGTCTGGCCGACGATTTTCTCAGAAGGAGTGTAGCCGGGCAGCTCGCTGTAAGTGGAATCAGCCATCAGCAGCAACACACCTTCGTTGCCCAGCTTGGCCAGCCTGGAGAGATCGGTGGGACGTCCGTCCACCGGCGTGTAATCTATCTTAAAATCGCCGCTGTTGACTATAGCACCAACAGGTGTATAGATGATCAGCCCCACGGCATCGGGAATGCTGTGGCAGACCGGAAAGGCCTCGACCTTGAAGCAGCCTACCTGGAAGCGCACCCCGGGCGTTATCAACTTGAGCCGCGCCTTGATCAGGGAGCGGTGCTCCTTGAGCTTGACCGAGATAAGCCCCTGCGTGAGCTTTGTGGCATAAATGGGGAGGTCGAGCTGCGGCAACACGTAGGGGAGGGCGCCGATATGGTCCTCGTGGCCGTGTGTGATGACGATGCCGCGCAGCTTATGTTTATGCTCGAGCAGATAGGTTACATCCGGAATCAGCAGGTCGACTCCCAGCATCTCGTCCTCGGGGAACATCATGCCGCAGTCGATGATGAGGATATCTTCGCCGTATTCGACGGCCATCATGTTCTTGCCGATCTCGCCGAGGCCGCCGAGGGGGATAATTCTTAACTTGTGACGGGTCATTGCATTTTAGAAAAGATTTAGCTGGGCCGGTCTTTCTTTTTCTTCCTCCATCTTGCCGGCCTCCGCCAGTACCGCCGGCAATTTGAGTATGTCGGCCTCTATCACCCGGCGCAAGTTGCCCTGGTGCAGCGCCGCCGCCGGATGGTACATGGCGAAATAGATTACGTTTCCTGAACGCCTGGCCCGGCCGTGCACCTTGCTGATACTTTCGCCGGGAAAATATTTTGCCATGGAGTAACGGCCCAGGGTTACAATCACGCGGGGCTTGATCACGTCGAGCTGGCGCTCCAGCCATTTGCTGCAGGCCATGATCTCGCCGGGCAGAGGATCGCGATTTTCAGGTGGCCGGCACTTGATTACGTTGGCGATGTAGACCTGGTTGCGCTTATATCCGATCATGCCGATAAGCTGGTCCAGGTACTGGCCCGCCTGGCCCACGAAAGGCCGGCCGGTCTGGTCTTCATGATAGCCCGGCGCTTCACCGATGAAAAGCAGCTTGGCGTCATCGGGCCCCTCGCCCGGCACAACCCTGGTACGGTGCCTGGCAAGGTCACAATTCTTACAGCGTTCTATTTCCGCGTGAAGTTCAGTCAGAGGCGACATCTAATTCGAATAATATCACAGGCCATGCCTGCGGTCAATTCATTTCAATACTAAAATGAGGCTGGCTGCCAGCATTATCAGCAGCACGATGCAAACGATGACCGGTTGCCTTTCCCTCACGGCAGCGAAGTACGTAAGCGATAGTATCAGCATGGCTACAGGCAGTAGCAGGATAAGGACCACGCCGGCTGTTATGAAAGCCGCCGGATTGAGCGAGGCAAAACCGTTTATTAGCGAAGGCAGCGGCAGCAGTGGAGATGTATGCGGAGCGCCACTCACCGGAAAAATTATGAGTCCGCAGACTATTAATACAAGGCTGACTGCAATACCCCAGCGCAGCACCTGGCTGATGCGCCGGTTTAGGCGGTGCAGCTTTTCATGACGGCTATCGTACTGGCATTCCATCTTTACTTTACCCCAATATATTGAGTGCCTTGAGAATCATAAGGACCGCAGTCACGGCCAGGAAAAATGCAAATATCCACATGAGCAGTGCGCTGCGGGTGCGGTGTGCCAGGGCGGCGCCCAGCCTGGCGCCCAGGAACACACAGATGATGAGCGGCGCCACAACGTAGGGCAAAACATATCCGTTGAACATGTAGATGATTGATCCGGTCATGGTGGTGAAAGATAAGAGCAGGGCGCTGGTGGCGATGGTGGCCTTGAGCGGCACCTTCATGAGACGGTTCATGACCGGAACGTTGATAATGCCCCCGCCGATGCCCAGCAGGGTGGATATCACGCCGGCGAATAATCCGGTTGCCAGGCCCACAACGGGGCGATGAACTTGATAGTCGATTTCCCGGTTGAGGGCCGGATCATAGTAGCAGCCGTCCAGCCAGGCGTGCGGAGCATGGTCTTTTTCAATCACGTTTTTCGATGCCTCTGCCTGCTCCGGGGCAAGCCCGTGACGTTTTTTGGGCATCATGAGGTAGGCGACGTAGACCATCAGCAATCCGAAGATGATGGTGAGAACGGGGGAGGATAAACTTGCTGCCAGAAAGGCCCCGGCAACCGCGCCCGGCACGAGCGCGCACGAAAGAAGCAAACCGAGATGGAGATTGGTCATATGGCAGCGTATATAGACGCTGGTGGCGGTGCAGGCATTGATCACGATGGAGATCAGGCTGCTGCCGATGGCATACTGGATGGGCAGGCCCAGCGCCAGCGTGAGCACGGGAACGATGATGAAGCCGCCGCCCACGCCCAGCATGGAGCCCAGAAGGCCGGCGGCGAAGCCGGTGCCGCCCAGTATCCAGATATTGACATCGGCCGGCATGGTGAGTGAAAGGATAGCACTTTCATCACGTCATTGCGAGGTGCTATACTTGCGCGGGAATTTGTACAAAAAGGAAGTATTATGGCGAGAGCAGACGGACGAGCAAATGATGAAATGAGGCCGGTGAAGATTACCCTGGGCTACCAGGATTATCCGGAGGGATCGGCCCTTATCGAGATAGGAAATACACGTGTGATATGCGCCGTGAGCGTGGAGGAGAGGGTGCCGCCCTTCCTCAAGGGACAGGGCAGCGGCTGGGTGACCGCCGAATATGCTATGCTGCCACGCGCCACACATACGCGCACACAACGCAGCCCCGACAGGCAGCAGGGACGCTCGCAGGAGATACAGCGGTTGATCGGCCGCAGCCTGCGCGCGGCCGTGGATATGGACTCGCTGGGGGAAAGGACTTTCGCCGTTGACTGTGATGTGCTGCAGGCGGACGGCGGCACGCGCACGGCCAGCATCACCGGGGCCTATGTTGCCCTCTTTGTGGCTATAGCAAAATTGAGAAAACAGGGCATCTACAAGGTTATGCCTGTCAGGTGCGCCGTGGCCGCCACCAGCGTGGGTTTGGTGGACAGGGTAAAGCTGCTCGACCTGTGTTACGATGAGGACTTCCGCGCGGGAGTCGATTTCAACGTTGTTATGACGGATAAAGGCGAGTTTGTGGAACTGCAGGGTACGGCGGAGGGCAAGCCGTTCTCCAAGGAGACTATTGATACTTTGATTGCGCTCGCGGATAAAGGGATAAAACAGCTTTTCCAGGAACAGAAAAAGGCGCTCGAAGGGTTACGTTAGAGAGAAGTGGGGCGCACCGAGCGGTGCGCCCCGTGATAATGCTATTGTCTGGCCATGGCTATGCGGCCCTGCATCTCATGATGAACAACGGGTTCTCCGCTGACGTCCACTATCACCTGTTTGATCACGCCTGTAAATTTGAATGGGGTGGTATAGTCGTCCACCACGGGCTCACCCTCATCACCTCCGCATGCCAGGTTCCCTGGAATATCGTAGCAAATGGCAGATGTAACAGGGATCTCGGCTTCCCCGACTTTGTCATCGTTTATGTATAGCCGCACGATACCGCCGGCTCCTTTGCCTTTCATAAAGTCAGGCTCGCTCTTTTTCTCGAACTCATAACACAGCCTGCAGCTGCCGGCAGGTATATCACGGTCAGCACTGATAATATGGCTGGTGATGCCGGCGTAGTTGTAGGCATACTTCAGGCGCTTTCCTTTTACATACAGCGCCCAGCCTCCGAATCGCCCACCCTGGCATATCAGCATACCTTCCGCGCCACCAGGTGGTATGTTAACCTCGGCTGAAACCGTATGTGAGCGGTTCTTTACATCCACCGCCACCAGCCCGGCGATCCTGGATGTTCCTGAATAGTAAATATAGCGCTGACGCGGCTTTTCGATCGCGGGATGCGGGTCCAGGGTGCGTGTCGGCCCGCGGCCGTCAACCGGTAATACGTTATACTTACCCGCCTCGGTCCACCAGCGTGAGATCATTTCCCGCAGGATCTCGGGATACTTGTCGGCAACGTTGTGCGCCTCGGCATAATCTTCGTCTAAATGATACAGTTCCCACCCGCCGGTCTCGATCCGCTGCAGGTCTTTAAGGGATAGCGGTGTGCCGAATCCCTTGCCGGACTCCACAAAGGACGTTCCCGGCCAGGGGCAGACCGCCCGCCATCCATTGTGATAGATAGCGCGGTGCCCGAACATCTCGAAATATTGTGTCTCGCGGCGGCTGGGCGCATTGCTGTTATCGAAGCTGTAAGCGAAGCTAATGCCCTCGATGGGCGATTGCGAAACACCCCGTATAAACTGCGGCGGGTCGATTCCCAGTACATCCAGGACGGTCGGTACTAAATCTATGGCATGTATATACTGGTTGCGTATCTGGCCTCTGGATTTGATGCCTGCCGGCCATGACACTACGCAGGGGTCCGAAACTCCGCCGCGATATGTCTCGCGTTTCCAGCGGCGGAATGGGGTGTCGCCGGCCCAGGCCCAGCCCCAGGGATAGTGGTTGTACGAACGGGGTGTTCCGATGTCGTCGATCCTGGCGAGGGTGCGCTGCACATCCTCCGGTATCATATTGAAAAACTCGTTCTCGTTGATCAGCCCGTGCGGACCGCCTTCAGAGCTGGCGCCGTTATCTGATACGACCATGATCAGCGTATTCTCCAACTCCCCCATATCTTTCAGGAACTGCACCAGGCGCCCGAACTGGTGGTCCATGTGGGAAGAATGTGCTGCAAACGCTTCCATAAACCGCGCAGCCAGCCGTTTTTCATCGGCTGAGAAGCTGTCCCAGGCAGGTACATCCGGATCGTGTGCCGGCAGCACGGTTCCCGTTGGTATAATGCCCATTTTGAGCTGGTTTTTATAGATCGTTTCACGGCATTTTTCCCAGCCGGCGTCGAATTTGCCTTTGTATTTATCTATCCATTCCTTCGGAGCCTGGTGCGGGGCATGGTTGGCGCCATAGGCCAGATAAAGGAAGAAGGGCTTGCTGGGAGTGACGGATTTTAGGTCCTTGATGAACTCGATGGCCTTGTCTGTGATATCCTCGGACAGATGATAATAAGGTTTCCTGTCCGGGACCGGTATCAGGTGGTTATCATGGGCCAGGTCAGGTCTCCACTGATCGGTGTCACCCCACATAAAACCGTAGTACCTCTCGAAGCCTCGGCCCAGCGGCCAGCGCTCGCGGCTGGCGCCCATATGCACCTCCTGGGCAGGGGTCATGTGCCACTTGCCTACGGCCCATGCTGCATATCCGTGTGGTGTCAGCATCTCTGAGAGGAATCCATTTTCAAAGGGGATGCGCCCATCGCTGCCGGGGAAGCCGGTGGCTATTTCTGTTATACAGGCCATATGGTTGGAGTGGTGGTTGCGCCCGGTCAAAAGGCACGAGCGGGTCGGCGAGCAAAGCGCCGTGGTGTGGAAGTTGTTGTACAGCAGGCCGTTATCAGCCAGACTCTGCAGCGTGGGCATCTCAACCAGCCCGCCGAACGGGCTGAGCTGCCCGAAGCCAGTATCGTCTATCACCCAGTAGACGATGTTGGGAGAGCCTTCCCTTGGCCGTATGGGATCGGGCCAGTATTGCTTTGATTCGTCAATAGTGCGTCCCATGACGCCCTTGAATTGCTCGCTCATCTATTACCTCCCTGCAGTAAATTCAACCGGATAGCCCGGCGATGCCCTTGCCCAGTACGACAACACCGAATACAAGCAGAAGTATAAACATAACCGTGCTGTTGTTGGCAGTCAGCCATACTTTCCAGGAATCGAGTATCCTTGCCGATTTGGCACCCATGAAAAGGTTGATCAGAACAGGAAGTGCAATAGTCAGGCTGGCGATAACGATAAAGATGGCCAGGGCTATGATTGCCTGGCTTGCAGCAAGCCCCTTCTGCACGACGTCCAGTGTTGCGGTCAGGGTAAGCACGAGGTTCTTGGGATTAATAGCGGCCAGCAGCACTGCCAGAAGGAAGGCCCTGCCCGGCTTAATCGAATCTATGGTCGACATCCAACCCGGCATCTTGGCTTGTTCGCCCGGCCCCGGACGTTTTTTCCAGTTCCTGAAAGCCATGAACAGCAGTAGAAGACCCAGCAGAATCTTAATCCCGTATCCGGCGCTGGAGGCGCCGCTGCCCGGAGACATGTTCTGCGTGCTGCCTACCGCCATGACTATGGCGCAGACTGCGGCCAGGCCCAGTATCCAGCCGATGAGGAATGCAAGGCTGTTAGTCCTGGCTCTTTTTGAAAAGAGCATTAATATGAGGGCGATGATCGGTATAGGACTGATGGCTACCGCTACTGCCTCCGGCAAAATGCTACCCAGTACACCTCCCATATGAATCCGCCTCCATTTAATTGATACAGCGATTATACATGGGCAGCAAATGTTTAATCAATTTGTGTCACTGCATGCTTTGTCGACAGGCATGATATCCGCCGCAGGTCTCCCCATGCTCAACAGGTGTGACATTTTGCGCATTGGCCTGTCTATATGCTGAAAGAACATCCTGTAACCGCTGCACAGGTAATTCAGGCCGGGTTCACCATCGGGAGCCCGGTTGAAGCGGTCCTTGGGACAACCCCCCCGGCAGGCGAACAGGACTTTGCATCGGCGGCAATAAGCAGGTAGACCTTCGAGTTTGTTGCGTCCGAACTCAACCTGTTGTTCTGAAGCAACCAGTTCTCCTAAATGTGTTGACTTGATATTACCCAGCTTGTAAGCAGGTTCTACGAAATGGTCACAGGAATAAACGTCGCCGTTATGCTCCATGACCAGCCCTGTGCCGCAGGTGGCTGCACAAATGCACAGTCCCGGCTGAACTCTGTGCCAGCAGGCCAGGGCCGCGTCGAACATCTGCACATATACTTTACCAACATCACGGCGTACCCATTCATCGAAGACAGCGATCATAAATCTGCCGAATTGCTCGGGCTTGACCGACCACTCCGCCATTGCATTGACCCGCGAGGCGCCGCGCTTCTTCACGCGTTCCACGATAGGTATGAACTGGATAAATCCAGCGTTGAGTTCATCCCGGAAAAACCGATAAACCCGGAGGGGATAGTCGGCATTTTTATTGTTCATAGCGGCCAGGATATTCCATTCGACACCGGCCTCCTGCAGGAATCTTAATCCGCGCAGTACTTTGTCGAAGGTGGGTGAACCGCCTTTGTCCACACGGTAACAGTCATGCAGCGGCTGTGGACCATCAAGGCTGACGCCTACCAGGAAGCCGTTTTCTTTCAGGAAAGCCGCCCAGCGGCCGTCGATGAGTGTGCCATTAGTCTGGATTGTGTTTAAAAACCTGGTGCCTGGACGGGCTAACTTCTTTTCCAGCTCTATTGAGCGCTTGAAGAAATCGATCCCCATCAGCGTCGGCTCTCCGCCCTGCCAGGCCACAGTGATCTCCGGGCCGGGGCTGGCTTCAATTAACTGGCGCATGTAGCTTTCGAGCAGCTCTTCATCCATGCGGAAACGGCTGCCGGGATACAGACTCTCTTTAGCCAGAAAAAAACAGTATTTACAGTCGAGATTACAGGTCGGCCCGGCCGGCTTGACCAGCAGGTGAAACGAAGGTGCGCCTCTCAAAGAGGTTCTCAAAGTCCTCCACTTAAAAGAGAGAATCTCAGTCTACCTGAGTATGCAGGCGAGCTCCGTATTATAATTTACGGTCGTATCTGCCCGTTGCCTCTGATACACCATTTGTAGCTGGTGATCTCTCTCAAGGCCATGGGTCCGCGAGCGTGGAACTTCTGTGTGCTGATGCCGATCTCCGCGCCCAGGCCGAACTGTGCACCATCGGTGAACCGCGTGCTGGCATTGGCATAGACGCAGGCGGCATCTACCTCGTTTAAAAAGCGCTGGATCGAATTTTCATCTTCGCTGGCGATCGCCTCGGAATGGCCCGATCCGTAGCGGTCGATATGCTGCAGCGCTTCATCCAGAGAATCGACGACCTTGACGGCCATCACCAGGGACAGGTACTCTCTGCCCCAGTCATCATCCAGGGCAGGTCTGATACTCAGCCCCGCGGTCGATTTGAGTATACCCAGTGAGCGGTGGTCACAGTGCAGTTCCACCTCCGCTTTGGCCAGCTCTTTAGCCATTACAGGAAGAAATCCGGCCGCGATGTCTTTATGCACCAGCACGCAGTCGAGTGCGTTGCACACTGTGGGACGCTGCACCTTGGCATTGTAGGTGATGGCGGCAGCCTTTGTGATATCCGCCGTCCTGTCCACATACAGGTGGCAGACGCCGATGCCGCCGGCCACCACCGCCATGGCGGCGTTGTCTCTTACGAACTTGATAAGAGCGGCCCCTCCCCTGGGAATAACAAGGTCTATGTACTCCTTCATCTTCAACAGGCGATCAACTAAGCTTCGGTCGGTGGATTCTATGAACTGTACAGCTCCGGCCGGAATTCCCGATCTGTACGCCGCTTCCTGCACCGTGCCGGCCAGCGCGAGATTGGATCGAGCGGACTCCTTGCCGCCGCGCAGTATCACGGCGTTGCCTGACTTGAGGCAGAGCACCGAAATGTCCACCGTTACGTTGGGCCTGCTCTCGTAGATAGCGCCTATTACCCCCAGCGGTACTCGCCTTTTGCTCAAAGCCAGGCCGTTGGGCAGGGTGCGCTCCTCGATGATCTCGCCCACGGGATCGGGAAGCGACGCAACGGTCTTCACGTCCTCCGATATGCCCTTTATCCGTTTGGAGTCGAGCATCAGGCGGTCCAGCATGGCTGCGCTCATGCCCGAGGCTTCGGCCTCTTTATAGTCCTTTTCGTTATTGCGGAGGATGATATCCTCCTTGTCCAGCAAAGCCTTGGCGATGGCCAGGAGCGCCTCATTCTTTACACTGGTGGGAACAAGGGATAGCCGTTTGGAGGCCAGCCTGGCCTGCGCAGCTTTCTCTTCTAATTCATTAATATCTACCTGCATTAATAGCCTCCATCAATATTCAGACCAGCGCGAGGTTGTCACGGTGTATGGCCTCGTCACCATATTCATATCCGAGCGTATCGGCTATCACGCCCGACCGCTCCCCCTTGATACGGAGCAGGTCGGCGGAGCTGTAGTTGGCTATGCCGCTGCCGACCTTTTTTCCGTCTTTCTCATATATGTCGACCACATCTCCGCGATCGAAGCTGCCCTCCACCTCAACTATGCCGGCGGGAAGCAGGCTTTTGTTTTGCCTGCGCAGGGCAGCGGTAGCGCCCCTGTCTATCACCAGACGGCCCATGCAGGATAGTCCTGAAAGCAGCCAGCGCTGGCGGCTCTCGATCTTACTGTCGCGAGCCGTGAAAAAAGTCCCTATACTTTTGCCCGACGCCGCCTCGGTAATCACCCCGGGAAGCGAGCCTTTAGCGATAACAACCGGCACGCCGGAGGAAGTGGCCAGGCGCGCCGCCTCGAGCTTGGTGACCATTCCGCCTGTGCCGTGTGTACTGCCTGCGCCGCCCGCCATCTCCTCTATTCTATTATCTATCTTATCAACTACCGGTATGAGCTTGGCTTTACGGCCCTGCTGCGGGTCGGAAGTATAAAGGCCCTCCACGTCGGAGAGCAGCACCAGCAGGTCGGCATCCACCAGGTTGGCTACCATGGCAGAGAGGTTGTCGTTGTCGCCGAACCGCTGCTCACCCAGTTCATCGGTGCATACCACATCGTTCTCGTTGACCACGCAGACGACCTTCAGGTCGATCAGGGCCAGGAGGGTGTTGCGTGCGTTCAGATAATGCGCCCGGTCGGTCAGGTCTGCCCGCGTGAGAAGCGCCTGTGCCACATTTATACCGTGCTCCAGGAAAAGCCCGTAGTAGATGTTCATCAGGCGGTTCTGGCCTACCGAGGCCATGACCTGCTTGAAAGGTATGTCCCGGCGTTTATTTTTTATGCCGAGCAGATCGCGGCCTGCAGCGACAGCGCCGGATGACACTATGATTATCTCATGCCCTTTGCGGTGCAGCTCCGCCACCTGTCCGGCCAGATCGGCCATGACCTTCAGGTCCAACCTGGCGCCTCCCCCGGTGATCAGGTTGGTCCCGAGTTTGATTACGATGCGTTTGTATTGCATGGTGACTAAATTATATCACAGCTATAATTGTGGCCGAGCTTCAGCTGACGGCTGCACAGCTATACATTGTCTCGATAAAAGGCCTGGCAGGTGCCGCGATATCTCCGTAGCAACCGGCTGCGGAGTATATGGCCTCAACTTTACAAGGTTATAAGGCGGGGCTATAATCTTTGCTTGTGTTCGAAATCAACCAGGACCTGATGGGTGTCCTCTCCAGGCTTACCCCGGTATGCGCGGCTCCTGAATGTAAGGCTTTCTTAGTAGGCGGCTTTGTGCGTGACTGGCTGGTGGGCAGGGATACGATCGACCTCGATATCGCGGTCAGCGGCGATTCGCTGGCTGTTGCCCAGGAAGCTGCTGAGCTTGTAGACGGCCGTTACGTTATGCTGGACGAGGAAAACCGCGTGGGGCGGGTGGTGGTGGCGGGGGAAAACGAGCCGTGGCATATAGATATCACGTCTTACGAAGGTGATATCGAGCATGACCTGCTGCGGCGCGATTTCACTGTGAACGCCATGGGGCTTGACCTGGCTGCTTTTATAGCAGGCGAGATATCCCTGCTTGATCCCGCAGGTGGAGAGGAGGACCTGAAAAAGGGCCTGTTGAGGCAGGTCAGCGACAGAATATTCGACAGAGATCCCTCGCGGCTGATGCGCGCGGTCAGGCTTTCCAGAGAGCTCAACCTTGAGATTGAGCCCATTACCGAGGATACCATACGCTTAAACAGCAATCTGGTTGAGATGGTGCCCAGTGAAAAAGTCAGGGAAGAGCTGCTCAGGATACTCTCTCTGCCGTATGCGGGCAATTCGGTGCGTTACCTTGATGATCTGGGACTGCTGTGCAGGATTATGCCGGAGATCGAGGCGATGAAGGGAGTGAAGCAGCCGAAGGAGCATTACTGGGATGTTTTCGATCACTCCATCGAATCCATTGCCGCCCTCGAGTATATATTGAGGGAGAGCGACTGGGTTTACGGCAAAGGCAACCTGCTGGAGGCGGTCCCGTGGCAGGCGGAGATCGAGATGCACTTTGCTGAGGAGATAGCCGGCGGCAGCAGCCGCAGGACATTGTTGAAGCTGGGCTTGCTGCTGCATGATATCGCCAAGCCTGAGGACAGGACTGTCGAGGAAAACGGCCGCATAAGATTTCTGGGGCATACCAAAGACGGAGCTGTTACCGCCGCCGCCATGCTGGGACGGTTGAGGTTCAGCACCAGCGAGATACGCTATGTGGAGAATCTGATCTACCACCACCTTCATCCGGCGCAGATGTCCCACGAAGGCTTGCCCACTCACAGGGCCATATACCGTTTTTTCAGGGACACCGAGGGCGCCGGTATCGATATTATTTACCTGGCGCTGGCGGATTACCTGGCGGTGGCGGGCCCGCGCGTCGATATCCGCGAGTGGCATATGCATACTGAGCAGGTCAGGTATATAATAGATGTTCATAATAAACAGGAAAGTGAGATATTGCCGGTCCGCCTGCTGACAGGTAACGATTTAATCCACGAGTTCAAGATGCACCCTGGAAAAGATATCGGAAGGTTGCTCAAGCTGGTCAGGGAAGCCCAGGCGGCCGGTGAGATCAGCACCAGGGAGGACGCTCTGCAATACGTAAGGAATGAGATTGACAGGGGCGCCTGTTGTGCAGCGTGAGAAAGGTATATGTACCGGATTGCGATTGAAACATTGCTCAGGAGGGTGAAAGGATAATTGAAAACAAGTGATGTATTGCTGCTTCTGTTTATAGCCGTGCTGGTCGGATTCAGCGTCTGGGCCATAGTGCCGCTGGAGGGCGACCGCTTCGGCCGTCAGGGTCTCACCCTGGGACTGGACCTGAAAGGCGGCGCATACCTTGTGTACGAGGCCGACCTGTCAAAGAAAGATCCGTCGCAGACGGTAGACCAGGTCATGACCAGCGTCCTCAACAAGATAGAACGGCGCGCCAATGCGTTCGGTGTTAAGGAGCCGATCATTCAACGCCAGGGCGAGAATCGCATCCTGGTCCAGTTGCCCGGCGAAAAAAATGTGGATGAGGCAAAGAAGCTGATAGGGCAGGTCGCCCTGCTGGAGTTTAAAGAGACCACCACGGACCTGTCGGGGCAGCCCCAGACCGATGAAAAAGGGGAATATATCTGGACCATAGCCACAGGCGTCGGCAGCGATGGACTGACCAAGGAATTGACCGGTAAATACCTCAAGCCCAACTCAAGGGTTGAGCTCACATCCAACACTAACGAGCCGAATGTGGCGTTCGAATGGAACGATGAGGGGGCGATACTTTTCGAGCAGATCACCAAACGCAATATCAATAAACCCCTGGGCATATTCCTGGACGGCCAGCTCATCTCGTATCCTACGGTGCGCGCCGTGATCAAGAGCGCCGGCATCATCGAAGGCATGGATATGAAAGAGGCGCAGAACCTGGCCATCCAGCTCAATTCCGGTTCACTCGATGTGCCCCTGTCCGTTATTCTGGAGCAGACTGTCGATGCAACCCTGGGAGCGGACTCAATTAAAAAGAGTATCGTGGCAGGCGCCATCGGCCTTATCCTGGTAGCCCTGTTCATGATCCTGTACTACCGTATGGCGGGTGTCGTAGCGACACTGGCTTTAATAATCTACAGCATCATTCTGACCGCCATTTTTAAACTGGTGCCGGTCACGTTGACGATGGCCGGCATCGCAGCGGGTGTTGTGTCAATCGGCATGGCGGTAGACGCCAATATCCTTATCTTTGAACGTATGAAGGAGGAGCTCAGGGCGGGACGCACCATGGGCGCCGCCGTGGACGCAGGCTTCAACCGTGCCTGGCTGGCCATACGCGACAGCAATGTGACTACATTCATCGCCTGTATTGTTCTTTTCTGGTTCGGCGATACTTTCGGAGCTTTCATGGTCAAGGGCTTTGCGCTTACACTTTTCATAGGTGTGGCCCTCAGCATGTTCACCGCCATCACTGTGAGCAGGCTGTTCCTCTCCTTAACGGCGAGGGCTGTTAAGAATACCTGGTTATACGGAGTAAAAGCATGATCGACATCGTAGGTAACCGCAAGTGGTTTTTTCTTATCTCCATTTGTTTGCTTGTGCCGGGCATCATCTCGATGCTGGCATTCGGGTTCAAACTGGGCATAGATTTCAGCAGCGGAACCGTCATGACGCTACGCTTCAGCCAGCAGGTCGAACAGGGTGTGCTCAGACAGCAAATGTCCCAGCTGGGGTACGACGATGCCACGATCCAGAAAACCGGCGACGGTGATTTCCTCGTACGTACCAGGGACATCAATTCCGATGAAAAAATAGCTCTGATCGATGGCCTTGGGAAAGGGCTGAATACGGATGTGACTGTCAGGGACTTCGAGACGGTATCACCGGTGGTGGCCAGCGAGGTGGCGCGCAACGCAGCCATCGCAGTTCTGGTGGCATCCATTTTTATGATACTTTACATCGCTTTCGCCTTCCGCCATATGCCCAGTCCCTTTAAATGGGGCTTCAGCGCCGTGATCGCCCTGTTGCACGATGTGTTGATCGTCATGGGCGTCTTCTCCATACTGGGCTGGCTTATCGGCTATCAGGTCGACTCCATGTTCATCGTAGCCATGCTGACCATAGTCGGGTTCGCCATCAACAATACCTGTGTGGTCTATGACCGCATACGTGAGAATGTCCGCAAAGGCATTAGTAGGGATTTTGCCACAACCGTAAACTCGAGCATACTGGAGACGATCGCCCGCTGTATCAATACCAGCCTTGTGGTGATTTTAACAGGCCTCGCGTTGTTCCTGTTCGGCGGAGTGACGATTCAGCAATTCATCATGGCCCTGCTGGTTGGAGTGGTAGTGGGTATCTATGACTCCATATTTGTGGCCGGGCCGCTGCTGGTGCTGTGGGACCGGGGCCTTAAAACTGAATCTAAGGCCGCATGATAACGATGATCAATACTTATCGATTGATGGAGATTACAAGGGGGCTTTATGGATAGGAACATGTTTATCGGTATATGGGCCTTGCTCATGATCCCGCTGGCGACATTCATGGGCATAGCGGGCATGATATTGGGCGTTGCGGTAATCCTTTTCCTCGGCATCGGAAGCAAGGAAGGCTGAGCTTTTATCTGTGCATAATTAAGAATGCGGGGCAAGAGCCCCGCATTCTTTGTTTTATACGGCTCAATCTTGTATTTTGTGAATGTTACGTATGGATTTAACGAAATCGCCGAAATCACGGGGTGAGTATGACATGGGAGGAGGCCCCAGCGGATCATAAACCTCGGCATGACCCATCAGCAGTTCGATGGTTGCGGTGACGGAATAGGCCAGCGCCGTGTGGTTGTAACCACCCTCCAGGCTGAATACCAGCCGGTTGCGGCAAAACTGGTCTGAAATCGCCTTGATGATCTTGGTCATACGCGCAAATCCCATGGTAGTAAGCGTCATGTTGGATATCGTGTCCTGCCAGTGGGCGTCGTATCCGGCCGATATCAGCACCAGGTCCGGCTGGAAACGCCCGGCAACGGGCACCAGCACCTCGTTGAAAACCTGAAGATATTCATTATCCCCCAGGCCTGCTTCAAGCGGGATATTTACCGTATACCCCTCTCCCGCCCCTTTACCAGTATCTTCGGCTGCGCCGGTGAATGGGTACCAGGGATATTCGTGAGTGGAACAATATAATACCTGTGATTCGCTGTAGAACGCTTCCTGAGTGCCGTTACCGTGGTGGACGTCGAAATCAATAATTAATATGCGCTTGATATCATAGTTGGACAATGCAAAGCGGGCGGCGATTGCCACGTTATTAAACAGGCAGAAACCCATCTGGTGGGAATGTACGGCATGGTGGCCCGGCGGCCTGACCGCGGCAAAAACGCTGTCGGCCTTGCCGCTCATGACCTGCTCGACCGCCGTCATAACACCGCCGGCAGCGTAGATAGCCGCCTCCCATGATCCGGGGGAAGCATATGTATCCGGATCCAGCCAGCCGCCGCCGCTGTCGATCTCGGCTTTGAGGCTCCTGATATATTCACGGTCGTGCACTGCCGCTATCTCGTCGATGCTGGCGGCACGGGGTGAGATTTGAAGAAGCTGCTCTTTAACCTTTGTCTTCTCAAGTATGGTATCTATGGCCTTCAGGCGTTCCTTGTTCTCGACATGGCTGCCCGTGTCATGATGCTGGTATAACTCGCTGCTTGTATAGCCGACTGGCATTTGTTTTCGGGCTTCCTTATGCAGATTCTTCAGGAGATTTATCTTTAAGTTGCGGACCCTGTCCTATGACCATTACGCCGTGGAAATAACGTGAGTAAATGTCTTTAATGGCCTTTTCCCATTCGAACGATCCCTTGTTTTTTCTTAACGCCAGGCTGGCCACCTTGATGTTGTGAGGGAGCCTATCGGCGCGGTCGGAACACGGCATAAGCTTTATGCAGGGGAAATCGATGCACTCTGAACAGAATTCCAGTCCCTTGCCTTTGATGCATATCCAGGTGGCGCACTGCTCTCCTATCACCGGGCAATGACCGTCGATGGACCTGCAGCCGGTGCAATTGACCTTATCCGGAGGTAGTTTCAATGTCTCGGAGAGCCGGTTCCTCAGCTTTTCATCTTTGATCGCCAGATTAAGAGGACAAAGCCCGCAGTGGATCCCGCACGGTGCTTCCAGTACATTTTTATCCATGGCGCTCTCCTTTTTAATAATCGTTTTACCGGGGAGCATGCTAATTATATAGCTAATGTTCAATACTTACGAGGTTTAAACGGGGCACTCCCAGCGGATCGATACTGTAGTTCTTGACTCGCGGATTGACCAGGACGTAATTTTTGTTGAACCAGAGAGGGATAACGGGCGCCTGCTCGACAACGACCTGCTCCGCCTGGCGGTAAAGCTCTACCCGTTTATCATGATCCTGCTCCACAGCCGCCCTGTCGATCAGGCTATCAAAGTCACTGCTCGAGAACCGCCCGTGATTGTATTCGGTACCCGTGTAGAAAAGCGTTTGCAGGAAGTTCTGCGGGTCGGGGTAGTCCGCCACCCAGCCCAGCACGTACATTTCGTCGGCCTCCTGCTTAAGGTTGTAATGAAACGGGTCGGGCTCAAGCAGCCTGACCGATACTTCCGCACCCAGGTTCTTTTTCCAATCCTGCATGACAGCCCCCAGAGCAGGGTCGACGTCCACTCCTCCCCATCCAAGCACAGTGATGGTGACAGGAGGCAGGCCGGAGCTATATCTGGATTTGGCCAGCAATTCCCTGGCATAGGCCGGGTCATAGTCAAGCCCCTGCAAATCCTTGTTGTAACCCGGCATGCCCGGAGGCAAAATTCCGTCAGCGCGGCTGACCATGTTTTTCTCTATGATTTTAATGATATGGTCCTTGTCCACCGAGCGGCTGAAAGCTTCCCTGACAAGGGGATCATCGAAGGGCGGCCTGGTGGTATTGAACCCGATATATTGCAGGCTGAACTCCGGATATATGTGAAGTTGATCGAAGAAAGGCCCTGTCCTGTCCGTAGCACGATCTAAATATAATTGGCTGATCTCAACCACGTCTATCTTTCCCGTCTCGTAAAGGGACATGGGCACGCCGTCCAGCAGCTGGAAGTATAATCGTGCGGTGGCCTTCTTGCCGTAATAATGCTGGCTGGGCTGCAAAATGATGAGTGAGCCCACATTCCACCTGGCCATTCGGTATGGTCCGCTGCCGTTGGGTTTGTACCACCACGAGTCCCCTCCTGTTGCGACATTTCGCCTGTCCACCACGAAGGCAGTGGGATAAGCCAGCTTGGATAGAAAATAAACTTTAGGCGCGTCGATCGTAACCGAGAGGGTATGGTCGTCGATAACTGATACGCCGCTGAGGTTTTGAGCCTGGCCGGACAGCACTTCAGCCGAGCCGACTATATCGTTGAGGTATGTGGATGCCGTCTGTGAACCGGTGGCAGGACTGCAAGCTCTCTCCCAGGAGTACTTGACATCGGAGGCAGTGACCGGTTTGCCGTCATGGAAAAGGGCGTCCCGGCGCAGGAAAAAGGTATATGTTTTACCGTCAGGGCTTACAGTCCAGCGCTCTGCCAGGTCAGAGACCGGCTCAAGGTTCTCGTTTAATTTGACCAGGCCGTTGAAGATTTGCATGATGTAGAGATGGGATGACATCTCGCTCGATATCGCCGGATCGAGAGTAAGCGGTCCAATATCCCAGAGCTTGAGGGTGCCGCCCGGGCCTTCCTGAATATCGGAGTTATCGACCCCCAACAGGCTGCACCCTGCAAGTGCTGATATAACGAATGCGCTGATGACTGCCGCGCCGATCAGCTTGATCAGAATGTTCCTTTTCATTATTGACCTCAAATTAAATTCCTTGATTTCAGGCTGGTGTAGCCCTTATCGCTGACGATGATATGGTCGAGTACCGGTATGCCCAGCAGTTCGCCCGCCTCCACCAGCCTTCTGGTCAGGTTAACATCTTCCGACGACGGCTCGAGATCGCCGGAGGGGTGGTTGTGAACGAAGATAACCGCGGCCGCCAGAGACGATATGGCGTCCTTGAACACCTCGCGCGGGTGGACTATGCTGCTATCCAGGTTGCCCATGGATACCTGCTTTTTGTTGCTGACGCGATTGCGTGTATCCAGGCAGAGCACGTAGAAATGCTCCTTTTTCTTACCTCGCAGTTTCTCCTGCATGGAGATAAAAGCTTCTTCGGGAGATTGTACTGGCTTCCCTTTCTCAGCATAGTCAGGATCCAATAGTCGTTTGCCGATCTCGCAAGCGGCTTTCAACTGGATGGCCCTGGCCTCGCCTATGCCTCTTGACCTGGATAACTCCTGGATGGATGCCGAGGCGATGTTATGCAGGTTGCCGAACTCCGACAGCAATTTTTGTGACGTCATGACGACCGAGTCGCCCCGCGTGCCGCTGCCCATGATGCAGGCAAGCAGCTCCGCTGTTGAAAGCGCTTCTGCCCCCAGCCTTTTAAGGCGCTCCCTCGGCCTGTCCGAAGGCGGCAGATCGTGGACCGTATAAGTCCTTTCGGTCTCCATCTAAACGCCTCCCCGGGCAACCGTATATGCAACAGGGGATAAGCTGAGGATGCAGGCTGTACCGGGCACATGAAAAGTGATCTTGCCCGGGACGGCATTAGCCTGCGGTGCGGCTGTCATATATTCCAACCACGCATCGTCCAGACCGCTCAGGTTGAATCCGTAGACATTGGTCAAAGCATCATCAAGGCTGTAGCCGTCGTTGATCAGAACAAGCAACCGGTGGATATTCTCCCTGCCGTGAACGTTTATCAGGTATTCTATTACGCTCTGGCTCTGAGCATAAGCGAAATAGGCTTCCTGGGGGTCGGCCGGAAAAGGGCTTGTAAGGGATTGCAGGGTAGCGATGCGGCCGTCCTCAATGGACCTCTGTAACTCTTCCCTGTCGGCTTCGCTCTGTTCTCCTTCGGCATGCATTGCCAGCCCCTCGTCCAGCCAGTACGGTCTGGTTTCCCCGTAGGGGCTGACCGTGACCTGTTGCGTCATCAGATGGCCCAGCTCGTGTGCCACGGCTTTTTTACCCCATGCCAGGTTATTGGGTGAAATACCGATGGAGATGATGTTAAATCCCCTGTAGGCCACGCCTCCCGTCCACTCGTCGGGAGCTATAATGGAGTCCCGAAGATCGCTGAAATTCGCATATATATAGATATAGACCGGTTTATCCAGAGTTACACCCGTATCCCTCTCCAACCTGCCCTTTGCATCCGTTGCAGCCTTGAGCAGGTCGCCGGAAAAGGAACTGCTTCCCCGGTACCAGTAAATATTAATATTCTGATCGCTGACCTTCTGCCACTTGTAACGTGTATCATCGAAAGTAATAATATTTTTGGGCGTGGTCAGCCTGTTGCCCGCGGCGTCCTCGATCACCCACCAGTATGTGACTCTGGCTCCGGGCGGCAACATGCCTTTGCGCATATCCCAGCTCCATGCGGCCTCGACGTTTCCTGCCGGTTGAAACTCGGGCCAGGCCTCGGCAAAGGTCGGCGAGTACATCTTTTTGTCGACCTGGTAACGGAGCCTGATGCGAGTTATGGGATCGAGGCTTTCGGCCCTGACTTTGAACGTGAGCATGTTGGGAAAATCTGCCTCCGTGCTCGAATCCAGCAGCCTGACCCCGTCGGTTGCAGAGACGGCAGCCGGCATCAGGTATATCAGCAGCAGCAGCAGGATAATAGTAATCTGCCTTATCATTTGTCCTCTCCAACTTTCGAGCGTAAATACGCATTGATAAACTCATCGATCTCGCCGTCCAGCACGGCAGCCGTATTGCTGGTCTCGTATTCCGTCCTGTGATCCTTGACCATCTTGTAAGGGTGAAGCACATAGCTCCTGATCTGGTTGCCCCAGCCGGCATCGATGCGTTTTCCTTTGATCTTGGCTTTCTCAGCCTCCCTTTTTTCGATCTCTATCTCAAGCAGGCGGGCGTATAACACCCTGAGTGCGCTCTCCTTGTTCTGATGTTGCGAGCGCTCGCTCTGGCAGCTTACCACCAGGCCGGTGGGGATATGCGTAATCCTCACCGCGCTGCTGGTTTTTTGCATGTGCTGCCCCCCGGGTCCGCTGGATCTGAAGGTATCTACGCGGATATCTTCAGGGTTGATCTGCAGATCGGTCCGGGCCTCCGCTTCGGGCATGACCTCCACCAGCGCGAAAGATGTATGCCGCGCATGGTCGGCGTCGAAGGGAGAGAGGCGCACCAGCCTGTGCACGCCATGCTCGGACTTGAGGTTTCCGTACGATAAATTTCCCTTGATCTCGATGGTAGCGCTTTTGATTCCGGCCTCGTCTCCGGGCGAGATATCCAGGACATCGGATTGCAGCTTGTGCCGCTCGGCCCAGCGCAGGAACATGCGCATCAGCATCTGGGCCCAGTCCTGGGATTCGGTCCCCCCTGCGCCGGCATGTATGGCGAGTATGGCATCCCTGCCGTCGTAGGGTCCGTCCAGCATGAGCTGTACCTCAATCTGATCGAAATGCGCCTTAATACGGTCGATCTCTGTGTGGACATCAGTCTTTAAAGATTGATCGTTCTCGGCAAGGGCAATAGATATGACCTCTGCAACGCCGGACGCGCCCTTTTCGATGTCGCGCCACTGTGCAGCGGTATCTTTAAGCGAACCTATCTGGCGCATAACGGATTGCGCCGTTTGCTGGTCGGACCAGAATCCGGGATCGGATGTCTTTGCCTCCAGCTCAAATAGTCGTTTCTCTTTACCCGCGATGTCAAAGATGCTCCATGATGGCGGAGATCCTGCGTCGCAGCTCTTCAATACGTGTTTTTTCTTCCAGCATAGACTATTTTATCTTCCGTTCATCATACAGGTGGACATTTAGATCGGATGATCCTCCGGCCGCAATATGCGCCAGGCGGGTAGGCTGCGGCAGGCGGAAACCCTGGCAGCAATTCAGCACCAGCCTGATTGCGCTGTCAAGGTCGGTTCTGTGCCCGATCGATACGTAAAGGGGTTTGACCGCATGCTTCGTCCTGACCACTGCTCCGATTACCTCATCGTTCTCCAAGAGCAGGCTGTAACTCCCGGCTTCCTCAGGCAATGAACCATGTGTGCCGATCAAGCGGGACTTGGCGCACCCGATGGAGGGTATATTCAACAGCAACCCGAGGTGGGATGCGATCCCCAGCCTCCTGGGGTGGGCGAGGCCCTGCCCGTCCACCATCAGCAGGTCGGGCCGCGTCTCTAACCCTTTCCACGCCTGCAAGGCCAGCGGCGCTTCCCTGAACGACAACAGGCCGGGGATGTACGGGAAATCGATAGCGCCCTCGGCGACAGAGATCTCGCGGACTTCGAGATCAGGGTAATTCACCACAACAACCGCCGCGCGCCCGCTCCTGGAATACCGGGATACTGAAACATCGATACCGGCTATCAGTTTAATATTCATTTTATCATTACAGCGCATGACCTTATGCGAGAGTTTGACCTGCAGCTCACGCGCCTGGCTGACATCGAGGTCCCAGCGATGGCAGGGGGGAATTTTCATAAAGCTGATTATAAAGGCTGAACGCTGTATATTACAAATAACGCCGGCTTAATCATAAGGTTGCAGGGACGGTCCTGACATTTCGTGCCGGCTGCAGTTTCATCCGCTTCAAAAGCGGATGAAGTGGTCAGCGGAGCCTGCGTAATTTTGAAAAATGACAGGATTGGCTATAGAATTATTCACGTTTATAAGAAGATACTATCGGCGGAACGAATACAGGGGGTTAATAGATATGAAATCAATACGATCATATATTATTGTTTCAATCATAGCGGCGGCTCTGCTGTGCATATTCGCCGGCTGCAGCAGTCCGGGAACAGAGGTCAGCCAGCCCGACAAGTCCGTCATCACTGAAGGGGTGATAACCACTTCTGTGGACAACGATTCAAAACCCACCAGTGCCGTAAGCACGGTGTTCGCACCCGATACGCCGGTCATCTATTGTTCGTTCAAGGTCTCGGGTGTCACGGAGGAGGATTTAATCAAAGCCAGCTGGTACTACGTTAATGGCGAAGCTGTCGGAAAAGATAACGAACTACTCGACGAGATATATACCAGCGCGCAGGGAGGTGGTGAGGCTTACTATCTGGCGTTTTACAAACACATGCCGGCTGGCGGCTGGTACAAAGGCAGTTATAAAGTCGTACTCTATGTAAATAATATCGAGAAGCTGGCAGTGCCTTTCGATATAAAATAATTGTGCCAATGTATTTATAGATCAGGTGAACGGCGCAGGCGAGAGTATCCGGCCAGTGCGGCCATAGCCCGGGCGCACTGTTCCGGCGTATCGTATACGGGGATACCGGACTCCTTCAGCGCATCCGATACGGGGTCTTCTTTAACGTCGCTGTACCAGCGCACACAGACCACCGGCTTCCCGTAGATACGGGGCAGGTCACAAAAACGCTTCGTCCCTTCATCGGTAAGCCTTTTTATGTTTTCCAGCACATCCGCAGGAAGGCTATCGAGTTTTAATCCCCAGACGAACGGGTTGATCGGCACATTGCTGATGACGCCGTCTATATATTCCAGCTTTAATAATGTTTCCACTACGTTGGCTTCATCCATAGCCGTGCGATAGCTTCCGGCAAAGTCTACGGGATTGGTGGGAGGCGGGGCGTGGGGAGGGAGCATTTTAATCAGGGCTGCACAGGTATCTTTATCCAGCTCCGGCACATCGAGTCCCAGCTTTTGACAGGCGTCAGTTGATACGACACCCTGCCCTCCGGTACCCAGCACGCCGATTCTTTTGCCGGGAGGCAGAGGCGAGCCGAGGAACGCGACCGCCAGATCGAAGGTCTGAAAGGACTCCTGCGCTCGTATCAGGCCGAGTTGTTCGCAGGCGCTCTGGAAGATCAGGTCTGAACCTGCGATGGATGCAGTATGCGACATGGTTGCACGGGCGCCGGCGGGCGAGCTTCCGCCCTTGTAGAGAACGATCGGCTTCTTCCGGAGAGTTTCCTTACAGCTCTCAAAGAACCTTCTGCCGTCTTTAATGCCTTCCAGGTAAAGTATGATAACCCTGGTCTCTTCATCGCATGAGAAGTATTCGATGTAGTCTGCAATGGTGAGATCAGCCTGGTTGCCGATGCTGATGAACGTTCGGAGGCCGAAGCCCTTGCTACCGGCCATGTCCGCCATGTATCCCCCGAACGTGCCGCTTTGCGAGATAAAGGTGATATGTCCCTGTTTGGGTGCCTTTTCGAAGGCGTTGTTGAGGCAAGCTGCTGCGCTCCAGATACCCATACAGTTGGGGCCCACACAGCGTATGCCTCCACTCGCCGCGATACTCATGACTCTTTCCTGAAGCGCCTTTCCTTCACTGCCCGTTTCAGCGAAGCCGGCAGATATCAATATGGCTCCCCTGACACCCTTATCCACGCATTCCTGCATAACAGCAGGCACATGCATTGCCTGGACCGTTATTACGGCCAGGTCCACCTGTCCGGGTATATCTTTAACCGAGCGGTAAGAGGGTAAACCCAGTAATGTGCCGCCCTGAGGATTAACGGGATATATTCGGCCGCGATAGCCTGTGCGCAAGGGCCTTTCGACCATCATATATCCCCATTTGGCGATATTGTCCGAAGCGCCGATGATGGCCATGGATCCAGGTTTAAATATGCAGTCGAGCTGCTCTATTATCGATGGCAAGGTAGTACCTCCGGATAAAGGCGTTGGACGGATTATAAACCATTTCACCTCTGGATTTCATGGCCGGGCATATGCCGGGTCACGAGCATTAACGATGGATGTAATATGCGATATTGTTGACAGGTACGAACGCTTCCGGCATAATAACCAGTAAAAAATAAAGGACTACAGGTAAACCGATATCATGGTAAAAATCAGGTTAAGAAGGACAGGCGCCAGGCATAAGCCCATGTACAGGATTGTGGTGACCGACAGCAAGTCACCCCGCGAAGGCGCTTTCATCGAAGTCATAGGGAATTATAATCCGCTTAACGACCCTGAGACTATAAATATAAATGAGGACAAGGCTCTGGCCTGGCTGGAGAAAGGCGCCCAGCCGACGGAGACGACATACAGGTTATTGGCTAAAACCGGCGTGATGGCAAAATTTAACGCGGCGCATCCTACAAGAAAATTCAAACAGGCAGTACAGAAGACTACTCAGAAGGTGAAGAAGAAGTCCAAATCTACAACTGAGGTGAAGGCAGCATGAAGGAGTTAGTCGAATACATTGCCCGGTGTATCGTGAGCGCGCCCGATGACGTCAAGGTAACGCAGGAGACTGATGCGGGCGGTGTGGTCATCAAGCTGGAGGTCAATGCAGAGGACAAGGGTCGGGTAATCGGCAAGCAGGGAAGGGTTGCTGAAGCCATGCGCACCCTTTTGCGCGTGGTCGCTACCAAAGAAGGTACCAGAGTAAGGCTCGAGATAATCTAATAGTATCTGGCAATAAAAAAGCCAATATCGACCGGACGATCGATATTGGCTTATATTTTTTCTGCAATCTATACGCGGGGTTTGTAGCTTGGTGCTCTGCGGCGTTTTTCAGCAACGCGCAGGCGGGCGAGAGAACGCCTGAGGGCAGCCTCCGCCCTCGACTGATCGATATCAGGGGTGACTGACTTCAGCCGTTCTTCTGCTCGCTGCTTTGCTGCAGCGGCGCGTTCAAGATCGATCTCATCGGATCTCTCACAAGAGTCGGCCAGCACGATCACCTTATCCGGCATGACCTCCATGAAACCGCCGGTGATAACCATATATTGCTCGTCTCCGTCTTTACGTATGACAAGCTCGCCCGGTGCAAGCATGGTGATCAGTGGGGCATGCTTGGGAAGTACGGTCATCTGCCCCTCCGTGCCCTCGGCAATGACGGTAGTTACATCGCCGGAAAAGATCTGGCGCTCGGCAGTGACTATCTCTAACTTCATAGTCGGCATGATTACGCCCCTAATTTTTGTGCTTTCTCTGCGGCTTCTTCAATGGTACCCACCATTACGAATGCAGATTCGGGGAGGTGGTCCCATTTGCCTTCAAGTATCTCTTTAAACCCGCGTACGGTCTCCTTGATCGTTACATATTTACCCGGTATGCCCGTGAACGGCTCCGCCACGAACATAGGCTGTGTAAGGAATCGCTGTATGCGGCGCGCCCTGTTGACGGTCACCTTGTCTTCTTCGCTCAGCTCTTCCATGCCCAGGATGGCGATAACGTCCTGCAGGTCCTTGTAGCGTTGCAGCACCTTCTGAATGCCGCGGGCAGCCTGGTAGTGGTCCTCTCCCACGACCTGTGGATCGAGAATGCGCGACGTTGAAGCCAGGGGGTCCACCGCCGGGTAGAAACCCTGTGCCGCGATGGCTCGCTCGAGCGATACCACACCGTCGAGATGGCCGAAGGTTGTAACGATGCCTGGATCGGTATAGTCATCCGCCGGCACATAGATGGCCTGGAATGAAGTGATCGAACCTTTCTTGGTTGAGGTGATGCGGTCTTCCATCTCGGCCACGTCGGTGCCCAGCGTAGGCTGATAGCCCACGGCTGAGGGCATGCGGCCGAGCAGCGCCGATACTTCCATGTTGGCGAGAATGTGGCGGTAAATGTTATCGACGAAAAGCAGCACATCCAATCCCTCGTGGTCGCGGAAGTGTTCTGCAAATGTTACCCCGGTGAGCGCCACGCGGGCACGGACGCCGGGAGGTTCGTTCATCTGGCCGAAGACCATGATGGTCTTCTCGATTACGCCCGATTCTTTCATTTCACGCCAGAGGTCGTTGCCTTCCCTGGACCTCTCTCCCACGCCGGCAAATACCGAGAAGCCGCCGTGAGCGGTAGCGATATTGTGGATGAGCTCCTGGATGATGACCGTCTTGCCCACGCCCGCTCCGCCGTAGGCTCCGATCTTGCCTCCCCTGGTGAAAGGAGTGATGAGGTCGATAACCTTGATGCCTGTCTCCAGCATCTGTATGGTTGTCTCCTGTTCTGCCAGGCTGGGGGGATCGCGGTGAATGGGCAGCTTATCTTTAGTCTTTATCTCTCCCAGCCTGTCCAGGGGATCTCCGAACACGTTGAACAGGCGTCCGAGTGTGGCTTTGCCGACCGGTACGGAGATGGGAGCGCCCGTATCGACGGCCACCGCACCCCTCTGAAGGCCCTCGGTAGGGCAGAGGGAGAGGCAGCGCACCCAGTTATTGCCGATATGTTGCACCGTCTCCAGCACGATCTTCTCGCCGTCCTGCATGATCTCAAGGGCGTTATAAATCGCAGGCAGTTCCTCCTGAGGAAACTCGACATCGACTACTGTGCCGATGACCTGAATTACTTTACCTTTTGCCAAATTGCACCTCCTATTTGAGACCTTCAACGCCTGCGACGATATCGAGCAGTTCCTTGGTGATCATCTCCTGGCGGGCCTTATTCATTGTCAGCGTGAGCTCGGCGATTACATCGTAGGCATTGTCGGTGGCATTGCGCATAGCCATCATGCGCGCCGACTGTTCGCTGGCGATTGATTCAAGTAAGGAGTGATACACCTGCATTTCGACGAACCTTGGCAGTAGCTCGCCGAGGACATGCATAGCGTTGGGTTCGAAAATATATTCCGGGCTGACGGTCTTGGGCAACTGCGCCGGCTCCACGGGAAGTAAAAGTTCCAGTACGGGTTTCTGGCTCATCAGGTTGACGAACCTGGAATAGGCGATATAGACGCGGTCATACAGCCCGCTGGTGTAATCGTCTATCACTATCTGTGAAATAGCCATGGTATCTGCCATCTTGGGCCGGTCACCCAGCTTGGTGAACTCGGCGCGGATCTCGCGCATCGATCGGCGCATGAAATCACGGCCTTTGGATCCCACCGTAATAACCGTGACCGGGACCTTCTGTTCGAGAATAAAATTACCTACCAGCCGGTTCAGGTTGGTATTCAAACCGCCGCATAAACCCCGGTCAGACGTTATGTGCACGATGCCTATTTTATTTACGGGGCGTGCCACCAGCAGCGGGTGGACGGCTCCTCCGGCGGCAGCCTGGGCGGACAGGTCGGCTATGACGTGCATGATCTTGTCGCTGTAGGGCCTGCCTGCGATTGCCATATCCTGGGCCTTCTTCATTTTGGCAGTGGCGATCATCTCCATGGCACGGGTTATTTTGGCCGTGCTCTGGACACTGCGGATCCGCCGTCTAAGTATTTTTGGACTTACCATCTAATCGCCTCAATAAGCAGAGCTCTGCTTAAATTCTGCTATGGCCTTTTTGAGTTCTGCCTCAGTTTCAGGTTTTAACACCTTGTCGGCTGCAATTTTATTGCCGATTGCGGGATGGTTATTGAGCATGAATTTATAGAATGCATTCTCGAAGGCCGAAACCTTCTCAACCGGGACATCGTCGATATATCCGTTGGTGACGGCAAACAGTATCATGACCTCGTTTTCCAGTGAAAGCGGGTCATACTGCGGCTGTTTGAGTATCTCAATCATGCGCTTGCCGCGCTCGAGCTGTGCCAGGGTGGCTTTGTCCAGGTCCGAAGCGCCGAATTGAGCGAAAGTAGCCAGCTCGGCATATTGCGCCATGTCGAGTCTCAATTTGCCGGCCACCTGCCTCATGGCTTTGGTCTGGGCATTGCCGCCCACGCGTGACACGGAGAGACCCACGTTAAGCGCCGGGCGGATGCCTGCGTTGAACATGTCGGTCTCGAGCAGGATCTGTCCATCGGTGATGGAGATGACATTGGTGGGAATATATGCCGACATGTCGCCGGCCTGGATTTCGATAACGGGCAGCGCTGTAAGCGAGCCTCCGCCCAGCTCGGCGGAGAGCTTGGCCGCCCTTTCAAGCAGCCTGCTGTGCAGATAGAAAACATCGCCGGGGTAGGCTTCGCGTCCGGGAGGACGGCGCAGGATGAGCGATACCTGGCGGTAGGCCCATGCATGCTTGGAAAGGTCGTCGTATATAATGAGGGCGTCCTTGCCCTGCTCCATGAACTCTTCACCGATTGCGCAGCCGGCGTATGCCGACAGGTATTGCATTGACGCCGGGTCGGACGATGTGGCAACCACTACCACGGTGTGTTCCATGGCGCCGTATTTCCTCAGCGTTTCAACAGTGTTTGCAACCTTGGCCGTCTTCTGGCCGATCGCCACGTAGATGCATATAAGGTCCTTGCCTTTCTGGGCGATGATGGCGTCGATGGCGACTGCAGATTTGCCGATGGAGCGATCGCCGATGATCAGCTCACGCTGTCCGCGCCCGATAGGTACCAGGGCGTCGACACATTTGATACCGGTGTGTACGGAAACATTGACCGGTTGCCTGTCAACAACGTTGGGGGCGATACGTTCGACAGGCCGGGATTTGGTGGTCTTGATGGGGCCGAGGCCGTCGAGCGGCTGGCCGAGGGTGTTAACCACGCGGCCGATGAGCTCGTTGCCTACCGGCACTTCTACCACGCGCCCGGTGCAGTGGACCTCGTCTCCTTCCTTAATATGGCTGAATTCACCAAGGATCACGGCGGCCACATTATCTTCCTCCAGGTTGAGCGCCAGTCCCATGATGCCGTTGGGGAATGCCAGAAGTTCATTGTTCTTGGCTTTGCGCAGGCCCTGTATGCGGGCGACGCCGTCGCCGACCTCCACCACGGTTCCAACGTCTACCATGGTGGCAGTGGCGCCGAAGCGCTCGATTTGCTCCTTGATTACCGATACTATATCTTTTTCCTGGGATTTCAATCTGCTCACCCCCTTATAGGTTGTTTATTTCGTAGCTTCTACAAGGTCTTTCCTCAGCAGTTCCAGCCTGTTGCGGATACTGCCGTCTATCAAAGTATCTTCAATGCGAGCTACTATGCCGCCGAGTATGGAAGGATTGACCTTGAGCTTAACGGTAACTTTCTTGCCGGTTATCTTTTCGAGCTGACCGGTTACCTTCTGTTTATCGTTTTCATCCAGCGGGACAGCAGTCGTGACCACCGCGTGCTTGATGCCGCGCTGTTCATCGACCAGGTTGTCATATTCATCGGCTATCTGTTCCGCGTTCTTTATCCTGCCTTTCAGAATGAGCAGGTAGCACAGATTAAGGACAAGCTCATTGGACGAATTAAGCTTCTGTTTGATCAATTCCGCTTTAAGGTTGAATGAGACCTTGGGATGATCTATCAGGTCCACAATCTCGCTGTCCTTCATCAGGTCAGCCAGCTTGCGGAGCTCCTTTTTCCATTCATCCAGGTTGTTATTCGCCTGCGCGATCTGAAAGATCGCTTGCGCGTAGCGCCTGGCAGAAATCGTTGAAATCATTTATCTATCCCGCCTAATTCTGTTTGAACGTATTACTCTGGTCCAGTACCTCGTTGATCAGTTTGCGGTGTTTCGGTGCGTCAAGAGACTCATTGATGACTTTTTCGGCCGCCAGGATGGTGAGGTTGGAGAACTCCGATCGCAGCTCTGCGATGGATTTATCCCGTTCGAGCTTGATCTCATCCCTGGCTTTGCTTACGATTGCGTCTGCCTCTTTGCGCGCACCTTCTTTGGCCTCTTCCTTGATCTTATCTGCTATCTGAGAGGCCTGGGTAATGATGACCTGGCCTTCTTTGCGTGCAGCTTCGACAGCAGCTTTGATCTGTTCCTCGCTGCGGCTCGTCTGCTCCTTGATCTTCTCGGCCTGTTCCAGGCTCTCCTTTATCTTGGCGGCCCGCTCGTCCAGCAGTTTAAGGACCGGCTTGTATAAGATTGCCGTGAGTAGCCCGAAGAGGACAAGGAAATTGATCAGAAATGCAACCAGCAGTTGCCAATTTATTCCGATACTTTCCATATTTACCTCAAAGTTCCAATCCTGTTTTTTTCTTAAAGGGCGCCGGCGTTTATTGCCGGCGCCGGGAAGGACGACAATCGAATCGGTCCTTCCTCAGCAATAAACAGGAATTAGACTACCATGGCGAGCAGTATGGCTATGATCAGAGCATAGATGCCGACCGCCTCCGTCAGAGCGCCGATCAGGATCATGTTGGTCAGGAGCACGCCCCTGGCTTCAGGATTGCGGCCCAGCGCCTGCATGGCGCCCAGACCGATAAGGCCAAGACCGATGCCCGGTCCAAGCATACCCAGTCCACCGGCAAGGCCAGCACCCAGCATTTTCATAGTTTCAGCGTCCATTAGATCCCTCCTTTTACTTGTGTACAGATTAATTGTGTTCAGCACCCTCTTCATGGTGCGAGGTTACTGCCATTACACCGAATACGAGTGTCAGGCCGGCGAAAATCATCGCCTGCAGGAAACCGACAAGGGTCTCCAGACCATAAAACGGCACAGGTGCTATGAAAGCCACCAGGAAAGTCATGACGCCAAGCAGGATTTCTCCTGCAGTCATGTTGCCAAATAGACGGAAGGTAAAGCTGACGATCCTGATGAAATGGCTCAGTATTTCCAGCAGCCCGACATAGATATTGATGAACCCGAACGCCAGTCCACTGAGGAACGGCTTCACATTGCCTTTGAAAAGATCTCCGAAGGCCTTGCCCAGTGCGCTGAACTGGAAGAACGAGTCCACGTATTTAAGCGGGCCGATCTTGGAAAATCCGAGGTATTCGATAAATACGAAAGAAACGAGCGCGATCGAAAGTGTGAGGTTTACATCCGTATTGGCGGCACGCAGGAAGGGCACAACAACGGTGGCTGAGTGGGACCCTTCACCGATGTGTTCAACCGGTCCCCATGTGCCCCACAGCGGCACAAGCGCCAGCAGGGCATTGGTGACAACATACAAAAATATCGTTGTGACTATAGGGAAGAATGTGCGAACGTGTTTGGGGCCGGAAACGCCCTCGATGGTATTGTAAATGCCGTCGACGACCACCTCTGCAAAGCTCTGCAGCCTGCCGGGTATCATCTTCATCTTTCTGGTGGCAAAGAAGAATAAAAGGAAAAGCAAAACGATGGTTACCCAGGATGAGATGAGCGTATTGGTGACTTTAAACTCGCCTATGTGGAACATCGCTTCCGAGGGAAGCACAACATGCGGCTTGCTGACCTGTAAGTCCTGCGGCACGCTGATATTGAAAAATTTGCTGCCGAGGGGGCCCATCACAAATGAGGTCAGTAAAAGTGCCAGAAGGACTATGCCGAGGATAACCATTAACCGGCTGGAGCAACCAAGTTTACTCACTGTCCTGCTCCTTTATCGAGTTCTTTTTTGCATCCATCTTCTTTTGCTCGTCTATAAACTGGCGCAGCATGCGGTACAATCCGTACCCTGCCGCCGAGGTCCCAAGCACAAAGCCAATCAACGTGCATAGTGGCCTGCTGTTCAATCGCTCTGGAGCATCCAACCACAGGCCGAGGGCCGTTGGCAGTATCAAACTTAGCGCTACGTACCAACCGACATTAAAAAGAAACCATAATCCTCTGAGTAGCTGTTTTTTATCTGGTTTCAGTTCGCTGTCTTTTTTTATCACTGCATTATAACAAGCATGTATTTTAACCGTCAACGGAAAATCCATTGATTTTTGGCAACATAGTATACGCCTTAGTAACTACGCATTTTAAGAAGTGGCAGTGATTACTATAGTAAATATCGGACCGGGTACTGTGTATTGCAGGCGCTCAATAATCAGGACTTCTTTTTGCCGAAATCATCCAGATCAAGCGTGTTTATAAAATCGTAAATTGCCGGATATTTCATTATTTCCTGCTCGTTGACCTTTTCAGGGTTGACGGTACCGTCACCGGCCTGCCTGGGTTGAGCTGTGATTTTACCCGACTCGCCATCAAGGATGATACCGGCCTTATCGAGGACCGATTCTTCCGCGTAAATGGGCGCCGTGACCCTTACGGCCAGGGCTATAGCATCGCTGGGACGGGAGTCCAGCTTCATTTTAGTCATCAGCCACCGTTTATTGTGTTCGTCGTAGAACACTTCAAACACCCAGCCTTCCCCTCCATCGATTTCCATAAAGTGTTTTTTTCCGTCCTGCCACCTGTTCACAATAGTGGATTTAAATTCATGGCCCTGCCATACCAAAGACAATTTGGCATCCCTGTCCAGATCCTGTAGACGGCCGCGGCCCGAACGAGCCTCAAGCTCAACAACAGGGGGACCTTCAGTGAATTCAAAGACGATTTGTGCATAAAAAGTATCTGAACGCAGGTCGTTGACCACGATCTTTGATATGTTGGTTCCTGACAGCGATTTAAGGGCAAAGAAGGTATTCTTCAACAGGTCATGTGTCATGGGACGTGAAACATCAACGTTCTGCAACTTCATGGATATGGCATCGGCCTCCGCCGGACCTATCCAGATCGGCAGATAGCGGTCGGTCTGCCTCTCCTTGAGTATAACCACGTGCTGATAGTTCATCAGGCTGACACGTATACTGTCGATTTGCATCTCTTTCATAGGAAACCTCCTGAGCATCGTCGCTCAGTTAGGATTGATTGTAACGCCAAACCCCAGTAGTGTCAATTACTAAAAATACATATGCGATATACAATGTTGTATACAAAAATGTCCGCTGATGCATGATCCGAAATGCCAGGTATCCGCCGTTGTTATCCGCTTCAGTATTTAATAAAATAGTGAGGATTGCAATGAGGATTGATAGGATTTGAAAGCACTTTTGCAGCGTGTAACCGGAGCAGAGGTTACGGTTGACGGTAGAGTAACCGGCCGGATAGGTCAGGGCTTTGTCATATTGCTTGGTGTGGGTGGTGACGATGGAGAGAAAGACGCGGATTACCTGGCCGATAAAATGGTCAACCTCAGGGTGTTCAGTGATGACAATAGTAAATTTAATCTGTCGGCGTTGCTGATTAAAGCAGAACTGCTGGTGATAAGCCAGTTTACGCTGCTGGCGGATACCAGCAGGGGACGCCGCCCCAGCTTCACTGAGGCTGCGCCCCCCGAGATGGCGGAAAAACTCTATAACTATTTCATCAGGCGCGCCTCGGAAACAGGCCTGAAAGTCCAGACCGGTGTATTCGGGGCACATATGCTGGTCAATATTGTTAACGACGGCCCCGTCACCATTATGCTGGACAGCAAAGACAAGCTCGCCTGACCAGCGAACGGTAGTAAATGCAATCATTGGCAATTACCATTAATTTCTGTAATAATTATTGTTGATGAGTTGTATACAGACATTACAGAAAAAGGGTTACCGGCTTACACCTCAGCGCATTATGGTCGTGGATGCTCTGCACAGCGTTGATAGCCATATCAGTGCCGAGGAGATATTCTCCAAGCTCAAAGAGAAATATCCCTATGCCAATATATCCACGGTCTATCGAACTTTAGAGCTATTGAAAGAGCTGGGTCTGGCAGCGGAGATAGAGATAGGAGATGGCATTGCGCGTTACCATGCCAGGGAACACAGCAAGCACCATCATCTCATCTGCAATAAATGCGGAAATACCATTGAGCTGCCCGAGGCCGACCTGCAGCCGCTGGCAGCCTCCCTGCTGTCGAAGTACAAGTTTAAAGCTGACGTGAGACACCTGGCGATTTTCGGGCTGTGCTCGAAATGTCAGGCATAAAGCTATCAACTCACAAAGAACCGATAAAAGATTTTAGAGGTTAACATGCATATACCGGACGGTTTTCTCAGTGCGCCTGTTGCAGCGGCAACGGGAGTGGTTGCTGTTGCGGCGATAGCTGTGGCTGTAAAGAAGACAAATGGAAAAATGGGAGAGAAGCAGGTTCCCATGATGGGAGTTCTGGCGGCCTTTATATTCGCAGCGCAGATGTTGAATTTTCCGGTAGTGGGAGGGACCTCGGGCCACTTTGTCGGTGCGGCCCTTGCCGCTGTATTGCTGGGGCCATGGGCAACCGTGCTCATCTTAAGCAGCGTGCTCGTTGTGCAATCGCTGGTCTTTCAGGACGGCGGACTGCTGGCGTTGGGCGCTAATATCACGAACATGGGATTGATTGCCGGGTTCAGCAGCTACTATATATATAAAGGTATAGACATTCTGTTTAAAAACGGTAAGACAGGAACTCTTATCGGCGCCGGTGTGGGAGCCTGGTTCTCCGTGGTGCTGGCTTCGCTTGCCTGCGCTGCCGAGCTATCACTGTCAGGGACATCTCCCTGGGCCATAGCCATACCCGCCATGGGCGGTGTGCATATGCTGATCGGCGTTGGCGAAGGCCTGATCACGGTGGCGGTTCTCAGCCTGATCATGGCCACCAGAGCGGACCTCTTAAAACTGCAGGTTGCCTGGGAGGACTGATAATATGAAATCGAAATGGTGGATTATCGGCCTGTCGATCGCGCTTATATTGGCCATAATATCTCCTCTTGCCTCTAAATTCCCCGATGGACTGGACAGATTCGCCGAGGACCATGAGTTTGTCGATAAGGCAGTTGAACCCGCTTTTACCCTGATACCGGATTATTCATTCCCCGGCGTTAGCAACGAGGCGACCGCAACGGTAATTGCCGGCGTATTGGGCACACTGATACTGTTCGGCCTGGTATTCGGCCTGGCAAGTCTTTTGAAATCCAAACATGAAGCATAGTTTTGTCGATGAGTACAGCGGACTCGACAGCTTTGTGCACCGCCTTGATCCGCGCACCAAGCTGCTCTGTAGCCTCGCATTCATATTGGCGGTAGTACTGACGCCGGCCGGAACCTGGAGGGCGTTTGCAGTGTACCTGCTGATCGTACTGGCGCTGATATTGCTCTCCAGGCTGCCCATGCGATATGTGCTGAAGAGATCGCTGGTCATTTTCCCGTTTGTCATTATGGTAGCCGTCTTTATGCCTTTTTTTAAACAGGGACAGGAGGCTATTGGTTTTGATATCGGCGCCTGGCATATAGCTGTTACATATGAAGGGCTGGCAGTTTTGGTAAATGTAATAATAAAGTCATGGCTGTGCATCCTCTGCCTGATAGTGCTATCGTCGTCCACCAGGTTTGAGGAGCTTTTACACGGCATGTACCGGCTGAAAGTGCCCCAGGTATTTGTGCAAATTACTTCATTTATGTACCGCTACATGTTCGTGCTCGCCGACCAGGCCATGCGCATGCAGATGGCAAGGGACAGCCGGAATTTCGGCTTGAATCGAGGAAACATTTTTAAAACGATGGGCAATATGATAGGCATGCTTTTCATTCGCAGTTATGAACGCGCGGAGAGGATTTATGCCGCCATGTTATCGCGTGGCTATAACGGTGACATCGTCATGGTGAATCAGATCAGGTTCCGTCTGCCCGACGCTTATTTCGCGTTGGCGCTCTGCCTGCTGCTGGTCTGCCCGGCTATCCTGTGGTGGTAAGCTATGTCAGTTGATAAGGCTATAGAAATCAAAGGGCTGTCTTATGTTTATACCGACGGCCAGTGCGGACTGAAGGACATCGACCTGACGGTTTATTGCGGAGAAAGCGTGGCTTTAATCGGGCCCAATGGGGCTGGGAAATCCACGCTTCTATTGCACTTAAATGGGATTTTGAGAGGGAGCACTGCCGTCAGTATTCATGGGTTACCGGTAGCTGACAAGAATCTCAGGGAGGTAAGGAAAAAGGTGGGTATGGTATTCCAGGACCCGGAAGACCAGCTTTTTTCGTTAAACGTTTATGAGGATGTGGCATTCGGTCCAATTAATATGGGGTTTACACAGGAAGAAGTTGACCATAGAGTAAAGCAGTCACTACACAAGGTGGGTATGCGTGGTTATGAGAAACGGTCATCCCATCATCTCAGCATCGGTGAGAAAAAGCGGGTGGCCATCGCAACTGTACTTTCCCTGGATCCAGAGATACTTGCCCTGGACGAACCGACCAGCAGCCTCGACCCGCGGGGCAAATGGGCCCTGATCGAACTGTTGCGCAGCCTTCACGTGACAAAGATAATAGCCTCGCACGATCTTGACCTGGTCTCGTGCTTGTGTGACAGGATTATTGTTCTTGACGAGGGAAAGATCGTGGCGGATGGCAGGACGGAGCAGATACTTAGCGACAAAACAATGCTGGCGGAGCACGGGCTGGCTGTTCCTATAGCTGATGTTGCTCCTGTATAACAATACAGATGACGATAAAGACATAGCCGGCTGACTGAATCATAGTTTCTTGCCATTAGGGAACTGGATTCGGATTTTATCATGCATCACCACAGGTAGTTCATTAGTAAATAGCACTGTTGACAAAGGTCGCTCCATAAGTTAATATTGCAACCGCAAGCAACAACATGCGGATGTAATTGCAAGCGATTGCAGGTAGCAACCAGCTGTTTTAATACCTTATAAATAGGATTTCTCAAAATCGGAGCACGGCGTGGGATGATCTTATATTTGCCTAAAAACAAACGTCGGCATCTCACAAATAGTCAAATAGAAAATTATTAAGTAAGGAGGTAAAAAGAAATGGCATGTTTTCTTGTCCCCGCTGGAGAGGCCATTGTTACAACCGTTATTCAGAAGGTTGTTGAAAACAATGAGAGAAAGTCTGGCGCAGCAAATACTCGAGAAGCAGGAGGAAAGTGGAGCCAGAGATTGGGCTGGCTGAATAAGATGTTATGGGGTGGAGTCATGCTGCTGGCATTGGAGCACATATGGCATGGAGAAGTTGTCCCCTGGCCGCCTTTTTTAACAGCAATGCAAAATCCGGCAGATGTAGCGCCAATGCTTCATGAGATAGCAACAATTGGTGTCGGCATGGCCGTGTTCGTAACGGTTGTCTGGGTAGTGATGGTGATAATTGCCGAAGCAAAGTCCAAGACTGTGTCACAAGTGAAGGCAAAGCCCGCTGCAGGAGGCGCATGATGTTTCTTATTATGACTGCACTGGCCGCCGTGATCGCGACTGTAATATGGTATGCCAACGCTCCGGAAGATAAATATAAAGTAGGTATGTTAAGCCTGTTTTTGTGGGGGGCAACACTTATGTGGTTAGTCGACCACGTGATGGCTTACCTGATGGAAGGCGGAGAATTCTTTGAACTGAACCTGGATGCGACTATGCTTGGGCTCTCTGTAATAGTTCTGGCCCTCATAGTGTGGATGCTTATTCTGGTAATCAGTGACCCCAAAGGGGCTCTTAAAAAAGTCCTGAAAACATAAAAGATTTCTGAATGCTACCGCTGTAATTATTCTGTTATAGGACGTTTTTAGTTTCAGCCCAACCATGATTGGATATTTGAACTTGAGAAGGTTGAGGTTCCACACCGCCAATCATGGTTGGGTATTGTCTTCGACTATAATTGATATGAACACTGAAGAGATATCCGCCAGGCTTAAAGCCAGTATATTAAAGTATGAAGGTGCATGTTAAATGGGGCCTGTTTTCTATATTGCGAAAAGATTTGATTCGGATTCTATTATGCATCACAACATGCAAATGATTGCAGGCGCCGTTTATTGAAGTAATGAGTCGATTTATAGTAGCCATGGCCAGACTTAATGAATTAGGTAAGGAGAAGATCATGTATAAGCACATGTGCTCCGGTTTGCTCATTTTATTGATGGCTGCCTCCTTCGTGGTACCGGCCAATATCGCGGCGCCGTCAGCGGTCTCTGCGGACCCGGGCATCATGAAGTGGGACACCGTC
>DAOUFR010000090.1:0-2615 GCA_034429715.1 Dehalococcoidia bacterium
CCTATCTACCCATAATCCAGGGATGCAATAACTTCTGCTCCTACTGCATCGTGCCCTACCGGCGCGGCAGGGAAAGGAGCCGTCCCGCACAGGAGATTCTGGCCGGGGCCGGGGAGCTGGTCAAAAGGGGCGCCCGGGAGATCGTTCTGCTGGGGCAGAACGTCAACACCTACGGGCATGACCTGTCGCCGGCCAGCGATCTCAGCGAGCTGCTGTATATGTTGAGCGACCTCGGCGGCCTTCACCGGATAAGGTTCCTGACCAACCATCCCAAGGACATGAGCACAGGCCTTTTGCAGGCCGTTGCAGCGCTGCCACCGGTATGCCGCCACGTGTGCCTGCCGCTGCAGGCAGGCGATGACGAGGTGCTCAATAAGATGAACCGCGGCTATACCCGGGACGATTACTTCGCGCTGGTGGCCCGCGTCCGTCAGACCGTCCCGGATATGGCGATCAGCACCGATCTGATCGTAGGTTTTCCGGGCGAAACGGAGCAGCAGTTCAACAACAGCTATGAGGCTATTAAGACGCTGAGATTCGATACCGTGCACGTCGCCGCCTACTCCCCCCGTCAGGGCACGGCCGCCTGCGCAAAATACCCGGACGACGTGCCGCAGCAGATCAAATTGAACAGGCTGCATGCGATTGAGGATCTGCAGGCCGGCATCCAGTCCGAGATCAACAGCGGCCTTATCGGCACGACCGCCGTTGTGCTGGTCGAAGGGGTAAAGGCCGGGAAATGGTACGGCCGCACCGGCAGCGACCGGCTGGTCTTTTTCACAGATGAGCGCGACCTTAAAGGGCAGTTGGTTGAGGTGGAGATACAAACCGCCAGCCCCTGGGCCTTGCAGGGCGTTGCGACACCCGTGAGAAGCTTATAGTTACCGGGATTACTGTTATAATAAAAACGATCGAGATAAGCCTGCCGGAGAGATATGAACTATTATGACTACATCGTTATAGGCAGCGGCATCGCCGGACTGTACAGCGCGCTGCTGGCCATAGAGAGCGGCAGCGTTTTGATCGTCACCAAGGGCGGCATCGAGGACTGCAATACCCGGCATGCGCAGGGCGGGATAGCCGCCGCCATCGGCCAGAACGACTCAGCCGAGCTTCATTTCAAGGACACGATAGAGGCGGGGGACGGTTTGTGCGACGAGGAGGCGGTGCGTATACTGGCCGACGAGGCGCCCGACCGCATAGCCGACCTGATCGGATTCGGCGTGCCCTTCGATACCCAGGAGGGAGAGGTCGCGTTGACACGCGAGGCGGCGCACTCCAGGTCACGCATTCTTCATGCCGGGGGCGACGCCACCGGCGAGTATATCGAGGTCACGCTCAGCGAGCAGGTGCGCATATCTCCCATCAAGGTGCTGGAATACTGCCTTGCCACCGAGATACTGCTTAACAACGGACGTGTAAGCGGCGTCAAGACCATTGATTTCCGCAGCGGCATCATCGAGGAATACGCCTGCAAATTCATTATACTGGCGACCGGGGGCGCAGGCAGGCTGTTCAAGTACACGACTAACGGTGACACCGCCACCGGCGACGGCATTGCCCTGGCTTATAACGCGGGCGCCGAGATCGTCGATATGGAGTTCTTCCAGTTCCATCCCACCGCGCTCAGGCTGCCCGGCGTGTCTCCGTTCCTGATCAGCGAGGCCGTGCGCGGCGAAGGGGGCGTACTGAGGAACGACGAGGGGCGCGCCTTTATGACGGATTACTCACCCAGCGGGGACCTCGCTCCGCGCGACGTCGTGGCCAGGGGCCTTCTTTTTGAGATGAGGAAGACCGGCAGCGACAGGGTCTTCCTGGATGTAACGCACCTGCCCGCCACCAAGCTTGCCACGCGCTTCCCTCGCATCTACCGTTTCTGCCTGGATCACGGGCTGGACATCACAAGGACGCCCATACCGGTCGCGCCTGCAGCCCACTATTTGATGGGCGGGGTCCGCGTAAACACCTGGGGCGAGACCAATATACCGGGCCTTTTCGCGGCAGGAGAGACGGCCTGCACCGGAGTGCACGGGGCCAACCGGCTGGCTTCCAACTCCCTGCTGGAGGTGCTGATCTTCAGCAAGCGGATAATCGAGCGGTCGGAGCTGGAAGGTCAGCACAACGGGGGCAAAGCATGGCCCGCCGAAACCCATCAGTTGCCGTCGAGGGAGCCCTACAAGGACGCGCCGGCGCTGGTCCTGGCTAACCTTCAGTCCATGTTGTGGGATAAAGTCGGCATCGTGCGCGACGTCAACGGACTGTACCAGGCGGCCATCACCCTCTCGGCCTGGAACCGCATACTGCCCGTGCCCACCGACCGCCTCTCCTACGAATTGAACACAATGGTCACCAACGCCAGGCTGATGACCGAGGCGGCCCTGCTGCGCGAGGAAAGCCGCGGCGCCCACTACCGTTCTGACTTCCCTACATCCTCCGAGAAATGGAGAAAGCACATCGTCTTCCGGCTTTAATATTGATCACCCGGCGTCCGTCCCTGATTTTTTCTGCACATATCATTGACGATGGTTGTGGTCGATGTTAGAATAAGCCGATTTATAGTCTTTCAGTCATGAAGGCCTGATAAAAAATGGGAGGGATCGTTTAATGGCCGCAAA
>DAOUFR010000091.1:0-4569 GCA_034429715.1 Dehalococcoidia bacterium
AGTGGAGGTTGCCATGGAAGAGGACCGAATCTCGTATCACAGCTCGGTGCGTACCGTCTACGACCGTATCAAAAAGGACGGAATGACCAATATCTGGGACCGCTACGAGGCACAGGGCCTGGGCAGCAGTCCCGACCAGCGCTGTCCCTTCTGCCAGGAGGGGAGACGCTGCGACCTCTGCTCCAACGGGCCCTGCCGGGCCGATGCCTCCAAGGATAAACGCGGAGTATGCGGCATCACGGCCGATGGCATGGCCATGCGCATGATGCTGCTGCGCAACGTGATGGGCGCATCGACCTACCACTACCATACGGAGCAGACGCTCAAGACGCTGCAGGCCACGGCCAGGGGGCAGACCCCTTTTCGCATCACCGAGGGCAACAAGCTCAAGACCTTCGCCAAACGCTTCGGCCTGAGCACCGCCGGCTCCCATAAACGCATAGCCCTGCGGCTGTGCAAGTATGCGGACGAGGACTTCAACCGCAAACATGACCAGCCCAGCCGTATCGTGGAGGCTCTGGCGCCCGCCGAGCGCAAGGAGGCCTGGCGCAGGCTGGGCATCTTCCCCGGAGGCATCCACGGCGAGATGCTGTTCTCCACCAGCTCCTGCCTGACCAACGTGGACGGCTATTACCAGAGCCTGGCGCTCAAGGCCATGAGGCTGGGAATCGCCATGGCCTACCAGAGCCAGATAATCAACGAATACTGCCAGGACATCCTCTTCGGCATACCACGACCACATAAAATGCGCGTCGACCTGGGCGTGCTTGACCCGGATTACGTCAACGCCCTGCCCAACGGACACGAGCCCTTCCTGGGCTTTGCCATGGTACAGCTGGCGCGCACTAAAGAGTGGCAGGATAAGGCTAAAGCTGCCGGCGCCAGGGGGCTGCGCGTCATCGCCAATATCGAAACCGGACAGGAGATGATACAGCGCTGGGAGATGGACGATGCATTATGGGGCTTTACCGGCAACTGGATCTCGCAGGAGGCCGTGCTGGCCTCGGGATGTGTGGACCTGTTTGCCTGCGATATGAACTGCTCGATGCCGGTCGATCCGGCCTATGCTGAAAAATATAAGTTCAAGCTGCTGCCCGTGAGCGACCTGGTGTCCTTTGAGGGAGTTACGGAGCGCATCGACTACCTGCCCGAAAAGGCCGCTAAACAGGCGGCCGAGCTGCTGGATATGGCCGTCGCCAATTATAAAGAGCGAAGGAAAACGGTCGAGGCTGTGGCCGGGCTCCCGGTGACCGAGGCGGTGGTCGGCTTCTCCTCGGAGAGCATACTGGAGGCGCTGGGAGGCAGCCTTAAGCCGCTGCTGGACGCCCTTAAAAAGGGAACCATCCGGGGCGTGGCGGGACTGGTATCGTGCACCACCCTGCGCGACCACGGCAACGACGCGCACAGCGTGGCCGTGGCCAGAGAGCTTATCAAGCGCGATATACTGGTGCTTTCCATGGGCTGCGGCAACGCGGCCATGCAGGTATCCGGGCTTTGCTCCCCCCGGGCCGGTGATCTGGCCGGTGAGGGACTGAAGGGCCTCTGCCGGTCGCTGGGTATACCGCCCGTGCTGAGCTACGGGACCTGCACCGACACAGGACGGCTGGCCGACCTGCTGGCCGCCATATCCAAAGAGCTGGGCGATGTTCCGGTAACCGACCTGCCCGTCGCGGCGGTGGCCCCCGAATACATGGAGCAGAAGGCCACCATCGACGCCGTATTTGCGCTGGCCTTCGGCCTCTATACCTACGTCAATCCGGTGCCAACCGTCACCGGCGGACCCAGCCTGGTCAAGCTCCTGACGCAGGACCTGCCGGGCGTCACCGGCGGCCAGTTGAGCGTGGAGAAGGACGCCGTCAAGGCTGTGGACGGGATAGCCGCAGCCATCGAGGAGAGGCGGAAACGGCTGGGCATTTGACACACAGTGTAAAATAGACAGTCGTGAGAGACCATGATAAGGTGGTCCTGAACCTGTCGGGCTGGGACAACTACAGCGAGACACTGATAGAATCGGCAGGCACCAGGATCGTGCTTTCCCTCTACCACGCGGGCGATGGCCGTCCCTGCATCGTTTTCATTCCCGGCACGATGACGCATCCCCTTTTTTACGATGACTTCCTGACGCTGCTGGCCGGCGCGGGATTCAACGTCGCGGGCGTCCATTTACTATCTCACGGCAAGAGCCCGCGGGAGAAGAAGTTTTTCACCTTCGCAGATATGCTGCAGAACATCATGGACAGCATCGGTTACTGCCTGGACCATGTCAGCAGCGACGTGATCCTGCTGGGATCCTCACAGGGCGGAATTCTCAGTCTGGCGGCGGCCGGTCTGGACAGCCGTATAAAAGCGGTATTCCCCAATAACGTGCTGATCCCTTCGCTGAGCAGCTCGATAGAAATAACGAGGTTCCCGCATTTCCTTAAACCCTTTGTCCGTCCTATCACTTCAACGATGAAGCTTGCCGCCCGCATTGCACCCGGTCTGGAATTGCCGCCGGAGTCCTATCTCGACTTCGACAGGGTCAGCAAATCAAAGCAGCTGCGGGACCTGTTTTTCAGCGACCCTCTCAACCGTTCCAACTACCCGCTGTGCTTTCTGGCATCGCTGTTTACGGCGGACCTGAGCAGCATCTCTGACGGCAGCATCAAGTGCCCTGTTGTGGTGATCGCCTCCACCGGCGACACGCTCTTCCCCTACAGCTACTGCCTCGAAGTTTACGAAAAAATCGCCGCGCCGCATAAGGAGATGCTGGTATTCCATGAGCCCTATCACCTGATATTCAACGAAGCGACCGAACGCGTGATAGGTCCGGTAGTGGAAAAGTTGAACGAGTATAAATAGATTGAATAGAGATATTGAGATAGACCGCTAAGGAGATAAGTAAAATGATAGAAAAGAAAGATCCTTCCCAATGCTGTCCTCCATTTGATCCGGAACCGTGGGACCGTAAAACCTTTGATTGGAAAGATAAGCTGTTCATACAGGATTCGGTCAATCAGTTTTTTCATATTCCACTGAACATGGGCCAGGTGGTTACCCGGATGTGGAACAGCATCGAGCAGGCCGGCGCAAGGCCGGCCGATAAGGACTTCATCATGCTGGCATACGATCCCTCGCCCTGGAAGTCCGAGCTCTATATGACCGTGATAAAAGAAGTCCCGGATGCACTGAACGTGAGGTTATCGGGCAATTTCCTGAGCAGGGTATTTGACGGTCCATACAACGCAGTGCCGAAGTGGTTCAAGGAGATGGAAGATTACGCCCGGGCAAGCGGCAAGAAGGCTGTAAAACAGTATTTCTACTACACCACCTGCCCTAAATGCGCAAAAAAGTACGGCCATAATTACGTTGTGGCTTTTGCACAGGTGGAGTGAGAGGTCTACTCCTCGGCAATGGACTTTCGTAGAGCCAGTATCATCTCGGGTACGTCGATCTTCATGGGGCAGCGCACCTTGCACCTGCCGCAGGTCAGGCAGGTATATGCCATGGACGAAGCCTTCTCCATGTTGCGGGTAACCTCCGCGGCCCACACCGCTCCGATGCCTGCGAAATACTTATCGCCGAAATAGCCCGCCGTGAGCCCGAACACCGGGCATTCATAAAGGCAGCCGCCGCAGCGCAGGCAGTTGAGCGCCTGCCGCAGCACGGGGTCCTTGGCCAGCTGCGTCCTGCCATCATCCAGGAAGATGACGTGGAACTCTTTGGGGCCGTGAACACCGTAAGTGGTCACTTTTTCGATGTCGCCAGTCTTGCTGGGGCCTGAGACCAGGCTGACATAGGACGGCACGGTATAGTTGGCGTAACGCCAGGTGACCTCAGCGACCTTGAAGGCCTCCTCCAGCGTCGGCACCAGTTTTTCCAGGCCGACCAGCGCGATATGCACGGGCGGAGCGCCTGTGGCCAGGCGGATATTGCCCTCGTTCTCGATCATGAACAGCGTGCCGGTATCGGCAGAAACCACATTGGCGCTGCTGATGCCGATATCCGCCTTGAAAAATTTCTCCCTCAGTAACTCCCGCGCCGTCGCCACCAGTTTGTCTATATCGGGTTGCTGCTTGCGGCCGGTTATCTGCGTAAACAGCTCGGCCACATCCTCCCTCGGCACATGTATGGCAGGGGAGAGGATATGCATGGGGCGCTGCCCCAGTTTCTGTATTATGAATTCGCCCAGGTCGGTCTCGAATACCTCGTTTCCCGCCTCCTCCAGATGCTCGCGCAGCTGTATCTCCTCGGCTGTCATGCTCTTGGCCTTGACCACCAGCTTCTTGTGGCCGACGATCTCCCCGATGATCCTGAGCGCGTCCCCGGCTGTCCTGGCTATGTGAGCTTTGCCTTTGTTTTCTTCAATGCTATGGCCCGCCTTCCTGGCCAGCTCCGCCATCTGCTGGACGGACGCCTCTTTTATCAGCCTGACTTCCTCAGCCATTTTTACTGTGTGCGGGAACCTCTTAAGAGCATTATCCGTGTTCACACGGTAGCTTTTAATGGCACGGGAAAGCGCCAGCCGGATACGCCCGCTGCCGGCTGCGTCCCTGAGCTCCTTCCTATAATCCTTCGATATAGACATAT
>DAOUFR010000092.1:0-61916 GCA_034429715.1 Dehalococcoidia bacterium
CCTTTGACCTGCGGCATGAGCTTCTGCATGACCTTGCCTTTGTCGCCGGGGCCTTTGGCCCCCACTTCGGCTAAAACGGCCTGGACGATTGAGATAATCTCGTCACGCCCCATCTGGGCGGGCATATATTCCTGGAGAATGGCCATTTCAGCCTTCTCCTTTGCCGCCAGGTCAGCGCGGTTGCCCTTCTCGTAAGCTTCGATGCTTTCTTTGCGCTGCTTGATCTCCTTGCCGATGACCTCGATGACGCCGCCGTCGTCCAGCTTTTTCTGTTTGGCTATCTCGGCGTAGTTCATTGATGACAGCAGGGAACGCAGCACCAGCATGCGCAGCTCGTCACGGGCGCGCATGGCGGTCTTAAGATCTGTGTTGAGCTTTTCCTGTAATGACATGGAGATTATGATGTTTTATTGCTTTTGCGGCGCTTGGTTGCCTCTTTGCGCTTGCGCTTGATGCTGGGTTTCTCGAAGAAGCCCCTGCGGCGTACCTCGCTGATTATTCCTTCCTGTTGTACTTTACGGGTGAAACGCCTCAATAGGCTCTCGAAACTTTCCCCTTCTCCTAATCTGACTTCGGGCACAAGCATTCAACTCCTTTTTAGTTTTTGGCCGCCTTGAAGGTTAGCAAGTAGGCAACTGACAGAGAGAAATTCTAAACTCTTTAGCCCATCGTGTCAATAATACTCGTCAGCTCCAAAACGTAGGGGCGGGTTTTCAAACCCGCCCGCGAAATGCGGGCGCAGCTAAAGCAACGCCCCTGCGTCAACGCCCCTGCTCTATCTGCCTGTGAACCTGGGTGTCCGCTTCTCCAGGAAGCCCATCACACCTTCCTTCACGTCCTCGGACTCCATGCACACTTGCTGCATAAAGTTCTCCACAGCCATCTGGGACATGACCGAGTCGGATTTAAGGCCGGTGTAGGCCATGCGCTTGATCATCTCTATTGCCAGCGACGGCCCCTTGGCCAGGCCCTGTGCGAATTCGAGTGCCGTATTCATGAGATGATCGGGGGGCACCACTTTGTTGACCAGGCCGATGCGTTCGGCCTCCCGGGCATCGATCTTTTCGCCCGTCCACATCAGCTCCAGCGCCTTGCTTATGCCTACCAGGCGCGGTAGATAGTAAGATACACCGCAGTCGGGTACCAGGCCTCGCTTGACGAAAATGGCCGAAAAGGCGGCGTTCTCCGATGCTATACGTATATCGGCCGCCAGCGCCAGCGCCAGTCCGCCCCCCGCCGCCATGCCGTTGACTGCAGCTATGACAGGCTTGGTGAAATCCTCGATATTCTTGACCACCCAGCCGAAGCTGACGAAAGGCGTGGTATGCTCGGCGCGGCTGATGCCCGGCTGGTTCTTGTCAGTTCCATATGGCTGCTCGGCCAGGTCGGCGCCCGAACAGAACGCGCGTCCTTCGCCGGTTAAAACGAGGGCTTTTATGCCGTCGTCGGCGTTGAGCTCGCCCAGCGCCTTTGACATTTCATGAAGTATGGCTGCATTGAGGCAGTTCAGCTTATCCGGCCGTTTGAGAGTAAGCGTGGCCACCTCATCCTTAATCTCTACCTGGATCAGTTTGTAGGGCATCTTCAACCTCCGGAGTGAATATTTAAAAATGCGGCTATAATGATAACACTACATTACGCGTTATTGCATGTATGAGCGGGCGGGTTTAAAAACCCGCCCCTACGGAAATGTAGGGGTGGACCTTCAGGTCCGCCCGCATAGATAATATGTTGCTAATGGAGGTGTATGATGGATGATCTTGAACGTGAAAGGAAGCAGGGATTCGATTGGGACTACATGGCCGACGTACTGGATAAGAAGGCCGCGGCGGCCAAATACCTGATACCGGGATTCGGATTGGGCGGGGCGCTTTTCGGATTCGTAGCCAGGGCCGTAATACAGGAGCTCGGCCAGGAGAAGGGTGAGGCGCTGTTGAAAAAGGCCATTGATGATTTCGGCAGGGCCAGAGGCAGGCGCATAGCCGGCATCGTTAAAGACACGGAGCAGCCTCTTACGCTCAAGAACTGGCTGATATACAGCGATATCGATAGCTCCAATTTCGACCCGCACCCCGACCTGGACAACGATGATCTGGTGGTCAAAGCCGGCGAGTGCACCTTCTGGAACGGCTCCAGGGAGCTCGGCGTGGGTGAGTACAGCAAGATCTATTGCAAGTATGCCGACTATGCCATTCTGGACGGATACAATCCGGACGTCAAGCTGGTGCTGCACGACCGCCACCATGTGGGACAGGCCGAGCACTGCACGTTCAGGTACATCATGAAAGAGGCCAATAAATAACGACCATCTCCGGTGCTGATGATACTCGGGTGGTATGGTGGAGCGAAAGGAGATTGCGACTACTCATTACTTAAATATGATCTGCATCAGGCGGACGTCCTGCAGTTTGCCGAACTTCCGTCCCACCTCTTTCATGATGCCGATATGGCGGAAACCATAGGATTCACACATGTGAATGCTGACCTCGTTGCCTTCTGTGATTCTGACTATAAGTGTATGCAGGCGTGATGCCCTGGCTGCTTCCATCAAAGCATCCACCAGTTTTCTTCCAATACCCTGGTTGCGGTGTCCTTTTTCCATGTACAGAGAACATTCGGCTGTATCCGAGTAAGCGCAGCGGTCGGACCACCTGTTTAAAGAAGACCATCCAACAACCTTGCCGGCAATTTCAGCAACCAGGATTATATATTTGCCACAATGGTCATTGAACCAGGTTAATTGTTCCTCCCTGCTCTTAGGTTCGGTATCGAAGGTGGCGGCAGTATTGATGATGGCGTCGTTGTAAATCGCCGTAATGGCATCCAGGTCCTGCAGCGTTGCCCTGCGTATGTCCAATGATACTGTATCTGTTTCAGTCCGATTCATGCAGTCCTCAGTACACTATGTGAATTGCACTAATTTTAACACAAGTCCTTGCCCCTAAAATCGGAATAACGGTATACTGTTTAGCGTATGCCAGCGTAGCTCAGTGGTAGAGCAGCTGTTTCGTAAAGCTGGGTCGAACGTAAGCCCAATCTAAAGGCGTATCGCGTTATCTCATTTTAGAGCAGCCAGAGTGCCACTATGCATCGTGCCCCACTCTCATACATCCCCGCAGCGGTAGCGTCACAGGAAGCGTCATAACATCTATCAACGATACGCTATCGGATGAACTATCGCTATTGAGTGCTGTCGCCAATTACTGAACACCGGACAAAGCCATGATTATCGCCAAGATCAATAATAAGACGCAGAAAACACCCATTGCTATGCGGAGGTATTTCGGTTTCGGAAATAACGCCCACAATGAAATTGGCACGGTAACCCAGAGAAAGGTAATAAGAAAAGTTAAGGTTCCATACGCATGAAAAAATTTAAATAGCGTGGGGATGATGAATGTTAGGTATATTACGCCTAAACCAAGTAGCTTCAATCCTAATGACTTATTGTCATGTTTCTCCCAAGAGTCGCGTAACGAGGGGTACGCAAGCAATATCGCTGTTGCAGTGCTTATACCACCTAAAATAGTCACCAATTCATACGGTATCGGGACTTCTGTCATGACTCCTCCTCATTTAAGATAATCCACCAATATCCCAGTTGTATCACCTGTTAGTGTTCTTTAATCCATTTTATCAGGTCATTCTTTAGGAAGACCCGCTTTTTGCCTATCTTGTGAGACGGCAAGCCAGATTCCATGAGCTTGTATATGGTCTGGTGGCTGACTCCCAGGAACTCCTGGGCCTCAGTAAATGTAAAGAATATACGTTCTATCTTTTTATCTGGCTTATCTCTTTTCATATTAAACCCTTTGATATGATGGTATAATGCTGCCATTAATTAGGCACAAATAGACAATTATAGATGATTATTGATTTTTGTTTCCAGTACGCTTAGAATTGGTTTTGCATGACGACAAGTGCAGCAGGAAGCAAAATGAAGTGTTATAACCATCCCGAGTACGATTCTGTCACTACCTGTTCTAAGTGCGGTCAGTCTATCTGTGAGATATGCTACTTGGGAGCCAGGGAGCATGCAATCTGCCGGACGTGCTGGGACAAGTTCACGCTGGAAGATCAACTCAAGAGAAATAAAGAAAGGCAGGAGTTATTATCAAAAAGAAATAACGAGGGACTTGATATCTCGCAGGTTGCGAGCATTGGTTTAGCATCGTTGGCCCTTAGCCTGGTCATTATATGCGCGAACCAAATGCTATCACTGGCACAGAAGATGCTGGAGGATATGAGAACTCGATAACGATATTTATTGACCCTTCTTCCAGTCCGCAATATCCTCTTTCAGAAACACGATCTTCCTACCTATCCTGTGGCATGGCAGCCCTGACTTCATCAGCTTGCGTAGACCATGCTTGCTTATAGCCAGTTGATCCATTGCCTCATTAAACGTGTAGAATATCCGCTCTGTTCGTTTAGACCGTTTATGTCCGCCCATCATGTCTGACTAAAAATGGTATATGAAACGGGGGCAAATGGAAAGCTACGATGAGCAGTGAGATGAGGGATAGAAGCCAGGGTGGGGGTGGCCTAAATCATGGCACTAATCGTTACAAATCATAACTATCCAAATCACGAACACGGATTGGTTCCAGCACCGACGAGGAGCGTCAGTAAAAAAGAAAAAACTCACTTGACACTCAATGTAATGCCAATCTAATTGACATACGTCAGCGGATTGATTAAATTGGAATATGATTGAGGGCTTTGTTGGCGGATAGATTGATTGAACATACCAAGTTATGAGTGATCTATATTTTTCGCAGCGAAAACTTCGAGCTACTAATTCACCAGATCCAAAAATCGGGCAAGCTTTTTGGGGAGCTTTCCTTATTTATCATGAGCGTTTAGCTCGAGCCGATTATTATACTAAGGATTTTGCAAGTGCTTGTGGGAATGGTTTACCCACATATAAAGACGATGATACTATAGCTAAATTTCTTAGGGAGGAATTAGGTGAAATCAAATGGCCGATACCATCGCCGATTCTTCCTGGAACCGATACCATCCTTGATCTAATTGAATTCTTCTTTCAGCATGTGGCAAAACCTACCAAACAGCAAGAATGCTCATGGTGTGGAGGTTTGCACCCAAAAGCATACAGTGTTGCAACTGGTCGATATGATTACACCGTTAGGATCAATTCCTTATTGGAGCGATTTTATCATCCGTACAGGCTGAGTAAAGGGAAAATCACGTTTGCAACGTCCAGTATATTAGATGATCGTGTTACCTCTTTAGAGCTTAAAACCACAGACAATCATTTGCAGAGACTGCTGGAAAGCGCTCTTAGCAACTTCTATGATCGTTCAGGTAAAAAGAAGCTCGATGGGCTTGGAAATATTGTAGACGCATTCGAGCGGCTCAAAACATTGGAGGGCTCAGATAAGAAAGCCAGCGTACAAGCAGTCTTGACCAAGCTATCGTCCATTGGAGAGATCAGTTCAGTGTTCGACGATCTTTTAACCAAGCTAACTGAGCTGGCTAATAAATATACGATTCGACATCATGAGACCGATAAGATAGTACTCGATGATGTTGAACTGATAGACTTCCTTTTTTATAGCTACTACAATCTTGTCAGGCTTATTTTAGAGAAGTACGATCTTGTTGTTCACTCAGGTAGTACCTCCACTGGTGAAGATAGTGATGAAATCCCCTTTTGATGACCTTCGATCCATTTAATTCAATCAGCCTTTAAAATACACGATTCTTGCGGGATAGCATACTCTAATGAAATTTTGAATAGGTTGTGAGTGAGTAGCCGCCAGGGTTGGGGTTGCCTGGATAATGGCATTAATTGTCACAAATCATAACTACCCAAATCATAAACCGGGATTGGTTCCCATAACGACGGGATCATGGGGAGTGGCAGGGAAAGTGTAAAAGGGCAAGCAACTTGTTAGAAAACCTCAACATTAATATGTTAAATTAGTGGGGTGAGGCAAAACGTCCAGCCTAACCCGAAAAATTTCCAAATCTTCATAGCAATAAAGGATAGGAGCTGTCAGTATTATCTTCTTAAGATCGTGAAAGCGAACCTCGACGTCTATTGTATCCCACCTCATTTGGGTATCCATTATTCTTTGCATGAAAGCGGACAGTCTCATTTCCAATTCGAAAGGAAATCAAGGGAAGCTTTCGAACAGATGCCGATAGCTTTGCTTATGGGAGAGGCGGGAACACTATATGGGAACGATATAATTACTACGCCACTAAAGGATATGGGTCGTGCTTCGAATATCTGTAACGCAATATTTTCAACCGAGGCATTACAAACCGATTTCCAGACATTCAATAAAGTTAGGTCAGAGTGCTTCATAATCGATAAGGCATTATTCTCGGATGATGTAAATGGAATCATGGTTGGAATATGGGCAGTGCCAGAAAGGAACAAGGCCAGTTTCGAATATAATAACCCCAATATTGCTGCGGGTTTATTGCATAAAGTGGTTTACTGCGAGCCTCAGATTTGGATATTTGCTCGATCTTTTTAATGCAAGCCAAGGTAGGGGTGGCCTCAAACATGGCATCAACTATATAGAAGAATAATTGGACGAAACACGGGGAAGGATTAATTGTAAATAGAATACATCGACACCTTATATCCTGTTTCTAATCATAAGGATATCGTAGCATCATCTATTTCTAATATCGGACAATTACGCAGTTCATCTTTACGTCCGTTGCTATCTTTTTTCTCGAAATCTACTTCTGTAAGATTAGGTTTTCTTGGAGCAGCCCATAGTCCAACATCTACTAAATATCCTTCGTACCTTCCGCCACTTCCGTAGGAAGCACTTGTATCTGAATCAACCATATGGATAAACCTGAGATCCATGAGTTGTTTTATGCAATCGTAAGATAAAATATGTTTTTCACCGTCAATTTTACTAATTAAAAATACAGTCTTCCCCTTTTCTTGAATTGCAAATTCATATATATAATCAAGCATTTTAGAAAGAGGTTTTGTCGCATCTTTACCATCTTCTTTCATACTTGGCTTTTTGGTATCGTTTAAATAATGGCGTGCAGCTTCTCCAACCGCCTTCTGCTTCTCAATTTTCTGTATTTTCAATTTTTTAGCTTCATCGCAACTCATAATGAATAAACTAAGATAATCTCTTGGTACTCCTCCTGAAGCTAAGTGCAGTAGCTTTTTGCCACCTTCTGTGAACAGATTATCTATTTCATGACTTGCTATACTAACTATTTCTGCAAACTTATATAATATCTGATCTAAAAAGCTTGACATCGCTGAATAATCTTCAAGTGTATAATCCAGATCAATTGGGAATATATCATGATGCAATTCAGTGCCTATATTGCCAATAGGTCGATAAAGTGAAGACCTGTATCTGATTGTGCCAAGTTTAATAAACAATGGCGCAGACTTGGAAAGCCTATGGACGTAATCTATAACATCAGGCTGGAATTGTATTGGGATGTGGTAATAATCGTCAATAAAAAGCATCATTGGTTTATCTAAGGTCTGCAATACTCTGATTAGTGACTCTTGATATGTTTCAAGGTTTCGCTGTAAATACTTTATCTTAATTACAGGTTTGTTAGTATCTTTTTCGACAGTCGATATATTAGCCTGACTGATAGTCCCATCAACACCGATATTTGCGGCAGCTAACTTTACAGCAGCGCCACTGCGGTTGTCTTCCGTAGAAGTTGTCTTTAATTTAACATCATATGCTTCTGGTTCATTCTTTAATTTCTTCAGATTCTGTAATAAAGTATTAACCTCTTTTAACTGACTATTGTCCAAGGATCTCCAAAATTTTAGTTTTCCAATTAATCCACGATCGCTTTTCTTCATAAGTTCCTTGGATAGACAACTGAAAATATTCATAAGTATTGATATTACTATGTCAGGATATGGATTTGATTTGGTTAACTCACTATCTATATAAGCACATATAAAACCTTCAGCCGCGGCATTCTCTTTCGCAGTGGATATCAATGCGGATTTGCCAGAGCCACGACGACCATATATAACATGATTCTGCTTTGCCAATATGGTCGTCAAATTATCATGCAAATCTATATATACTGGCGGTTTACCTTTTGATATACGTAGATTTTCCAGAATCAATTTCTTCATTTTCGCTAATTCCTTACTATCTAACGTAATCATCCTCTCTCTCCTTTGACTCAAAATGTTATGAGATAATTTGAATTAGTACATAGCAATGAATTGCGTAACAGTCATTATTTCTCCCGAGTTCCCCGGCTGTGGGAACGGTAAAAATCCATTAGGATTATCAACCGGGCTGAAGTCATCTATTATTTCTCTATATATGCTGAAACCGCTGCATCTGATGAATCTCTGATTGGAAGTCGTATTATCTCCCGCACTTGTGGCGATCTCGAAACCGCCAGCCGGTCTGGATGCATTAAACGAGACCGGCTTCTGAGATATTGCAGCGAATGCAGGACAGGCTGATCGAATGGATGAAAGGCATATCTTACAGGCAAGCGGGTTAGCTCCCCTCGGAGTCCGTGTCGAACTGTATTTAGTGCACCACAATGCATCATCACATGCTGATGAGTGTACCTTCCGAGCCTGACCGGCTATCCATAATAATCGCTCTACTTTACCCAAATTCTGTGAATTGTTGAATATACCTGATACCTTATCTCCGCGAATTGGATACACCGCAAGTGGCCATGCCATGAATGTTTGTACCCATGTATCGATCGGCATAGCTGAAGTATTGCCGAAGCATTGTTGAGCATATATCTCTATCACCTTGGAAGATTGATAAAACCCCTTTAATTTATCATAGATCAATCCGCATTGAGATGAAGTGAAATTACGGGGTACTAACGCTCCGTGTCGGATATCATATAACATATTCAGGAAGATGATTGTCCTCAATGGCCCCTTATCAAAAGCATTAAAGCACTCAATCAATGAGTCATGAGACACTGGATGTACGCTGTTGATAAGATTATTGAACTGGGTTGTATCCAGAGAACCTTCAAATGGTTTACTAAATTTAGATAGATATAGAGCTGCTACTGCTTCTTGCGAACAATAAAGAGTATGAAACTGGTCGGTTGCATTGACGAGACTTTGATAATTGGGGAAGAGATTCAGTGGGTTATTTGAGTCGGTAAGTTCCTCCCACGTCGGCATCAGATAGAAATCTACCTGGGGTATTCCACCAGCAGATTGTATACTTTCTCCAAATCTTGAAATAAAGTAGTGAGTCTGTATTAGCTCTCCTTTTCTGCCGCCTGGAGAGTAAAAGCTGGCAACCCAACGAGATAGACCATTAACGGAATCCCACAGTTCTCCAAAGGGTAATATGTTCCCATATGCATGCGTCACGACACGATGCCATATTTCACTCAGTACTGAATTAGCACTTGATAGTTTTCCTGAAAAAGCATTCGATACATCTGCCTGTGTGACCGGGTTTGCAAAGCCGAGTCTGTTCTTAAGAGCAGAGGTCACGCCAGAAATAAACACGGAATTTGCTGGCTGGCTCAAATCCTTATTGCAAACAGCGTGGACTTCAAGCTCTGTACCAATAAGATTGAGCCTCTCGATATACCCGAATGCTCGATCAGAGGGACCAGGCCTGCTGGTCGATGAGAAATTATCTGGCAAAACATGAAAGTACATAATGGGGAATAGGGGTAAGTCCGCGTCATAAAGATGTATCAGTGGAAGCCATCGCTCGGGGAAGTTTTGTATTCTATATATATACCGATGGGATAAGCTTTCAAAAGACATGTCATCATCTCCTGTTTACAAAAACTTATCATCCTGCTATCATTTAGTTATCATCAGCTCATCATCATGAACGGATTAAAAGCTCTTCGCGACAAGAAGTTATTGACACAGAAGGAATTGGCTGGGATTTCCGGCGTTGGTATAGCTACCATTTCGAGGCTGGAGGGTTCACGAGTAAGGCCATCTATTAAATCCATTCGTGCTCTGGCAAAGGCGCTGAATATACAGCCACAGAGATTAAGGAATATACTGATAAACGGGCGAAGGCGCGTACTTTGATATAAACACATATGTATGTCGGCATTATATGATTAACGAAAGTATAAAACAACTTTGATTGCAGCTATTGATGATGCGAAAGCGGACATATAGATTCATTGATTTATTTGCCGGGATCGGTGGTACAAGACTTGGATTTGAAAAAGCAGGCTGCGACTGCGTTTTTTCATCTGAATGGAACAAATTTGCACAGATGACATACTTCGGAAACTTCCATGAGCTGCCAGAGGGGGATATCATACCGATAAAATCAGAAAATATCCCTGATCATGATATTCTTGTCGCTGGTTTCCCCTGTCAGCCATTTTCTATTTCGGGTGTATCAAAGAAAAACAGCCTCAATAAACCTCACGGATTCGATGATCCGACGCAGGGCACACTTTTTTACGAAATAAAAAGGATTATCAATGACAAAAAGCCCGCCGCATTCTTGCTTGAGAACGTAAAGAATCTCCAATACCATGATCATCATCGTACCTTTGAAATAATAAAGCATGCACTTGGTGATCCTGAAGAGCTTAACTACAAAATCTTCTATAAGGTCATCGATGGTAGTGTTTTAGTACCGCAGCATCGGGAGAGATTATACATTGTGGGTTTTAGAGAACCTGTTACCTTCTCGTTTCCAAATATCCCAGATAGAAAACCCAAACTTCGTGACATACTGCAGACAGCGGTTGAAGATAAGTACACTCTTACCGATCATCTCTGGGGCTATCTACAGGATTATGCGGCAAAGCATAAAGCATCCGGTAATGGATTTGGATACGGTTTAGCTGATCTAAATGGGATAACACGAACTTTAAGTGCACGATATCACAAAGATGGCTCAGAAATTCTTATCCCACAGAATGGTAGAAACCCTCGCAGGCTAACTCCAAGGGAGTGTGCTCGGTTGATGGGATTTGATGACACTTTTCTGATTCCAGTTTCAGATACTCAGGCTTACAGGCAATTTGGTAATTCTGTTGTGGTGCCCGTGATTTATAGGATTGCAAAAGCGATCGTTAAAACGTTACGGCAGGTAAATGCTGATAATGCAGATCGTCCTTGATCGTGTGCAGGATGAACTGATTTATTACCTGAGAAAGAAATTGCTCATTTGGGGGAGGGACAACTATTACGACTTCCCTTGGCGGCATGAAAACAACGCTTTCCATTCATTAATCTCAGAGATATTACTACAGAGGACACGTGCGGAGCAGGTTGTTAGAGTATATTTGAATTTTAAAAAACAGTTTCCTGATCCGGCCAGCCTTGCCAAAGCGGATATAAAAAAGATAGAGGATGTCATAGCACCTCTTGGCTTAAAATGGAGGGCGACATATCTCTCTGAACTCGGAACAAGAATTATGGCTGCTGGCAATATACCCTTGGATATTGAGGCATTGCAGGAGTTACCTGGTGTGGGACGATATTCAGCTTCCGCTTATCTCTCACTACATGCTGGAAAGCGAGCAGCAGTAGTGGATTCGAATATTGTCCGATTTTATGGAAGATTCTTTGGGTTCAAAACTGAAACTGAAACAAGACGTGATAAATCAATTCTGCATTTGGCCGATCATATTACACCAAAAAGGGTATATAGAGATTTTAATTACGGGCTTATTGATTTTACAAGAACGATATGTAAGCCAAAAGTAAATCATATGATGTGTCCAATAAGGCGACGCTGTTTAGCTGCTCTTGAAAGTATGTAATCGCGAGGAAGATTAATTATTGCCCGCGGTCTCTTAGACCGCTGCTAATATAATTAACCAAGTTTGTGCCGCTGGAACTGCCGCTGAGGAAAAGTGGGACTTCCTGGCAAAAAACTGTCAGTATCAGTAATGGACGGGTGGTAAGGGGGCTGAGGCGTGGTGGTATTACCTTAGAGCGGGACTTAACTATCCGGGATCAAACGCCAATGATACAATTAGCGCATGGGTCTCTGGATGTACCTGCCTGTCTTCCTACTGATTGCGGCGCAGATCGCTTTCAGCATCTGGTACCCGGCAGATAGTGCCCTATGGCAGAGTTTTGGGATGGTGGCAAACAGCGCCATCACTCTTTCTGCCGTTATTGTGGCCTTGTCCGGTGCCGCGCTTGGCCTGATTTTTGCAATGGTATCGATTGTGGCCCAATATCGGACAATGAACTACTATGGCAGTAAAGAAAGTCTAACGAGGGAAACGCGCAACTTGGAAGCTTGGCTGAATTCAAACGAATTTAAGAAGAGCCAAGGCTACATAGAACTGGAAAGGGCATTTGACACGTACAATTACGAATGCAAAATGGCCATAATACGCGGCCACACGGAAGCCGAATTCACCGAATGGTTTGAGGCTAATAAGGCCGTATGGAAGGCTATCGATGATTTCCGAGAGGCTGAGAAAGCGAAGGCCGAGTTGACGCACGAAAAAAGCGCGCCCCCTGGTGGGGAGAGCGGGAACAGCCCGAATGCAGATATCTCCGCAGGCAAGTATACTGGGTCTCTTATGGCACAAGTTGACAGTACAATGGCGGCCATTTTCGAGAGCGTGGCGCGATTAAAACTGGCGAATGCGGTAACTTTTATATCCAAAGGTCTTCTTGTGGCAGCCTACTGTTTCACTGCAGTTATGGCGGGAGGGCTTGTACTCATAATTACATACGGGATACAAAGCGCCGGGAATGACTTAATATCGAAAAGTGGCAATATATTTTGGTCGATAAACCTAACTCTCAGTTTTGTATCCCAATTGGTTGGACTACTTGCTCTTGTAGGTATGTATCTTGAGATGATAGCCTTGCCGCGAAGAAAGATGCAAGCACATAAATAGCAGGTTCACTCATAGCAGTCAGTTGGTTAGAACAATAGCAAGATTTAGTAGGAGATCAGGAAGCTGCTGTACTTCCTGAAAACCAAACTACTCGTAATTAAATCGGGCGGTTGCTGGTCAGGCATCCTTCCTACTTGGGGGTGGCCTCGATCATCGGAGGGTAGCATATATCGCAAACATAGGCCAACCACACACACGGATGCTTTCGCGGAAAAAAAGCGACATAAACCGATAGCCCCACCAGATATGCCGGGATTAATATAGTCGATGCAGCATTGACAGCCTAAGAAATAACATCTAACCTTGTAGCTGTAGACGATATAAACGATAGTCGTTAATAATAGCAGCGAGGGTTAGCGGAGGTTGATTATGGTTCAGAAGATTAAAGCGGACAAGGATTACACCCTTGTTGCACAGATCATGCAGGTTGCAGATATATTGGTGAAGGTGCGGGAGCGAGAACTTCTGCCTCAGAACCTATCGGCCACAGCCGCCTCCATCCTCTTCCTGGTGGATGCAATGGGCGAGGGCGTGACCCCAGCCAGGATAACCCGGATGCTTCTTCGTGAACCGCATTCCGTGTCCGGCATCCTCATGCGCATGGAAGCGCAGGGCCTGGTCAAGCGCACAAAGGACATGGATCGCAAGAACTACATACGAATAACCCTGACCGCCAAGGGCGAAAAAGCCCTCAAGCAAGCCATGAAACTGGAAGGCACGACGCACGTCCTTTCCAAGCTGAACGCAGCGCAGCAGAGAGAACTCAAGGCAACGCTGACGGCACTCAAGGAAGCGGGCATGAAAGAACTACGCCTAAGCCCTAAAGCACTGTCATGGCCTTAAGATAAATGAGATGCGGTGTTTAGGGTATTACAACTTGCGTGCGACGAACGGTAGATAATCGCATAGTGGCAAATTGAAATGGACAGACCCAGATTTAAATATCAGATATAGCGGGGGCATATGTGTTTAAAGAAGTGTCTGAATAAACAACCAAAAATTATTGATAAGCAGGCTGGTTGGGCAGTACTACCCTCTGTAGGTTTCAAAATGCCACCTGATTTCCCATCGGATTTATATGCTAACGTAAGCTCTGCCCTTTTGAAATACAAAGATACACATCGTTCACAGTGGATATCATTTGGTTTAGGGTGGAAAGGTATAGCATATCACTATAGAGCATCATTTGAATATGATGATCAATTTACAACCTCTGTTATTCAATATTCAAATTCACCAATTCCCGAAGAACGATACAACCAAGGTAAAGCACTATTTGGTTTCTTTGCAAATGCGACTTCGGACATCGAATGCTTTTTTTATTCATGCTATTGTATAGCTTCAATACTAAAACCGGTTGATTTTTCTATAGTGGACGCTGATAAACTAAGATCCATATATCCATCAAGTGTAAAAGCGAAATTTCAAACATTCTTCCCCACAGATTTTATTGCAGTAATGATGGATGAATGTATTAAAGACGCTTCATATATAAAAATGGGCGAGGTACGCGATGTGCTTACACATCGTGGAATGCCACCACGGTCTTTCTATAGAGGTGGAGACCGGGATGGGATGGCAACAATACCAGATAATATTAAAGCTCCTGTTGACCAATGGCTACGCGATTTACCAATTGACGAAAAAACGACAGCATCACGACGCATTTGGTTAACTGATGCGCTTTGGGTATTAATCGCTGCAACAGATCATTTCTGTAGCCAAAGACTGTAATCTAATCAAGATCACAGAGGGAAATGAAAAATTAAGCTCGCTCATCAGGTAGTTGGTAATCTTATCGATGACGATCTTGAAGTAGCTAAAGGCGAGCTGGCGGTTCTTACTGGCGCGATTCTACTTAGTGGTAATGCCTGCCGCTGTTCAAGGCGGGTAAGGGCGAGTCGCAACCTGTGGCAGTGTATCAATCTGGGATTCGGCCCGGAGGCTATCCGAATGAGTAGCCCAAATGTTAGAATAGGTGCGTGTTCAAGAAGGCAATCCCAGGGATAGCCTCCTCCCTTTTTGCGTTGGCCTTGTTTTTCTTTCAATGGTGGGCACAAGCGGCTCATATAATAGTCCCTGATAAAATTCTATTGTATGCCTTTCTACTCTTTAGTGTCGTTAGTGTGGTGCTGTGGTTATATTTTTTATATGATTTAACCTTTAATCGTGATAAGTTTGGTCTTAAACCAAAGATAGAAGATTTTATGATACCGATAATAGTGAATCACACCCCTGGGATGAAAGCATCAAAAGATATTCAATTGAGGATACCGAGTGCCCAATATTGGTATCAACGGCTCAGTCCCAGTCAAAGAGATAAAATACTCAGCCTTATTAAATGGCTGGGCCAAGATCCGCGAGATTATGAAGATACTATAAGAAAATTATCTCCTCCCTCCAGTAGTCCTGATATTAGTTTTAAGTGGAGGCGATGAACGGCTCAACTTTTGGAGCCGGATGGCACCGGGCGTGCCCAAGGCGTGGCCGGGGGCAGGGTCACGGATGTGGTCGGTAGGGGGAGGGGTGGGACGGTTAAAGTCTAATTCGTTGCCCAGTACTCGTATACTTTTTCCAATTCTTGCCCGTGGAAATATTTTTGGTCTTTGGCATTGTCGGGATCGCCCGAAAACAATTGCAAGTCCTTGGCGCATCTGTAAAAACCTGTACCAGAACGATTGAACCTGATTTTAATCAGTACAGCGGAAATCATAGGTCGTTTATGTTGAACTTCTTGTGTATCGATCTCATTATAAGCATCTTTCAGATATTTCCAGTGAGCCCGATAGTTAAGACCAAATAACTCAGCAAACTCTTTGTAGGTGATAGTCTTCTGATCGCGAGCTATAGCTTTAAGCTTGTCATACATTCGATCTCGTATGTCAGCCATCGTCATCACTCCTACTCAACCTATACTGCCCATAGAGTAGAATATGCACGTCTGTGATGTCAAACCTGATTTGAGGATATACACACCCCCGCAGGCTTTGCTCTCGCGATGCATCTGACTACAAAAAGGAGAAGATTATTCAAAATAATTTAAGGCTATCTATTTTATATTCCTTATTACCCGGCCATATTTCTCATATTAATTATAATACTTCTGCCATATACTAACTGTAATAAAATGACATCAGTATCAATTGATACTGATGTCAAAATGTTTTGAAAACATTTCTCCTTTATATCGTCAGATCAAGATCGTGAGCCTTAAGGCGGGGTGCGCCTGATAGTTATCGTGGTCTCGGTTTCGACGCTCTCATCACGACATATCTCTATGATGCGGTGCACGTGCGGTAGGTCTTTCAGGCCGAGTGTGACTTCGTCATAACCGCATACCTGATGGGCCATGCTGACTACGGTTGGCACTTCGAAGAACTCCATGATATCGTCTTCGACCTGGCGGGCGATGTAATATAAGCCATCGAACGATGCCCGGTTACTCAGTCCGGTGCCAAACAAGTCCTTGGCGGCTCTGTATGCGGTCATGCCCTGTTCAACGATCCGCAAACGTAGCTGATACCTGTCCTCGTCACGCGGCTGCCGATGAGAAAGCCACAGATAATTCTCTATCTTGGTCGGATCGGCTTGGGAAAGTACTTCCTGCACCCGTGTTTTTACTGTATCTGTGTTCTTCATTAAGCCATGTCCCCCTGTTGCTGGCAGGGAATCTTAGAACCTTCAGAGTCGGAATCAGTCTTTCGTGTAACCGGATGCCCGTCCCAGTCAAACTCAGTATTTTCCTCCAAGCCGATCATTGCATATGGGACACCGTAGAATCGCCAGCCGTTGAAGTCCCTGCTCTCGAGTCCAATCCTCTCCAGCCGCACCGCCAGGTTCTTGGGCGACCACTGTGGCCGACGGCTGAGGTTAGTTCTTGAATACAGCTCATGCAAATCGAACCATATCTTGCCGTTATATCTGAAGGCTACTCTCTCCGGTGCATCCTTAGGATCGACTATCTCAGAGATAATACCCATACACCTGACAAAGGTACGGATGATATTCAGGGTCTCACCTTTTTCAGTAGCCGTGTCGTCTATCCTGGTGACCTCTGCCGCATCCAATATCTCTTGGATCAGCTGGTCATGTGTGGGCTGTGTTTTCTTGCTCAGCCTTTTGACCACTTTATTGGTAGCCGCAGATATCTCCCTCTGAAAATTGATCGGATTATGCAGGTCGTTATTGCTGATGCTGCATGTCCCTTCATCGAAAACCATCTCAATCTTGGTACTGGTGCTGTCATCGCTGCGTATGACACGGACTTTCCTTAGCTGGATTTTGAGAATTAACGATATGCTATCCAGCAGGTCTTGCCTATCACTCAATGCTTCCGGCTGATCCTTCTCATAGATGGACTTGATGGTAACGAACAGCTCCTTATCATCCATCGGAGGCCGGTTCCTCTTATTCCAGGCGCTCATCAGCAACTCTGTTTCCTGCCTGTCCAAACCAATGTGGGAATATCTCCCAGTCAAACGAGCAGCGACATCGTTCCTCTTTCCCTCATCGACTCCCTGTAATGCCTCAGCATGCCAGCGGGTTTTAGGTGACAGATCGCCATTAGCTGCTACAGGCTCGGACGCCTCTGCGGGGCCTGATTTAAATAGCCTGCTGAAGTCGAACTCGCCCATTGGTACATCTTCCATACTGTGCCCTTCCACCCAACTGTAGACTCCCCCGTCGCGGTGTTTAGACGGGGGAGCCACGACCATGCCTCCATCTGAACGGATATCGACACATTTCAGGACTCCCGCTCTGGTCTTTATCAGGAGGCCGCTTTTATGTCCGTAATACAGGTGGTATCCATCGCGTGGAGTCTTTACTATAGGTGTAACGGGCATTTCGTCCAGGGTCAGTCCAAGATGCTCCTGTAGTGCATGGAGTCCTTCTTCACCGTCGATGTCGATTACATCGATGCCAGATATCGCACCTGTAACGATCCCGACGTTACAATAGGGGTATTTACGCCAATAGCTGGTGATCTCCCTTTCAGTTAACCTGCGGCTGCTTTGGCGCTTCCAGGCAATTATAGGGTGCTTGCCTATATTCTTGCAGCCAGCATCGCCGCAGGTACAAGAACCATCCTCCTTGACGGAGTGCACAGGTATGACGGAAAAGCCCATCCTGCTATAGCGGATGGCAGCTTCCAGGGTATTCGGTTGTTTCTTGGATTGTTCGTTGATAGTATTGTTCATTGAAACTCCTATGCAATTAATTTTATTTGCAGTCGTTGGGACGTGTACGCTTTTGTGAACCCAACGTACATATTAGAGGGGGCCTTGGTGGGCTGTGGTTTTTCGCTATCATATCCACTCCCTAAAAGACCATTTAAACACATTTTTAAAGGGTCATATAATACCATGTCATCAGTTTTTTTGATCGTAATTTTGGCGTTATTTTTCAAAAATGGACTTTTGATCGTGGCCTTTTTAACATTAAAAGCAGGTGTATTTCTTAACCTCCCGCCCTGGAGTAAGATGTTTTTTGAGAACAACAGGACGCTCGGAGGTGATTTAGATGAAAGGATATTTGAGGAAACGTACCGAACGGGGTGGGTGGCAAATCTGCATCTGGACTGGCACCAAGCCGGACGGGCGGCCAGCTCGATATTGGGAAACGGTGCGGAGTTCCAAGGCGGAAGCTCAGCGACGCTTGCGGGAGCTATTGAGCAGCATGGACAAGGGCATACCTGTTCCGTCAGGTCGCCTCACTGTCGCAGAGCATCTGCGCAGCTGGATAGAGGGTGCCAAGACCAGCTGCTCTCAAAGGACGATCGACGGTTATCAGAGCGTTGTTGAGAACCACCTTATACCAGTTCTGGGGCACATCCCGCTGAAAGACCTCCAGCCACAAGCGATCCAGGCATTTTACGGTAAGGGCCGTGAAACGCTATCTGCACGTACGATTCTCACCTGGCACCGGATATTATCCCAGTCTATGAAGTACGCTGTCCGCCAGGGCTATCTGGGACGTAACCCCTGTGACCTTGTTGTTGCGCCACGTGCAGTAAAGAAGGCTATGCGCACGCTGACACCGGGTGAAGTGGAGGTGTTGCTTAAAGCGGTGGAGAGTAATCGGTTCTATCCGGTCATCTATATGGCGATAAACTCCGGTATGCGTCAAGCTGAGCTGCTGGGTTTGCGATGGCGAGATATTGATTTGGATATGCTATCGGTATCTGTTTCTCAGGTGTTATTCAAAAGGCGAGGGGTATGCATGTTCAAAGAACCGAAAACCACGGGCAGTAGGCGGCGTGTGGCCATGACCCCCAAGCTCGCCCAGTTTCTCAGGGAGTACCGGGCGGAGCAGGAATCGCTTCACTGGCACATGGGTCAGCCACTTACCCTGGATGATCTGGTCTTTGCCAATCTGGACGGGAAACCGCTCGATCCATGCACACTCACCCATACCTTCTCTCGGATAGCCAGAGGGGCCGGTCTGGAGCGTGTGAGATTCCATGATCTGCGCCACACCTTCGCCAGTCTGATGCTGTTACGAGGGGCCAAGCCCAAGGTGATATCCGAGGCTCTGGGTCATGCAAGTGTCGCCTTTACCATGGACACGTATTCCCATATAATATCGGGCATGCAGGAGGATGCCATGGCACTCCTGGATGACGTACTGCCCCGTGGGGTTGTAACAGCGTCAAAGGAGCGTCAGAACTTAAATTCTGCATCGTGGGTGCCAGCGTAGCTCAGTGGTAGAGCAGCTGTTTCGTAAACAGCTGGTCGTCAGTTCGACTCTGACCGCTGGCTCCGATCAAACCCTCGGTTTTTGCTAACGGTTTGCTAACAGATTCATTTTCCCGTATCTCGGCCTGAAGCATGTCGTCCAGCCGGCGCATCGCCGCTTTCTGCAGCCCGCCTATCACATGGCTGTACGTGTCCAGGGTCAACGTCACGCTGGCGTGCCCCAGCATCTCGCTCACTATCTTCGGGTGGACGCCGCCTAAGAGCATCAGGCTGGCGAACGAGTGCCGCAGATCGTGGAATCTCACGTGCGGCAGCCCGGCCTTTTTCAGCGCCTTGCCAAGCTGATGCGTCAGCGTGGACGGATCCACGGGCGTCCCGTCCGTTTTGCTGAATACCAGGTCGTCGTCCGTCAACGGCGCTCCCGTTATGATGTATTCCGCTTCCCGCTGCGCCCGGTATCTGCGCAGGTAAAGCGCCAGCGATGGGGAGAGGTCCAGGCGGCGCCGGCTGTGCTCGCTTTTCGGCTCTTTGAATATGCAAACGCCGCGCCTTTTATAAAGCACCTGGTTGACGGAGAGTGAGGCCAGCTCCAGGTCGATATCCCTCCATCTCAGCCCCAGCAATTCCGCCTGCCTCAGCCCGGTATTTATGGCCGTGAAGAATATGGGATAGCATGTGCTGTCCTTGGTCGATTCAAAAAGCCTGGCCACCTCGGATGGTATGAGCGTCCGCATAACCGATTTCCTCACGCGTGGCGGGTCCGCCAGGTCGGCCGCGTTCTGCATCAGCACGCCCTGCCTCGTGCCGTATTTAAGCGCCTGGAATAGAATGCGGTGGACATGCAGCACCGAGCTTGCGGATAAGCCTTTGCCGTCTTTATATAGCTCAGCGTAATAGTCCTGAATCTGCTGCGGCCTCAGTTGGGTGAGCGGTATTTCCCCCAGTCCCGGCGCAAGGTGTTTTTTCACAATCGATTGATATGCGTCATATGTTCGCAGGCTGCAGTTGGTCTTCACGTATCCTTCTAGCCATGAGTTCAGCCAATCGCCCACTGTTAGCTTGTTCGGCTTCACGAAGGTGCCCTTTTCCTTGCTGTCCAGCAGCTCCCGCATCTTGCTCTCTGCTTCCCTCTTCGTCCCCTTCACCGTATACCATTGCTGCCGCCTTTTCCCCGTGGCCGGGTCCTTTCCGATATCTATAACGATGCTCCATGCCCCCTTTGACCTTTGCTTGATATGACCTCTCATTACTCACCCCTTATACGATTTGTATCGCCCCCGGCCTTATTAATTCGAATCTGCTTTAAAAATGAACAATACGTAAATCCCAACTACCTGACAAAACCATATAGACAATTAGAACACATGTACGATTATAATATACAATCCAATATAAATCAATACGCATAGGAGCATTAATTGAACGTAGAAAGAAGGACTATCACCGTTGAGCAGGCCGGCGTCATGCTTGGAGTCAGCCGCGCCCTGGCTTACCAGATGGCCAACAACGGCCAATTGCCTATCATTCGTTGTGGCCACCGGCTACTTGTGCCTGTGAAGGCCTTTGAAACCATGCTTGAAGGCGTTCCGGTGTCCACCAAGCCGCAACCGGCATGAGCGAAGGCGCCGCATGCCGAAAAAACATAAAAAGCAGTCAACCGGGGATAAACCTGGTGCCGAGAAGTTGCCGGCCGTGCCCGTTCCCGGCTTCATTTGCGGCGCCACCATCGGCGAACTGGTCGTCCGCAAGGACGGCTCCAGCTGCTTCATCATCAAGCGCAAAGGAGCCATATCCACCACCCGCGAGCACCGCACCCCGCATTTCGTCCACGTCCCGCCCACAGATTCGCTGGCCGGCTCCATAGTCCACTTTGCCAGCGACTTTGCCCGTTACTGCGACCTGCAGGAGCTTTTTCAGCAGATCAAGGCCTATATCAATAAATACCTCGAGCTTCCCCGGTCCTACGATGACATCTCCGCTCTGTATGTTCTGCTGTCCTGGGTGTATGAGTTCGCCCCCTCCCTTCCCTACCTGCGCGTGCTGGGCGACTGGGGTTCGGGTAAGACGCGCTTCCTGCAGGTTGTCGGCTCAGTCTGCTTCCGCCCCATCTTCGCCTCCGGCGCGGCAACCCCATCACCCATCTTCCGTATCCTCGACCAGTACCGCGGCACCCTGGTGCTGGACGAGGCGGATTTCAAGGACTCCTCTCACTGGACGGATATGGTCAAGATCCTCAACAACGGCTACCGCCCGGGCTTCCCGGTCCTGCGGTCCGATAAATCCAACGGCGCCTGGCGTCCCCGCGGCTACCAGGTATTTGGCCCCAAGCTCATCGCCACCCGCTTCCGCTTTGCCGATGAAGCGCTTGAAAGTCGTTGTCTGACCGCCTCAATGCTGACCCTCACCCGCCGCGACATCCCCCGCGTGCTTCCCCCTTGTTTCCAGGACGAGATCGACGGCCTGCGCTCCAAATTACTCACCTTTCGTTTACATAATCTATTCAAGCTCAAAGGCTGCGATTTCTCCAACGATATGCTGGAGCCTGGACTTCAGCCCCGCCTTCAGGAGATCCTCATCCCGCTCAAGGTCCTGACGGGCAGCGATCCATATCTGTCCGATATGCTCACTTCCTTTATCCGTGGCCAGCAGGAGTCTATTTATTCTCGCCGCCGTGAAAGCGGCGACGGCCGGGTCCTTGCAGCCATCATTCAGTTGCACGAAGAGGGCGTTGTATTGACCGGTTCAGCCGTATCCCTGCGCGTTAAGGAGCTGGATGACGATGCTGAAATGTCCGCTATAAAAGCCGGCCTGATTGCCAAACGTCTCGGTTTTGTGAAAAAGCGCATACCCAAGGACGGCCGCCATGTGGTTGTCTGGGATCAGGATATTGCCTTACGTTTAGCTGTTCAGTACGGTATCCCCGCGCCCTCCCCTATATCCCCGGATAACTTGTCACCCTCGTCACCCCTGTCACCCTTAGCTTCATAAATGGGGTGTCAGCTTGTTCCGATCTTTTACCTTGTCACCCGACTCGTCACTTCTTATTTTGTATTTATGGGTGACGGGTGTGACAATTGTGACGGCTTTGCGGGGGGATGTGAAATTGAGTGTTAATTTTCTTTTTCTTTTTACCTGCTACCTTTTCAAGCTCACGTATTCAGTTTCATGGGTTCAGTCCAATCTTGTCAAAACAGTCAGCTGCTTCTTTGTGTTTACCCAAAGCTTTTAATGCCAAACCTTTGTGATGCCACGCATCTCTTTCAGTGGAATCAATTTGTATTACCTTATCAAAGCATTTTATGGCGTCTTTATAATTATGTAATTTGCTCAGTTCTCTGCCTTTTTCGTACCACGCCTCTATATCGAGAGGATTCAATCTAACCGCCTCATCAAAGCACTTGAGCGCGTCAGAATATTTATTAAGGGCGTCCTGGGCAATACCCATGTTATACCAGACAATGGCATTTCGATTATTTAACACAATGGATTTTTCAAAGCATGTTACAGCTTCTTTGAAGTTACTGATATTCATAAGTGCCGTGCCTTTGCTAAACCACGCTTTACCAAATTCTGGATCAATATTTATGACATGGTTATAGCATTCAATAGCTTCATCATTCTTCTTAAGATGTCTTAATAGCTCACCTTTCGCATACCATGCTCCTGTGGATTTTGTATCCAACGCGATAGCTTTATCATAACAGCTTAAAGCCTGGCTGTACTCTCCAATACACATTAGGACTGTGCCTTTGTTAACCCAGCCACCAATAAAGTTCGGCTCTATCTCAATTACTTTATTGAAGCAGTCAATTGCCTTATCGTATATTTTCTTTTGTAAGAAGGCTACTCCATTTGTGTTATGGACCCCAGCTTCTATTGAATTTAGAGCATGATAACCACGGCTGCTTTCGCTATGATGCATCTTTTGATCCATATTTATAGCATCATCGTATAAATAATGTGGGATTTCATAAAGCATGAGTATTGTATGCTTCTTATTACAGTCTCCGTTAAGTAATACGAGTATCTCTGAAGCAACTTTTTTCTCTGTATCTGTAGACGTGAAAAGTATTTTCCCGTCCGGCGTAATGATAGTACAGGTAGCCCATGTTAATGCCCATTCAGAATTGCATTTGTGGCATTTCCACCACATATTAATATCATTCCATCTATCGGTAGTAATTTTTATGGTCTTGCTGTCAACCACATCAAAAACATCGATAACAGCATATTTATTTTTATTGAATAAGTCGGGCATACTTTTATTGATTTTGTCAATGTACTGAATCAGTGCGCAGGGTGGCCTGAAATGATAGGGCTGATTTTTCACCGGTAATATATAGTGATAATTATTTTCATCCAAAGCAATCCCAACTTCCCAAACTACTGATTGCTTCGCTTCACAATTAAAACATTGCCTTTCAACTTTGGCGGTTAGCCATAGAACGCTCTTAAATTTCACCTCGTTCATTTTACGTCTTCCTACATTTTAGCTAACGAAACACTTGTACTGCATATCTGCCCTCTCTGGCAAAACCTGTTCGGTAGTATGTCGGGTCTAGCATATTGCTTCTATGACCTGGTGAATTGGCCCAGAGTTCAATTAAGCTCTCATTTGAATCATTTGAATATGCCATCATTGCAATATTTTCACCAAGATTATATTTCTTGATACCGTCATGATTGAAGTTGCCCGGTAGCGCTATTTCCATTACTCGTTGTCTGGCTATTCCGTTCAGATTTTCATCGAATATTAATTGTGCCCTGCCGTTGCTACCTCGGAATTCATTGAACAGCTGCTCGTAGTTCTGATTAAGCTCAGCCTGTAATTTCAGTTCTTCAGCTTTTTGTTCGGTTATCCTTTTTTGTTCGGCTATCATTTGTTCCTCGATCCGTTTCTGTTCCGCGAGTTTTGCTTTTGCTATGTTCTCTTCATTTTTTAATTTTTGTTCTGCCCAGTATGTATTCCATTTGGTAATCAGCTCATCCTTATACGTTGTCACTGGCTGGACCCCGGCATACGCAAAAATGATTGCTATTATCAATATAGTAAATGCCGTGAGTTTCATGCTGGGCCATCGCCAGCTGTTTTTTTTCACTGTTCGCCAAAGCCAAATAAGGAAAACTAATTCTCCAATGAATATAATGCTACCGATCAAGGGGTTTTGAATAAAGTCATTTGTGAATAATTTAATTCCGGTCCATATGATTACAGCTATTATGATTATCATGGATAGATTTAATAGTATCCGATACACGATGCCGGCAGTCTTATATTTTCTTAGCCAGTAATAAAACCATTTTTCTATGGCAAAGATAGCGGCAAACCCAAACAATATCCAGAATGGAATATAGCTTCCGACGGCTATGCTGATTCCCAATCCAGCTAAGGAAAAACTAAAAATGAATAGTAAGGCCTTTACCCAATTCGGGATTATTAAATTAATTCGCGTCATATCATTTTCGGAATTTTATCTAATAATATTTTAAAATCTATAGTTTATTCTTTTGCTTCGGCATTTCGGCCGAGTTCGCTACGTGTTCCTGGGTTTTCGTTGTCTTTTTATTACTTAGGATAATTGAAATAATCGGGAAAAATAGGGCCAACAAAAGCCACCACATGCTCCTTCCTTTTTGATACAGTACCCATCCGTTCACCGGTAGCATGCACCAGCACAGGAAATAGGCTGAAGCATTTTTTGCTGTTCCAACAATGTCGTATCCCAGAAATGTTTTTACGAAAGCAACAAAAAAACAAAAACCGATAAGCCAAAATAACCATGTTAGATTCAAATGTTTCTTAAACCAGGAGACTCCTGTCGTTCTTGCTTCGCTGGTATTTACAGGTATAGGAATATTACCCTGGCAACCACAATCATCTGCATAACCCATAAATTCCCTTCCGCACTTCGAGCATGTTCTGTTTATCATCTCTCGCCCCTCCCCTGTGTCGCTATGGTATTTTGGTGTCAAGAATTATAGTTTTTTCCTGATCATCCGCTTACTGTTTTGCTCCATATGACCTTAGAATGGCAATTATATCCGCATCTCCCCGTTTGATAGCGATTTGCATAATTGTCTGGCCTTCATTATCTGCTACATTCACAGCGGCACCTTTTTCTAAGAGCAACTTAATGGTGTCAATTTGGCAGTCTCTAACTGCTAAATACAGAGCGGTCCAGCCCTTATCTGTTTTTACATTGATATTTGCACCTTTTTCTAACAACATGCGTGTGAAATCCGTTTTACATCCATATGCAGCATTAAGCAATGGTGTCCATCCGTTATCATCTTGTACATTAATATTGGCGCCTTTTTCTATCAATAAATTTGCTATATCGAGGCTGTTATATAGTACGGTTCCCATAAATATTGCTCGTAATAGTGGCGTGGATCCGTCATTAGTAGCTTTGATATTTACATCTGCACCTTTTCCCAATAGCCATTTGACCCCATCTATTTTGCCGTAAGTCGCTGTCATATGTAATGCTGTTTCCCCAAGACCTGTAGAAGCATATTGTCTGCCCACTTTAATTCTATACGTGTTTACAGCTTTGGCGTTAATATCTGCTCCCAATGAAAGCAGATAATCAGCTCCATTGAAGTTGTCATCTAACACTGCTTGGAAAAATTTTGATTGAATCTCTGGTGATACTGTTCGACATCCTGGACTAATCATAAGTAAAAACGAAAATAAGATAAATATGAAAATATAATATGTATTTAATCGTGACATCTGTTTACAACCTCCCGTCCTTTTCTTGCGTAACCGCCTCACGCTTCCGCTACTCAGTACTATATGTCTTTTAATCTGCTCGGATAGAAATTTTGTCCATACCATATCACATAAGATATAGAAATACAAGATTATTTAAACCCACCCTGACATAACCCTCTTTTTTAATCAACGCATATGTACTATCATGATATTCAACGGCTATGTCTTTACTCGAAAAAGCGCTCAGGAAAGGTAACTACGAGCTGGCTGCTAAGACAATCGTCTACGGTATGCTCAAAGTGATTCATGATAGAAAAGAAGCAGAGAGGAGCGCCCAGGGGCAACCAGAACGCCCGGAAGCACGGGTTCTACAGCCGGGTACTTGACGAAGCCCAGAAGCTGCAGCTTGACGAAGCAAGGGAGATTGAAGGTTTAGATGAGGAGATCGCTATCCTGCGCGTCAAGCTTCTCGCTCTCATGGACGAGCATCCCGAGCGCATCGACCTGCAAATGCTCGCCGCCGCTACCATCACCCGCATGGTTCGCACCAAGTTTCATATCAGCTCGGGGGGTAACAGGTCGTTAAAAGATGCCATCTCTAAGGTGCTTACCGATATCGCCGTCCCCCTGGGAATAAAGGCCATTATTCAGTAGCCATGGAGTTGCGCCCTTACCAGCAGGAAGTGGCCAGGGCCGTCTTCGACAGTATCTTGCACGGCAAAGGTTTGACGTTTTCGGTTGAGATTGCCCGGCAGGGCGGCAAGAATGAGCTTTCGGCGCATATTGAGGTTCTTTTATTGACGATGTTCATAGCTAAAGGCGGCACTTCCATCAAGTGCTCGCCCACCTTCAAGCCGCAGACTTTGATCAGCATGAACCGGCTGAAGGACCGCCTTGACGAGTTCGGCTATGACGGCATGTGGCAGGCCGAATACGGCTATATCATGCGGCTCGGCTGCGCTCGCCAGGTGTTCCTCTCCGCCGATGAAAGCTCCAACGTCGTCGGCCATACCTCCGACCTTCTGCTGGAAGTGGATGAGTCGCAGGATATCAACCAGGACAAGTATTCCAAGGAGTTCCGCCCCATGGCCAGCTCCACCAATGCCACCACTGTCCATTACGGCACTACCTGGGACGACGGCACCCTCCTCGAGCAGACCAAGCAGCACAACCTTGACCTTGAGAAAGAGGATGGCGTAAAGCGCCATTTCCGCTTTCCCTGGGAGACGGTCGCGGCCTGCAATCCCGGCTATGCCACCTTTGTTGAGTCGGAACGGCACCGCCTGGGCGAGGACCATCCTCTTTTCCGCACTCAGTATCGCCTTCTGCCCCTCCCCGCCAGCGGCCGCCTGTTCAACCGCGTCCAGCTCGCCCAGCTTACGGGCACCCATTCCCGCCAGCGGTCGCGCGTTAACGGCGCCGTCTACGTCGCCGGCATCGACTATGCCGGACAGGACGAGCAGCTCGATGGCCTGGTGCTCACCCGGCCGCAGCGCGATGCCACCGTTATCACCATCGGCGCCGTGTCTTTTAATGGTGGCAGGGAGCCGTCGGTCAAAATCGTCGATCATTACGCCTGGATAGGCACCCCCCACCACGAGCTTCACCCCCAGATTGTGGAGCTGGTCCGCAATAAGTGGAATTGCAGCCGCGTCCTCTGCGACGCCACCGGCATCGGCGAGCCGCTTGCCTCCTTCCTGCAAAAGTCCTGCGGATCCCGCGTCATGCCTTTCAAGTTTACCCAGCATTCCAAGTCGCAGCTCGGCTTCGATCTTATCGCCTTCGTGAATTCCGGACGCGTCCAGTGCTACGCCGGCGACGGCAGCAGGGAATTTGCCGAGTTCATGCTTGAGATGGAAAAGGCCCGGAGCCATTACCGCCCCAACCAGACCATCAACTTTTACGTCGATCCCCTGGAAGGCCATGACGATTACCTGATGAGTCTCGCCCTCATGCTCAAAGCCAGCGAGAATAGCCGGCCCCGCGTGGCCACCGGCGGTGTCCGTGCCGACTGATTTCAAGGTTCAGGACCTGGCTCAACTCGACCGCGACCGCTTCAGCGCCTACAAGGCAGCCCTCGATTTCTATAACGGCGCCCAGTGGGAGCGCGCCAGCAAGAACCGCCAGCTTGTATTTAATTATTCCAGGATCTCTGTCGACAAGATAACCAGCTATTTGATGAGCGAGCTTAATTTTTCCTTTGACGCCTTGCCAGGCGGCAAGCCTGACCTGGCCAAGAAGGCCGAGGATTTGATCTACCTGGTGCATGATCAGAACAACGCGCAGGAGCTGGACTATACCACCGAGATCGACACCGCCATCCTGGGCGACGGCTGCTACAAGGTCACGTGGGACGCCATCAATAAGCGGGTCCGCATCACGGCGCCGGACGTCAACGGCCTCTATGCCTGGTGGACCGGCGACGATCTCAACCAGACATATAAAGTAGCCAGCCGTTACCAGCTGAGCGCCGGGGAGATCCTCACCCTCTATAAGAAATCCACCACGAAAAAGTCCGCCTTCATCACCGAGCTTTGGACCGATAAGGATTTCACCCTTTATCTCGAAAACGACGTCATCGACAAAAAGCCGAACCCCTACGGCTTCATTCCGTTTATCATCTTCCCCAACCTGCGCAAGCCCAAGCAGTTCTGGGGGGTGTCCGATATCCCGCAGCTCATTGAGCCGCAGAGGGAATTGAACCGCGCCCTTTCTCAGCTTTCCCGCATCCTTGAGGTTTCCGGAAATCCCATCGCCGTGCTTGAAGGCGTGGAAGCCTCAGAGGATATACAGGTTAAACCCGGCGCCGTCTGGAATGTGCCAGCCGATACCAAAGCCTACCTGCTGGACCTGCTGCAGGGCGGCGGGATCCGCCTGCATATCGACTACATCGATCTCGTTTACCGAACCATGCATGATATCTCGGAGTCCCCCCGGGCGGCCTACGGCGGCATCCAGCATGAGCTTTCCGGCGTTGCCCTTGAGGTGGAGCTGCAATCGCTCCTGCAGAAGGTGAAGCGCAAGCGGCTGATCAGGACGAATGTATATAAACGCCGCAATGTGATGATCTTGAAGCTGTGGGCGAAGTTCATGCGCCAGGACTTCACACAGGTGTCCCACCGTGTCTGCTGGGGACAGGTGCTGCCTCAGGACAAAGCCCGCGACGCTCAGAATGAGCAGCTATGCGTCCAGTCGGGCGTCCACAGCCGCCGCACCGCCATGGATAACCTCGGCGTCAGGGATCCCGAGCTGGAATTTACCAAATGGCTTGACGAACGCCGCCGCATACTCGAAATGAATAATGAATTTAGAGCCCCCTCCACCCAGGGCGGAGCGAGAGAGCGGAAAGTCGCCCCGGAGATGGAGCCGGTGCTTTAGATAGGAGTAGATCATGGAAAATGAAACTAACACTGCAGAGGTCAATAATGTCCCGGCCGTACCCCCTCCGCCCCCCGCAACACCGGCCGCGCCGGAGCTTTCGGAGCGTATCGCTTCGCTTGAGGCTTCGCTTGCAGAGCGCGATACCTCCCTGGCCGAGGCCATCAAGGAAAATGACGCCTTGAAAAAGGACTTCGCATCTCTTGACACAGCCCACAAAGAGGCCGTTGTCGAGTACCGCAGGCTGGCCGTCAGCTCCAATCCCATCTTCAACCCGGAAATGCTGGCCGGCAATTCCATCGCCGAGATCAATGCGGCCATGGCGCGTGTTACTGACCTCGCGGCCAGGGTTCGTTCCAGGATTGAGGCTGATATCAAGGCCGTCTCCGTGCCTGCCGGCGCCCCTGAAAGGTCGGGACCCGACATATCCGGCCTGACTGCCAGGGAGAAAATCAGGCACGCCATCGAAATGGACAAGAAATAAACCGTAAGGAGTTAATAATTTGGGCACTGTGCTATCTGAATACGCCAAACTCTCCGATGACGTCATGCTGCAGGGCGTTATTGAAACCATTATCAAGGACGATCCCCTCATGGCGCTCCTGCCTTGGGTTGAGATCAACGGCAATGCGCTTACCTACAATCGGGAATTGACCCTGCCCTCGGCTGAATGGCACGCCGTCAATGACGACTGGACCACCAGCCCGGCCGTCACGTTCGCGCAGAAAACGGCCACCCTTGCCATCCTCGGCCAGAACGCCGACGTGGACAACTACGTCAGGCAGACCCGCTCCAATATCAACGACATTGAGTCGGCCATCATCGAGCTTACCGCCAAGGCTATTAAAAATGAGCTGTCGGACAAGTTTCTGTACGGCAACAATACGTCCGATCCGAATCAGTTTGACGGACTTATTAAGCTGATTGATACCGGCACAGCCTCCGACCAACTCATCGCTGCCGGCGCTTCCGGCGGAGCTGCTCTTACCCTGGATATGCTGGATTCTCTCATCGATGCGGTGAAAGGCGGTAAACCTGACCTGCTCCTGATGAGCAGGCGGTCCCGCAGGAAGATCAATGCGCTGGCCAGGGCGGCGGGCAGCAACCTGGAGCACAACAGTTCATTGCTCGGCATGTTTGTCGAGATGTATAACGGCATCCCGCTCGGTGTCAGCGATTTCGTCAAGGATACCCACGCCGTCAGCGGCTCGCTGGAAACCGCTTACATCGGTGGTGCCAGCTCCACCATATACGGAATTTCCTTTGGTGAGGATGGCGTTTGCGGCCTGACCGGACCGGGCGGACTTCAGATCATCAAGATCGGCGAAATGGAGACTAAGGACGCCTCCCGCACCCGCATCAAGTGGTACACCAGCCTGGCCCTGTTCAGCAACGTCAAGGCCGCTGCCTTGATAGGCGTCGCGTAACGAAATTGTAGGGGCGTACCTTGAGGTGCGCCCGAGGAGAATATTCTTATGTCTTTTGCAGATCCTCAGAAAGGTCGATCGGTAATTGTCGGCCCCGGCCCGGCTGCCGCGACTGTCACTTTGGCGGGTGATTGCGTTGAGGGCGATATCCTCGGCTATTCCACCGGCTGGAAACGTGCGCTGGCTACCGCCGGCAGCGTTATCAATCCCCAGGTCGTTGCACTTAAAGGCGGAGTCAGCGGCGACGTCGTTCCCGTGGCCCTCGTCTGCGTGGTCACAGGCTATACCGGCGGCACGCCGGGCGGCCTTATTTACCTTGCCGAAGGCGCGGATAGCGGCAAAGTAACCGATATCGCCCCCAGCACCACCAATGATGTGAATACTGTAATTGGTGTGTTGCTTGATGCTGCCACCATCGCCTTCAATCTGACCGGCAAGCAGACCCTTTCCTCTTAGGCTTAAAGGAGTGACTGCCCTTTAAGTAGCCTCCTCTGAATACTGGGAGCGGCCGGCCTTACCACCCCGGCCGCTCCCCGGCAATCCCGATGTCAGGCGCGTTATGAGAAAACTGTTGAATAAGTGTGTAATCGCTACTGAAGCTCGCATACTCTCACAGACGGTAGGGGGTGAGGGCTAAATGACAACCTATCTGGCTGATCTCGTGGCGCAGCTCCGCATCGACCTGGGCGATTCGTCGGGTGGCGTTCCGCGCTGGTCGGATCCAGACCTTCAGCGCGCCGTTGCCCGCTCGCTGGCTATGTTTTCACGCCATCATCCCTATCGGCAGAAAGCCACTATCGCTACCGTATCCGGAGATTACACCGTCAGCCTCGCTGCCTGCACCGACCGCATATCTGTTGATAAACTGGAGTTCCCCATCGGCGACAATCCCCCCACTTTCAAGCCTTTCTCCATTGTCCAGGACACGCTATATATGCAGGAGCCGGGCGATAGCGCAAACTGCTATGTCTACTGGTCGGGCATACATACTTTAACCGATGCTTCCCGCACCTATGACGGCAAATACAGCGATTTGATCGAGCTGGGCGCTCTGGCCTTTGCCCTTGATCAGTATGCCGATGCCACTCTTGCCGTTAAAATCGCCGCCACCCTCGAGGCCGCCAACACCGCCGTCGCCAAAGTTACCGGCAAGGTCACGCTGGCTGAAACCGCCCTAACCAGCGCCGCGGGCGTGGCCGCCGATATCGCCGCGCAGCTCACCAATGCGGGCACTCAGCTTACTGCTGCTGTCACCGCCCTGGCCGCCGCCATCTCCACGGCCGGGGGCAGCATTGACGCCGCTATCGCTGCAAAGTTGACCGATGTGTCTACCCGCATTACTTCCGCGGGCACTTCGCTCACCGCGGCCACCACCGCTATCACGGCATCTACCGCAAGGATAACCGCCGCCGTCGCCGATCTTGCCTCAGGTGATGACTATATCCCCACTGCGAATACCGGCGATGACCCGGCGGGCAAGTGGGCCGACTATGCCGGCAAGGATATCGATGCCTCGAATTCGTACACCCAGCAGGCCGGCCAGTTTATCCGGCAGGCCTCCGAGTACCTTGCTTCCGCCCAGGTGGAGCTTGCCCACATCAAGGCGCTGGACGATAAGCGGAACGCCTATATCGCCACCGGCGCGCAGTATATCGCGGCCGCCTCCGCTTATATCAGGACGGCCTCGGAATTGAATCTGAAACGCCAGAGCTATGTCCAGATCGCGGGCCGCCACCTCGAAAGCGCCGGCTCGCATACCCAGGAGGGCCGTCAGCTTCAGCAGATCGCCGCCGGTTATAAGCTGGAGGCCGTCGCCGTCGCGGCTCAGGCCAAATCAAAGATGGCCGCCTTTCAAAAGGAGATCGCCGTGGGTTCCATCACCCGGTCACTTAAGTCATTGAATTTATTAGTAGAGGAGTAACCATGCCGAAGAAATCGACTGAACCTGAAAAAGTCACCGATCGCCGGGGCGCGGCGCCGAAAGGCAAATTCAACTGCAAAAATGTCATTAAGCGCATTGCTCTTTCGGGTCGCCCCGGTCGCCCCGCCGTTCAATGTCCTTTAAGGGCTTTGTTCAAGGACGGGCTGCCCGCCGAAGCCTACGCCATCTGCGAGGATGAGTATGATGCCTCCACCTGGCAGCTTCCTCATCATACCTGCGAGATTGGGCGCAGGCCTCTTGATCAGACCGTTGATTTTGCTCTGCTCGACCTCGCGAGCCGGCTGCTCAGCCGCTGGGGCGATAACGGCGTCCGCTGCCATGCCCGTCCGGAGCTTATCATCATGGCCGCCCGCCACCTTTCGGATCATTATCGCGCGGCAAAGCGGCAGGTGCCCGTATCCCTGTGCGTGCTCATATAAATTTCCTGAATATGTCATTGCGAGGAACAAAGTGACGAAGCAATCTAACTCTTTTAAGGCAGGAAAATAAATTTTAAGGAGTAATTAAATGGAAACCACACCCCTGGACGGTTACAAGAAGATCATTGTAACTTTGCTCACCCTCATCGCAGGGTCCCTCGGCCTCTTCATCACCGACCCGGCCAAAGCCCAGACCATCGGCCAGTTCCTGATCGATGTTCTCGGTCCGGTCGCCGTCACCCTCGTCGGCGTCATTTACACCATCGTGCAGGGCAATATCGATAAGGAGAAGGTCAAGGCCGCTCCCATGATCGCTGCCGCCGCCGCTGGTGAAGCGAAGCAATCCCCAAAAGCTGAAAGCGCAGCAGCTCAGCAGCCAGCCGTTGCGCCCTATGTACCGGCTGCGCCTGCGGATAATTACGTCACTGTCGACCTCGATGCCGCGGTCGGCTCCGCCGAGGAGTCCTGCCGTAAGGACGGCGTAGAGGTGACCCCTATCAGCCGGGCCTTTTATTTCTATCCCCAGGTCACCCGCTTTGATCTGCGTGAGGTGCCGCGGGAGAAGCGCATATGCGAAGCGAAAAGCTTGGTCGATAAGGCTGTCGACCTTTTCAGCGAGGCTTTCAAGTTCCAGACGAAGCTCGCCAAGCCTCCCACCCCGGCCGAGGCCAACAATTACCATGCCTTCATGCTCAAGCTGAAAAAGGATTACGAGAAGGCCAACAACCTCACCTGCAGCGATAAGACCTTCGAGGAGCTGCGCAACCTCGTATCCTATTTCAACGAGCTGTACAACGCCCAGGACGGACTGGCACAGCTCAGCGGCAAAACCGTGGACTGGTCGATCTATGGGAGCGGCGCTTACACCCCGACCCAGGTCGGATGGGACTACGTTAAGTTGCTTTGATCGGCTGCGGCGCCGTCGGAATAATGGCGGCGCCGCCTGTAAAAGGAGGCGTAACCGTGTTCAAATTCAAAGATCCGTTGGTTGTGGTCCATCGTGATCGAGGCTGTAGCCTGTTCCCTGTATGCCTTGAGTGCCCTTTGCCCAGCTGTATAGAGGATATGCCCTTCGGCAAGGCGGGATTGCGCATTACGTCCCGCAATGTGGAGATGCTTAATCTGCGGAAGCAGAGCTGGTTGATACGTGAGATCGCCGCTCATTTCAGGGTATCCGATCGCACGGTTTACCGGTCGCTGAGCTTGTTTAAGCCGGCCGAAGTGTGCCGCGAGGGCGTGCCGCTGTCTCAATAAGGAGTCGCCATGCCGGAGGATTTTCAATTGCTGCGCTTTCAGTGCAGTCAATGCGCTTCGGCCTTGAACTTGATTGCGGTCGACCGCACGCGGGGCAAGGCAATCGATATCGAGTTCCTTTGCTATAACTGCCTGATCGAATCTGACCTCGTAACCGCTGACAAGGCCGTGTTTCACGAGGTAACGGGAGTTAAATCAGCTCTATGAGGACGCTTTCAGCAGCTTTATTAGCCGAACAGCGTAAGGCTAACCTCCGCATCCCGCTGGTGAAGCTGGAGGTCGCCGCATATGGCCACCCGGCCGCCGTAGCCGATGCTTCTTTGCGATGGTCTGATTTCGCCTGGGAGCGGCTCACGTTGGCCACCGATTCAACCACCGTGGGTAGGCACGCCGTCGCCGTCCCAGCCGACGGCTCTGTTTGCCGGGTCCGCGCCGGCGCCACCATCTATTACCAGCGTGTAACTTCCCCGTCCTCCGGCTCCACCTGGACGTCCTGGACCTCCTGGGGTGGCGGCCTGGCAAATTCCCCGGTTGCCATTGCCGCTGCCGGTACCGAGGTTATAGCCTTCAGTTCCGACGGCGTATATCTCTACTACAAGAAGAGCACAGACAGCGGCGCTACCTTCGGCGCATGGACCGCCATGAACAACGCTCGTCCCTGCGAACGAGGCTGCGCGGCGGCCTTCAAATCAAACGGCGATGTCGCAGTCGTCCATGCTACCGATTTCAACGATCCCACCTCGCTTTATATCCAGCGCCGCACTTCGGGTACCTGGTCCACCGGCCTCGGGCAGATCTCCGGCGACCACGCCATAGCCGCCCTCGCCCTTTATCATTATCGCGACTGGAATATCCTAGCACTTCTGCTGGACGGCTCGTATATCCGCCTGGCCCGCGGTGTCTACGGCGACGGCGGTGATTACACCGCGGGTACCTGGTCCGGCTGGGAGTTTATCAATTCCTATAAGGCGAAGGTCGACTTCAGTGCCGCCATGCGCCTGCGCCAGTTCCGCACCGGCCGTCCCGGCCGCTACACCCCTACCTATTACGAGCAGGTCAGCTCTGTCATGCAGCAGCGGGCAGTCGATAATCTGGGCGTGGACGATCCCTATCTGGCCTATCACGCGTCACTGGGAGCGGTTTTTAGCTTCGCCAAAGACAACGCCCCCTGGTTTTACCTTCTCAAGCCGGGCACTGCCTTCAAGGATTCCGACTGGTCCCGTGCATGGCCGCTCGAAGTAACCGCCACTTACGGCCTGGCCCTGGCCTGTGACGGCACGTATCTCTACGCCACAGCGCCCAATCAGGTATGGCGCACCGCCATCCCCTCTTCCTGGGCCCCTCCCGCCGCCGGATCCGGCGCCGGGACCTATTACGAGGTGCCCGTCGCCGATATCTACAAGGTCGCGGAGCAGGTCAAATCGCTCAGCCCGTCCAATCTCACCGTCCTGCTGAACAATACCTCGCAGCGTTACGATAGCCCAGGCGCGGGCGACGCCAATTACGCCGGCGTTACTAAGCGCGGCAGCATCGTCAAATTGTCGATCGGCTATGCCTCCGGATTGCTCAGCCCTGCGGGTTATTACTTCATCGAGGAGATAGAGTACACCCGTCTTCCCGGCAAGCGACTCTTCGCCATCCACGCCGTTGATGCCTGGGGTCTGCTGGAGAAATACGGCTTCAACAGGCCCGTGGAGTGGAACGCGTACTCGGATGAAAAGACTGTTTACCAGCTCGTGGAGCTTATGTTGCAGTCCGTGGGCGGCTCGATCAGCTATGTTTCCCGCAGCTCGGCCATCACCGCCACCTACCCGCATATCACGGTCAGTCCTGGCGAGAACGCCGCCACCGTCCTGCGCCGCCTGCTGGACCTGGTCCCCGATACCATCTATTTCGTCGGCCTCACCGGCTATATCGTCTATCCCCAGGCCACCGATAACTTCAGCTATTTCCTGAGTTTTCCGCAGTGACTAAATATATTGCAGAATTTGTTTATGCTACCCGATATTATTCTTATTATGCCGTCGCTTTTCACTCCAGTTTGCAAGAAACAATATGATGACTACAGCTAAAATACTTATTACTGCAGCAGACCATAATAGAAAATTTTCAATCATTAAGAGAAGGAATAGTCCACCTATAAATACTATTATTCCAAAAATTTTCGTCACACATAATATCCTTGTTAGACACGTTTCTTCCATAGTTATATTGTTCTGCTTTTGTCCTAATTTAAAAAATGTGAAAGATATTCCCATTAATGTAATTACTGTCATACGTTGTATTGGGCATTTATCATTAGACAATAGCAGCCACCAAACTCCTCCTCCTATAAAAATTATAGTGAGAAATATTAACAGGGTGTCGTCCTTAATGTTCTCCCGAATGTTCTTCCAAATGTTCTCTCCATTGTTCTCCCATCTGGCTAATTGGTTCTGCAAAACCTTTATTACAAAATATAAAATAAAACCCACGCAAAAACTAGAGAAGGTTATCCATGGCGCATTATTTGTGATGCAACTAATTGTTTCATTTTCCATCACGTCAACCTCCTATGCGCATAATCATATCATTCTCGTACCAATTTTCAAGAGGACAAGAGTAGTATGAAAAAGGATTCGTGTAAATGAAAACCACCACTTCCGAGCCTGCAAAAGTTAAGCTGCAGCTCAGGTCCCTGTTCAGCCGCCTTCCATCAGGAGCTACATAATGGCATGGCTTGACGGCTGGCTCAACCGAAGGGAAATCACCATAGACAACACCTACGTTGACGCAGCCCTCTCAAATTTCCCTGTCATCGTCAGAATGCAGAATCTCGCCGTCAATGGCAATTTTGAATCCGGTGTAACGTCCTGGTCGCCCTCCAACTGCACCGCGATCCGCGTTGGCCACATGAAGAAGATCGGCTCTTATTGCATGAAGCTCACCGCTACCGCCGCCGGCGCTTACGCTTATCAGCAGTGCGGCGGCACCATTTATCCCGAATTTGCCGGCAAAGTTTATTCAGCATCCGCTTGGGTATGGGCTGACACCCCTAATACTGCGCGCGTCGGCATATATCCTACTTCCACCGGTTATTATTCCGCCTATCATCCCGGCGATTCCACCTGGCGATTGTTGACTGCTTCCTGCACTGTGCCTTCATCCCCCACCCGCCTTTTAGCCACCTTGTGGGTTAATGTAAACGGAACTACCGCTTATTTCGATGGGGTGTTTGTGCATGAAGGCGCGCCCCCTGATCCCTGGCACTTCTTCTCGCGCTCGCTCAGCACAGGTTATGATACCCGCTTCACTTCTTCTGATGGTACCACCCTGCTCAAGTTCGAACGCGCTCGCTGGGATGCCGCAAACGGCATCGCAGAGTTTTACGTAAAAGTCCCCTCTGTGTCAGCCTCCGCCCCCACCAGTATTTACCTGTACTATAACAACCCCTACGCCGCGAACAACGCCGACCCGACCAATGTTTGGGATGCTAACTATAAGGCTGTCTGGCACATGGCGGATGCTACTACTTCCACTATTGCCGATAGCACCTCCAATGCCAGCACAGGCACCAAGTTAGCCGCCAATCAACCCATCCAGGCCAACCATCGCTTCGGTCTCGGCCAGAATAATGACGGCGTCGACGATTATATCGCCACCTCCGGGACCGGCCAGTCCGGGTCCTTCACCATCAGCGGCTGGCTTAACAAGCAGGGCGTCTCCGGCACGACTCCCGGCTACGGAACTTTCATCGGGTCAGCCTCCGCTAACAGGCTGCTTATTCCCGATGGCGGCGCTGATCTGTTGGCGCAGATGGGCGCAGGCAACCACAATGCGGGCTTGGCCTTTCCTTTGCTCGCCTGGGTGCATGTTGCTTATGTTTACAATAGCTCCACCACCACCGCGCAGTGGTTTGTTAACGGCGTGGCGGGCGCGACTAAAGTGGGCGCGATCTCCCTGGCCGCCTTCCGTATCGGTCATTACGGCACCGCAGCTTATATGTGGAACGGCTTCATTGATGAGGTCCGCCTTTCAAATACCAACCGCTCCGCCGCATGGATAAAGGCCGATTATTACGCCTCTGAGGGCGGCCTGCTTTCTATCGGCGCTGTTCAGTATCCCGACCAGCACCTTATACTCGAGGCTTCCTATTTCGCTTCCTCTCAGGAGATCAACCGCGTGTTCATTGCCGGTGAGGATCGCTCCGGCAATCCGGTCAGCGGCACAGCTAAATTGGACGCGGAGATCTCGCTTATCGGCGAGCGACTCGAAATGCGGCATAACCCCGCAGCCTACACCGCGGCCGTGTCCGGCGCCGTGGCCACCGCCATGCTGGCTAAAAATCGCCTCGACCAGCGGCGGGCGGAGCTGCTTATCCCGCCGCATTGCGGCCTGGAGATATGGGACGTGCTGGCCGTCTATGACCCTGTAGCCAACCAGGAAACCTTCTACCGCGTCGCGGGCTATCGGCTTGAGTACGACACTTTCAAAGGAGCTTACTTCCACCGCTTGCAGCTCTGCGCAGTTTGAGTGAGGTTATTGATATGAAAAACAAGTACGCGCCGCTGTTTGTCATGCCCCCAGCCCCTCGATTACCCGCACCGTTTACCCGCTGCCCTGTGTGTGGCGGCACCACCACCATGGGCGATTATTACGAGAACGGTGTACGGCGCGTTTGTTCACTGTGCTATTCGTGCGACACACGCTGGGATCTTCAGGGCGCTCTTATTCATCACGGTTCCGTTGTCCGTTTGCCCCTCGTCCATAATCTCACTCTCACAGAGGATGACGCTGGATATATTCCAGCCGTTAAATGCGGCCGCAAAGGATGAAAAACGTTAGGGCGTTGCTTCAGCTGCGCCCGTGTAGGAGATGTTAATATGAAAGACCTGTTTATCTGGTTCTGCGTAGCCTTTATCGCCGTATCGGCCTGTATCATCAGCTATCGTTGCGGCTACGCCGCGAGCCAGGCTGCTTGCCCGGTAAAATACGCCGTCTGCGAGAACGGCACCTGCGTCTTAACCGATAAAGCTCCAGCGTATCCGGAAAAATAGGATATCAGGCTCTGCCAGGTCTTGGTTGTTTTCTAAAATTACTAGTTTTTATAGATTTCCTTTATTTTCTTAATAGCATGTATGCTGATCTTGTATGGTATATATGCGAATATTGTTGCTATTACAGCACTCAATAATCCAACGAGTATAAAAACAATTGTATATGGAGTAGGATTGCCTAAAATATTTGATAAGACTGGATTAATTGCAAATGAAGTTAACAGATTGATTCCAATTGTTGCTAACCACATGTAAGTTAGCAGTTTATTTGATTTCTTTTCGTATTCTATAGACATACTCTGTATGGGTAAAGTATCGACTTTTATCTCACATGTAGGCACATCAAAATGCATATCCTTTCCTTTGCTCATTTCATACCTCATATATTTGGAATAACTGGTTGTTTTAGTGACCTCTCGACGTAAATTAGTCCAAGTATAATCACAGTCTTTGGCTACAGAAATGATCTGTTGCAGCGATCAATACTTTGAGCGTATCACTTACCCAAATGCGTCGTGATGCTGTTGTTTTTTCGTCAATTGGTAAATCGTACAGCCATTGGTCTACAGGAGCTTTAATATTATCTGGGATAGTCGCCATCCCATCCCGTTCTCCGCCTCTATAGAATGACCGTGGTGGCATTCCACGATGTGTAAGTACATCGCGTACCTCGCCCAATTTTTTATATATATTGTCTTTAATACATTCATCCATCATTACTGTGATGCAATCTGTGGGGAAGCAGGTTTGAAATTTCTCTTTTACGCTTGATGGATATATATTTCTTAGTTTATCGGCATCAGCTATAGAAAAAACATCCGGTTTTAGAATTGAAGCTATGCAATAGTTTGAATAGAAAAAGCTTTCGATCTCCGCAGTTGCATTTGCAAAGAAACCAAATAAGGCTTTGCCTTGGTTATATCGTTCTTCAAAAATTGGTGAATTTGAATATTCAATAACGGAGGCCGTAAATTGATCATCATACTCAAATAATGCTCGATAGCGATAAGCGACACCCTTCCATCCTAAACCAAATGATATCCATTGTGCTCGATGAGTGTCCTTACATTTTAGAAGGGCAGAACTTACTTTATCGTATTGATGCGCTGGGAAATCGGGTGGCATTTGATAACCTACAGAGGATAGAACTGTCCAACCAGCATGCTTATCAATAATTTTTGGTTGTTTATTCAGAAACTTCTCTAACCACATGTGTCCCTGCTATATCTGATATTTAATCTGGGTTTGTCCATTTCAATTTGCTACTATGCGATTATCAGCCGTTCGTTGCACGCAAGTTGGAATACCTTAAACGGCGTATCTTATTTATCTTAAGGCCAGGGCAGCGCTTTAGGGCTAAGGCGGAGTTCTTTCATCCCTGCCTCTTTTATTTCAGCCAGGGTTGCTTTAAGCTGCCTTTGCTGCTCCCCGGTCAGCTTTGAAAGTACGTGCGTCGTGCCTTTCAGCTCCATGGCTTTTTTAAGAGCCTTTTCGCCCCTGGAGGTTAGCGTTATGCGGATCTGGTTGCTGCGCTTCATGTTCTTGGTCCTGTCGATCAGCCCGTGCCCTTCCATTCGCTTGAGTATGCCGGATACGGAATGCGCCTCGCGCAGCATCATCCTTCCGATTTTAGCGGGTGTTACATCTTTGCCCATGGCGTCCACCAGGAAGAGTATGTCCGCGGCTGTCGCTGATAGTTTCTGGGGCAGTAGTTCCCTCTCTCGCACCTTAACCAGTATGTCCGCAACCTGTGTTATCTGCGCCACAAGGGTGTAATCTTTATCCGCCTTGATTTTCTGTGTCAAACTTCACCTCCGCATGCCCTTGTTTTTGATGTTAATTGACGCGGTTTGCTCTCGTTTTATGCGGTAAGGGTATATCATATCCGTACAGATGTCAATGAATCCTCAATCCGCTCCACTCTGCTTATGATATATGTATATAGATATATCTGAGGTACTTAAAATGGTTGACGGGGGGTCAAGATGAGCTTATTACAAGCGTGCAAGCCATCCATCGTTTTAATCTCTGCAAATACAGCAAAGCAATGACCGCAGCTCTGTCTATCGCCGTATCTTTTCCCGCCCCCCCCGTCCCCCCTGAATGTTGCAGGCTGTCGAGCTGTGTACCTCGACCCCGCCCGGACCGGTTCCCTGTACGCCGTCGCGCGTATCTGCCCCCGGAGAGTGGCGAAAGCCCGTGCCCCGCACCCAGCGAAGCGGTGCGACGCAATCCCATCGGAGCGTTGCGGATCCCCGTCCGCCGCGACCGCTGGAGCTTCGCCCGTAGCTGCCCTTCCCCCGCCCCGGAGCTGCGCGAAGGCCGTCCCCCCGGAGCGTTGCGGTTACCCCGCGGTGGCGAGCCGCAGAGTCCGGCGGGTCCGCCCGGGTGCGCGGCCTTCCCCACGCCCAGCCCCGCCCGCCCGCGCGTCCGGCGCCCCGTCCGTTACGGCCCCCCGCCTCGGCCCCTTGCCGGCCTCCCCCGCCGCCCGGCCGGCCTGCGGCCCCGTTGCCCTCGCCCCGCCCCGAAGCGTTGCAGAGCGTACCGCGCGTCCCGTTCATTATCCCGCGCCCGCAGCTGAGCGGAGAGCGGCCTGCTTTGCCTGTCTCGCCGTCCCCGCTTATCCCGGCGCTCCCGCTATCCCCCCGCGGAGCGGCGCCCCCGGTGCCGTCATACCCGTTCCCTTGCGGGCGTCGCGCGCTTATCATATTCTTTTTTCCCCTGGTGAAAAACGGTTTCCGGCTTTCAACTGCTCAGCCTCGTTATTGCATCCTGTTTTGATCATGTTCCAGGAGCGCGGGGAGAACGGGGAACGCTCTTTATCTCCCCCGCCCCCCGTGCACAGGCGGCTTAGCGCGGCGGGCAGCGCGCCCTTGCCTGAAATGCACTTTGCCTGGCTCCGCTGGGGGGGTCGCCCCGGCGTCAGGACACCGGCGGGTAATTAGAGGCCGGCAGTCCGCGCCTGGGCGTAAGGGAGAGCTCCGCCGTGCAAACAGCATTTCATGGGGCGGTTTCAGCTTGTAATGCAGCGGCTGCGGCTTCCCCTTGCATGGCCTCGGGCACCGCGCGGGGTGATGATCGGGCGCGCGCAGCCCTCGGCCTGCCGGGCTGCGCAGCATAAAAAAACTCAGGTAATGTCCGGGTGTTTTTTTATCCAGCTCCGGCCTCCGCCTGTGCCCTGTGATGCGCGCTGCCACCACCATGCCGCCTTATCGTGCCTCCTCCCGTATAAGGGCGCCCTGCGCGGGTGATGATCGGGCGCAGTGGCGACGGTATTTCTCAGGGGTACGCCCCCCGCCCCGCCTCTTTTTTCTCTCTTTCCCCTCCTCTTTGTTCGTCTCGCTTCCTGATCCCATCGTACTGCCGGCCCGTTTCTGTACTTTCTTTGATCATGCGGCGGCAAAGAAAGTACCAAAGAACACCGCCGGGACGGGGGATCGCAAGAGTCTTCCTTTTTTCCGCTCGTGATTATATCCCGGCCTGCTTGATGCGCAAGGGGCAGGGGCTTCGCCTGAAAGCAAAAAAATTTAGGTAATGGGGGAAATTTTTGTTGCTTTCACCCCGTTGCGCTCATGGCACGCCAGCGCATGGCCGGTGATACGGCTCCGCTAAGAAAAAAGTAAAGGTAAAAAATAAAAAGTTATTTGGAGGTGATTCGGATGAAGCTCAAAGGCAGGTGCGGCAGGTCCAAACCGTGCAGACGTCTGTGCGCGCGGGCCTGCCGATGCCCCCTGGGCTTGATCCGCAGGCGTCAGTTGCTGCAGGCGCTCAGGTCGAGGCGCTTGCGGCTTAATAAACAGGGGAGGTTGTTTTAGTGCCTCATATCAAAGTAGTCAGGCCAGGCGCGGCGGTTGACCGGTCAAATGCCGAGGGCAGGTACTGGGAGAGCGACGTAGTTGATGTCCCCCTCTATCTGCTCTATGGCTGGTTGGGCGATTACTCCGCGGTTGAATGTGATATCGCCTGGGATGAGTTCTTTTCCCGCAGGCTGGAGGAGGTCGTCTGTGCTTGACCTTAACGACACCATCCATCACTCGCACATTATGGTCGGCAGCTCCGATGTCGAGATTCAGCCGGTGTTCACCGACTCGGTCAAAATCACTGTCCGGCGCGGCTTCCACTCCGTCACCATTTACCTGGACTGCGCCACCCTTGAGCGCGTCTTCCAGGCGTGGACGCCCGTCGTTGCCGATCCGCTCCCGTTTTAATCCGGCCGCCTCGCCGGTGGGCGTTATCACCGGCGCGAATAAACGCAAGGAGAAATGAATGTCCAACAACGGTTCCCGCTTCCACATCGAGGTCACCAACATCAAGGCCGAGGACGAGATGTCCGTCCGCTTCAACATCTTCGGCGATACCTTCGCCCAGGTCACCGCGGATCTGGAAAAGGTCATTGCTTACGTCACCGGCTCTGCCCCTCAACAGTCAAAATCCGCGCGGTCTGTCGGCAACGGCACAGCCGGCGCGGCCGTGCTTCCTCCTGCGCCCAAACCGCCTCCGGCGCCTGCTAAGATCGGCACCTGCGTCACCTGCGGCAGCGACGCGCTGGAATGGGTCACCGGCTCCCGCAAGGATAACGGCAAGCCGTTCGCCGCTTATAAGTGTCAGGAATGTGGTAAGTGGCAGCCGGAGGCCAGATGACAACAGCCTGCAATTGCACCTGCCCCAAATGCCTTCACTATATCCAGTTCGAGGCCGGCAAAGGTTTTCCCCTGCATACCTGCTCCGTCTGCGGCCACCGGTTCACCGCCTGGGACGTGTTCTCTTCCATCACCCCGGCCGTCGAGCAGCGGATCACCCTGGTGCTCGAGCCCTTCGAGTGCCTTGAAAATCCCAAACGCCACCGCCACCCGGACTGGATAGAGCAGGAGGAGGAACTGAAGCTTCGCGATCTTGATCACAGCCCCTGGCGCCGCATCTGATGGAAAGGAAACGGGCGGCCCGGTCACCCGCCCCCTCCTCTTTCCGTGCGCACGCCATCTACAATCCGCCGTCCGCTTCCTCCACAACTCGTATAACCGCCGCCACCATCCTTAAGGCCTCCTCCACCTGAGTAACCACCGCCGCACGCGAGCCCTTTTTACCCCGCTGCGTACACACGTTTCCCCTCCCGCAACTAGGTCAAAACCCTATTTGTTTTTCAAAACAAAAAAACAATTTCCCAACCCCTCCCCGCCTTAAGAAAGTGGCTCAAATATCCCCGTCCATCCCTGGGTTGCGCATAGTTCAACACTTATCAAGTCATATCGTTCTATAGTAACATGTTATCCTGTGTTTACTTGTGAGTAGCGGATAAGTATAATAACCATGATTATGGGGTCATGTCGATGAGGTTGGGTAATAAATTCCTTGAAAAAGTTAAATCTGCAGTCAAAGAATCTAAACACGTTGAATTCAAGGAAATGTTTGATGTAACTTCTGATCATGATTGGTGTGAAATAACCAAGGATATTGTAGCTCTGGCTAATTCCGGTGGTGGCTGTATCTTAATCGGTGTGCGTAACGATGGTACACCTGTTCAGTTTGATCCTGATCTTATAAATAAGCTCGATTCTGCCAAATTTGTGGATAAAATATTTAAATATACCTTTGAGAAATTATCTTTGTTTGAAATAATAAAAATAAATCGTAATGCTGGCGAAGCCATTGCATTATTGATAGGTGGTTTACATATCCCCGTGGTTTTTCAAAAGCCGGGTACTTATGATGTAGGAGGTGGCCGGCAAGAAACAGCTTTTAAAGAAGGAACTGTTTATTTCCGCCATAGCGCGAAAAGTGAGCCAGCTAATTCTAATGACCTTCGAGATGCAGTAGAACGGGAGATAAGTAGGCGGCATCGCTCCCTGATCGGTAACTTAAGAAAAGTCGTTGAGGCTCCTGCGGATCATGTTGTCCAGGTTGGTCCACCCGCTGTCAGTATTCGGGGATCGAAAGGATTAACCGCTATGACCGCTGTTCGTTATACCGATGATCCTAGTGCACCTTTGGTTAGGTATCAGACCGCTGACGATGAGCATCCACTGCGGCAGAAAGATGTTGTGCGGCTTTTCAATGAAAGAATGGCAGGAAAGAAAAGTATTACATCACACGATATATTATGTGTTCGAAAAGTCCATAATATCAATGAGACAAAGCCTCTGTATTATTATAAACCTAGATATAGAGTTCCGACTTATAGTTCTGAATTTGTTGACTGGTTGGTACAATCCTTTGAAAACGATTCTAGTTTCTTTGATAAGGCACGTGCTCTATGCGGGACAAAGCAGGCCGTTACTATTTAGTAAGCAATAGCCTGCCGTGTATAAAGGCATTTGTCCCAAAACGACTCAGCAATTAGCACTTTTTAGGAGATGCGATATAAACACTGTCTTTCCTCAATGTCCTACTGGTAAGTCTGGTCTGCTATCCGATTTGTTTCTCAAAATAAAAAATCAATTCCTCAACACCTCCCCAGGCTATCTGCAGGTTTGTCCATACTAAAATATTGATGTCTTCCGTCGTTGGGTAAAATAAAATGTTGTCCGAGCTTCAATTGATCGTCTGCATATTTGGTTTTTCAAATGAGCAGAGGTCTGGGAGATCGAGTGCTGGTATCAAATTCATAAGGTGTGAACAAGTATAGGGCTATTGATAGGCTAACGGCCTTCGCTCCACGTTATCCAATGGCAGTATTAATGGATTCTTCGCCATAGGTACTTATACTGTCAAAGCCCTCAGCTTTCAAGCAGATTTGCCTGATCTCGTTCCTAAGCCTCACACGATTGTCCATTGTCTCTCTTGTTCTGGACGCTATTTGCTCGCGAAGCTTCCTGTCTTTCGGAATGGGAATCACAATCTCGAATAGCCGCTTCCCTAGCGTATCTATGATATCTCTTGTGAACTGTTTCGCTCTCATTTGCCGGCGTACGATGGGGGCGTTCAATAGCGCCAGCATCATCCATGGGTCAAGCTCCGCTTTGTTTTCCACCCGCAGTTTATACATGCCACCACAATATAATAATTTTGTATCATGTTTATTAACTATGCATGACGTTCCCACCAAATAAGTACCGTCCCTCACAACAAATATGTCTTGGCTTTGGACGTCCAGTTTTTTTTGATACTGGTCATAAATGTCTTCACTCACACTCTGTTTTGGATCAGCCTTCAACTCCCAGTTCGCAATATCGGAAGTACGTATGAATGGGATGGGACCAGTTCCGTAAGCCATTTTCCCAATTTCCACTCCGGTTTTCCATGATACCACTCTTTGCTTGATCAGATCTGCCAGCACAACTAGTTCGTGAGTCTTTTCGAGATTGCTAAGTGCTGTCTCAATGTCAGGGTTATAGTACTTCGGAATAAATATGGGGCCTTGTGCACTCTGATACTTCAGTAAGAAGCCTGGGTTTCCGTGCAGATCATCCATCTTTTCTTCCATTTCGGGTATGGGTTCATCTGCGTCTTTTGTAAGGCCTTGAGCCCAAAACGGTATTCTACGTATTACCTCTCTTAACTCTGCTCTGCCTTCCACAACTCTCTGGATATCGGCCGTGATCTCCTTTTGAGTTTTCGGTTCTTTGGGCACTGTCAAGATTATCTCATTGTATCGATTCCCCACTGTGTCAATTATGTCTGCCGTGAACTGGCGTGAACGTATTTGCGCCTTCGCGATCGGGGTGTTCATTAATGCCAGGAATAAGTATCTGTTGATCTGTGCCTGGTCCGGTACCCGAAAGCGCAATATATGAGATTGAAAAAGGCACGGCAAGTCGCTTCTCATAATCATGCAGCTCTGTCCTATCAGGTATGTGCCGTCACGAACGAAGAATATGTCGCCTTGTTTGACTCCCTGCCGGGCACTAAATTTGTTATAGATCTCTTGGCCCACACCCTGTTTAGGATCCGTTTTTATCTCCCAGTTGCTGATATCTGATGTCCGAACGAACGGTATTTCACCTGTTCCGTACGCCATTTTCCCTATCTCGTTGCCTGCCAAAACACTTAGTTCTTTATTTGATATTAGTCTTTCTATGTCCACGAGATAGTGTGTTTGCCTTAGTTTATTAAGCCTTTCCAGGATTTCAGGATTGTAGTATTTGGGAATAAAGACGCCATGTCTGATTTTCGTGTTTAATGTTAAAAATCCCAGATGGTCCTGAAGCATGGTCACCACCTGTTTGCTATAGCCCGGAAGCGATCGGCAACTGCTGGTACTTCGTCTAGTAGTATTCTCTTGCCCGCGGCAGTAGTTCTGATTGTTGGATTGCCTCTTGAGTCGTGCCCACACCATTTAACATCTGCCATGAATATGTCGTAGCTTTCTCCATTTTTAGGCGGTGCATTTTCCAGGAAAACCACACATACTTTTGTATGCGTTCCTCCCTTGCCACTGGTTTTGAATAATGCCTCAGGCATTGAAACAATCCCTCTGATTTTGGTGCGCTTGCGCAGAAACGTAACGACGTATTCGTATGTCGGCATGCCGAAGACCGCTTCAGGAAGTACTATCCCCATCCTGCCACCCGGCTTAAGTAGTTGGATGCATCTTTCAAGGAATATGATCTGTGGCGGCTGATCTTCGTGGATCTTATCTGTCGGTTCGCTAAAGCCCAACTCCTTGTTATACTTCCATTTTCGTCCGAGTTCATATTGGGCAAGTAGTCTTTCTCCCCTTACCACAATTTTCTTTCCCATAGGCGGATTCGTGATTACAACATCGAATGTTCCCGGCTTGATAGAATCTGCCATTGTAGCCGGCCAGTCGCCTATGGGAATAAGACTGTTTTCGCAGAAAATGCCGCCCCGTCCATCTCCGACAATTGCCATGTACGCTTTTGTGACCTTGGCCAAGAATGAGTCTTTATCGATACCGCGAAAATAGCGTGTTGCAACCTCCACTTCACGCTTGAACAATTGGCGCTCCGTCCAGCCTTTCTTTTTTGCCTCCTCTTTTAGATTTTGCCACACGTGTTCTAACGCTACGATCAGAAATCCCCCAGACCCGCATGCAGGGTCGATAATATACTCTCCCGGCTTCGGATTTAGCACTTTTACGATCATCTGAATAACGTTTCTCGGTGTAAAAAATTGTCCCTCGCTTCCTCTCAATGCTGGCCCAATGAAAACCTCAAAAGCATCACCCACTGCGTCTCGGTCAGCATTCATGATGCAATAATTTTGTAGCTCACCAACTACATAAAGGAGGCTTTCGGCATCTAATTTAATGGTCTCTTCGCCTGAAAATACATCTTCAAATGTGGCGTTCTTGACTTTCTTGAATAAATTCAAAATTCTCTTTCGTACGGCCGCAGCATCTTCACCGATACCAGCGCGAAATTCCACCACATCCTCCGGGCCGCGCTCCTGCTCATCAAGGATTTTGCAAAAGAGGATAGCAATTATTTCTTGAGCGATTGCTTCATCGCGCGTTATGCCTGTCGTCATCCCTGCCAAATGATTGCGTAGATCGCGGAATGTCGCCTTGAGATTGGAAGGTCTCTTAAGATCCTTTCTTTTAAAAAGCCCGATATCTTCTATCCGTTGCCCCCTGGCTGGTATATTGGGCAGGTCTTTCCACTCGATGCTCCCGTCTTTCTGCCTAATCTTAAGTAGGTATGCATGCTCCTGTCCATTGAACCATACCCCAACCACTGCCGGGCTCATTTCCAAGTATAATTTCAACTGGGCTATTCCGTCTTTGCGGGTCTTCTTCTTGCATTCTACAACTAGATATAGATTCCCTTCCCTTTTATCAGCCGTTTTGAAGACTGCGATGTCAACCGGGTATGATTTATCCTCATCCGATGGCCTTTTTCGAACACGAAACTGTGGGCGCGTCTGAATCTGGCCTTTGTCGTAGCTGTAATCTTCTACAAGGCGCCGGGCAAAGACTTGCACCGCCTCCACTTCTTCGGGTGTTGCCTTCACCTCGTTTCCTGAAATATAGTCAACTATTGTGTTTCCTTGAGCCTCTTTGATATCGGCGGACTCGTCGGTGACCTCCACGTCGTCTGCGCTGTCACTTTGATTGTCATCTTGTGCTCGCTTGCGCCCATTCGTCGTCATCTTTACCTCTTCTTTTTGGCTGCTCCGCCTATTAAATCTGATTGGAATTATAGCATTCGAGGTCAAATTACCGACAGTCTCATTGGCTTGATTTAGGGATCGATCAGCTAGATATTTGGCCAATTCTGTCATGGCCCGCATTGAATTGTTTTTCAAAAAGAATAATTTCCGCCAAAAATTCCATCCCTCATTCACCTGCAATTCTCTCTACTTTTTACGCTTCCCGCGACGTTCCCGCTGGTAGGTACTAGCTGTGGTGGGCTGTGGTCAACTGTGTTAAGTTTTTTTGTAAAACCACCTCAAGTCATCTCCGTCAGCATGAAATGGCCCATCCATGTCTATAAATGCCCTTGACAAGTCATTATGGTACATGCTATAGTCAAAATATGACGCATTGATGTCTTAGGAGGACAATATGAAAAAGTATGTATTTTGGAATAATAAGGGTGGCACAGGCAAGACTAGCCTTGCCTTTCAGACTATTTGCAGATACGCCAATCTTCATCCGGATAGCAGGATTCTTACGCTTGACGTTTGCCCGCAAGCTAACCTTTCGGAGCTATTCCTTGGTGGCCTAACGGGAAATGGCAGTGTTAACCTTCTTCAACGCCAGGGTGTGCTGCCACGTGCAACCGTCGGCGGATATTTTCAGGATCGCCTTCCATCTCCGTATACCCCTTCCCCATTTAATGCTGGAGCTTTCATTACTTCTCCCTCGAACTACAATGCACATATTCCACCCAATATAGATCTGCTTTGCGGCGATCCACTTCTCGAGCTCCAAGCAAATGCAATTAATACGCTTGCAAACACCCAAGTGCCCGGCACGAATACTTGGATAGCGATTATCGATTGGCTTGGGGACTTCTTGAAAAAAATCGAAAAAAACTATGATATCACGTTTATAGATTGTAACCCCAGTTTTTCAATTTATACGCAGATTGCCATATCCATAGCTGACTATCTGATATTGCCCGTCATGGCCGACGATTCTTCCCGTCGTGCACTTCAGAACGCTTTTTCATTAATTTACGGTTTGCAGCTGCCATCTCCGATCTATGCCAGCCACGCATTCGGTGCGAAATTGTTGAATGCACAACGTGCATTACCCAAAGTGCATCTCATTGTTAAAAACCGGCTTACCCAGTATATGGGCCCGGCGTCAGCCTATGCCGCAGTTCTCCAGTCGGTGGAAAACGAGGTGATCGCATTACTACGGACGCAACCGACCATGTTTTCATTCACCAGTATCCCGGATGGCCTTATCGATGTCCGCGACTTTCAAACCGCTGGAGTGGTCTCCTTTGCAAGAGGGTGCCCATTTTATGATCTTACGCCTGGTCGCCTTGCAATAGGAACACAACGTGTCCAAGTCAAAGATGAGTATTTGCAGAATTGCATTGACCATATAGATGGCATCGTGGACCGAATTTAGGGTATCTATGTGCTTCTCTTACCCTGGCAAGTCCACAAGCATGAATTTTGCTAACATTTTGCTAACGAATTGTTTATAACTGGTTTTCACCACAACGATAATTGATCGTAAAACATCATTTTGATATAGATCATTAATAATGGTATTCTATCGTAAATCACCATGTTCTATGGTTCCTTCGTAATTCGTAAACAGCTGGTCGTCAGTTCGACTCTGACCGCTGGCTCCAGAGCTGAAAGGCATATGCTGACCTGATAAGCGGGGAGGAAAAAGGTATGACACTTAAAATAAGGGTTATTGGCGTAATCGCAATCGCTCTCATATGTCTGGCTGCTACTATATTACCGGGCCTGGCGCCGGCTGCGGCGGATAACAACACCACGACGGTTGCGCCGTGCTTTAAAACCTGGGGGAACAGTACCGGACGCACGGGTTGCAACGCCACCGGCTGGGGCAGAAGCGATACTTCCATGGGCTGTTCGGGGGCCAACAACAATAGCAAGTGCTTCTTCGTGCCCTGTAGATACTGCTGCCACTGAACGACCGGATGGTGGACGGATGGCGCCTTATCTAAAGGCCTTCGATTTCACCTCGCCGTTTTCATTTCTGGCGGTAATGGTAAAGACCGTTCCGGCCGGAGAAGCGACTATTTGACTTCCTGAAGCTGCTACATATCCGATGCCGTTGTCGATATATACCAGCGATGAGCCGGTAACCTGCCATGCCAGCATGGTGGAGTTGGATGCCCCCACGATATTCGGGACTTGCTTGAAATAGAAGAAGTCGATTTCAGGGAGCGGATTGACTGCTGGGGAAGGGCTGACATCTACCGGCTCTGGACTGGCGGCAGGCTGACTGTTTGCGGCTGACGAAGACCTGGATGTAAGGTAGGTCTCGGAAGCGGTGATATATGCCGTCTCCCCCAGGTAGTATTTATCGTTGAAGCGGGAGTATATGGTGTATCTATCAGCCGTATCTATGGCCGTTAAATCCGAGATAACAAAGCCTCCCACCTGCGGCTCGACCACCTGCCATCGGTCGAGCACCCATTTCTCGATTATGAAAGCGTGGTAATTGTTGCTGCGGTCCTTGCCGATGGCCACGTAAATATCACTGGCCGGCACGCCTGCAGCCCGGCTGAGGGTGCAGAGCAGCACCGCGAAATCCTTGCAGTTGCCCGTCCTTTTCTCCAGAGTTTCGACAGGCGTTTGCCAGTGGTAATAGCTGTCATTGGAATATACGATATGCGACGAGACCCATGCTTGCAGCTTTCTGAAATCGGACCTGAAGTCTGTTTTATCGGAAGTGATCATATTCAGCGTCTGGCGTATGGTGGGATCTTCCACCGTTATCAGTTGCCGGGGATCTATCGGAAAGTAGACATATTTACCTAATGCGCCGGTGGACATGTACCTGGGCGAGCAGTTCAAAGATATAAGTATCACACAAACAGACAGCGTCGCGACAATGGCCCTCATCAATTTAATATTCTATTACAACGCGGAGCATTTGGTTAATTCGGGGAAAATCAGGTTGCCGCTTTTGATATTTTAAGGGTCATGGTGCACAATGTCTGCCAGAGGAGGGATAAGATGGCAGAATATCGACAGAGAGAGTTGCGGGCCGCCCCGGACAATCTTGTCACAGACGGCGAATTCGCATTCGGAACTTTCAGCACACAGTTTAAAAATGTCAATCCTCTCAAGGCTGATAAGCCCCTGGGTATATGGCTGCCTGAATCTCTGCTCTATTTCAGGCTCAAGGAATGGCAGGCTTTTCAACTGGGAAACAGCCGCTGGTTCATGCTGGCCGTGCTGTACAATGCCAAGCTCCCGGCACTGGCTCAGTTCATTGTGTACGATAAAGTGCGCAATAAAAAGTATCTCTTCGAGAAGATGCTGCCTACATGGCGGATTAAAGTCCCTGCTTCGATCTGGGAGGGCAGCCAGTCCTATCGGGACAAGGACTGTTCTATGGAGATCATCAGCGATCTGGCTAAGGGCAGGTTCTATATAAATGTATTTATACGTGACCAGAAAGGCCTGCCGGATATTGAGGGACATTTCGAGGCAATTCATGATGAGGGATCGGTTGCGCCCATCGTCGTCTCAATACCTCTGGGCAAGAACCGCGCGGTCTATTCTCACAAGTGCCTGATGCCCATGCAGGGGAGCCTCATTCTGGGTGGGGAGAAAAATGAGTTCCTGCGCGAGGAAAGCTTCGCTATTATCGATGATCATAAGGGCTTCTATCCTTATGTGCTGAAGTACGACTGGGTCACAACAGCCGGCCATGACGGGAAAGGGCGGCTGATCGGATTCAACCTGACGGATAACCAGACCATCGATGCGGAGAAATATAATGAGAACTGCCTGTGGGTGGACGGCAGGTTGCAACTGTTGCCGCCGGTGAAGTTCGATAGGCCGCAGGGAGTGACGGGAGAGTGGTTTATACGGGACAACTATGGAATGGTGAACCTCACATTCAAGCCTGTCACCATGGGCAGCATCAACATGAACCTGCTGGCGATGAAAGTAAAATACTACGGGCCGTTCGGATCTTTCAGCGGGACTGTCAGAGACAGCTCGGGCGAAATCCTGGACTTCACTAATTACTTTGGAATGGGTGAACAAAAATACATTCGTGGGTAGTATTATTACTGCTTTAACCGGATGCCTCTTTCTGCTGCTGGGTCTGGTGTGGGGCGCTGTGCTGAACTGGTTGGCCGGATCGGTAACGGGGGAAGGCGGGATTCAACTGAAGCCCCTGGCCTGCATGAAATGCTCCGCCAGGCGGCGACCGAAGTACCTGATACCGCTGATAGGCTATTTTATGGCAGGAGGTCGCTGTCCGGATTGCGGTGAGGCGATTCCCGTGCGCGCACCGGTGGTTGAGGCGGTCACAGGCATTCTCTTCGCGGCCCTTTATCTGAAATACGGCCTATCCTGGACGCTGGCCATACTGCTCGTTTATTCCACCGTGCTGATCATATTATTTGTCACCGACTTCGAGCATTTCATACTGCCGAATGTAATTACTTACCCGTCCCTGCTGATGGCGGCACTGGTAGCGCTGGCGGTTACGCTGGCGCGCTACAGCTTACCCTGGTCACTTTATTACGGCGGGAGCGGATTTATGGCCGTTTTTAACAATTTCTTATTGTGCGCCCTGGCAGGTGGCGTCTGCGGCGCCCTGCTGCTTGCTCTGGTGGTTGTGCTATCGAGGGGCGGCATGGGGATGGGGGACGTGTTGCTGGCCGGCCTGCTGGGCCTGATGGTGGGTTTTCCGCTGGTATTTGTCGCTCTTTTCCTGAGCATACTGGCCGGGGGCATCGTGGCCGCCGCCCTGCTTATCAGCGGGCGCAAGAAGCGAAAAGAGATGCTGCCGTTCGGCCCTTTCCTCTGCCTTGGCGGCATGGTTACACTGCTGTGGGGAAAAGAATTGCTGGGCTGGTATCTGAGCCTGATATGAAGCTCGTGTTAGTCGATCCCCGGTCTACTTGAAAGGGGGCGCCTGCCAGAAGGGCACCAGCGACGTTTTGGTCACAGTCCTCTCGCTTTGTATACGCCGCTCTACCTGGTACGGGACCGTTCTCTCTACTGTACGGGTTACGTTTTCCGTTACCTGATCGTACCACAACAGCGAGGCGCTGAACCTGGTATTCTGGGGAGTGGTGGGGCCGGTGAAAAGAACTGCTATATCCCGTGCGCCCCGCGTATCGAATTCGATATCGTAGGGCTGCCAGCGGTTCATCCAGAGATCAGCCTGCCCTCCCAGATGGCGGGCGAAATTGAACTTGATGTTGGCTGAGTTAAGCCATTTATTCATTGCCTCCGCCTCTGTGCCGTATGTAAACCAATCCCACTGGACCGTAGAGTTGTATACAGGGTCCAGGGACGAGATCAGCGGTGGTTGCAGCACCTGCCCTCGCGCGCCCATGTCGAAAAGGCTGACAGCAATATTCTCGTAATAGTATTGCTTGTACAGCGATATCCTGATCCTCTCGATGTTATGGACCTGTGTGCCGGGCAGCCTGTAGCCGTGGTACCAGACGAACTGTGTGCCCTTGAACTTCACAGTGGGACTGCTCCACAGAATATAGGGCGTAAGCTGCTCCTGGCCGCTTACAGTTCGGGTTACAGAATAGGTTTCGCTGACCAGCTCGGTGCGGTTTTCGGTAACAAACACCGTTTCGTAGTTAATCTCTTTTTGAGGATATTGAACGGGGACGCAGGAAAGAGCGGAAATGGCCAGAGCCGTCAGAATCAGAAGGGACAGGACCCTGCCTGCGACACGCGCGACCGGCGCCGATCGGGTGAACCACTCTCGGCTGCGGCAGGGAAGGAAGCGGGATAAATGATTCATTGCGAAAACACTTCCCAGAACGGTACCTGCCTGACCTGATAGGTAGTCTGCTGCTTCTGTACCTCGTAGGGTACCTGTTTCTCCACCTGTCGCTCCCCGCTGACCGTTTTGTGCGAAACAATATCACGACTAAAAGTACCTGTTATCGTGACCCGGGCGTTCCACTGATTCTGGGGTCCGCTGACTATAACGCCGATCTTCTGTGCCTTGCCGGCGTCTAACTCGAAGACCTGTGGGTCCTCAGGCCTGGACCAGAGATTGGTCCTGCCGCCCAAAAACCTGGCCTCGTTGATCTGGATATTGGCCGTATCCAGCCATGTTGTCGCAGCGCCGCCGGTGGTATGGGCGCTCGATTCTTCCGATGGACTCTCTGAGGCGCCGGAAGATGAACTGGATGAAGTGCCGACGGTTGCAGTGGTACCGGGTGTTATCCAGGTCCATTTGACCTGTCCCACATCAGTATCTCCATATATAGCGGGAGCAGGTGTGGTCAGATGGCCGCTTCTGGTCATGTCGAGTATACGTATGGAGGCGGACTCATACTGAAACTGCTTCCAGATCGAGATCGTCAGCCGCAGGTTATCATAGGTCGGCCATTGGGGAATATCATAGGCAAGGTACCAGAAGTTGGTCTGGCCGTTGAAGGCGATATTCTGCGAGTACCAGCTGTAGTAAAGCGGAAGCTCATAACTATTCGTGACGGTATCAACCGTGGTCTCGTTTTCCGTGTAGACTTCTGTTGCATACTCGGTCCTGTATTGGGTCTCCACAACGGCGCCGGTTACGGGATATTCTCTGGATACGCATGACGAAGCAAGTATCAGCAGCAGCGGGAGCAATCTGGCCGTTATATCGAGATACTTCATTTTACGGAAAGCATATGGCCCGGAATTTCTGATAATAGCATAAGTACGGTAATGCATATTGTCAAAGTTGGAAGGCCCGACCTGAAGCCGCTCCGTTAAAACCTCTTGAGCCGGGATGTCGTGATATCGAATGGACGGAGGCGATGGGAAAATGAGTTGGCATGTTATATAATGCGGTTGATGTGAATATAACGGTTAAGGAGGAAGCAATGGCCGCGCATAAAAATGGCTCTTTTATCCTGGTGTTATTAGCTGTTGCCTGTATTGTGTCTGCTATAAGCTGTGTCCCGGCTGCCCCGCAGCCCGCCGCGCCCGCTGCGTCAACATCATGCATAATGGTGGTCAGCCCGGATAAACTGCTGTTCACTATCGGTCAGGGCCAGGGTCCGACTCTCGACCAGGTACTATCAGTCGTCAGTCAGGGCGAGGGCATACTTAACCTGTCGATGAGCGATAACGTGCGCTGGATAAATCTGATGCAGGTGCCCGGCGCCGCAACCGCTCAAACCACCGACGCCAGGGTAAATGTCGATGCAACCGGCATGGCCCCGGGCCAGTATACCGGCATCATTACGATTACCGCCGACGGCGCCGCCAACAGCCCGATTTACGTGCCGGTCTACTTTACTATCTTGCCGGGCGCCAATATTCCCGTAGAGGTGATTCCCGTCCCGGCGCCGTCCTCAATTCCTCCCGCGGATTCCGCCGCCGTCTGGGTAAACCAGACGGATTTCTATAAATATGCCACAGTTAGCGCCCTGATAGTCAACGGAAGTGTGACTAACTCGGATAGGTCATGGTATATGTCCGATGTTAAAATCGTGGCGAATTCCACCGGCAATAAAGTCACTATCGCCGCCAGTATACCGCCCGGCGAAACAATCATGTACAACCGCTATATCCCCAGCTACCAGAAAGATACGGTCAGGCTGAGCTTTACCTGGTATAAGCCATAGGCCGGATACACTGTATCTCTGAATGAAGCGGCATCTTAAGCCACTCCCTCAAGATCGTCCCATGGTAGTAGCCCGTTATCCATCCGGGCTACTACTTTTTTATTACGTCGAATCATACCGTGCAGGCCGGCAATATCGTACTTGTTGCCCTGTGACGGCGGCAGGCGGTGCGGCATAATTAGGACGTAGGAGCATATAGTACTAAGGTCACAGATTAAGTAGTACCGATTACTTATTGTATTAGCATGATATACATCATAGAATTAATGCGTCTGGACAAAATACGGCCGGGAGAAAAGAAATGAGTGCGATGAAATCGATAGTGGGGACAGTTAGGACGGATTGGAAAGCACAGGCTCTCTTCTGGTCCATGGTTATATGCGGGATGTTGATTATTAGTGCGGTGGTGATAGTGGCCCGCATGGTTTAAAGTTTGCGGTTCTCCTCCCAAATGCGGGGGGCGCCAGCACTCGGGCGTCCCCTGCTTTTTTTATCCCGGCGCCACCTGCTGAACGTTATCCTTAACAGCTTCGACTTCAAGCCTTACTGCGGCTATGTGCACTATATTAGAAGCATCAGGAGGGTACTGCCGCAGATATCCATCCATAACTTCATCGATGAAGTCCTGTTGCATTGCCAGGGGTACCCTGTGTATAAAAGGATGCCACGTTGTGCGGAACCAGCCTTCCAGTCCCTCTTTGCCTTGCTGCGCCATATCCTTGGCAATAAGCTCTATCCGCAGGGGTTTAAAACCGGCTTCGGGCAGCCATTTACTGTATTCTTCGGTTCCGAGGAAGTTATATGGCGGAATGAAGCTTTTAAAATAGGGGGACCATTCAGGCCGGGCTGCAATGCCGAGCACCACCCCGGTCATATCGGCAACATTGCCCCGCCCGCCCATCTGGAGCAATAGCCTGCCCGGATTTTTTAGTCCCGTATATATGCCTTTCAGGACGGCGCGGTGGTCTCTCACCCAGTGTAGTACGGCATTGGAGAAAGCAATGTCGTACTCTTGATGGAAATCGAGCTGACAGGCGTCCTTATGGATGAAGCGCAGGTTGGGAAATTCAGTATGAGGAAAGGTCCGGCAGGCCAGGTCTATCATTTCCTGCGAGCTGTCGATGCCGGTTACTGAACCATGCGGCAGGCGTGTTGCGATCTCGGCAGTGACCTTGCCGTCGCCGCAGCCTATGTCCAGTACACTCTCGCTGCCTTTGAGTTTGAGTTTGGCTATGAGTTCGCAGCCCAGTTTAAACTGGGCTGCCGAGCTTTTTTGGTAATCATGCGCATCCCATTTGTGCATGCTATGAGTTTAACATGTTTGGAAATCAGTTTGCTTGACCCGGACTGCTCCATCATGTTTCAGTGATCGATTTCAGCGGCCTTATTTCGGTAGCAATGATTGAAAGCGACTGCGGACCCCTGCGCTGGATCTTGCCTCGCACTTCCATCCATCCGCAGCGGAAGAGCACCCTGCCGCACCTTTCCTGCACGTCGCTGAATACCGTGACATCGGCGACGCCGCTGCCGTCCTCAAGGATGATATAGACCACACGCTTGCCGGTGCGTGTGGGTGGTGTCTGGTAGCGGATGACCGACCCGGCGATTTTCACAAGCTCCCCGGTGGGAAGGGACGGCAGGTCGCTGATGCTGGTGAAACCCTCGCCCAGGACGCAGAAGTCCAGGGGATGGGCGGAGAGGTCGAGCGAGAGAAGCTCACGCTCATCCAGAAGTTTCTCTTTCTTGCTTGGATCGCTGTAGGGGCGGGTTTTTAAACCCGCCCGAGTCTCCGGGCGCACCTGAAGGCACGTCCCTACATCTCCCTTGCTTGGATCGCTGTAGGGGCGGGTTTTTAAACCCGCCCGAGTCTCCGGGCGGACCTGAAGGCACGCCCCTACATCTGTTTCGGTTGAAAGCATATTGCTGCTGCCGGTCCTGCGCTTGAACTCCAGGAGTCCGGGGATCTTTTTGAGCATCTCTACCCGGTTGCCGAATGCATCGAGCGCACCCACTTTAACCAGGTTTTCTATCATGGGCTGGCTGGCCTCCACGCGCAGGGCGAAGTCGCCCAGGGAGGCGAAGCGCCGCCTGCTCCTCTGGCTGATGATGGAGCATACCGCTTTGCTGCTCAGGCCCTTCACCTGGCAAAGGCTGACACGTATGGCGTTGTCTTCCACCGTGTAAAGGTCGGAAGATTTATTTACATCGGGCGGAAGGACGGCGGCGCCGCAGCGGCGGGCCTCGGCAGCCAGCACGCGCGGCGGATAGTAGCCCATGGGCTGGTTGGAAAGTATGGCTGCGAAGAACTCGGCCGGGTAATGACATTTCAGCCAGAGTGACTGGTAGGAGAGCAAGGCGTATGCTGCGGCATGCGCCTTGCAGAAGCCGTAGGCGGCGAAAGCAGCGAGATGCTCGAAGACCTCCTCCGCGACGCCGCGCTTGACACCCCTCCGCATGGCGCTGTTGATGAAAGAGAGTCGCATCTTCTCCATCTCCTCGTGTGTGCGGTCGTGGGTCATGGCGCGGCGGAACCCGTCAGCCTCGGCGTAGCTCAGGCCTGCCAGGTCATGCGCCACGCGGAGCACCTGTTCCTGGTAGAGTATCACGCCCAGCGTTTCCCCCAGGGCGCTTTCCAGGCAGGGGTGCGGGTAGCTCACCGGTTCTTGACCGTGGCGGCGGGCCAGATAAATCTTGTCCATGCTGCATTTGAGCGGGCCCGGGCGCACCAGCGATAGCGAGACGATGATGTCGTCGAAGGTGCGCGGCAGCAGGCGTCCCGCCATCTCCCTCTGCGCCGGCGATTCGAGCTGGAAGACTCCGATGGTCTTGCCCGCGCGCAGCATGGCGAAGGCCGCCGGATCGTCGCGCGGTATTTTATCGATGACTATTTGAAGTCCCCGGTTCTCCCTGATGCTGCGCACGGCCTGCTCGATAACTGTTATGGTGGGTAGCGCCAGCAGGTCCATCTTGACCAGCCCCAGCCTCTCGATGTCGTCCTTGTCGTACTGGCTGATGATGTCCCCCCCGCTGGAAGGCTCCAGCGGCACGAGGTCTGAGAGCCGTCCCTCGCCTATGAGCAGACCACCCAGGTGCACCGACAGGTGTCTGGGGAAGCCGTCTATGGCGGCGCACAGGTCGAAGAACTCCTTTAGCTCGGGCCTTTTATAAACGGTGCTGTCCTTTAGCTCGGGCAGTGTATCCGTCTTCTCCATCAGCTTGGATGCGGAGAGCCAGTGTATGCCCTTGCAGGCCTCTTCGATAACTGGCTGTGGAATCTGCAGCGCCTTGCCCACATCACGGATGGCGCCGCGCGCCAGATAGGTATTGATAGTGGCAACACAGGAGACGTTATCCTCCCCGTATTTGCTGATGATGTAATCGCGCACCTCGTCCCGCCGCCTCCTGTCGATGTCGAGGTCTATATCGGGTGGCTCATTGCGCAACGGGTGCATGAAGCGTTCGAAGAGCAGGTCATAGTGGACGGGATCGGCAATGCTGATATCCAGCGCGTAGACCACCAGACTGTCCACTGCGCTGCCGCGGGCCTGGCAGCGTATGCCGCGCTTCCTGGCCCAGCGCACGATGTCCCATACTATCAGGAAGTAGCTGCAGAAGCCGAGCCTCTCGATGGTTGAAAGTTCCATCTCCAGGCGGGCGGACAGCTCCGGCGTCAGGCTGCCGTATTTACGTTTCGTGCCTTCGCAAGCCAGCCTGCGCAGGACCCCGGGAGCGGTCTCGCCCGCGGGTAAATCGAACCCGGGGAAACGCGCCCTGCCCAGCTCGAGATCGAGGTTGCAGAGCGAGGCGATCTCAAGGGACGTCTCGACGGCGCCGGGGAAACCTTTGAAGAGTCGCGCCATCTCAGCGGGCGATTTGAAATACTGCTCCACCGTGCGCGGGCCGGCAAGCTGTGAGGCCGGCACGATATGCCCGATGGAGTTGAGCAGTTCCCTGATGCGGTAGTCACGCATGCTGAGGTAGTGTACATTGTTGGTGGCTACCGCAGGCATGCCGTGCTCGCGGGCCAGGTCGTAGAGCATCCGGCACAGGGACGAATCTTCTCTGGCGGGATAACGGGTCAGTTCGATAAAGAAGCCGTCGCCGAAGACATCGCGGTAGAAGCCTGCCGCCAGGGCGGCGCCGCGCTTCTGTCCGGCAGCCAGCAATGCGGGCACCTCGCCCAGCCGGCAGCCGGAGAGTGCGATAAGTCCTGCACGGTGCCTGTCCAGCAGGTCGCGTGTGGCGGCCGGCTTCTCCCCGTGCCTTTTGCAATGCATGGCAGTGAGCAGCCGGCAGAGGTTGGAATAACCCGTCCTGTCGCTGCAAAGCAGGGTGAGGTGATAGCCCCCGTCCAGGTCTATCTCGGCGCCGATGATGGGCTTAACGCCGGATTTTTTAGCGCTTTTGTAGAACCTGACGGCGCCCGTCAGGCGGTTATGGTCGGTCAGCGCCAGCGCGGGCATTCCGAAATGGCTTGCCTTATCCGCCAGTTGGGCCGGTCCGGCGGCGCCGTCCAGAAAGCTGTAGTA
>DAOUFR010000093.1:0-6349 GCA_034429715.1 Dehalococcoidia bacterium
GGGCTATTCGGCTATTACCTTTATCTCCGGCGACGGCAAGATGTACCGCTTCCGCACGGACGACGTGTCCATGGAGCAGCGCAAGGTATGGACCTTCGAGGCCGAGCTGCGGCCCGGCATCAGCTATAACCGCTGGTTCGAGGGCAATGTGGCCATCGGGCCGGACGGCACCCTCTACGCCGGCAATACCAATTTCAACTATTACGCCGTCAATCCGGACGGAACGCTCAAGTGGACCTACGAAACGGCCAGCAACAACTGGTCCCAGGCCGCCTTCGCGGCAGACGGCACCATTTTCTGGGGCTCGCTCGACACCTACATCCGCGGTGTTAAGCCGGACGGCGTGGAGCTGTGGCGCACCCGCACGCTGGGATTCATCGCGGCCTCGGCCGCGATCGGCTCGGACGGCACGGTGTATATGGGCGGCTTCGACAGCGACCTGTATGCGCTCGATCCGAAGAAGGGCGATGTTAAATGGAAATTCGGAACGGGAGACCATATCTACTCGTCAGCCGCCCTGGACTGCGACGTGGCTGGCAACACCACCGCCATCTACTTCGGCTCCGCCGACGGCACGTTGTACGCCCTGAGGCCGGACGGCTCACTGATCTGGAAATACGACACGGGCGACGTAATCCGCTCCTCACCCGTGGTGGGTCTGGCGCCCTCGGGTGACGGCCGCATCATCTATTTTGGCTGCGGCAACGGCAAGCTGTATGCGCTTAACTCGGGCGGCAGCCTGCGCTGGGCCTTCGACACCAATTCGACGTCTGAGGAGCTGCGCGACCGCAACGACCTCAACGGCTCTCCCGCCCTGGGCAAGACGGGCGTGTATATAGGGGGCGAGCATGGACAGGTATGGTATGTGCCCTACGACTACTGCCTGAGGGCCAACGACGCACGCTGCGCCTCCGCTCAGACCTTCCCCGACGATGTCTGCGCGCTCTACTTTGTTACTCCGGGCGGCAACACGCTCAACGAATTCCCGGATACGCTGCCGCCCTCAGCCATGATCGCGCTGCGCCTGGTCGTGCGCAAAGGCGGTGAGACCGTCAACGCGCGTCTCTGCGACAGCCCGGTGGGCTGCCAGCAGGACGCCCTGGTTGCTGAGATCGAGCCGAACGTCGCATTAGACGTGGACCATTCGGCCGACGGGCACTATATCTATATCAGGCCGAAAGATTTCCTGACGCCGGGACAGGACTACCGGCTGAAGGTAAAAGGAAAATATTATACGGACGGCTGGAGAGTGGGGAACATGACGCTGGGCGGCACCGAGGCCGGCAATTTCGAGGGACAGTTCAATTTCCGCGCTGCTGCGATGCAAAATAGCCTGCCTCTCAGCATTTCCGGCGATAAGGTGACGGGCCTGGAGTGGACGCGCCTGGCGGCGCCCATACCCACCATGCTGCCCAGCCTCAACCAGATCGGCTTCGACTATATCGACTGGCTGATCGGTCCCGTGGCTGTTACGTCTCCTGATTCCAACGGAGAGGGGAAATTCATACTCTGGGCCATCGGCGCCCGGCATGACGATAAAGGACAGCTGGCGGCCGATCCCTCGAGCGATTTCGCCATCCCCTTGAACGGCCGCTACAGGGGGTCCGATTTCATACTGCAGAACCGAAATTTCCCCATGGCCATCACCGGCATCATGATACCTTTCAACCTCTTCGAGCTGAGGGGAAGCCTGGCGGCCGACGGCAGTTCATCGTACGCGGCCGCCTTCGCGGACACCGACACGCTGGGCATACCCACCTTCGGGCCGTACATGGTCATCGCCGGGCTGGCCAATAACTGGTATCAGAAGTTGCTGGTATCAGGCACCTACGTAACGCGTCCCTACGATGGCGCCGCCAACCATGCCCCGCAGGGGATACATGTAACGGGCATCAGCTTCCAGCCGCCGGACGGGAAAGCGCCGGCACAGGCGGCGGCCGTATTCTCCCTGGATCCGGGCGCCTCTTACCCGGCAGCGGAGCACCGGGCCGCGTTACTACTGGTGGACCCGCAGGGCAACGAAGCCGTCTATATGGACTACCTGGCCAACACCTCTGTCGAAACAGATGAAGAGGGGAATCTCAAGTCCGTGACACTTTCCATCCCGGCAACAACCAGGCTGCCGGCAGACATGATGGTCTACGTTATGATGGACGTTTTCCCGGCGGCAAATAAAAGCATAGATACCAGATAGGCTGTGCGCTGTTCTTATCCAAAGGCGATTACATAAAGGAGGTGGGTACGTGAAATCGAAAAAAGGCAGGGCGCTGATCATATCGCTGAGTATTGTACTCGTCCTGGTGATAATCGTGGCAATAGCCGTTCAGGTGGTATTCAGACTTCCCCAACCGGCATATGCAGGCAGCGAAAAGATGGAAGGTCTTTCGTCCGCGGTCGAGGTGCGCACCGATGAATACGGCATACCCCATATCCTTGCTCAGAATGAGAAGGACCTCTTTTTCGCTCAGGGATACATCACCGCCCGTGAGCGGATGTTCCAGATGGACATGACGCGCCTTGCGGGCAGGGGTGAACTGTCGTCGGTGCTGGGCGAGATCATGTTTGATACCGACAGATATTTCAAGACGTTCGGTTTTTACCGGGCCGCCGAAGAAGAATATGCAGGCCTGGAGCCCGCTGCAAAATCGGTAGTCGACGATTATACCCGCGGGGTAAACGCCTACATAGCCAGCGCGAAGTACCTGCCCAGCGAATACACCATACTCGGATTTAAGCCTCAGGCCTGGAAACCTCAGGACACCATGGTCTGCGGGATTCTCATGGCCTACAGCCTGAACCGTTCCAAGGATACGGAGTTGATACTCAATCAGATCGGCGATTCGGCCGGCGCCGATATGCTGAAAACGATCATCCCTATTGTGCCCGCCGATGCACCCACGATATCCGGCTCACATGAAAACAAACTGCCGCCTGTTACATCCGGCATCGATCATTCCGCTGGACCTGTTGCCGGCGCTGCGGGGGGTAGCGGCAGCGTCGACAGCCCGTTTCCCCTGGATATGCCTGCCAGCAACTGGATGATCTTCTCCGGCAAGCGCACCACCTCGGGCAAAGCCGTCTTCACCGGCAGCCCTGACCTGGCCCCAACTATTCCTGCGCTTTTCTACCTGGTGCACCTCAAGGGCGGCGACTACGATGTCATGGGCGGTTCGATACCCGGCGCCCCTACCATCAACGTGCTTGGGCTGAACCGTTATTTCGCCTGGAGCACCACCAACGGCAGGGGCGACGAGATGGACTTCTTTATCGAAAAGATCAATCCGGCCGATGCCGATCAGTACCTGACCGAAGACGGTTATAAGAATTTCAAGATAGTCGAGGAGACCATCAGGGTCAAGGGCAAGGATGGATTCAGAGAGGAGAAACTGCGGGTCAGGATATCCAGGCACGGCCCCATCATATCCGATGTAATGCCCCGGGCGCCCGCCAACTGCGCCGTGATGTGGGTCGGCCTTCAGCCTCACCTCGGTATCATGGAGGGTTTTATCGCGCTGGATAAAGCCAGGAATTTCTATGAGTTCCGCAAGGCGTTAAGCGTGGTGCGTACACCCACGCTCAACGTGGGCTATGCCGATATTTACGGCAATATAGGTTACCAGTATATAGCATCGCCTCCCCTGCGCAAGTCCGGCGACGGCACCCTGCCCGTGCCGGGTGATGAAGGTAAATACGATTGGACCGGCTATGTCCCCTTCGACAGCCTTCCATATGATTTGAACCCCTACCAGGGGTACGTGGCGTCCTTTAATAACGTTCCGAAAATAACCGACTACCACATCACCAACTTCTGGATGATCGAGCGTGCCCTGCGCTTCGATCAAATAGTCAAGAGCAAAGAAAAGTTCACCTTCGACGAGATAAGGAAAATGCAACTGGACAACGTCTCGGTCGAGTCGCAGTACTGGGCGCCGCTGATCCTGTCGGCCTGCGGCGGTATGGACGATATGAAGCCGGCGCTGGACCTGTTCAAGGGGTGGGACTATTCCTCCGATATCAACAGCCCGGCGGCCACGCTCTTCAACGCATTCTACAAGTATATGGTGCAGAACACGCTGGAAAACAAGATAGGCGCCAAGTTGAATGCAGAGCTCACGCAGGATTACCAGATTTACATACCGGACAGGCTGCTCACGATTATGGTGAACGATAACGGTAATCTGTTTTTCGACGATGTTAAGACCGCCGATGTAAGGGAAACCCGCGATGATATCATCAGGAAAAGCATGAAAGACGCTGTAGCGGAGCTGACCGCCAGGCTGGGGCAGGACCCGTCGAATTGGCAGTGGGGAAAGGTCCATCAGATGACGTTCAAGCATCCCCTGGGGAGTAAGTTGAGCTTCTATAACCTGAGCCCCATCCCGACCAACGGCGATGGGTTCACCATCAATGCGGGTATGTGGGACGCCAAGAACCCGTATGCCATGGATGCCGGCGGGGTTATCAGGCTGGTAGTGGATATGTCCGATCTCGAGAAATCCACCATTATGAGTCCGCCCGGGCAGTCGGGATTGTACCTGAGTCCGTATTACAACGACCTTGCGCAGATGTGGGCAAACGGACAGCAGGTGCCGACGCATTTTCTCACTGCCGGTGACCTGCCGCAGGTTCTGACATTACATCCTTAACAGGAGGACAGTCTTGAAACTATCTGGAAAAACAGCCTTTATCAGCGGCGATGGCTATCGTCGCAGATAATAGGTGTTTATATACTGGTTTGGAACTTACGTGTAGGTATTGATCTTTGCGGATGTATTATAGGCTATGAATACGCAGCGAAAAGGTGGCGGATGTATCCTCTGGACAATAGTTTTCTGCTTTATTTTCGGCGTTGCAGCGATTGGTATCTGTGCCGGTTCCGAGACGACGCCACCGGCTGAAGCGCCCTCACCCGTCGCACAGCAGCCACCGGCTGAAGCGCCCTCAACCGCCGCCAAACAACCGCCCGTAATTGTACCTTCGCCTGCGCCCGGGCCCAAACCGGTTGTTACAGGCGCCAACATCCTGTCCAATCCCGGATTCGAGCTCGGTTCAGCGGGTATGCCGGAAGGATGGACGACAGATGGATGGAAGCCGGGCAAATTTGTGTGGGACAATACGGTGGCCCATTCGGGCCGGTACTCGGCCAAGATCGAGTCACCGCAGGCCAATGATCTGCGCTGGTTGCAGAAGGTGAACGTCCGCCCTACCTCCAGGTATAAGTTCACCGCCTGGGTCCGGACATTGAACGTGGGACCCAGCCCCGAGGCTAACGACATCGGCGCTAACCTGAGCATTGAGGGGGGATATTTGCTATCGGATGATCTGAAGGGGACTAACGATTGGACCCTCCTATCCAAGGATATCGTGACAGGGCCAAAGGACTCTACTCTCACCGTCCAGTTGCGTCTGGGTCACTTTAGCGCCACGAACACCGGTACTGTCTGGTTTGACGATGTTTCTCTGGCTCGGATCGAGGGCGATGATATGGTGTTGTTTGAGGGCGACCACGTAATCTTGGAGTTGTACGGATCGGACGCGATCGCGATACGCGATGTTCCGGGCTGGCTGCACAAGCTGGATGCGGCATATGGGCATTACGAGGAATTGGTGGGGTCGAGCCCCTACGATGGCGAAAAGATCGTTGTACAGGAAGTCCCACCGATGAGGTACGGCGGCATAGCAGGCAATCCAATTCTGATTAACCAGCAGATTCTCAATATAGACCAGATGAACAAGTCCAACGATCTTAACTTCGGCGTTATGCATGAAATCGCCCACGACTTTGATATAGCGCCCTATTCGGGATTGTATATAGGAGACGGGGCCATTAACGCTGAAGGATGGGCCAACCTGAAGCTCGTGTACGCGGCGGAGCGGATGTCCGTCACATACCCGGAAGCAACGTTTTGGGGTGACGGTATTGCCCTCCCGCTGGGCGAGCGTGGTGCGGAGTTTGAGAGAAAGTACGCCGTCCCCTATCTCCAGGCAGGCCGCCGCGACGGCCTGCAGATGAACAATGACGTTCTGACCGGGCTCCTCTACTCGTTGAAACGGCAGATCGGCTGGAAGCCGTTTAAAGCGACATTTCGCGACTACCGGACATACAAAGCGGGCAATTCCCCTGTCTCGAGCTCGCTTGATAAAATCCGTCTTTTCGTCAAGCTGCTGAGCAAGAACAGCGGTACGGACCTTGCGCCGACCTTCAGGTCATGGGGTTTCAACATCCTGTAGATGGCTATATCAGGGCTTGTTTGATTAGCCCGCTGGTAAACATAAAATATGCCCCGACAAAGCAGCCTGCGGCCAGGGCCAGAACAACGATCGCTATGACAAGGGAAGTCCTGTCCTT
>DAOUFR010000094.1:0-4417 GCA_034429715.1 Dehalococcoidia bacterium
AATTGTGAATGAGATTGCTGTCGATGATTCGATTAGAGCGGTGATTATTACCGGCGCCGGACGTGCATTCTCGGCCGGAGCGGATGTCAAAGAAGTATTATCCGGCGAGGGTATTGCACGACATCTAGGTAAAGGTAAACCGCCTGTTCTCTTCGACAAGTTTGAAGACCTGGACAAACCGGTGATCGGAGCTATCAACGGTCTGGCGATTGGGGGAGGTTTCGAGTTGGCCCTGGTATGCGATCTCATTATTGCGTCAAGCGAAGCTGCATTCGGATTTGCTGAGATAAGGATAGGCCTTATTCCCAGCAGCGGTGGTACAGTCAGGGCACCGCGCCTGATGAGCCCAATAAAAGCTAAGGAACTGCTTTTCTTCGGTGACACAATTACTGCAGAAGAAGCATTGCGCCTCGGCGTGATTAACAAGGTCGTTGCGCCGGAGTCGCTTCTTGCGGAAGCTAAAAAGTGGGCAAAAAGGCTGTCTCAAAGACCGCCTTTAGCTGTAAAGGCGGTGAAGTCTTGTGTCAACCTGGGTGTCCAGATGCCCGTAGACACAGCTGTACATTTTGAAGCCACGCAGGCTGCTATACTATTCAATAGCGAAGACAAGCTCGAAGGGATTAATGCCTTTCTGGAAAAAAGACATCCGGTATTCAAAGGGAAATAAAGTATTGAAGGTTTCATTGTATAAATAAATGTTTCCTCAGAAGGAGTTTGCCCATGAATGATGTATACATTATCGGATCGTACTCAACGCAGTTTAAAAAATGGCGGGACAAGTCGATCAAAGAACTGAGCAAAATGGCTTACATCGGCGTACTGCAAGATTCCAAGATCGATGCAAATGACATCGAAAGCGCTGCATTCTCCAATTGCGGTTGGGGACATACGCTGCTGCCGGTCGGGGACGATCCCGGAATGCGCGGACAGATGAATGTACGTGGCCAGGTTGCACTTGCCCTACTGGTTAAAGAGGGGATATTCCCCAAGAGAGTGCCGATCGTCAACGTTGAAGGCGCATGCGCAAGCGGGTCGCTCGCTTTTCACAGCGCCTGTCGAGATATTCTCTCGGGACAAAGTGATGTATCAGTTGCCATAGGTGCGGAAAAGACCGTTTATCCCAATCATCTTCTGCAGGTCGTGGACATGTTCACCGGCGGTACGGATACAGCCGGATTAAATGAACTATTTAACAGCTATCAAACACTGGGCAGGGAGACAGGCAAGGAATGGGCCACAGATGCCAAGCATACGCTTTTTATGGATATTTATGCCAGTCTGGCTGCCTGGCATATGAAAAAACATGGAACTACACAGCAGCAAATCGCAATTGCTGCATCGAAGAATCATCTGCATGGCTCAATGAATGAGCTCGCACAATATCAATTCGAAGTTCCCGTGGAAAAAGTCCTGTCAGACTATGTTGTCAGTTGGCCGTTGACCCGCGCAATGTGTGCGCCGCTGGGAGACGGATCTGCAGCAGCGATACTCTGTTCCGGTAAATATCTGAAGAAGCTTCGGGATTCTATCAAGAAAAGAGCCGTCAGAGTACTTGCCTGTGTTCCTGCCTCAGGATACGAACATGAAATAGGCGGAGATTCCGTCACCGGCTGGGCCGCCCAGCGTGCCTACCGTTTGGCGGGTATTAAGCCTTCTGCCATCGATGTTGCCGAAGTTCATGATGCTACGGCCTTTGCTGAAATACATCAAGTTGAGCAGCTCGGGTTCTGCCCTGTGGGCGAAGGCGGTAAATTCATTGAATCGGGCGCCACCAGATACGACGGAAAGAAACCGGTTAATACATCCGGAGGCCTTGAGTCGAAAGGCCATCCAATCGGAGCAACAGGCTTATCTCAGGTCAGCGAGATAGTTATGCAAATTCGAGGTGAAGCCGGGAAACGGCAGATCCAGGATACCCGCATCGGTCTGGTCGAAAATGGCGGCGGTTTCATAGGCTTCGAAGAAGCATGCTGCGTAATTACAATTCTGGGCAATAAATAGCCCAGATAGCTCTCATTAAATAAAATCGATATCCACAGGAGGAAAAATGGAAGAAGTCCTGACTAAATTTAAAACTATTGCAGAGAAGCCGTATGAAACCCTGACTAAACGTAAAGAGGAAACCGGCATCAAGATAGTGGGCTGCCTTCCGATGTATGTGCCCGAGGAAATCATACATGCCGCGGGAGCACTGCCTGTTATACTACAGGAGGGAGACGAACCCATAACACTGGGACACAGCAAAATCCAGAGTTTCTTCTGTGGTATTGTGCGGAGTATCGTTGACCTGGCATTAAAAAGCAAGCTGGATTTTCTGGACGCCGTAATTTCTCCGGAGATCGATCTTCCTATAGCCGGTCTCGCGAATATTCTTAAGACAAACATGCGCGTCCCAGTTTACGCTATCTATCAGCCTCCATTTCCGCAGAAAAGTACCACACCCGGATTGCTGCTGAGAGAAATCAAGAAATGCAAGTCCGAACTGGAAGGTCTTATCGGACAGGAAATAACCGATGAACGTCTCAAGCACAGTATAGAAATATATAATAAGAACCGCAGCCTTATGCGAGAACTCTATGAACTGCGCAAGAAGAAGCCCGGTATACTTAAATCAGTCGATGTAAGGGCGATAGTTATGGCAAGCATGCTGATGCTGAAAGAAGAGCATAATCAGTTAATGGAAAATCTGCTGTCGAAATTGAAGAGTCAGAATCCTTCATCAAAGAATAAAGTGAATCTGGTGCTGTCCGGATCTGTATGCGAAGCGCCTCCCATAGACATGCTGATCATGCTGGAGGAAGCAGGCGCCGCCATTGTAAATGACGATCTTTATACCGGCGCCCGTTATTTTTGCGCCGATGTCAAGGTTGGTAATGGTTCCCTGCTCGATGCCATCGTGAAAAGGCAGCTGACATGGCCCATACCGTGCCCGACCAAAATCGATGAAGGCAACGACTGGGGAGATTATCTGATCGATCTGGTTAAATCAAGTAAAGCGCAGGGCGTTATACACCTGGTTGTAAAGTATTGCCAGCCCCATGAAATGTATTACCCCTATATCAGTAAAAAGCTGGCAAAGGCCGGTATACCTGACCTTAAACTGGAGTTTGAGCATGAAACGATTTCCATGGGCTCCACCAAAACAAGGATACAGGCCTTCATGGAAATGATCAAGAAGCGCTAAGGAGGTTTTATCATGGCAGAAAAGAAAGAGTATCTGGTAAATCGTGTCAGGACTACCAAAGAAGTCCAGAACATGATGATTGAATACTACAGCGGGCTGCAGACAGCCCGCCAGGACGGTAAATTTCTTGCCTGGACATACGGGCCGATACCCTTCGAAATAATGAGGGCCATGGATATCCGCTTCGAGCACCTTGAAAGCTACGGCGCCTACCTGGCGGCGCGTTCTGGCCAGCAAAGGCTGAAAGAGCTCTCCGAGGCGGACGGCTATTCAAATGACGTCTGCTCTTATGCGCGTCTCCTCCGCGGAGTCTCCCTGCTGCATGAAAGGAACGAAACAAATACCATTCCCAACGTCCTCATTGTCGATATGCCTGATTTCCTGGTGGCTATCAGACACTGCCCTTTGCAGGGTTCGGTCTATGATTACCAGAAACGTCTGCTCAACAAACCGGGATTCTGCCTGGATACGATGCCCATACATTCGGAAGATGACTACCAGGAGAGCATCCGGTACTGGAAACGCCAGCTTGTGGAATTTATTGTATTTCTGGAAGATCTAACAAAGACCAAGCTGAACATGGACCGTCTCAAGGAAATAATGGGCTATGTCAAGGAGGGTGCCGTTATCCGCAAACGTATGCTCAACCTTTGCAAAGCCAGACCGGCGCCGATTAATACCTTTGACCACTTTATCAGCCTGGGGCCTTCGCATACCCTGCGCGGAAGAAAGGAGTCCGTTGAGTTCTGGAAACGGATGGAGGCTGAAGTGGAGGAAAGAGTGAATAATAAGGTCGGCGTAATTAAAAATGAAAGGTTCCGCCTTTACTGGCACAATTTGCCTATCTGGTTCAGGGTGGGAAAGCTTTCGGAAACGCTGGCCGGATACGGCGCAGTGCTGGTTTCTGCAAGCTATACGCATGAAGGTTTTTATGCCCATGAGCCCGAGAATATTGACCCTGAGGACCCTCTTACTTCGATTGCCCGTGAGGAATCATGGCTGAGCTGGCTTTCCAGCGATATTAATCAGGCTGCCTATCTGCTGCAAAAAGAAATCGAGGACTACTCGATCGACGGCATGATCATGTGCTCGCACAGGACCTGCCAGTTCGTAGATGTCGGAGAATATGACCTGGCCGATCTAATAACACGCAAGACCGGTGTGCCCAACGTTGTCATTGATGCTGATCCGACAGATCCGGCTTTCTATTCGGATGCGCAAACAGAGACAAGG
>DAOUFR010000095.1:0-2638 GCA_034429715.1 Dehalococcoidia bacterium
CGCTTCCGAAGGCCAGCGCCTTGACCGGCACCCGCTCGTCCGCCGCGTGAAAGAGCTGCTCGAAGTTGATGTCCGGCGGCAGCTTGAGGGGAGTGAATCCGTAGGTCTGTATGCCCAGTTTGGCGAAAAGGCGGGCGTCCGTCACAGCTGGAAAGAGCATCGGTGTGGGTGTGCTGCCCGGGTCGGCTTCTCTGAGTATATCAGCCAGCGTATCGAAAAGCCCCATGTCGGGCTGCGGCATGCCGCCGCTGAAATAGGACAACTCGTATTCTACATCGCTGCCGGCCAGGCCCTTGAGCTCCGCGATGATATCGTCCGGAGTGAAGCCCGGCAGCAGGCGGCAATCGAGGCCCAGTGATACCTGGCAGGGTATCTGGTTGAAACTCTCCCCGCCGCGTATGGTGGTGGCTGAGACGGTGTTGTGCAGTATGGGATCGAACATGCGCACCTGCTGGCCGAAGGTATCGAGGACTGAATTGGTCAGCGCCGGGATGAGCATCTGCATGAAGGTCTGTTTGAGCGGGCTGGGCAGCCCCTCGGCCGTGCAGCGGACCTGCTCCTTGGCAACGGGTGTTATATGCACCGGGAGGCGGTGTTCCAGGTTGTGTAAAAAGCGCGCCACTCTCGCCATAATGCCGCCCCGCTCGGGCCACGCCCCGTGACCGCCCTTGCCGTAGATGTTGGCTATCAGGCCGCAGCCTTGCTTTTCCGATACCATGACGGGGTAGAAGCGGTGCCTCAGTATGTGTGAGGTGTAGCCGCCGAATTCGCCGATGGCGTATTTTACGCCCTGGAAAAGCTGCGCCTGGCTGGTGACCAGGTATTCGGCGCCAAAGGTGCTGCGGCTCTCCTCGTCGCTGAGCACGGCCAGCAGCACATCGCCCGCCGGTACCAGGCCGTCGGCTTTAGCGCGCATCATGACTGCCAGCATCATGGCTATGCCGCCTTTCATGTCCAGCGCGCCGCGGCCCCATATATATCCGTCCAGCTCCTCCCCTACGAATGGATTGAGCCTCCATTTCTGGTTGGCGGTGGTGACAACGTCTATATGGCCGTACATCAACAGCGGCGGCGCGGCGCCCCTGCCCTGGATGCGGGCAATCAGGTTAGGTCGGGACGAATCGCTGGCCACGATGGTATTTTGAACGCCCGCCCAGTCCAGCAGACCCTTGATATAGTTGATGCAGGCAGCTTCGTTACCCGGCGGATTGACCGTGTTATGGCGGATCAGGTACTTGAGGATCTCGTCCGGGCGGGTGTAGATTACAGGCTGCTCCTCTGAAGGTGAGCTGTTCATGATGTTTCTCCTGTGCTTACGCCGGCGAATATTGCGAATGAACTGCCTGGCCCATTGTAGTAAATGCCCGTAGCCCTGTCCAGCGCTGCCCTTCGCCTCACAGGCGCCGGCAGTTATCCGGCATAATTGACTTGTTACAGAGGCCACACTATCATTACCCGGAACGGAGCTGAATGGATTGAAAATTCCTTATGGGGACAGGTTTAATCTGCCTGAGATGGGCAATGACCTGAGGGTCGCCTTTTTCCTGGTTTTCAAAGCTATTACAAGGGGCAATAAATATACCCTGGTGCTGACCATACTGGTCACCACTCTGGCTTTTATCAACATCATTTTCACCTCATCCATCATGAACGGGGCCATCAGCAAGGCCTATCAGCAGGCGCAGGAAAACTACGTTTCCAATATCGTGATATTGCCTGCCATCGACGATAAGTACATCAACCAGGTACAGCAACTGAAAACCAAGGTCAACACCCTGCCCGGCGTGATAAGCTGCAGCTCGCGCTATTCCCAGTCGGGGCTGATCAGGTACGATCCGGAGAAGGACAACCTGGATGTGCGCGAGAAGGCCTGGAGTATCAAATCCATCGATCCGGATGAAGAGATCATGGTAACCAACCTGCAGAACTACATGATCGCCGGGAGATATCTGGAGGAAGGCGACCGCGACCAGATCATCATGGGCAGGGAGATATCGGGAGGTTACGGGGCCAGCTTCCAGATTTCCTCGCTCAAGGGCGCGCAGGTAGGGGATGAGGTGACCATAATCTACGGAAACGGGGTCAAGCGCGACTACAGGATCAAGGGCATCTATAATACGTATTTCCCCCTGGCGGACCTTAACGTCTTCGTAACCGAGAAGGAGATGGAATCGGTGCTGGGCCTGCACAACAGGGCCTCCGAAATGCTGATAAAAACGGACGGCTCGGTGCCTGAGCGTGTCTATATAGACCGGCTGAGGATGATGGGCATAGAGCAGGAACAGATCAACGTCTGGATGGATTTCATCGGGTACATCAGCGGACTTACGCAGACCTTCGATATAGTCAAAAACATCGTGACATTTATCGGTCTGCTGGTGGCGGGCGTGACTATATTTATCGTCATTTTCATCGCAACGGTCAATCGCCGCCGGCAGATAGGCATACTCAAGGCCATCGGTATGAAGGAGCGCATAATCATCCTTTCCTATATATTGCAGGCCGCATTTTATGCCTTCCTGGGAATCGTTGCCGGGCTGATCTTTATCCATATCGGCCTGGTGCCGTACTTTATACGGAATCCCCTCCCCATGCCCATCGGGCTGGTCAGCCTGGCGCTTGTAAGAAGTGATATGGC
>DAOUFR010000096.1:0-1776 GCA_034429715.1 Dehalococcoidia bacterium
AAGCTGCAGCGTGCCCACGATGGAGGCGAAGACGCCACCCCTGTCGATATCAGCAATCAATATAACGGGCGCCCTGGCCAGCCCGGCGATACGCATGTTGGCGATCTCGCGGTCCATCAGGTTGACCTCGGCCGGACTGCCCGCGCCCTCGATCACCACCACGTCGTACTCTTTTCGCAACTTCGCGAGCGACTTCGATATTATGGGCAGCAGTTTATGATTATCTTTGTAATACTCGGCGGCGTCCGTCACGCTCTGCGCCACGCCCAGCACGACCACCTGCGAGGTGGCATCGGCCTGTGGCTTGAGCAAAACAGGGTTCATATCCACGGTCGGATCTATGCCCGCGGCCTCGGCCTGCACGGCCTGTGCACGTCCTATCTCACCACCACTTTTAGTGACGAAGGAGTTGAGCGCCATATTCTGGGACTTGAAGGGCGCGACTCTATAGCCGTCCTGTTTCAAGATGCGGCAGAGCGCGGCCACCAGCACGCTCTTGCCCGCGGATGAGGCGGTGCCCTGCACCATCAGCGTCCGGGCCGTCATGCCACACCGCTCTGCTTTTTGGGGAACCATTCGTGCACCAGCGGACGATACCAGCGGTCCTTGCGGTACTCCGAGGCTATTAAAATGATATCGAGCAGCCACCACACGCCCAGACCGCCCAGCGTGACCAGCTTGAGCCAGCCGGCCTTGTACCTGCCGATGTAGAACCTGTCCAGCCCGAACCAGCCCAAGAAGAAGGCCAGCAGCAGGGCGATGTACCAGCTGCGCGGGGCGGGCGGTTTGCTCATATTGGTAACTGCCCTCCGAAATACTCGAGCAGCGTATGCACGCCGTAATAGCCCGCTATGGCCAGCAGCACGTTCTTAAGACACTTGCCGGCCAGGCAGAGCAGGAAAAAACGCCACCAGCCGAAGTGCATCATGCCCGCGATGGCCGTGAAGGGGTAAAAAAGCGGGTTCAAGATGGAGGACATGACAAAGACCGATATCGCCCCCCGGGTCTTGATCCAGGCGCGGAACCTGTCCATTACGTGATGGTCCAGGGCATGAAAGGCTTTGGCGCTGCTCAGTCCCGTCATATATACCACCATTGACCCTATGGCCTCCCCGGCCCCGGCGATCAGCCCGACCAATATGGGGTTCAAGACTCCGCCCAGTGTGAACACCACGAACATGTAGGGCACCGGCACAAAGAGCGTCACGTCGGCCAGGAAGCTCACGACGAAAACGCCGATGTAGCCGTAGCGGGCGAAGCGGACGAACTCCTGCCAGTAGATCACCACCAGCGCGCAGAAAGCCACGGTCAGTACGATCGAGACCACCAGCAGCGCGTACTCCCAGGGGGACCGGCGCCGCTGCACGTGTCCGAACAGCACGGAGGTGTTGCCCAATTACTTCGAAGCCCTGCCCCTCTTTTTCTTGCGGGCGCCGGCTTCCTCGCCACCCTCGGCGGCGGCGCTGCCCACCACGTTGAAGGACAGCGCGTCGTTCTCGACCGCAACCTTGACGCGGTCGCCATCCTTGACCTCGCCCGAGATGATCTTGCTGGAGAGCGGATTCTCGATGTAGCGCTGGATGGCCCGCCTGAGCGGACGCGCGCCGTACTCGGGATCGTACTCCTTGCGGAAGACCCACTCCCTGGCATCGTCCGTCAGCTCCAGCACGATGCCGCGGTCGGCCAGCAGCCTGTCCACCTCTTTGACCAGCAGGTCGATGATCTGCTTGAGGTTGGCCTCGTTGAGCGGATGGAAGATGATGATCTCGTCTATCC
>DAOUFR010000097.1:0-14939 GCA_034429715.1 Dehalococcoidia bacterium
AGGGAGAGATATTATCTATGTCAAAGATGTTGTTTCTGCCATTATTACAGCATTGGAAAATGAAAAGGTAACCGGTTTATACAATATTGCTTCAGGGAGGCCGCTTTCATTGGAGCAGGAGGTCAAAGGAATAATAAAAGTCTTTTCTTCAGGCGAGCACACATCTTCTATAGTATACCGGCCTGATAAACTAAATTCGATAAAGCCTTTCCTCTATGATATTAGCAAGGCGAAGAAAGACCTAGGCTGGTCGCCCAAATATTCCTTCGAGCAAATGCTGTTAGACTATAAACAAGAAATGAAAAGTGGAAGGTTTAATTTTCTGCTGAAAAAGTAAGAACAAATGGTGCGTCGGAAATAGGAGGACAAGTAATGGACGATGTGATCACAGGCATTGAATATATGGGAGATAATGTAAGGGATAAGCTGAAAAAGTGTGGCATGAATGTGCGAATCTACCCACTAGCTAAAATCTGTAAACCGGAGGTCATAGAATTAGACGATTGCTGCCGGATACGTGATTTTGTCTTTATATGGCCTGGGCTTGGCGTCAGGATTGGGAAATATACAGATATGCAACCGCATTCGGTTATCTGGGGCGGTGGGGAAATAGTGATAGGTAATTACGTATCAGTAGCGCCAGGAACAGTTTTATTAACGGCAGTATATTCACACAAAGAAGGATTGAGAATGGTGGATGGGTTGCCTGAGGGCAGTACACATGCGCTTTACGGCAAGATCGTTATTGAGAATGATGTTTACGTCGGTGCTAATTCTACGCTTATGCCCAATATAACTATCGGTCAAGGGGCGATAATCGGCGCCGGTAGTTTCGTAAATAAGGATGCAGAACCCTGGGGAATATATGTCGGCAGCCCGGCCCGGAAGATAGGGGAGAGACCAAAACTGGTAGTATGAGAGCAGTTGTTCTACAACCTACCTACCTGCCCTGGATGGGCTATTTTGGCATGATCGATGTAGCTGATACCTTTGTTTTCTATGACGATGTCCAGTTTTCAGTTCAATCATGGCAACAAAGAAACCGTATAAAATCGCCCGGTAGTGAGTCCATTTGGCTACCGGTCCCCGTTATCCATAATTTTGGACAAAACATAAATCAGGTTCAAATAAATAATGCCTCCAACTGGCGAAAAAAGCACTGGCAATCAATATACCAATCGTATACCAAAGCTCCCTACTTTAAGAACTATGCAGAAGAGATAGAGAGTCTCTATCAAAAGGACTGGGCATATCTGTGTGAGCTAAATATATTCATTATACAAAAGCTTTCTCAATTGATAGGCATACGCATGCCAAATTTCATGAAATCATCTGAAATTGATGACATTAGTGGTGAAAAAACCGACAGATTATTACGTGTTCTGGAAGAAATAGGTGCTGATGAATATATAGGCAATCCTGGCGCCAGAGATTACATTGAGTCGGATAAATTTAAAGAACATGGTATAAAACTATACTGGTATGAATACCAGCACCCGGTTTATCCCCAGATAAGAGGGGATTTTATACCCTATTTATCAGCAATTGACCTGTTATTTAATACTGGTAATGAAGCAGTAAACTTCATTATGGAAGGGGCAAAAGATGCCCTCAAACTCGATGGGGTATTTCAGGAAAACCAATAATGAAACCAGCTAAGATTCCTTTTATTCAAATTAATGATGACAAGATTGGGGAGGGGTTCCCGGTTTATATTGTGGCCGAGTTGTCAGCCAACCATAACCAGAAATTCGAGCAGGCGGTCGAGCTCATTAAAACCGCCCGGAAATGCGGGGCGGATGCCGTTAAGCTCCAGACATATACTCCAGATACGATTACTATTAAGAGTGACAGGCCCGAGTTTAGAATTGGCGGCGGAACCCTTTGGGACGGCCATACTCTGTATGAACTCTATAGCGAAGCTTACACGCCCTGGGAATGGCAGCCCAAACTTAAGAAAATAGCCGGGGAACTGGGGTTGAGTCTTTTTTCAACGCCGTTCGATAGGACGGCCGTGGACTTTCTTGAAGAGATGAAAGTCCCAGCATACAAAGTAGCCTCATTTGAACTTGTGGATATCCCCCTTATCGAGTATATCGCTGCTACGGGCAAGCCTGTAATGATGTCCACAGGAATGGCCACTCTGGAGGAAATATCTGAAGCTGTGCAGACAGCACGCAGCGCCGGGACTACGCAAATAGCGCTCCTTAAATGCACCAGCGCGTATCCGGCAACACCTGCTGAAATGAACCTGCTCACCATTCCAGATATGGCCAGGAAATTCAAGGTCCCTATCGGGCTTTCCGACCACACGCTGGGAATTGCCGTACCCGTGGCAGCGGTAGCCCTGGGGGCCTGTATCATAGAAAAACACCTCGCGCTGTCAAGGGGCATTTCCGGCCCTGATTCCACCTTCTCTCTCGAGCCTAACGAGTTCAAGGCTATGGTCGATGCCATCCGTACAGCAGAAGAGGCACTCGGTGAAATTAGCTACAAAATAAGCGGACAGGAGGCCAAAAGCCGTATTTACCGCCGCTCGCTTTTTGTAATTAAAGATGTGAAAAAAGGCGAAATATTTACAGAGGGAAATGTGCGATCTATCCGGCCGGGATACGGACTTCATCCCCGCCATCTAAAAGATGTACTGGGACGACGGGCTACTCGCGACATTGAACGTGAAACACCATTAAGTTTGGAACTTATAAAGAAGGACATATGAGCGTGAAGGTATTGGCTGCACGTTTGGGACACCATTTCATGCTGGAGATGATGCCCCGTTTGGTGAAGGAACATAAGTGGGAACTATGTTACTGTATAGATTATCCTAAATACGAAAGAGATATCATCAGGCAGTTTCCGAGTTGTTACTTCCATAGTGTGTATGATGCTATGAAAGGAGTCCCACACCCTGCTTTTCGCCATCTTCCCCCTCATCCAATTGGCGATGAATTCCATAGAAAGTGGCCTGAATTCGAGTCCATGACCATCAAGATGATAGACAGGCTGGATCTATGGTCGACGTTTAATTACCGTGAGCTATGTAATCTATTCCGTGGCATGGTTAAATACTGGTCAGGAATTCTGGATCTTCTTCAGCCCGATCTGGTCCTTTTTTCGGTCACGCCACATACTGCGTGCGATTATGTACTTTACTCTTTGGCCCATTCGCGAGGGATCGGTGTGCTGTTTTTTCGTAGTACAGCCATACCGGGATATATATATCCATTAAGTCGCACTGAAGATTTCGCGCCATTCTTGTCGCGCTACGAGTACATGGTGTCTAACAGCCCTGATGAGGAGGAGCTGCTACCCTCGGCACTCGAAGAACATGTGCGCAGGTTATCAGGGCACTATTCAGAGGCAATGCCTAAAATCCTTAAGGATTGGCGTGCTCGTTCTGCCTGGAAAAGCATCCTTAATAAAGTGTCGAAAATCCGGTACGTACAACGCTATCCGCTCTACTTAGCGTATTTAACGCAAATATTCCTCAATCAACGGGGATATTTCTACTACAAGCAGCGGTTCAGATCGTATGAAACATCCCGTATGAGCCATTTAGAATACGGACTGAATAAATTCATTGCCAGGCTGAAGCAGTGGCGACTGTTGAGTGAATATAGCCGTCAGTCCGCAATACCCGACCTGGATGTACCCTTCGTGTACGTACCGCTTCACTATCAGCCAGAACGTACGACGCTTCCGGAAGGAGGTGCCTTTTGCGACCAAAGGGATGTGATTAACGTCCTCGCCAGTACGATACCTGATGGATGGTACCTGTATGTGAAGGAACACCCTGCACAGTTCGTTGATAGCCCCCATTTTGAAGGACACCTGGGCCGCGACTTCGGCTTTTATTCTGATCTTGCCTCCTATCAAAACGTGCGCCTGGTACCCGTGGAATACGACTCCTTTCGTCTTACAGACGCGGCGAAGGCAGTCGCAACAACCACTGGTACAGCAGGTTGGGAGGCCATTGTCAGAGGAACTCCCACACTGGTCTTTGGCCACGCATGGTACAGGGGATGCGAAGGTGCATTCTATGTTCCATCCCATGAGCTATGCAAACGAGCCATGGAGGTCATCCGCAGCGGGTATCAGGTGGATCAACATAAGGTTAGGCTTTGGCTACGGGCTATGGAGGAGTCGTGTGTGAAGGCTTGCATTGACGAGGGGGAAATGCAAGCCTGTAGTTACACCCGGGAAGAAAATGCGGAGAATCTAGCCCGAGCAATCGCCGACGCGTATGCTGGTTTGCACCAGCGCCGCGCCTGAAATATAGCATCCAATGGTGGGGGCTACATTTATTATACCCTGGAGTCAGCCTGTCGAAACATGTTCTGTCTAATCGTATGGGTTCAGTTCACGTTTCCAGCGGAATATAGTAAGATAGTATAAACAAGTTGTTAGGATAAAATGAACGTAGTTATTTTCTGTGGCGGTATCGGCGCACGTCTCAAAGAAGAAACAGAGTTCAAACCCAAGCCTATGGTCAAGATAGGCAACAGGCCTATCATTTGGCATATAATGAAAATTTATGCCCATTACGGCCACACAGATTTCGTGCTTTGTCTTGGCTATAAAGGTGAGCAAATCAAGGAGTATTTCTATAATTACGAGCTGATGAGCGGTGATTTCACCTTGAAGCTGGGTGACAGAAATAATCTGAATTTCAACTCTCATCTATCGGAGCGCGGCTGGAATATTACACTGGCTGACACTGGGGATGATGCACTCAAAGGTGGACGATTGAAAAGGGTGGAAAAGTATGTGGAGGGCGAAACTTTCATGGTTACTTACGGTGATGGAGTAGCCAATATAGACATAAATGATTTACTCGCCTTTCATCAATCCCATGGCAAACTGGCAACTGTTACCGGTGTCAATCCACTGGCGCGCTTTGGTGAACTTCATATCGACGGACAGCAGGTGAAAAGTTTTTATGAAAAACCAGCGGCAACAAGCAACTGGATTAGCGGGGGTTTCTTTGTTTTTAACCGGGCAATTTTCGATTGTTTAGAAGACAAGGATGATTGCGACCTCGAATACACCTGTTTGGAACAGATTGCTGCTGACGGCCAGCTCATGGTTTATAAGCACGATAAATTCTGGGCTTGCATGGATACTATTCGAGACATGGAATACCTGAATAAATTATGGGTTGAGAACAGGGCGGAGTGGAAAACCTGGGAATGAGAAAACTATTCAATAATGTCTTTGAGGGCAAGACTGTTCTGGTCACAGGTCACACAGGCTTTAAGGGTTCCTGGCTTTCCATATGGTTAGAAGAATTGGGCGCCAATGTCATAGGATATGCCTTGGCGCCATATACAGAGCGCGATATTTTTATGGTAGCGGGTGTGGACAGAAAGTTGAAAAACAATATTGGAGATATCAGGGATTTTGATAAACTGAAGGAGATTTTTAGTAAATACCAGCCGGAAATCGTATTTCACCTGGCGGCCCAATCCCTGGTCAGGTTATCGTATGAACAACCAAAGCTGACTTATGAGACAAATATAGGGGGGACGGTAAACCTCTTTGAGTGCTGCCGGGCCTGTGACTCGGTAAAAGTAATAGTCAATGTCACCAGCGATAAATGCTATGAAAACAAAGAATGGATTTGGGGATACAGGGAAAACGATCCGGTGGGCGGCTATGACCCTTATAGTTCAAGCAAGGCATGTTCAGAGATAATAACGGCAACCTATCGAAAATCTTTTTTTAATGTGAATAATAAGTCTCTTGCCTCGGTAAGGGCGGGAAATGTAATAGGTGGTGGAGATTGGCGGGAGGACAGATTGGTCCCCGATTGTATCAGGGCACTTAAAAAAGGCAAGCCTATTGGTATTCGTTCTCCCCTCTCAGTACGTCCCTGGCAGCATGTACTTGAACCCCTTAGCGGGTATTTACTGCTGGCCTCCAGGATGTATGAAGACGGCGAAAGGTATTCGGGTGCCTGGAATTTTGGACCATGCAATGGGTCAATTATTACAGTAGAAGAGATGGTAAATAGACTCATCGGTTATTGGGGGAGCGGACAGTTTAAGGATTTATCAAAGCAATCATCACAGAAGCCTCACGAAGCAAGTTTATTGACGCTGGATATCTCCAAAGCAATTAATCTGTTGAATTGGGAGCCAGTCTTAAACGTGAGTGAAGCCATAGAATACGCAGTAAATTGGTATAAAGCATCTCATGTCAATTATGAATTTTGCGTAGGCCAGATCAGGGATTATGTTGATAGATCGGTGAAGAGACGAGGAATAGGTAGAAATTAAAAATAAGGTACTTTGACAGGGTACGTCAGATGATATTTAAAGAAACCAAGCTCAAAGGGGCCTATGTCGTTGAGCTGGAGCTAATAGAGGATGAGAGGGGCTATTTTTCCCGCAGTTTCTGCCGGACTGAGTTTAAAGAGAATGGTTTAAATCCTTGTGTTGCCCAGTGCAATGTATCTTATAACAAAAATAAGGGCACACTGCGGGGCTTGCATTATCAGGTAGCTCCTCATCAAGAAGCCAAGTTGGTTCGGTGTACTATGGGTGCTATCTATGATGTGATGATTGACCTGCGTCCCGAATCAGCTACTTTTAAGCAATGGGTAGGCGATGAATTGACAGCACAGAACTGCAAAATGCTCTATATTCCTGAAGGGTTTGCCCACGGCTTCCTGACACTGGAGGATAACTCAATGGTCTTTTACCAGGTATCCGAGCCTTATCATCCGGAATGTGAGCGTGGGGTCAGGTGGGACGATCCGGTTATCCGGGTTAGTTGGCCGATTAAGAATTGTATAATTTCGTCAAAGGACCGCCAGTTTCCTGATTTTGTCTCTTCAATAAGTATTCCGGGGACCAGTGGGAGGTAAATTGGACGAGTCGCGTACAAGAATATACTATTCAAAACCATCTATTACCGAGAAAGAAGTGGCCTATGCTACCGATGCTGCTCGCAACGGCTGGGGTGAGCGGTGTTACGAATATATTGGACGTTTCGAGAAATTATTCTCTGACTACACCGGCGCAGGATATACCATTGCCACTTCCAGTTGTACGGGCGCTATGCACATGGGACTGACGGCCTTGGGCATTGGGCAGGGAGACGAGGTCATCATGGCTGATACCAACTGGATTGCCTGTGCCGCTCCCATTACCTATGTTGGCGCCAAGCCTGTCTTTGTCGACATTATCCCCGACACCTGGTGTATCGATCCCGCTCTTGCAGAAGCCGCAATTACACCGCGCACAAGGGCCATCCTTGCTGTTCACGTTTACGGCAACATGTGTGCGATGGACCGGCTGCTGGAAATTGGCCGGCGCCACGGCATTCCCGTTATAGAAGATGCTGCCGAAGCCATCGGCTCCCGCTCAGAGGGTAAGCATGTTGGCACGATGGGTATCTTCGGCACCTTCTCTTTTCACGGGAGCAAGACGCTGACCACCGGGGAAGGCGGCATGTTCATCACCAATGATGCTGCCCTGTATGAAAAGATGCTTACGCTCTCCAACCATGGCAGGGCACGCGGCCAGGCGAAGCAGTTCTGGCCCGATATGGTCGGTTTCAAATATAAGATGTCCAATATCCAGGCTGCCATCGGTTGCGCCCAGATGGAGCGCGTTGATGACCTCGTCAGCCGTAAGAGAGAGATCTTTCAGTATTATGCCGAGCGGCTCCTGAAACAACCTGGTATCAGCATGAACCCGGAGAATGCCGGCACCACTAATGGCTACTGGATGCCGACAGCGGTATTCGCACCGGAAACAGGCGTGACGCGGGATAAACTACTGGAAGAGTTCCGAAAAGAGAATATCGATGCTAGGGTGTTTTTCTGGCCTCTAAGCTCACTGCCGATGTTTAAAGAAAAGCGGGAAAACAGGTGGGCGTGGGATATTCCAGGGCGATCGATTAATTTGCCCAGCTACCACGATATGATCTTTGCTGAACAGAATCGGGTGATTGACACGATCTGGCGGTGCTTGAATGCTTAAGATTGCACGCTGGGTCTTATGGGGCAGTGCCGGCCATGCAAAAGTGCTTACCAGCCTGATCAAGCTACGTGGCGGCACGGTCGTCGCATTGTTTGACAACGACCCCCATGCACAATCCGTGCTGCCGGGAGTCCCGCTATTTATCGGCCGCGACGGATTTGCAGACTGGTACGCGACGGCCGGCGACCCGCACCAGTATTGTGCTCTCGCAGCTATTGGTGGCTCCCGCGGCTACGATCGTGTTATGATTCAATCGCTGTTCCGCGAGTATGGCCTGCACGTTGATTCGTTAATTCACCCGCAGGCCTCCGTGTGCAATACGGCCAACCTTGGCGCGGGTTGCCAGATTCTGGCACAGGCTGTTGTTGCCGCAGATGCGGAATTGGGCGATGCCTGCATTATCAATCACCACGCTAGTGTAGATCACGATTGCATGGTCGGGAAAGGGGTTCACTTGGCGCCGCATGCAAGCCTGTGCGGCTGCATTATCGTGGGGGATTACGTGATGATAGGCGCCAATGCCACTGTTCTGCCACGCTTGCATATTGGCGACAACACAATTGTAGGTGCGGGTGCCGTAGTGACCCGTAACTTGCCTGCCTCTGTTGTTGCCGAGGGAAATCCGGCCCGTGTGGTGAAAGAACTTTGACTAGGTCCGAACCGCGTGTTCACGAACGTTTCTGCATCTCAGTTCAAGAATAATTGGAGGCTTACATGTCCACTTACCAGCAGTTCGAGCGGGAATGTGTGGGGGAAATTATTCAACAGGGGGCCGACAGAGGGCTCGCACAAGCAACCCGCACTTGGATGAACCAGGCTAACGCATACAAGTATTCCTACCACTTTGAGTGGCTCGGACGACCGGTCATTCAGTTTCCGCAAGATATCATCGTCATGCAGGAGATCATCTGGCTGGTGCAACCGGATTTAATTATCGAAACCGGCATAGCTCACGGCGGCTCATTAATCTTCTACGCATCCATGTTGGAATTGAACGCTGTCTGCAACGGTCCGAAAGATGCGGAGGTGCTGGGCATCGACATCGAAATCCGTTCCCACAACCGCAAGGCCATCGAAGAACACCACATGTTCCACCGCATATCCATGATCGAAGGCTCCAGCGTTGCCCCCGATGTCATTGCACAGGTCAAAGAGAAAGCCTATGGCAGGGAACGAGTGCTGGTTTGCCTCGATTCAAATCATACTCATGCCCATGTGCTCAGTGAACTGGAAGCCTATGCGCCTCTGACCACCGTCGGCAGCTACTGCGTGGTCTTCGATACCATCATCGAGGACATGCCTGCAAATCTCTTCCCTGACCGCCCATGGGGGCCGGGGAATAATCCAAAAACTGCTGTCCATGAATACCTTAAAAATCACCCGGAGTTCGAAGTAGACAAAAGCATCGAACACAAATTGCTTATTACTGTTGCTCCTGATGGATATTTGAAAAGGGTAAGTTAGTTATACGCAAATTGCACAGTTCTGACAATTAATGATAGATGTGATAAACTCCATCGTGATAATGGCATGAAATGTACTGTAGTAATTCCCACTTATAACCGCCCCAATCATTTGAAAAGGATCCTGAGTTATTACCACCAGTACGGGAAAAACCTGCCAGTATTAATCGCCGATTCCAGCACAGAGGAAAATAAAAGCCTGAACCGGGAAACCGTAGCCACGTTTCTCAACACATCCTTCTCATATATTGACAAATACGACTCAAACACTCATCCCTATCACAAGATCCTTGACGCATTGAAAAGGGTGAGCACAAAATATTGCACATTATGTGCAGACGATGATTTCGTCACCCCTAACGGCATAATGCAATCTGTGGATTTTCTCGAGCATAACCCGGATTTTACAGTTGCTCACGGTCGCTATATCAGATTCAAGCTAGAAGATAATGGGCCTGATACTAAATTCCTTTGGTATAATGATTATCTTCCGCCGAAAATCAACACGTCTTCTAAACCTGCTTCCAAATTAAACGATATTAACGATGCATGGTCCATAGCATTTCCAGGTGCCGTTGATAGGTTACGTTACAGACTATTAGATTATCCTCTACCCACCTATTATGCCGTCCACAGAACTGATTTCTTTAGGCTGGCCTGGGAAGAAACACTGAAGGCTACTGATGATATTTTGTTTGCGGAACTACTTTATACAATGCTCACATTAATTCATGGTAAAATGAAATGTTTGGATGTGCTGTACGGTGCGCGTTCTCCCAGAGTTATCGTCTATGATCGTCACTTTGATAAATACAGTGCTGCGAAATATAAAGAAGGATACACCAAATTCAAAAGTTGTTCGGCAATGCATTTAAGCGAAATGTCCGAACTGGATATTGCGGCATCCGGCAAGGTCATCGATGATACCTGGGCTGTCTATATGAAGAAACTGCACTATAGCCGCAAACTTGCCGGGATCAAAGTACTACTAAGTCATCTGCCTGTTTGGATGGATAAGGGTATAATAAAACTATACCGAAGATATTTACGTCCATGGCACTATAGGGATTCTCCGGTTTTCGCCGACAAGCCGCCTTCTCCTGAATACAACAATGATTTTGAACAGATCCGACAGACAGTGCTATTGCACGGCTGTGAGTAAAAAGCCATTTTAATAGAGTTGATTAGTCATAAGTAATTAGTCAGTGATAATTGGTTCCCAGTTCCCCATGGTTTTCATCCTATGTTATACTATCGGCCGTACGATGTTGATCAACCTGCTTAAGTTAGGGTGTATGTGCAGAATGACCGTGCAGGTAATGTGATAGGCTCATTACACAAAGTCCTTGAACTCTTAACGCCGGCGGAGCGGCGCCGCCTGTGGCTGGTGTTTGCCGGGGTGCTGGCCGACGCCTTCCTGGAAACCGCGGGGGTGGTATCCGTGCTGCCGTTCCTTACCGTGGTTGCAAATCCGAATGCCATCCAGGATAATGACTTGCTCCACTGGCTCTTCAGCACCCTGGGGTTCACCAGCGTGAATTGGTTTCTGGTGTTCCTTGGCTTTCTGGCACTGGGGACGCTGGTACTCAGCAACGCCATGCGGGCGCTGGTCACCTGGGGAATACTGCGGTTTAGCTGGATGCGCAACCATAGTCTCTCACGCCGCCTGCTGGGCAACTATCTGCACAGGCCGTATACTTTTTTTCTGAACGAGAACACGGCTACTCTTGGGCGCAACATTCTCATGGAAACGACGCAGGTGATCCAAGGTGTGCTGCTTTCATCCCTCGAGATGGTTGCCAGGACTATGGTGCTGCTCTTCCTTGTGGCCCTCCTCCTTATGGTAAACCCGGTACTCGCCCTGGTAGTTGCCGTAGTGATCGGGGCAATATACGGGACAATATATATATTGCTACGGCGCAAGCTGGCGCGTATCGGAAGTGAACGGCTGGAGGCGAACGCACGTCGCTTCAAGGTGGCCAGCGAGGCTTTTGGCGGTATCAAGGCGGTCAAGCTGATGGGCAGCGAAGAAATCTTCGTGCGACGATACTCTGTCCCCTCCTATCAATTCTCAAGCCATATGGCGACCGCAGCAGTGCTTGCCAGTATACCCCGCTATGCGCTGGAAACGGTGGCCTTCGGCGGAATCATTCTGATTGTCCTCTATCTACTTGCCACGGGGAGCGACCTGGCGCAGGTGCTGCCGCTGGCCGGGCTGTTCGCTTTCGCCGGCTACCGTATGATGCCGTCCATACAGCAAATTTTCCAAGGGGCCACCCAACTACGCTTTAACCTGGCTATCCTGGACACGTTGCACGACGCGCTCCAGGCCGGCGAAGCCACGAATGTACACCATGACTTCGGTGATAACCAGCCCCTCCCCTTCAAAGACAAGCTGGAGCTCCGTGGAATCAGCTTCAGGTATCCGCGGAGCACGGAGCCGGTGATACATGACCTGTCGCTGACCATAAAGGCCGGCTCCTCAATAGCCTTTGCCGGGAAGACCGGCTCCGGCAAGACCACCATCTCCGACATCATACTGGGGCTCCTGCCGCCCACGGAGGGCAGCTTGCGAGTTGACGGGGTGGAGATCGGCACGGAGAACCTGCACCGATGGCAGCGTAACCTGGGCTATGTTCCCCAGGATATCTACCTGCAGGATGACACTGTTGCCTCAAATATAGCTTTCGGTATAGCGGAGGGACAGGTTGTTATGGAGGCAGTGGAGCGGGCGGCTAAAATTGCCAACATCCACGACTTCATCGTGGGCGAGCTGCCGGACGGTTATAACACACTGGTCGGGGAGCGTGGCGTGCGCCTGAGCGGGGGGGAGCGCCAGAGGGTGGGCCTCGCCCGCGCGCTGTATCACGACCCGGCGGTGCTGGTACTGGACGAGGCAACCAGCGCCCTGGACGGGGCTACCGAGAAAGCGGTTTTCACCGCGATCGACAATATAGCCAGGGTAAAAACCCTGGTTATAATTGCCCACCGGCTCACTACAGTGCGTAAATGCGATGTGGTCTACGTGATAGAGGATGGCCGCATTATTGCCTCAGGCACCTACGACCAGTTGATCGAGTCCAACACCAAATTCCAGGAGATGGCCAGGGCGCATTTGTAGATAGAGCGGAGAGCATATTGATTGAATTTATAACTTGCCATTGGCAAAGGTGTCGCGTCGTTCTAATCATTACGCTGCTTGTTGCTATAGCCATCTTTCTTGGTTATCTGGCGGCTACGAATATATTCCTCAGTGTTTTATGTCTTTTGCTGGTAATAGGCAGTATCGCACTATTCTACATTTTCTTTAAGGACGGATTACTATCGCTCGATAGAGTAATCCTACCACTGTTGATAGTTGCAGTGCTCTTACCTCCAATCCGCTTCCCCACAGCGATACCTGCGGTGAGGATGGAACTGGCGATTACTATTAGCGCATGGGTGCTTTTAATACTGGGTCATCTTGCCGGCGGCAAACACCTGAGAATAAGGTGGAATCCCACCAACAAATGGTTTTTCATATTCGGTGCATGTATTTTGGTATCTATGGTTTATGCAGTATTTGCTCATGGATACTATCCTATTGCCCGTGATTTTTGGGAATTTGGCAAACTTATTGAATACTTCCTCATCTTCGCCCTAGTAGCCAGCCTGAATATTCCCCAGGACCATATGCGAAATTACTATATTATCTCGCTCATCATCTTCATGTGCTCTGCAGCTTTTGGCTTTTTCCAGTACTTTAACCTTTTCGCTATTAACTCATGGTTGACACCATACTATGCTCCAACTCAGATGTATGGCCTTGTAACAGCGGGTAGAATCGTCGGGACTACACCCAATCCCAACGAGTTTGGCGCTTTAATGGTCCTGGCTGCCTCTTTAGCCTTGACGGGAGCACTGTGGCTGAAGGGCCGTAACATCAAATTATTCTCCTGGGCGGCGCTGGTAGTATTCAGCCTTGCCGTCATGTTCACGCTCTCCCGCTCAGCTCTATTGGGGTTGTTGGTAGCGATTGCCTTCATTATATTATACAAATACTTACTATACGTTGGTTCTAAAAGGATGTTGCGGTCGCTTATGCTAATCATCCCTTTAATAATGATCCTTGCTATCATTGTGCTGGAACTGGCCCCAGACCTATTTTTCTTCCGCGTGGGTCGCAGTATGGATTTAGATACCGATACAAGCTGGCAGGCCAGGCTGATAAATTGGGAAGATGACTTTGCCCTCTGGCAGCAATCTCCATTGTTAGGCTGGGGTCCTGGAAAAGATACGATGTCCACCATCGTAGATAATGAATGGCTGCTTTTACTCAGGCGCTATGGCTTATTTGGCGTAGCTATTTTTATTTTATTATTTGTCAATTTTTACCGGACGCTGTCCGATATAGAGCGTGAGAATAATAACAACTATACTCAAACATTCTGTACCGCTCTCCAGGCAACAATAATTGCCTATGCTATATACATGATTCCGGCGGCTGTCTACCATAGTTTGCAACTGATGCCTGTCTTAATGATATTCCTGGGTTTAGTTTATAGTCAGCGACAGCATACACTATTGTGCAGAAAGAAATGAAAGTCTTAGTTATATCCCATATGTATCCCTCATCCTTCAACACGAGTGACGGAATCGTTGTTTTCCAACTAGGAAAAGAGCTTCAAAATCTAGGCTGCCAAGTTAAAGTCGTATCACCCAAACCCTGTACACCATTTCCAGTGAAATATCTCTCTCACAAATGGATGTCCTATTCACAGATACCAACTAAAACAATACAGGCCGGGATCGAGGTTTACTATCCGCGTTACTTATTATTTCCCAGAGCAATGTTTTTTTCCTCCTCAGGCAAGCGCATGTACAGCGGGATTAGGAAACTGGTTGAGGAAATCCATCAGGATTTTAAATTCGATATCATTCATGCCCATATGGCACTACCGGATGGTTTTGCTGCAATGTTGCTATCAAAGCAATACGACCTACCACTGGTTATAACCCCTAGAGGTGCAGATGTTGATATTACCATGTTGAGAGGTAGACCGTGTTTTAATGCTGTCAACGCTGTATTCCAGAATTCTAATGCGGTGATTTCACCGAGTGCCCAAATAAGAGCTAAGCTCTTACACAAAATCAACCTGGACACAGTCATTTTACCCTGGGGTATATATGCCGAAGATTTATTTGCTGGCAAATCAAATTTACGTCAGAATCACACAGGGCGTATTATTGTACTTAGCGTGTCATCACTTATTCCAAGTAAAGGCCTTGATCTCAACATTGAGGCAGTTGCACGAATAAAGAAGAAATATCCTGCAATTCTTTACTTGATTGTAGGCCAGGGTAGATGGAAACACCAGTTAACCAGGCTGGCACATGATCTTAACATTCAAGACAGCGTGGAGTTTCTGGGACAACTACCGCATACTAAAGTAATGGAATACATGTCTATATGTGATGTTTTCTCGTTACCAAGCTGGCAAGAGACGCT
>DAOUFR010000098.1:0-9413 GCA_034429715.1 Dehalococcoidia bacterium
GGCCTGGCGGACTTGATGCCGCTGACGTAACCCAGCATACCCCTGACTTTATCCTCGGCGGACTGCCTGACCACGCAGGTATTGAGCACAACGATATCGGCCTCGCGGGCGCTGCGCACCGGTTCAAATCCCAGAGACTGAAGGTCGGCGCCGAGGGCGGCCGACTCGGCCCGGTTCATCTGGCAGCCGATGGTCCATATATATGCTTTCATCTTCTCATTCGCTAAGAATAAGGGCCCGATTTCAAGGTTTTATCACCTTGGCCGGGAACAAAAAAATACGTTGGTGGGGACTGCAATGGTGAAGGCTGGCGGAGGGAATGGGATTCGAACCCATGACCCCGGTTTCCCGAGGCAACCGCTTAGCAGGCGGCCGCACTAGACCACTATGCGATCCCTCCATCTGGAATATATCAGGCCGACAGCGCCATGCAATATAGCATAGATTCAATCACGGTTTCAAGCAAATCAAATACGCACATGATTGTATAACCCGGCCTGAACTGCTAATATTTCGCCATGCGGAAAATAGTGCACACGGTCAGTATCCGCATGAAGCGGATTAAAGGCCCTTCCGTCAAACGCGCCTGGATCAGGCAGACGATACTGGCTGCGCTGGAGGCAGAGAAGGTGTCCGCACCGCTGGAGATCGACTGTCTGGTAACGGACGATGCAGGGATTAAGGCTTTGAACAGCAGATACCGCGGCATCGACCGGCCCACCGATGTGCTCTCCTTCGCACTGGACGAGCCCGGCACGGATGGCGCTGCATTCCCCGTTGCCCCGGGAGGCACGGCAGGCATGGGGATACTCGTGGTCTCCTATCCCACGGCGGTGGAACAGGCGAAGCGCAACCGTGTTACAGTGGAGGATGAGCTGCGCCTGCTGCTGGTGCACGGCGTGTTGCATATACTCGGTTATGATCACGAAAGGCGACATGAAGCCATCGCCATGCGTAAAAGGGAGCGGCGGATACTGGGCCTGCCCGGTCGCAGCGGCGTTAAATCTTGATCACTCTGGGCTTGACGCGGTGCTTCTCAGTTCTGATTATGCCGGCCACCGCCTGGGCGGTGCGGTCGAGGTCGTCTTTGATATTGACCACGCAGTAATCGAAGAGAGGAAGGCATTTGAGCTCTTCCTCCGCCTTGAGCATACGGGTATTCACGGCAATCTCGGAGTCGGAGTTCCGCGCTTTCAGCCGGTCGATCAGGTCCTCCGGTGAAGGTGTCAGCAGGAAGATAAAGACGGCGTCCGGTATCATCTTCTTAAGCGTGGCCGCGCCCTGAACGTCCACCTTGATGATCACGTCCTCTCCCCTCTCCAAAGCTTGCCGTACCTCTTTTTTAGGCACGCCGTAGAAGTTACCGTAGACCTCGGCGTATTCCAGGAACTCGTCCTGCGCAATCATCTTCTTGAAGTCACGCTTGTTCAGAAAATGATAGTGGATACCGTCGATTTCATTGGAACGCTTCTCCCTGGTGGTGGCGGTGACTACGTAATGGAACTTTACGCCTATCTCCCTGATCCTGGCGATGGTGGCGTCCTTGCCCACGCCGGACGGGCCTGACAACACGATTACCAAAGGTCGTCTGCTGCCGTGGTGCACGGTTGTCATATAACAGTTTAATATGAACGGTGCTAAAAATAAACAGGCCGGACGATGTCCTTGAACAAATAACTTCGATTGGATATACTCAGGCGAGGGTGGCGGTCAACGCATTTATATTTGCCGCAAATATCCTGTGAAGGAGATGGTCTCTATGAAGAAATCGATACGAGATGTAGAGGTTACCGGCAAAAAGGTCCTGGTCAGGGTGGATTTCAATGTGCCTCTCGATCCCAAAACCAATGAGATTATGGATGACAGCCGGATCATAGCGTCGCTGCCTACCATATGGTACCTGATAGGACGCAAAGCCAAGATTATTTTATGCTCGCACCTGGGCCGTCCGGACGGCAAGGTGGTTGAATCATTGCGCATGACCCAAATCGCCGAGCGGCTGTCCCAGCTCACCAACCTGCCCATCTACACGGTCTCGGACTGCATAGGCCCCAAAGTACAGAAGGCGGTGGAAAAACTGAAGAGCGGCGACATACTGCTGCTGGAGAACCTGCGCTTCCATGCCGAGGAGGAGGAGAACGATCCCAAATTCTCCGCCGAGCTGGCAGGCCTGGCGGACATTTACGTGGATGATGCGTTCGGCACGGCCCACCGCGCGCACGCCTCCACTCACGGCGTGGCCAAACTGCTGCCGGCTTATGCCGGGCTCCTGCTTGAAAAGGAGCTGCGCGTGCTGGGCGACCTGCTGGAAAACGCGCAGCACCCCTTCGCCGCGCTGCTGGGTGGGGCCAAGGTCAGCGACAAGATCAAGCTGATCAGCAATATGCTGGGCAAGATCGATATATTGTTGATCGGAGGCGGGATGGCGGCCACATTCCTCAAGGCGCATGGCTACAGCGTGGGCCTGTCCGCCGTCGAGGAAGATAAGATAGTGCTGGCCAGAGACCTGACGGAAAAGGCCGGCGCGGGAAAGGTCGAGCTGGTGCTGCCTCCGGACGTAATTGTGGCCGATGCCATCAACGACACCGCCAAATATGCCATCGCCCCGGTTTCCATGATACCCGCCGATAAATACATCGTGGATATAGGTCCCCAGGCCAGGGAGCTGTTCACGGAGAAGCTCAAACCCTGCCGGACCGTTTTCTGGAACGGCCCTATGGGCGTGTATGAGATCGAGCAGTTCGGGCGCGGCACCCGGTCCATGGCGGAGCTGCTGGCCAACCTGCACGCGACCACCGTGGTGGGTGGCGGCTCCACGGCCGAGATCGTAACCGAGATGCGCCTCGGCTTCAAGATGACGCACGTTTCCACGGGCGGCGGGGCCAGCATGAGCTTCATGGAGGGCAAAACGCTGCCGGGCGTGGAGGTTTTGCAGGACGAGTAATAGAATCCCTACAAAATAATATCAAGAAGGTGATATGCGCAGACCATTTATCGCAGGCAACTGGAAGATGAACACCACGGTCGACGAGGCCGCAGCGCTGGTATCCTCGATGATCGGCGACCTGAATAACGTAACCGCGGTCGACATCGTGCTCTGTCCCCCTTTTATCTCGCTTTATAAAATAAGCGGAATGATCGCAGGCACGTCCGTCAGGCTGGGCGCCCAGAATATGTATTTTAAAGAGAAAGGCGCTTACACGGGCGAGATATCGCCGCTGATGCTCAAGCCGCTGTGTCGATACGTGATACTGGGCCATTCGGAGCGGCGACAGATTTTCGGCGAAACAGATAGTCAGGTTAACGAGAAGGTGAAAGCCGCTCTGGCGGCGGGCCTTACCCCCATCTTCTGCATCGGTGAGACTCTGGAGGAAAACGAAGCGGGAAAGACCGGGGAGGTGCTTACCCGGCAGGTCAGGGAGGGGCTCAAGGGCATACCCTCCGGGGTAGAGGTCGTCATTGCCTACGAGCCCATCTGGGCCATAGGCACGGGCAGGGCGGCGGCCGGCGGACAGGCGGGAAAGACCATCGGACTGGTACGCTCTGAAGTAGCCGGTGTACTGGGCAAGGAAAAAGCTGAAGCGACGCGTATCCTGTATGGGGGCAGCGTGACGGCGGTCAACATAGCCGAGTTTATCAGCGAACCTCAGATCGACGGCGCCCTGGTGGGTGGCGCCAGCCTCAAGGCGGCAGATTTCACCGGCATCGTAAAACAGGCGGCGTCGATTAAAGCGGCGCCATGAAATGCCTGGTCGCCATAGTCGGTCCCACGGCGGTCGGCAAGAGCAGGCTGGGTACCGGCATAGCTAAACAGTTCAACGGCGAGATAGTCAACGCCGACAGCCGGCAGATCTATAAGTATATGGACATCGGCACGGCCAAGCCCTCACCGGCGGAACGGGCAGTAGTGCCGCATCATATGCTAGACATAATATTTCCAGATCAGCCTTACAGCCTGGCTCATTTTCAGGCTTCCGCTTTGCGCTGCATTTCGGATATCCAGGACAGGGGAGGGCTGCCGGTGCTGGTCGGCGGCAGCGGCCAGTACGTCTGGTCGGTGCTGGAGGGCTGGAACATACCGGCGGTAGAGCCTGATCCCGTTTACCGGCAGGAGATGGCGCGCAGGGCTGAAGAGGAGGGGGTCGAGAGCCTGTACCGCGAGCTGGAGGAAATAGACCCCGCCGGCGCGGCCCTGATACTTCCCCATAACCTCAGAAGGATCGTGCGCGCGCTGGAGATCCATCGCAAGACGGGAGTGCTGCCGTCCTCGCTGCGCGAGAAAAAAGGCCTGCCTTATCCCGTTCTGATAATAGGCCTGACGGCCAATAGAAATCGCCTCTACAGCCTGATCGACAGGCGCACTGAGGATATGGTGGCTGCAGGATTTATCGACGAGGTTAAGGACCTGTTGAAGATGGGATACGACAGCGGGCTGCCTGCCATGTCCAGCCTCGGCTACCGGCAGATGATCGACCATCTGTCCGGAAGGACCAGCCTGGAGGAGGCGGTGCAGACAATTAAATATGAAACGCACCGCTTTGCGCGCAGCCAGTACACGTGGTTCCGGCCTTCGGACGATAGAATAAGCTGGTTCAAAACGGAAGGGGAGTATACTGAAAAGATCATGGATGCAACGCGCTGGCTGCTGAAGAAAACCGGTTAGCTCTTTATAAGCAGCCTGCGATAAACTACGAAGGGGGCGCAAGATGAAGCTGGAAGATATAAGGTCCATCAGGTGGAGCGACTATTCACAGGATTACATAATAGACCACCCGCTGCTGTCGCCGATACTGGCGGATCCCACTTTTTGCTTTCCCGAAGACTCTCCGGACGGACGCTGGCACCTCTTCGCCCATTCCATCTGGGGCATACACCATTTCCTCTCACCGGACGGGGTGAAGTGGAAGGACAGCGGCGTCTCCATCGCAAACGGCATGCGGCCCTTCCTTTATCATGAGACGGGCGTCTACTATCTTTTCTACGAGAGATACCGCCCGCTTTCAATCATCATGTCCGCCGTTAAAAGCTGGAAATGGTACTCGGAGATAGCCGTTTCGCGCTCCACCGACCTGAAGCGATGGTCGCCGCCCAAATCCCTGGTCAAGCCGGAGCTGGAATGGCACCGGTCGGGAGACAACAGGTCGGTCAGCAATCCCTGCCTGGTTAAAAGGGATTCTAAATACTTTCTCTATTACAGCGCGTCGCTGGTCCTCATACCGGACTGCGGCTTCAACGAGCCGGATTCCATTGCCCTGGCAACTGCGGAACATCCGGAGGGACCCTATGAGCTGATGAGCAAGCCTGTGATCGAGGTCGATAAAAGCGACCCCTGGCGCAACCTCAGCAGCGGATCGCTGAAAGCCATAGTCTGCGATGACGGGCTGGCGGGATTTGAGAACGGCATATACTGGGATGACGCCAAAAAACAGAGCGGTTCGGCCATTATCGTGCTGAAATCGCAGGACGGCATAAGCTGGGATCGGCTGCTGCAGGAACCGGTGCTCAAACCTACCACGGGATGGCGCAGCAGCCATGTCTATGCCTGCGACGTCAGGTACCGACGGCCCGAGGGCAAATGGTACATGTATTACAACGCCCGCAACGGCTGGCCGGTTTCCGAGGGACAGGAGAGGATAGGCCTGATGACCGGTGATTAGCTTTCGATTTAAACGATGGTATATACTATATTCTTATGAATCTATCCAGGCGTATGGACCGTATCCCTCCTTATCTTTTTGTGGCCATCAACAAAAAGATCGCGGAGAAGCGCGCCGCAGGACAGGATGTCGTCAGTTTCGCCATCGGCGATCCGGATCTACCCACACCCGAGCATATTATTAGCAGCCTGTGCAAGGCGGCCCGGGACCCGGCCAATCACCGCTATCCCGAGACCTACGGCATGCCCGAGCTGTGCAGGGCCATTGCCGGATGGTATAAGACACGCTTCGGTGTATCACTGGAATGGGAGCCCACCAGCGAGGTGCTTCCGCTCATCGGGTCCAAGGAGGGCATCGGGCACATGTCCTTCTGCCTGCTGGACCCGGGCGACGTAGCGCTGGTGCCCGATCCCGGATATCCCGTTTACTCCGTCAGCACGCTGCTGGCGGGCGGGGAAGTGCACTACATGCCGCTGCTGGAAAGCAACGACTTCCTGCCGGACCTGGACGCCATACCGGAGAAGGCGCTTAAAAAGGCCAAAGTGCTGTGGATCTGTTATCCCAACAATCCCACCGGGGCTGTGGCCGAGCCCTCCTTCTTTGAGAAGGTTGTGAAGTTCGCCCGCTCCCACGATATCGCGGTCTGCCACGACGCGCCCTACACGGAGGTGGCCTACGACGGTTACCGGCCGCACAGCTTCCTGGAAATTCCGGGTGCAAAGGAAGTGGGGATAGAGTTTCACTCACTGTCCAAAACATATAACATGACCGGCTGGCGCATCGGCATGGCCGTCGGCAACCGCAAGATGATCGACGCGCTCTTTCGATTCAAGTCCAACCTGGACTCGGGCATACCCCAGGCCATTCAGCTTGCCGCCGTTGAGGCGCTGACGGGCGACCAGGGCGACATACCTGCCCGCAACATGAAACTGCAGGCCCGCCGGGACAAGATTGTTGAGGCGCTGGAGCGCATCGGCCTGAAGGTCAACAAGCCCAGGGCCGGATTCTACATCTGGGCCAGGGTGCCGCAGGGCTACACATCGGTGCAATACGTGACTGAGCTGCTCGACAGGATCGCCGTGGCGGTTACGCCGGGCACGGGCTACGGCAAGACCGGAGAGGGCTATGTGCGGCTGTCCATCACGCAGCCCGACGACCGTTTCGACGAGGGAGTGCGGCGGCTTTTAACGCTCAAGAAATAGCTGGCCGCCCTTAATCTCATCAATGCCGAAGACGACCTTTAGCACACAGGAAAGCAGGGAGCGTGCTGTGCTTGTGGGAGTTGAAGCGGGCAGGGGACGTGACGGTTGGTCCATCGAAAGCTCTCTCGACGAATTGAACCAGCTTGCGCGGACTGCCGGGGCCGACGTGGTGGGGAGGCTGACGCAGAAGCTCGAGAGGCCGTCGTCGACACATTATATCGGCTCGGGCAAATTGCAGGAGCTGATCGAGCTCAAGCAGGAATTGAATTACGGTACGGTCATTTTCAATGATGAGCTTGCACCCAGGCAGCAGCGAAACCTGGAAGAAGCGCTGGGTGTCAAGGTCATCGACAGGACAGCGCTGATACTGGATATCTTCGCCGCCAGCGCCAGGACACGGGAGGGCAAATTGCAGGTCGAGCTGGCCCAGCACCAGTACCTGCTGCCCAGGCTGGAGGGTCAGTGGAGTCATCTGGAAAGGCTGGGTGGCGGCATCGGCACCAGGGGTCCGGGCGAATCGCAGATCGAGACGGACCGCAGGCTGATCAGGAAACGCATCAGCAATATAGACAAGCAGATTGAGGCCGTGAGGCGCCACCGCGAGCTTTACCGCAGGCAGCGGAAGAAGTCCAACACACCACTGGTGGCGCTGGTGGGTTACACCAATGCAGGCAAAAGCACCCTGCTCAACGCCATCTGCCAGGCCGGTGTGGTGACCGAGAACAAGCTGTTTTCCACGCTGGACCCTGTTACCAGGAGATTGCGGCTGCCGGACGGGCGCAACATATTATTGACGGATACGGTCGGTTTCATACATAAGCTGCCGCCTCTCATCGTTGCCGCATTCCATGCCACGCTGGAGGAGCTGGACGAGGCGGACCTGCTGCTGCATGTTGTTGACATAACAAGTCACGAGGCAGTCAATCAAAGCCGGACCGTGGAGACTATTTTACATAAGCTCAAGCTGGATGAGAAGCCGCGGATCACAGTCATCAACAAGATGGACCGTATGGTTGAGAGTCAGGAAGAGGCGCAAAATATTTGTTTTGAGGTCCAATCGGCGCCGGAATCCACCATCGCAGTATCAGCTCTGAAAGGCTGGAATTTAATTAATCTGATTGAGATGATGGGGGAATTTCTCGCCGGTCAGGCCGGTGAGGGAGGGCAGGAGTATTAAGCTCTTTCGATTCGGTCCTCTGGAAAAGGAAAAACCGGGAATCGTGGACGGTTCGGGCGTGCTGCGCGACCTTTCAGGCGTTGTGAGTGATTGGGACAGGTCCACCCTTGGCGACAGGGCGCTGCTTGAGCGGGTTAGAAAGATAGACCACACCAAGCTGCCGCAGGTGGCCGCCGGAGATCGCCTGGGCCCGCCGCTGATGGTCACCGGCAAGGTGATCTGCATAGGATGGAATTCCAGACTGCATGCCATGCAGATGGGCCATAAGCTTACGGAGAAATCCGAGCCGGTGGTATTTCTCAAGGCCAATAGCTCCGTGTGCGGACCTAACGATCAGATTTTACATAACAGGTATATTCAAAAATTGGACTGGGAAGGGGAGCTGACGCTGGTCATCGGTAAAAAGGGCAAGTATCTTACTGCCGGTCAGGCAGAGGGCCACATCTTCGGATACATGTGCGGTCAGGACCTGTCGGAACGCTACTGGCAGTTCGAGACGCATGACAAACAGTACACAAAGGGCAAGAGTTTCGACAATTTCGCACCCCTGGGGCCGTTTTTAGTGACAGCGGATGAGGTTGAGGACCCGTGCCGCCTGCATGCCGTTTTAACGGTAAACGGGACAGTCCGGCAGGATTTTAACACCAGCGACTATATACACAACCCGGCAGGCATAGTCAGTTACCTGTCCAAATTCTTCACGCTTTACCCGGGGGACGTCGTTCTGCTCGGGTCGCCGCCGGGAAACGCAAAATCCTGGGGCGAAGATTGCTGGCTCAAGCCGGGCGACAAAGTTGAATTCGAGATCAGCGGCCTGGGCAAACAATGCCAGGAAGTCATCCGGGAGCCCGGAATCGATTGAGGCTCATTGCCCGTATATCCATCCGGTTGCCATGTCGCACACTGTACCTTTTACGACATAGACAGTATCTATTATAATTAGGACATGGTAGTTTCGGACGGATCCGACCTGCGCCGTTTAGCCGATGATTTTCTTGAATACCTTGTCGTTGAAAAATCACTGTCGGTTTTAACGGTGCGCAACTACCGCCATTACCTCACCCGTTTTCTTACCTGGGTTGAGAAAAACTCCATTCCCCTTTCGCCCTCAAATATCGATGTTGACCTTACCGGTAGGTACCGTCTTTACCTGGCCAATTTCATCGATAAAAACGGCGATCATCTTAAGAAAGCCACGCAGACCTACCATGTTATCGCGCTGCGCTCTTTTTTACGCTATCTCGGCACCCGCCGCGACCTCCCCGTGCTCAATCCGGACAAAATCGACCTGCCTAAAACGGAATCCCGCGTCATAGAGTTTCTAACCGCCGACCAGCTGGCACGCCTGCTCAACAGCCCCCAGATATCCGATGAAAT
>DAOUFR010000099.1:0-14471 GCA_034429715.1 Dehalococcoidia bacterium
CCGGAGCTGAATGACGGGGATTCCATCATGATCAGGGGCGGCAGGCATCCGGTGGTGGAGAAGGCGCTGGGCAGTGGTGAATTCATTCCCAACGATACCTTGCTTTCCAGCGGTGATAACCAGTTGATCGTATTGACCGGCCCCAACATGGCGGGTAAGTCGACCTATCTAAAGCAGGTGGCGCTGATCGTTTTAATGGCTCAGACCGGGAGCTATGTGCCGGCTGATGAGGTCGTGATCGGACTGGTCGACCGCATCTTTACACGCATCGGAGCACAGGAAGATATAGCAGCGGGGCAATCGACATTCATGGTCGAGATGATCGAGGCGGCCAATATACTCAATAATGCGACCGTCAGGTCATTGTTGATACTGGACGAGGTTGGACGCGGCACCAGCACTTACGATGGACTTTCCATCGCCTGGGCCACCATCGAATATATACACAATAATGCTAAATTGAGGGCCAGGACGCTTTTTGCCACCCACTATCACGAGTTAGTGGAGCTGGCTGCCAGCCTGCCGCGGGTGAAAAACTACAACATGGCCGTGGCCGAGGAGGGTGGGAAGGTCATATTCCTGCGCAAAGTCATTCCCGGGGGTGCCGACCGCAGCTATGGCATACACGTGGCCCAACTTGCGGGCTTGCCCAAAGCCGTCATACGACGTGCAGAACAAATATTACAGCAACTGGAAGAGGAACAAGCCTCGCGCAGGAACGGTACAGGCAGGGAGTCGCCTGAAGCTCAGTCTCTGCAGCTATCCATATTCGGGCGGTCATCCGAAATTGAAAGCGAACTGAAGGATCTCGATATAGATTCGATGTCGCCCATTGAGGCTATTAATAAACTGTATGAGCTGAAGAAAAAAACGGAGCGTGATAAATAGCGATACCTGATCAGAAGGCAGGACGCTCGGCCGGAAAATAGCGGTATCCGTAGAAAAGTGCTATAGTCTTAACCCCATGAAAGAGAAAACAGAGGATATCAAACAGGGCACAGTCACATCACCGCAGGGTTTTCTGGCTGGTGCTGTGGAGGCTGCAATCAAATACAAGGGCAGGCTCGATCTGGGATTGCTTTATTCCGAAGCGCCCGCGGTTTCCGCCGCGGTCTTCACCCGCAGCAAAGTGAAAGCGGCTCCCATTATTCTCAGTATGAAGAATAATGAAAAAGGCAGGGCGCGCGCCGTGGTGGTGAATTCAGGTTGTGCCAATGCCTGCACAGGTGATAAAGGATTGCGCGATGCCACCGAAATGGCTGCACTGGCTGCGAAAAAACTGGGTATCAAGGCCGATCAGGTCATGGTGGCCAGCACCGGAGTTATCGGCAACGTCATGCCCATGGACAGAATACAGAAGGGCATCGGTAAAATCGAGTTGATTAAGAGCGGGGGACATAAACTGGCCAGAGCTATCATGACCACGGATACACGTCCCAAGGAGATCGCCGTCCGGGTCATGGAGCAGAACGGGCATTATACTATCGGCGGTATAGCCAAAGGTGCAGGCATGATCCATCCGGATATGGCCACGCTGTTGAGTTTCCTGACCACCGACGCAAGGATCGATCGTGTATTTCTGGCTAAAGCGCTGAGAGCCGCTGTCGAGGATAGCTTCAATATGATAACCGTAGATGGAGATACCAGCACCAATGACATGGTATCGATTATAGCCAACGGCAAGGCCGATAATGATCTGATCACGGCTGAAAACGGCAGAATGTTCAAGCATGCACTGAGCAGGGTTTGCCGTTACCTGGCCTGCAGCATCGCTGCAGACGGGGAGGGCGCCACCAGGCTGATCGAGGTGTGCATAGAAAGCGCAAAGAGCAGATCCCAGGCGAGGAAGGTGGCCAGGTTGATCGCCGCATCCGCGCTGGTTAAATCGGCCGTGCACGGCAACGATCCCAACTGGGGCCGTGTCGTGGCTGTTCTGGGCCGCAGCGGAGCTGACATGGACGAGGGGGCGCTGGATGTTTACCTGCAGGGTGAACAGGTCATGCGCAGGGGCAACCCGCTGTCCTTTGAAAAGAATAAACTCAGCCGTCGTATGAAGGCAGATGAGGTTACGATCAAAGTCTGCCTGAATGTCGGCACGGGAAGTGCAGTCGCGTGGGGATGCGATCTATCTCAGGAGTATGTTACTATAAATAGCGATTATACTACCTGACCTGTCCCTTGATTGCATATGTTAAGATCGAAAATCATTGTGGTTAAGATCGGCGGCAGTACTCTGGGCCAGAACGATACCACGCTGGAAGACCTTGTAACGCTCCAGAAAAAAAGGGTCCCCGTGGTCGTTGTACACGGCGGAGGCAATGCTGTTACAGACTGGCTGAGCAGGCTGCATATCTCAACGCGCTTTGTACAGGGCTTACGCGTGACGGATGAAGACACGCTGAAGGTGGTCACGGCTGTGCTGGCGGGACTGATCAATAAGGAACTGGTGTCCGAGATCAGCCGGAGGGGGGGGAAAGCTGTGGGTATCAGCGGCGCCGACGGCGCCATTGTTATAGGGAAGAATAAGAACCGCGAGCTGGGATTGACAGCAGAAGAACTGACGGTGAACTCACGGCTGCTGAAAGTGCTGATCAACAACGGCTACATGCCGGTGATAGCGCCCGTCTGTATTAATGCCCAGGCCGGCGACAGGGATGATAACAACCTGCTGAATGTCAACGGCGATACTATCGCCGCCCAGATCGCTGCTGCGCTGGATGCACGAAAGCTGATCTTTTTAACCGACGTGCCGGGGATATACGATGATTCCAGGCAGGTGATAACGCATATCGATGTAGGCAGGGCCAGGAATATGATCGAGAGCGGGACCGCCTCCGGCGGGATGGTGGCCAAGCTCGAAGCGGGCGTGATCGCCGCCCGCAAGGTATCGCTCACGCGCATAATAGACGGGCGGGTCGAACATGCGCTGATAGACGAAATCGAAGGAAAAGGAAAAGGTACAACAATTGTCAACCATAAATAATAACTGGCAGGAACTGGAAAAGAAGGTTTATATGCAGCTGGCCAAGCGCTGGCCCGTCACTATTGTACGCGGCAAAGGGATGAAGGTCTGGGATGATAGCGGCAGGGAATACCTTGATTTCGTGGCCGGCATCGCGGTAACCAGTCTGGGACACTGCCACCCCGTTGTGGTTAATGCGCTGACACGCCAGGCCAAAACGCTGATACAGATGTCCAACATGTATTACACGGTCCCGCAGCTGCAGCTGGCTGACCTGCTGGTTAAGACAAGCTGCCTCGACCGCGTCTTCATCTGCAACAGCGGAGCGGAGGCGAACGAGGGCGCCATCAAGCTGGCGCGCCGCTACGGCAAGCTGAAGCTGGACGGCGCCTACGAGATAATAACTACCCACGAATCGTTCCATGGAAGGACGCTGGCAACTACGGCAGCTACAGGACAGAACCAGTTTCAGGAGCCTTACACTCCGCTGCCGACGGGCTTTGTCAACGTTGATTACAACGACCTGGAGGCCATCAAAGCAGCCACCAATAAACAGACCTGCGCGGTAATGCTCGAGCCGATACAGGGTGAGGGAGGGGTCAACGTTCCGTCCGACGATTACCTGAAGAAAGTAAGGGCCTGGTGCGATGAAAAGGGACTGCTGCTCATCCTGGATGAAGTACAGACCGGCATCGCCCGCACCGGCACGCTTTACGCATATCAACAGTACGGAGCTGAGCCAGATATCATGACGCTGGCCAAGGGACTGGGCGGGGGCGTTCCCATCGGAGCTTTTCTGGCAAAGGAGCGCGCCTGCGTTTTCAAGATCGGCGAACATGGCACTACCTTCGGCGGCAATCCGCTCGTGTGCGCCACGGCCTTCGATGTGCTCAACTACATAATACAGAAGAATCTGGCGGGCCATGTCCAGCGTATGGGTGAATACCTTCGCGCCGGCCTTAAGGCTCTGGCCGCCGACTATAAGATTATTAGAGAGGTCAGAGGAAAAGGTTTACTGGTGGCCTTGCAGTTCAATGCGGAAATAGCAGAGCCGATAGTTCTGGCCTGCCTGGAAAAGGGATTGATCATTAATAAGGTCAAAGCCGACGTAATTCGTTTTATTCCACCGCTCATCGTCACGGAGAAGGAGATCGACAGGGCGCTGGAAGTGCTCGGCAAAGTACTGAAAGAGAGGCAATAGAAATGGTGAAAAAAGCAAGGGAAAAGGTTGTCCTGGCCTACAGCGGCGGACTTGATACATCGGTGGCTATTAAATGGCTGGCCGACAACTACAAGATGGATGTCATCACGCTGTGCGTCAATATCGGAGGGGTCAGAGATGTGGAGGGTATCAGGCAGAAAGCCTTGAAGCTGGGAGCGTTGAAATCATTTGCTGTTGACGCCAGGGACGAGTTTATAGAAGATTACGTTTTCAAGGCCGTTAAAGCCGATGCGTTGTATGAGGGACAGTATCCGCTGGCCACGGCGCTGGGCCGTCCCCTCATGGCCAAACTGCTGGTGGACCTGGCGCATATGGAGGGCGCCACTGCTGTCGCGCACGGATCGACCGGAAAGGGCAACGACCAGGTTCGCTTCGACGTCAGCGTGCTGGCGCTGGGGCCGGATCTCAGGATCATAGCCCCCGCACGCGAGTGGGGCATGACCAGGGACGAGACCATTGAATACGCCCAGCGGCACAAGATCCCCGTGCCGGTCAAGGTAAACCGTCCATATTCCATTGATGAAAATCCGTGGGGCCGCAGCATCGAATGCGGCATACTCGAAAACCCCTGGACGGAGCCGCCCGAGGATATATACGAATGGACCAAATCCCCGGCGGATTCGCCGGACAGGGCCGAATATGTTGAGATCGGCTTTGAAGAGGGAGTGCCTGTCAGCCTTAACGGCAAGAAGACGGAGGGATTGCCCCTGATCGAAAAGCTCAACGTGATGGCCGGGCGCAACGGCATAGGCAGGATCGACCACATGGAAAGCCGCCTGGTGGGCATTAAATCCAGGGAAAACTACGAAGCCCCGGCTGCTCTGGTTATTTTAAAATCACACCTCGCACTCGAAGCTATGACTCTGACCAGGCACCAGCTGAGACACAAGGAGCGGGTAGCCCAGGAATACTCGGATCTAATATATAACGGCCTGTGGTTCTCCAATCACAGGGAAGACCTGGATGCCTATATCGACAGCTCTCAGAGGTATGTATCGGGGACAGTCAGGGTTAAAATGCACAAAGGCAATTGCGTCATCGTCGGGCGCAAGTCGCCTTACTCGCTTTACAGCTTCCAGCTGGCGACCTATGACCGTGGCGATCTGTTCGACCAGAGCGACTCGGCGAGCTTTATCCGCATCTGGGGCCTGCCGCTCAAGATACAGGCGCAGGCGCAGGTGATAGGATTAGCTCCGCTCAGGAGCGGCAAGAAGAGCAAGAAAGGTAAGAAGAATAAATAAAATACGGCGGGAGAAGGATGGGAGTTAAAAAAGAGGCAAGGTTACGGGGCAGGTTTAAAGAGGATATCAATGAAGCCGTCCAGCACTACCTGGCTTCGATTCTTTATGACTGGCGGTTGTACAGGCATGATATCGAAGGCAGCCTGGCGCACGCCGAAATGCTGGCGCGGCAGAAGATCATAACCAAAAGCGATTACACGAAGATCCGGGACGGGCTGCATTCCATCCTGAAGGAGATAGAAAGCGGACGTTTCCAATTCAAACTCGAGCTGGAAGATATCCACATGAACATCGAGAGCCGGCTCTTCGAACTGATCGGCGATACCGCAGGGAAGCTGCATACGGCCAGATCGCGCAACGACCAGGTGGCCCTCGATATGCGGCTTTATGCCCGGGAGTCAGCCCGGAAGGTGATCGGGGCCCTGCAAAGATTTAATTCGCAGCTTGTAGATATCGCCGAGAGAAACATCAAGGTGATCATGCCGGGATATACCCACCTGCAGCAGGCCCAGCCGGTGCTTTTCTCCCATTACGTCATGGCTTATTTTCAGATGTTCAGCCGTGATATAGAGAGATTTGAAAGCTGCCTCAGCCGCATCAATATCATGCCGCTGGGCAGCGGCGCGCTGGCCGGTCTCCCCTACCCTGTGGACAGGGAGTTTGTTGCGGGCAAGCTGGGATTCGACGATGTCAGCGCCAACAGCATCGACGCAGTCTCCGACCGCGATTTCATCATAGAGTTCGAGTCTGCCGCTGCTATTGCCATGATGCACCTCTCGAGGATGGCTGAGGAGATCATTATCTGGTCCACGGCCGAGTTCGGATTCATTGAGGTCGGCGACGCCTATGCAACCAGCAGCAGCATTATGCCGCAGAAGAAAAATCCGGATGCAGCTGAGCTTGCCAGAGGGAAGGCCGGCCGTGTATACGGACACCTGGTATCCATGCTGACTGTAATGAAGGGCCTGCCGCTGGCCTACAACCGTGACCTGCAGGAGGACAAAGAGAGTTTTTTCGATACGGTGGACACGCTCATCTCAAGTTTGGATGTTCTGGCAGGCCTGGTTTCTTCCATCAAGATAAACGCCGCCAGGATGAAGTATTCCATGCAGAGTTATATCCTTGCCACCGATATGGCCGATTACCTGGTAAACAAGGGTCTGTCGTTCCGCGAGGCGCACGACGTCGTAAGCAGGGTGGTCTCATATGCCGTTGACAATAACAGGGACTTAAACGAGCTGGATATCAGGGAATACAGGGGATTCTCGAAGCTATTCGAGAAGGATGTGCTGGCCATCACCCTGCATAAATCTGTCGAAGCGAGGTCCTCACAGGGCGGCACGGCCACGGTCGAGGTGAAAAAGAGCATAGAAAGAGCCAGAGACGTCGTCAGGGGATATGAAAAAGAATAAGGTTAAAATAGCCCTTTCCATCCTTTCTGCGGATTTCGGCCGTTTGGGAGAGCAGGTATGCGAGGCAGCCGCCGCAGGCGTGGACTACATACACGTGGACGTCATGGACGGCCATTTCGTACCCAATATATCCATCGGCCTGCCGGTGGTTGAATCGCTGCGCAGGATCACGGATGTTCCGCTGGACGTCCACCTTATGATTGAGAAGCCCGAGTTATTTGTTGAGAAGTTCGCCGGGGCGGGCGCCGATATCCTCACGGTGCATGTTGAAGCATGCCCTCACCTGGATGGCACACTTAACAGCATCAAGAAGCTGGGGATAAAAGCGGGCATCTCGCTCAATCCGGCCACGCCCCTGTCCTCGCTGGACGAGGTCTTGCCGCTGGCCGACTTGTTGCTGTTGATGACAGTCAATCCGGGTTTCGGCGGGCAGCAGTTCATCGCGGGAATGGCCGACAAGATAGTCAGGCTGAGGCAAATACTCTATAATAGAAAATCCAGTGCCGAGCTCGAGGTTGATGGCGGGATAACCACTAAGACGGCCCCTGTTGCTGTAAGCGCCGGTGCGGATGTCCTGGTGGCCGGTTCCGCCATTCTTAATTCAAGTCTGGGTATAGGCGCAGCTATAAAAGAACTGAGGAATTCTGTATGTTAGCGGGCGACTTTATTTCTGGTCCTGATGCACCTGGTACACAGGTTGAGACGGACGGCGGTCCCATTGATGTTAAATGTCGTTGGCTGAACATTGGGAAGCCATGTCCGCCTGGTATGCTGTTTAGAGTGGCTGATCCTGTTGCCGAAACGCAGCGTTTTTCCGCAGATATCACATTTGATAGCCAATTTATAACCTCTTTCCGATACTTTACGAAAACTGAGTAAGAATGATATATAATACCACAACGTTCAAAATGTTGAAAGGAGACAGATGAAACAGTCCTGGGACGGCAAAGACCTCAGAGATATGTTCGCGGCCGGCAGCAACTGGCTGGAGAAGAGCGTCGCCGAGGTCAATGCAATCAACGTCTTTCCGGTCCCCGATGGCGATACGGGCACCAACATGCTGCTTACCCTCAGGTCGGTTATCGAAGAAGCGGACAGGGCTACCGATAGCACTGTGGGCGTGATGGCTAAAGCCATGTCGCACGGAGCGCTTCTCGGCGCCAGGGGCAACTCCGGCGTAATCCTGGCCCAGATCTTTCGAGGCATGGCCAAGGGATTCGACGGGAAAGCTCAATTCAACGGCACGGATTGGGCCGCAGCGCTGGTGCAGGCGGCCAAGACGGCGCGGGAGGGGCTTTCCAATCCCGTAGACGGCACCATACTCACGGTTATACGGGATGCCGCCGGCACAGGCCAACAGTATGCGGAAAAGCACCCTGATGACCTGGTGGCCATTATCGATGAGACGGTAAAGGAAGCCCGTGAGTCTGTCGCCAGGACTCCCACGCTGTTGCCCGTGCTGATGGAAGCCGGCGTGGTGGATGCCGGCGGCCAGGGATTATACATATTACTGGATGGCGCCCTGAGATATCTTAAAGGTGAGCTGGAGGACCTGCAATTCCGTAAACCCCAGATGGTCAGCGCCAATATCACGGCGACCAAAAACGTTAACGTGATCTCTGCGGAAGAGGACGAAGCCTACGGATACTGTACCAATTTCCTGCTGGAAGGAACGAACCTGGACCCCGAGAAGATCCGGCGTAAGCTCGAGGACAGGGGACAGTCGCTGGTAGTGGCGGGTGATGAGATGGCCGTACGCGTGCATATTCACTCGTACGATCCAGGGGGCATTCTGGCCTACGCCACGACGCTGGGCACCCTTCACCAGATACAGATCCAGAACATGGATGACCAGCATGTCGGATTCAAGGAGATGCAGAAGCAAAAAGCCATGCCGACGGATATAGCGGTAGTGGCCGTTGCTTTTGGAGCAGGCATGATTAAATTATACGAGAGCCTGGGCGCCGTGGTGGTGAAGGGTGGACAGACCATGAATCCCAGCGTTAAGGAGATACTGGCTGCTGTTGAAGCCGTCGAGCCCGACAAGGTCATATTGTTGCCCAATAATAAAAACATCATACTGACAGCCTCACAGATTAAAGAGCTGACCAGGAAATCGGTGGAGGTTATTCCGAGCCGCACGATACCCCAGGGCATCACCGCCCTGATGATTTTCAACTACGAAAGTACGCTGGAAGAGAACATAAAGTCGATGAGCGAGGCCATTAAATCGGTCAAGACGGTCGAGGTTACCACGGCTGCCAGATCGACCCAGATACACGGGCTTAAGATTAAGCAAGGGCAGGCCATCGGCATTATCGATGACACGGACCTTGTGGCGGCCGGCGATGACGTTCAAGATGTGCTTGTGCGGAGCCTCGATAAAGGCGGGATCAGTGCAGTCGAGATGATTACCATATATTACGGCGCTGATTTGCCGGGCGAGCAGGCTGAGGAGGTGGGCAAACAATTAAAGGAGAAGTATCCGGGCAAACAGATCGAATTGGTCAGCGGAGGACAACCCCACTATTTTTATGTAGTATCTCTGGAATAAGTCAAGGGAGGTTAAGGCATGATTAAACTTGTTACGGACAGCACCTGTGATATCCCGGCGGATCTCATCAAAAAGTACGCCATCACTATCGTGCCCATCAACGTTCTTTTCGGCAATGAGACTTACCGGGACGGCATAGACATCAATGCAGAGCAGTTTTACAAGAAGCTGGTGGAGTCCAAGGTACATCCCACAACTTCCGCGCAGTCACCGGGATATTTTTCCGAGCTGTTTACCCGCTTATCCAAGGAAACCGATGAGATTCTGCTGATTCTGTTTTCCAGTAAGATCAGCGCTACTTACGAGAGCGCCATCCAGGCCAAGGCCCTGGTGGGCGATATCTGTAAAATCGAGATTGTGGATTCACTTCAGACCTGCGGCGGGCTGGGACTGCCTGTCATCACGGCGGCGGAGATGATTCAGGGCGGCGCCAAGCTGGCGGATGTTGTCGCAGCCGTTAAAGACATGTGCTCCCGTTCGCACTCTTATATGGTCTTTGATACCCTGGAGTACCTGCGCAAGGGTGGCAGGATCGGGCGCGCACAGGCCCTGCTGGGCGGATTGCTCAAGATAACTCCCATTCTTACGCTGCGCGAAGGCATTGTAACGCCGGTGCAGCGGACCAGGAGCAGAACTCAGGCAATAGATGCCCTGGTCAATCTGGTTAAGGGCGCCAACAAGATCGAGGGCTTAATGCTCCAGCATGCCACCACGCCGGACGAGCTGGAGATACTGGCCAAGAGGGTCGCCGAATTTTATCCCAGGGAAAAAACCGTTTTTAGCACGGTCAATTCGGTGATCGGCGCCCATGTCGGACCCCACGTGCTCTGTGTAAATTTCATCGAGGGCAAATAGCTCCTGTGAATACAGCGTGTGAAAGCGGCGTCCATGACACAGCCTTCTGTTGAAAATGCCGCCACGTTCAGGACTGTATTGAATCTGGAAGCCAGAAGCGGTTATGCCAACCGCGCGGTCATAGGAGGCCTCGATAAATTCGTGGCCAGGTGGTTTTCGCAAGGCGCCCCCGGCCACGATTATTTTTTAGCTCATCCGCAATTAAAAACGCTGTTGCTTGACATGCCTTCCTACGCTGAGAAGAACGTCGATGAGCGGCGGAAATGGGTGGACCTGGTATTGAGGGAACTGGACCGCGCAGAAATCTCTCATAAAGTTAAAGCACAGACGGGCAAAGCGCCCGTGCAGAAAGCGAAGACGACGGCGTCCGGAAAGGCGGGACCCGATGCGGCTGCAACTAAATCTCTTGATCTACCGGCATCCAGTATAAAAGGCGTGGGCGATGCCGTTGCGGCACGGTTGGCCAAACTGGGCGTGGTCAGTATAAGGGACCTTCTCTATTTCTTCCCTCGGCGTTTCATGGACTTCAGCCGGCGCTGCACCGTATCCATGCTCGAAACCGGTAAAGAGCAGACGATTTTCGTCGATGTGTGGGAAGCACGTCAGGTCATGCTGGGCCGCATGAAGAGCAGCGAGGCCGTCCTGGGTGATGAGACCGGCAATGTGCGGGCTGTGTGGTTTAATCAGCCCTGGGTGGCCAAACAGCTCAAAGTAAATGCGAAAATAGCCGTCAGCGGTAGAGCAAGCGAATTCAATTACGGGAAGGTTTTTGAGAATCCCGAGTGGGAGATCGTTGACGACCGTGAGCTTCTGCACACCGGTCGCCTGGTCCCCGTTTATCCCCTGACAGGCGGCCTCTTTCCCAGGCAGGTGCGGGCCGTGGTGAGAAACTCGCTGGATGAATATCTCACGGCTCTACCCGAGTTTCTGCCGTTACCTGTCCGGCAGCGCTGTGGGCTGGTGGACCTGCGGGATGCAGTAATGCAGGCGCATTATCCATCAGACTACGCCGCACAGAACAGGGCGCGGCAGAGGTTGGCTTTCGATGAGCTTTTCCTGCTTCAGATCGGTGTACTCAATAAGAAGCGCGACTGGCAGGAGGAACAGCCCGGCCGGGGATTCCATATAAAACGAGAAGACATTCAGGAGTTCATCGGGGCGCTGCCCTTCAAACTGACTTCGGCCCAGGTCAGGGTCATAGATGAGATATGCCGGGACCTCGAACGCGAGGTACCGATGTCGCGTTTGCTGCAAGGAGATGTGGGCAGTGGTAAGACGGTGGTGGCCACCGTGGCTCTGCTGGCTGCGGTTACCAACGGATGCCAGGGCGCGCTGATGGCGCCGACCGAGATACTGGCGGAGCAGCATTTCTCGACATTACAGAAGCTGCTGTCGGCCATTTCAGAAGAAAGCAGTATGGAATCGAATATTTGTGTCTTCAGAGGAATCATGGGACGCGAGATCAGGATCGTCCTCCTAACTGGCAGCCTGGCTGCCGGGGAAAAGTCAGGTACGCAGGGACTGATAAAGCGGGGATCGGTGGACATCGTTGTGGGGACTCATGCGCTGGTGCAGAAGGAGGTAAAATTCGCTGCCCTGGGCCTGGCCGTGATAGATGAGCAGCACCGTTTCGGCGTGCTGCAGCGCTCAGCTTTAAAGCAGAAAGGATATAATCCGCATCTTCTGGTTATGACGGCAACACCAATACCGAGGACGCTGGCGTTGACGCTCTTCGGCGATCTGGACATCTCGACCATAGACGAGATGCCGGCCGGTAGGCGGACGATAAAAACACGCTGGCTGAAGCCTGAGGACCGCCAGCGCGCATATAATTTCATAGAAAAGCAGGCCGCCGAGGGGCGACAGTCCTTCATTATTTGCCCCCTGATCGAGGAATCCGAGAGCCTTGACGTTAAGGCGGCGGTAGCGGAATACAAGCGCCTGGCGAGCGATGTTTTCCCCGATCTAAAATTGGGGCTGCTGCACGGCAGGATGAAGAATGCTGATAAAGAATCCGTCATGCGCGATTTCAAGGCCGGCCGGCTGGATATACTGGTCTCCACCTCGGTAGTGGAGGTAGGTATAGACGTGCCCAATGCCACTGTGATGCTGGTTGAGGCGGCGGACCGTTTCGGTCTCTCTCAGTTGCACCAGTTTCGGGGAAGGGTTGGACGTGGTGAGAGCCAGAGCTATTGCATACTGCTGTCGGAGAATCCCTCGGAATACGGACAGGAGAGGTTGAAGGCTATCGAGGAACTGACAGACGGCTTTGCCCTGGCCGAGAAGGACCTGGAGCTGCGCGGGCCCGGCGAGTTTTTCGGTACGAGGCAGAGCGGCCTGCCCGATTTAAAGATGGCAAGGTTATCGGATACACGCCTGCTGGAGATGGCGCGCAGGGAAGCCCGCATCATATTTGAAAAAGATCCCGATCTTTTGGCCGCCGAAAACGGGCTTTTAGCTCTGGAATATCATAGAATCTGGCGCAAAAGCATAGAAAACAATTAGAATATTACTTTCTCGGCGGGGACCTGTGTGTTCCCGGGCAAATTTTACTGATTTATTCGGGGGATTGCATGACTTTTAAAAAACGACTGGCTGAAATGTTGGAGCAGGCCTTCGCCCGCGCCAGTGAAAAGGGATTGGTGAACAAGTCCAGTCTGCCGGAGATAACCATAGAGAGACCCGCCAGACCGGAACATGGTGACTATGCCAGCAGCCTTCCGCTCAAGCTGGCGCGTCTAACCGGCACGAAGCCCATGGATATTGCGGCAGCCATAATCAAGAATCTGCCGCCGGACAGCGATTTTGACAAAGTCGCCGCAGTGCCACCCGGGTTCATAAATTTCACATTAAGTCAAAAATGGCTGGCCGACCAGGTGGACGTTATCTGCCGGGCCGGAGAGGCCTACGGCAATATACAACTCGAGGATAAAAGCGTTCAAATCGAGTTCGTCAGCGGCAACCCGACCGGTCCTTTGCACGTTGGGCATGGGAGGGGAGCCGTACTGGGCAGCACGCTGGCCAACGTCCTCAAAGCAGCCGGATACAGGGTGTCCACCGAATATTACATCAACGATGCCGGCAGCCAGCTCGAGGCGTTCCACCGGTCGTTATATTCACGCTACCTGCAGGCGCTGGGCAAAGAGGCGGAGGTACCGGCCAATGGTTATCACGGCAACTATCTGGCGGACCTGGCCGGTGATCTGGTCAAGCAATACGGCGATAAATTCGCTGTTATGCCCCAGGATCGTGCCATAGAGGAGATCGGCCTGATAGGTATAGAGAGGGAAATGCAGCAGATCAAACAGGACCTCGAGACGCTGGGAGTGACCTTCGATGTCTGGTTCAGCGAGCAGAGCCTGTTTAAGAGCGGCAGGTATGACAGCACGATGCAGATGCTGCGCGATGGAAATTATATAGTCGACAGGGAAAATGCAACCTGGTTTACTTCGTCCACATTGGGTGAGGATAAAGATAATGTACTGGTGCGTTCCGACGGCACGCCCACCTATTTCGCCTCGGATATCGCCTATCATTACGACAAGTTTGCAGTCAGGAAGTTCGACAACGTAATCGACATCTGGGGGGCCGATCACCAGGGCCATGTGCAGCGTATGAAGGTAGTATTGAATGCGCTGGGCATCGATCCCGAGAGGCTGGAAATAATCATCTGCCAGCTGGTAATGTTGAGGCGCGGCAAGGAAGCCGTTAAAGTCTCCAAGAGGAGCGGCGATATCATCACGCTGCGTGAGCTGTTGGAGGAGGTCGGCCCGGATGCATGCCGCTTCGTCTTCCTGTCCCGCTCGGCCGACAGCCAGATGGACTTCGACCTGGAGCTGGCCATCAGGCAATCTGCAGACAACCCGGTCTATTACGTGCAGTACGCACACGCACGCATCAGCAGCATACTGCGCAACGCGGTTGAGAAAGGGATCGATTTCAGTAAAGGAGATACAGGCCTGCTGGTTGATGAGCCTGAGTTGACGCTCATACGCAGCATGGTCAGGATGCCGGAGATAATCGAGACTGTTGCGCTGTCACGTCAACCGCATCACCTGCCGTTCTATGCCCAGGACCTGGCCACGGTCTTCCACTCTTTTTATAAACAGTGCCGGGTCATATCGGAAGACGCCGACCTGACGGCAGCCAGGTTAAAGCTCGTATTGGCAGCCAGGACGGTGCTGGCCGGGACGCTCCACCTGATGGGCATGACCGCGCCGGACAG
>DAOUFR010000100.1:0-4126 GCA_034429715.1 Dehalococcoidia bacterium
GGATATACCGAATATTCTTTTTATCATCGGTCTTTGTCTGATCGGGGTAGCCATCTTAGCATTAGCAGGTTTTGCTCTTAAACGTAATGGTGAAGTAGTGAAGGGAATAGGATTTAGTATTTGTATAGCTGTTGTTGTGTATATTCTGGTATTCGGTTTGCTGGAATGGTTAGCCGGAGTATAGTAAGTAAAATCAGCATCGTAACCGATGATTGTATTTGCGGAGGCTCTGTTATAATAATGTGGCTTCCAGCTTTGTGATCTGACCATTGAAACTTTTTTAGGAGATAATATGAAAAAGCAGATGAAGAGTTTACTGGTGATGGCTTCAATTTCGTTGTTATCTATAGCGTTGCTGTCCTGCAGCGCGCCCGCTCCTGTAAATGAACCGTCAGTGCCGCAGGTATCAGCGGAGCCGGCCCAAACCGTACCGCAAGCTGAGGGTAAAACGGTTCACCAGAAAGTGCAATTAGCCGGCAAGCAGGCGGACGGGTATGTTATTCCTTTCAAAAATGTGAAAATCGTCTGCGTGATAACGGATGTCGGTATGGTGGGCTGCGGAGCCTTTGACGTAGCGGCCCTGGATTCATTCGCCTGCCCGGCGGCTAAAGTTAAATCGGCAACCGGCAAGCCTATCGCAACAATAGATGACCTGTTAGAGGGAACGGTAAAAGAGGCAAATGCCGAGGCGGGTAAACTCGGTATCAAAGTCGGCATGACCGGCAGGGAAGCGCTTGACCTGCTGTGAATTTGGGGAATCACCAGGCTCTGCGCCTCTAATAGTTTAATAACCGGGCATCATTGCTCTACATGGGAGGTTTGGCCGGCTTGAATCCGTCCGGCACCTCGACCGGCATGAAAAGCATGCCCAGGCACATGGCTTTTCCGGTCTCATCAAACCTGAGGGTCGAGGTAGCGCCACCACCCAGGGCTTTGTACATAACCACCTGCAGAGCGTCGATGTTGGGCATCTCGTATACCTTGACTTCGCCCTTGACCAGCTCTTTGTAATGGTCCTTGACCTTCTGCGGTGTGACCTGTTTTCTTATTATCTCGTAATTCTCTTTATTGAAGGCCATTATCCCCACATTGGAGATATCGCCTTTGTCGCCGCTGCGGACATAGGCCAGCTCTTTGATCAATACTTTCTTGCTCATTTTTATTCCAGCCTCTTCATAATAAAACTTGTGGGGACCTCTTCGCGCGGTATCAGCGTCGGCCACAGGGAAATGTAGCTCCTTGGCTTGGAAGGGACTGATACCGTGAAGCCAACCGGCGACATGTCCAGGAAAGAAACGGCTATAATGCCCGCCTCCAGCGGGTTTTTACCCCTGGCCGCTATACGCAGGCAGAGTTCATTAATCTGATCTTCGTCCGGCAGGGGGACTATGGACTTGAGTATCGAATTTAAACCGACGTAATCGATCTGCACGTCCACATCCTCGCGCTTCATCCCGTATTTGGCCAGGTTCTTCCAGCCCAGCTCTTCCACTCTTCTGGCCTTGGTCAGGGCTTTGGGCGCCGAGATGTAGTTCATGGTCTCCGCTATGAACCCGCCCGGATAACCAATAATCACTTTGAGGGTATCCGGCCTGCGTTTGCCGGTCATATTGCTCAGCTTGACCCTGTTGTTACCCAGGTCCTCCACTTTGACCGCAGTCATATCGGCTACGCCGTCCGGCATAATATAGTTTTTAGGATCATGCACCTCGTAGACCAGCTGGCTCTTGACGGTCCATTCGTTGAGCAGGCCGCCTCCCGATGAAGGCATCTCCAGTATGGCCGTCCCGTCTTCCGATACCTCGGCCAGCGGATAGACGATCTCGTTCGGTTTGGGAACATGTTCCCAAACCGGGCTGGCCACTCCCGTGACGAAATCGGCGCATTCGAGCGTGTGTCCGATGGTTATGGCAGCGCCTATGCGCGGCCAGTATGTGTCTTCAAACTTCCATCCGAACTCGTGCATCATGGGGGCCACGAAAAGCGCACTGTCCGAACACCTGCCTGCAACAACCACATCGGCGCCGGCTTCCAGGGCGGCGACAATGGAATCGGAGCCAATGTAAGCATTGGCGATCAGGATGCTGTCTTTGATCTTGCTGATATCGTCCTCGCCCGTCTCCAGGTTGGTGAACTTCCAGCCTTTGTTGAGCATCTCGTCGATTCTGCCGGCTATATTGTCACCCTTGATCACGGCAACTTTTAAACCTTTGATGTTATTGTCGGCGGCTGTCTTAAGTATCTGATCCGCCGCAGCTTCAGGATTGACGCCGCCGCCGTTGGTGATGATTTTGACGCCCCTCTTGTGAGCTTCAGGCAATACCTGCTTCATCCCTTCTATGTGCTGGGTCAGGTAACCCTTGGTCGGGTCCTTCTGCTGGTTCTTGGACATGATGGACATGGTTAGCTCGGCCAGCTGATCAAAGCAGATATAATTGAGATTTCCTTCCCTCACGAGCCTCAGTGCTTCTCCCGTCTTGGAAGGCGCGTAGCCAGAACCCGCCCCGATCCTGATTTTCTTCACTTTATCGCTCCTTCTGAATTTCTTGATTGACTAAATGCCTTTAAATACGGGCTTTCTTTTCTCGAGAAAAGCCTTTGTACCTTCTCTAAAGTCTTCCGTATTAAAGCAGATGTTCATTGCCAGGTTTTCATTAAATAATTGCCTGGATAACTCCTCATTGAATAAACGGTAAACCGTTCGGTGCGTCAACTCAATCGACACCGAGGGCATCATGGCTATTTTGCCTGCAAAGTCCATGGCCGTACTCATCAGCTCTTCATGCGGGACAACCTGTGTAACAAGGTTTATCCTCTTTGCCTCGGCCGCATCAATTGCCTCACCAGTATAAAATAGCTTCAGCGCGTTATCAACCCCCACTATCCTTGGCAGCCAGTAGCTTGCGCCTGCGTCCGGCATCAATCCTATCCTCACCCATGAAGCGACAAATCTGGCTTTTTCTGAAGCTATGCGAAAGTCGCACATAAGTGTTATGGAAAGGCCCGAGGCGGCAGCGACACCGTTAACAGCGGCAATTACGGGTTTCCCAAGGTCCATAAGCGCGTGGGGCATCACAATCATGCCTGGTTCCAGAAGCTCTGAGCGGGATTTCTCCAGCGCTTTGTAGCCACCATCGCCGATCCGTTCTTTGAGCCGGCTGGCAGCGTCAGCGCCGGCACAGAAGCCTTCGCCATTGCCCGTGATAATCAGTACCTTGATATCATCCCTTTTTCGGGCCTCTTCCAATACTTTAACAAAGCTTGCACCCATCGTGCTGGTGATCGCATTTCTCCTTTCAGGCCGGTTGAGAGTGATAACCCCAATCCCGTTGTCGCATTCGAATAACAACTCGTCTGTCGGATTATCCATTGTTTGTATCCTCCTGTTTAGTTACGCATCATATTGGGCAGGACCGTTGCCACCTGTGGGAAAAAGAAAACAATGAGCATGCCGACGATTATCAGTGCGACGAACGGCATCGACCCCATGATTATTCTTTTCATGGGGATATCCGGAGCTATACTCTTCATCACGAATAGATTCAGCCCTACAGGAGGCGTCAGGTTACCTATCATCATATTCATTGTGATTAAAACTCCGTACCAGATAAAATCGATATTCAGGATTCTCATAACCGGGACCAGGGTCGGTAAGGTAAGCACCAGAATCCCGGCGGGATCGAGCAGACAACCGAGTATGAGGAAAATAAACATCGTCAATATCACAAACGCGGTACTGGACATGCCGCTCTTGACTATGGTTTCAGCGATCATTTGCGGTATACCCAGGTAAGTGAGCAGATATGAAAATGTAAAGGCGGAAAACAGGATGAAAATGATAAAGCATGAAATCCTGGCTGCGCTGAATAAAACGTCCCGAAGGCTGTGCCAGGTCAGCTTTCTGTATAAGGCTGCAACAACCAGGGAAAGAAAAGCGCCCACGCAAGCGCTTTCGGTCGGCGTGCAGATACCTGCATAGATGGACCCCAGCACACCGAGCGCGATCAGTATGAATACCCAGATGTTTTTAAGCGATGCAAACCTGTCACGCCAGGTAACGCCGGGCATGGCAGGTTCCACATCCTGAGGCCTGAATCTTGCGTATAACAGGATGTAAATAACGAAA
>DAOUFR010000101.1:0-15337 GCA_034429715.1 Dehalococcoidia bacterium
GCCAGATGAAAGGGTGATTCAGCCTGCCGGCGGATGGCATTGAGGTCCACTTCGCGCAGAAGTTTGAAGCCGGCTGCCAGGTCAGGCCATTTCGGCATGTATTTCCTCCACAACGTAAAGTTTAGCGCAACCTCTTTCTTATGGCTATAAACGGGCGGCGGCGCCGTGTTAAAATCTGTACAGGTAGGGGCGGGTTTTCAAACCCTCCCGAGACGGGCGCACCTGAAGGTACGTCCCTACAATTAAAGGAGTCTGATAAATGCAGAAAAGGAATTCTCAGGCTATTCCTCTGGCGATTAAAACGAAGAAGAAAAAACTGAAGGCCGATCTGGAGTTGCTGCGGGCCAGAGCGCTGGAGCTGGGGGCGGCGGGCGCCGAGATCATCAGGGCTGACCAGCTGGTGGTGGATGAGCGCGTCAGATTGAAATGTTCTATCCCGCGTTGCCTGCGGGCCGGTGAGACGCCGAACTGTCCCCCCAACGCACCCGACCTCGACCTCGTCAGAAAAGCCTTTGCCCGATACTCCTACGGCATATTGATCAAGACTCTTGTGGAGCCCGTGCAAGACTACGTCCCGGGAAGCTCCAAAGATAATGGCGGCACCGACCGCAGCCTGCTCTTTCACGCGAAGACCGCAAAAATCGTTTATGAGATCGAGCGGCTGGCCTACCAGCACGGATACGCGCTGGCTATGGGCCTGGGTGGAGGGTCCTGCAAGGATTACCTCTGCCACGGCCTGGTCTGCCAGTTCAAGGACAGCGGCAGGTGCCGCTTTCCCCTCAGAGCCAGGCCGGCCATGGAGGCGCTGGGCATCGACGTGGTGGACATCATCGGCAAGGTTGGATGGAGCGCCTACCCGCTGCTGGGCGATGCCAGTGAAATCCCCTGCGCCACCTCCGTGGGGCTGGTGCTGATCGACTGAAACAAGGAGGACGATATGGCCAGAAGCGCAATGGAGATAACCGAGGATTTCCTGTCGGACGATCCCAAGACATGGGGCAAGCTGGCGAGCGACATCACCTACCGGCGGCTGGAGCTGCTGCTGCTGCGCGAGATATTAGTGGAGCTTAAGAGGCTAAATCAGGGCAAGCCGGATTAGCCTGCCCGCTCAGTTCCGCCGGCGTGACGATTACCTGCGCAGGCGGCCGCGGTTGCCCCACCATCCACCGCCGTAAGCGGATATATCGATGATGAACCCCAATATGACCAGCGCCCAGGCGAATGGATTGGCCATGCCCATATACAGATAGACTATGACATAGAATAACGCCGTATATGGAAGAAAGATTATTCCCAGCAGCGGGATGATGAAATTCGTGCCGAAAACCCTTGTAACCATGTCTGAGAACAGCCACATGCAGACGAGTGCGAAGCGTGGACCGATCAACAGGAAAAGCGTGACAAAACAACACATGTTGCCTCCTCCTTGCCTGATGTACTGGCATATTATTATGACAGATTTTATTTTATTATTACAGCGCAGTATCCTGATACATCGGGCCTGAATATAAACGGACGATGCTATAGAATATACGGATTAATATGCTGGCAAACTGGAGATCGTCGCCGTTGCTGGCGCTGGCCGCGCTGGTACTAATCACCGCGGTCTGGGGCTACACTTTTACCATCGTACAGGCTGCTGTCGAACAGATGCCGGTCATGGATTTCATGGCCTGGCGCTTCGCCGCTGCTGCGCTGGTAATGCTTGTAATCCGGCCGCAATGCCTGCGCGGTATCACACGTCAGGAGCTGCTGCGCGGCGCTTTGCTGGGCGTCGTGCTCGGGCTCGGCTATATCGCCCAGACTTACGGTCTGCTGTATGCCTCCGCGGCGGTGTCCGGGTTTATAACCGGCATGTTCGTAGTACTTACACCGGTTATGGCATGGATCATCCTGCACCATAAAACCGATGGAAAGACCTGGCTGCTGGTCGCGCTTGCCACGGTCGGAGTGGGCCTGCTCAGCCTCAACGGATGGTCGGTCGGCCCCGGGGAACTGCTCACGCTTGCATGCGCGGTGCTTTTCGCCATACATATAGTCGGCCTGGGCGAATGGTCCCCCTATTATGATCCTTATACTTTTGCCTTCCTGCAGATTGCCACCGTCGCCGTGATCTCCATACTGGCTGCCCTGCCGGGCGGCTTTACCATGCCACCCGACTCCGAGGTCTGGATAACCATCGGGATCACTGCGGTATTCGCTACCGCGCTTGCCTTTGTAGTGCAGACCTGGGCTCAATCCCTGGTATCACCCACGCGCGCTGCCATCGTAATGACCATGGAGCCCGTGTTTGCCGGGTTTTTCGCCGTCGTCATCGGAGGAGACCAGTTAACGGTGAGGACGCTGCTGGGAGGAGCCTGCATCGTGGCAGCCATGCTCATCATCAACCTGAGGTCCTTGCACGCCGCTCCCGGAGATACCTGAAGCTGCGGCAATCTCGTTATTGATATCCATTTTCCCTCGCATCAACAATAGTAAATTTTGTATTATACTGTTATATAGAGTTAAATTGGGAGCGATTACTTATATGATAAAACGTTTTTCCGGCATCCTGTACGCGATGCTCATATGTATTATGCTCTGCCCGTTTATCATTTCCGGCGCCTGCTCAACGCCGGGCCCGGAGGGATTCGCCGTTTACCTGACCGAAGGAGATATACCACTTTCAAAGATGCCGGTCTTGAGCCATGTCGATCTCGCAGAACAGCCCGTCATCTCGACCAAAGACATCGTCTCGTACAATGTTATAACGCATGAGATTTTGCTTACCCCGGAAGCCTTCGATCGCGTCTCCAGCCTGCATGTCCCGACCAGCGGCAGGTCGTTTATGGTCTGTGTCGACCGTCAACCGATATACTGGGGCGCTTTCTGGACGCTGTTATCGTCCCAGTCATTCGACGGTATCACCATAATAAAACCGCTGGGCTCCCGTGACCTTAAGGTCATTAAAATCGAACCGGGCTATCCATCGGCTTCTTACTTCAATGGAGAAGACCCCAGGAATAATCTGGAGGTAATAAGGTCGCTGCAACAGGCCGGTAAGTTATCGGTTGTAACCTCGGAATCTCCCGTGGACACGCTTCCGCATTCCCTAAAAGGATACGATCTGTATTCCTGGCCGATAAACGGACTGTGGCATTTCACTCTGGTTACAGGCACCAACCGGGATAAAACACCAGAAGAGATAATCAGTACGGAAAACATTGTTTCCGCCGACGGATGGGTACGTGTACATATAGTGGGATTGGATGCGCTTAAAATCCTGCTATGCACAATTCCACAGAACGAGTATGTATCCTGGCTGGGCAGGCTGCATACTGGGCAAAAGCCGCAGGACGGCGCGGACTTCACGCTTCCCGCAGCATCGATTATCGATGCAGTCAAGCAGAAAGCCTCGGAATGCGGTATAAATCTTACGGTGCTGTCGCCTTAACCGTTAAATCGCCCTGCCTGAATTGAGGGTGAGAGAGCGCAATATTACCACATATGCACCCATTTTCTGATCTCTGTCATGATTATTATGGTCTTTTTTTCTACGCCCTCCAGCGAATTGATGCGGTTATTGAGGAATTCCGAGAAAGCTTCAATAGATTCAAACCACGCCCATACGCCTATATCGTAATTTCCGGCCGCTAAAAGCACCTGCCTGACCTCGTCCATGTCGGAGAAGTAGTCTGCAATGCGGTTTAGCGCGCTGTTATCCACTTTCAGTGCTATTACAGAGGTGATCATTTTACCTAAACGCACGTTAGGGAAAGCCTGTATATGTATTACGTTATTACTTAACAGATTATTTATTCTGCGCCTGATAGTGGCAGAGCTCATGTTGAGGCTTTTAGCCAGGCGGGTATTGCTCTGATGCGCATCCTTTTCGAGCGCAGAAACAATCTTCAGGTCGATGTCGTCCACCGGTTTACCGGTTGTTTGAACAATCCCTCGAGTACGCGATAGATTAACAAACGCATATTTCCTGTATTCCGTACAGATTGCAGTGTCTGTTTCCAGCACCCCGTTCATCGTGTATAGCACGGTGTTTAAAAATTTGGAATACGCTTCCACTGTGACAAACCAGCAGACCATTATCATGTTGAAGTGGCCGGCAGCCAATGCCAGAAATCCCACTTCTTCTTGTTTTGTCAGAAGATCAGCCGTGAGTGAAATGGCGCTGTTTTCAACTTTCAATAATATTGCGACGGTAAGTGAAGTTCTGGCACGGTTGATCTGTACCGCCTGGATACGTATGATATCGTCCCTGATCAGCCTGTTTACCCTGCGTCGAACCGTAGGCGCACATATATCGAGCGCTTCAGCCAGTTCTCTGCTGCTCATAGCGGCATCCTTCTCCAGTGCGGCAACTATCTTTTTGTCGATATCATCTATGTGCTTCATTGTCGTTATTATTATCATATACTACTTGTTTTGTAAAAGAAATGATCAATTTGTTCATGTTTCATATCAATTAAATAATTCTACTAAATATTAATGAACAAATCATTGACTTGCGAAAAAACAGTGTTATTATGCAGATATCTTCAATAATTCATCCCAACCGCAAAGTGCGGCGACAATATATTTATCGAGTAGAGGATAGATGAACTCACTGCTTGAAGATATCAGGGTTTTGGACCTGACTGACGAAAAAGGCTCTCTCTGCGGGCGCATACTCGCCGAGATGGGAGCAGATGTTATAAAGGTTGAAAAACCGGGAGGTGATGCCTCCCGCATGATAGGCCCCTTTTATCACGATGAACCTGACCCAGACAAGAGTCTGACCTGGTTTGCCTACAATCTGAACAAACGGGGTATAACTCTTGATATCGCTTCAAACAATGGATGGCCGATCTTCCTCAAGTTAATTAAAAAAGCGGACATCGTCATCGAGTCATTCCCTGTCGGCTATATGCAACAAATAGGGCTCGATTACGTCGTGCTTAAAGCAATGAATCCCAGGATCATCATGACCTCCATCACTCCTTTCGGGCAGACGGGCCCCTACAAGGATTTCGTTGCCTCGGACATCGTCGTACAGGCCATGAGCGGGTATCTGCATCTTTGCGGGGACCCCGATCTCCCTCCCATGCGTATCAGTATTCCCCAGGCGTACCTTCACGCCGGCGGCGAAGCTGCTACAGCAACCATGGTTGCCCTCTATCACCGGGAAAACAGCGGCGAAGGACAGTATGTGGATGTTTCGGCGCAACAGAGCATGGTCAGGAATACGGTAAACGCCGTTCCACTATGGCTGACCTACGGCGAGATACTGGAGCGGTCCGGAGCATTCAGAGTCGGCCTGGGTAAAAACTTGCGCGCGCGGCAGACATGGGCCTGCAAGGACGGATTTGTAAACTTCCTCTTTGTCGCGGGAATACTGGCGTCGGTGGCCGGATCGTCGGGATTAACGGACTGGCTGCAGGAAGAGGGTATTCCAACCGATTATGAAAACAGGTTGAAAGATTTCGACATATCCAAATTCACGCAGGAAGAGTGGGAGGAGATGGAGGCCCCTGTAGCCAGGCTCTTTTTGAATTATACAAAACAGGAGCTGTTCGACGAGGGCAACAAAAGAAGGGTTAGCATCTGCCCGGTCCATTCACCGCAAGAGGTAGCAGACTATGAGCAGTTAGAAGCCAGGGGGTTTTGGACGGAGGTCCGGCACGAGGAGCTCGGCGTCTCAATCAAATATCCCGGAAGCTGTATCAGGTTCACAGATACGCCCAACCCCGGGCTGCGCAGGGCTCCCCTGGTCGGCGAGCATAATCTGGAGATATATCGTGATGAGCTGGGACTATCCGCCGCGGAGATCTCCCGCCTTCAGAAGCTGAATGTTATTTAAATGTGAAGTATTATGAGTAAACTACCGCTGGAAGGCATCAAGGTCCTGGATTTCACCTGGGTCATAGCCGGACCGCTCATAACGAAATGCCTGGCCGATTACGGGGCAACCGTTGTCAGGGTCGAATCCATGGCGCGTCCCTGTTTTCTGAGGGTATCAGGCCCGTTCAAGGACCGCGCCGTCGGGCCGGACAATACCACCTATTTCGCTTACTTTAATCCCAATAAATACAGCGCCTCTTTGAACCTGAAAAAACCGGTGGGCCTGCGGACGGCCAGAAAACTGGCTGACTGGGCGGACATAATAGTTGAAAACTACGTGCCCGGCAAACTGGCAAAGCTTGGTCTGGATTACGAGAGCGTTAAAAAAACAAATCCCGATATTATAATGCTCAGCACCTCGGGACAGGGTCAGACGGGGCCCATGGCCGGAATTCCCATGACAGGAATGATCCTGGTGGCCCTGACTGGATTCATGTTCTACAGTGGATGGCCGGGACAGGACAGCACGCAGCCGTTCGGTCCCGTGAACGATTTTGTTACCCCTTCATTCGCCCTCCCTGCGATCCTGGCTGCTCTCCGTCACAGAAAATTAACCGGCCGGGGGCAGTCCATTGACCTGTCACAACTGGAAGCGGGAATCCAATTTCTGGCGCCCGGCATCCTAGATTACACGGCTAATAAAAGGCAAACAGGAAACGTCGGCAATTCTTCTCCGGAGGCAGCTCCGCATGGCGTCTATCCCTGCGCTGAAAATAGATGGTGTGCCATAGCCGTCTTTTCCGACAATGAATGGAAGGTGTTCTGCACCTCTATGGATCATCCTGAAGCAGCGGACAATCCCATGTTCAGCACTTTTGCTTGCAGGAAAAGAAACGAGGATGAATTGAATGAAATGGTAGGCCAATGGACCATCAAACATACACCTGAACATATAATGCATACGCTTCAGAGCGCGGGCATACAGGCAGGGGTAGTCCAGAATTCCAGGGATGTCTGCCGGGACCCGCAACTCAAAGCGCGCAACCATTTCTGGAGCATAAAACACCCGGTGATCGGGGATTCTATCAGCTTTGGCGAGCCTGCCATATTATCGGAAACCCCCGCCCAACCTCTCAGGCCCGCCCCGTGCCTGGGCGAACATACAGAATTTATTGCTACGGAATTCCTGAATATGTCCGAGCAAGAGCTCGTCGAGCTATTATCAGATGAAAGCTGATATCTATATCTCGAACAATAAATAATTAACCGGCTCAAGTACGCCGTGAAAGCGAGGAATGGGATGGACGCAAGTTATACATTAGCTGACAATATCGCCGGTATTACCTTTAAGGACATTCCATCGGAAGTCGTGGACATTACCAGAAAATGCATCCTGGATACGTTCGGCTGCATCCTGGCGGGCTCCGGCTTATCGCAGGACAGTAAAAATGTGATCGACCTGTTCATCGAAGCAGGCGGCAATGAAGAGTCCACAGTCATAGGATTTGATAAAAAGCTGCCTTCCTGGTCGGCCGCTTTTGCCAACGGTGTGCTGGCACATGCTCTTGACTACGATGACATAGTCGACGAGGCCGGGGTCCATCCTACCCTTTGCACCGTCCCGGCCGCCTTCGCCCTGGCGGAAAAGATGGGCGGCGTAACCGGCCAAGAGTTCATCGCCGCCGTCGCCCTGGGGAACGATCTGATATGCAGGCTGGGATCTGCCATCAAAAGAAAGCAGGAGGGTTTAGTGCTGGGCTTCCGGCCCGCTCCCGTGCTGGGTGTTTTCGGAGCAGCGGCAGCGGCAGGCAAGATACTGAAACTCGACCGGGACCGGATTGTGGATGCACTGGGCATCGCTTTTCACCAAGCCGCCGCAGGAACATTTGAGGTATTCCTCAGCCCCGGAGATCCTAAAATAAGGGAACTCTACGGGGGCAGCATCGGAATGCAGGCCGCCCTGGCGGCACTGATGGCACAGAGGGGAGTCACCGGGATCAAAACGAGCTTCGAAGGTCCCGCGGGACTATTCAACTTATATTTCCAGGGAAAATGTGACAGGGATTATCTGGTGGGCGATTTGGGGACGAGGTACGACGGTCTGAACGTGGGATTGAAGGCCTGGTCGGCCAATAGAATTATGCATAATCACGTCCAGGCGGCCCTGGAACTGACGCGTGAGCATGATATCAATCCCGCGGACATCGAGCAGATCACTCTTTATGTTACGGAAATACAGAAAAGATACGCTGGAGAAGAGAGGAAAAAACCGGCGACCAGCACGGAAGCAAGGATCAGCCTGCCGTTTTGTGTCAGTGCCGCCATCGCCAATAAAGGACTCCGCCTCAAGAGCTTCGCTTCAGATGGGCTGTCGGATAAAGTTGCATTGGTGCTGGCTCAAAAAATAGTGACCGAGGATATCAGCTACGGCGAGGTCAAGTCCTTCTTCGCACCGGGCAAGGTATCGATCAAACTTAAATCGAGGGCTATTTTCACCCGTCAGATCGACCACCCGTTTGGCCATCCGCTCAACCCGATGCGGCTGGAAGACGTTGTAAATAAATTTATGGATTGTGCCACGTATTCAAAATCTCCGGAGCAGGCGGCACATATTTTGGAGACGCTCAATAAGCTGGAGACCGTCAAGGATGTGAGGGAGATCACGGGATCATTCCAATAAATGATATCTCAAATATAATCTGCGCATAGGGGGAGTTGTGTATGGATACTATCGATTGCCTGCTGACACGCAGGAGCATCCGGAAATATACCGACAGGCCCATAGATAATAGCCTGGTGAAGCAATTGTTACGGGCGGCGATGGCGGCGCCTTCTTCGGCTAACGAACAACCGTGGCAGTTCGTGGTTATCAGAGACCGTAAGACGCTCGGTGAGGCATCCAAAATCCATACGTTCTCGTATATGCTTGATCAGGCGGCCCTGGCTATACTGGTTTGTGAGGATCCCACCTTTGAAGTTAACACCGGCAGGGGTCCGCTTGATTGCTCCGCTGCTACAATGAGTATCCTCCTGGCTGCCCATGCCCTGGGTTTGGGAGCGGTTTGGGTAGGGATATTCCCGGTGCAGGAGCGCATGGAAAAAACAAGGAGCTTACTCGGTATACCGGCGCACATTATACCCATATCTCTGGTTTCCCTTGGATACGCTGATGAAAAACCTCATAGTGAGGACAGGTTCAAGCAGGAGAGGGTGCATTATGACCGCTGGACCGGCGGGACGGTAAGCTGATGTTTTGTGCAGATGAGCCGGCGCCTGTCAGACGGTTAAAAGGCTTTTTTTCATTTTCTTCATAGCAATTACAGCGAGCATTGCCGTCGCACTGGCTGCCGACGCAATAATAAAAGCGACCGTATAGCTGTCGGTAACATCGAATATCTGTCCACCCAGCCAGGAGCCCACGGCGGCTCCGACGCGTGTAGCGAGCAACATTAATCCCACCAGCGCCGACACTGCCCTGAGGCCGAATCGCTCACTGACCAGCAGTGTTAACAAAGGCACTTCCCCTCCGAAGGCAAAGCTGAATAGCGCAGCAAAAACATACAGCGTCCACAGCTCACCCGAAAAAATTAACCAGACCAGGCTTGCAGTTTGTATTGCCATGCACAGGATCATGGCATTCATACTGCCGATTCTGTCAGATCCGCTTCCAACCAGGATGCGACCGAAGATGCCGCCAATTCCTATAACGGACATGATCGTTGCAGCCGTAAGCGGGGATATCCCGATGTCGGTAGCGTAGTTTACCAGATGCAGGAAGATCATTTGCGTACAGACACCGACAAGAACCGCGGTGCAAACGAGTAACCAGAGGGGCAGGGTGCAACAGGCGTCCCATAATGTCATCCCGCCGTCGAACGCCGGGTGATATGATTTTTGTCCCCGGCTGCCCATATTTTCCGGTTCGGATTTCACAGCGCCGTAAGGTAAACATCCTATGTCTTTCGGATCACGCCTTAAAAACAGGGCGGTAGCAGTAAAAATAATCAGGGCCGTGATCCCCAGAAGCATATAAGAGCTCGACCAGCCGACGGCGCGGATAAAATACTCGATTAACGGCGGCATGACGAGAATGCCGAAACCGACGCCTGCCGAGACAATACCTAACGCGAGCCCACGTTTCTTGTAGAACCAGCGGGCGGTGATGCCGCTGCTGATGGCAAATACCCCGCCGGTACCAATACCAAAAATAACACCATAGGCGATATATAGCTGTACCAGGTCGGTTATCCGGCTGCTCAGTATCAGGCCCAGGCCGATCAGGGAGCCGCAGATTAAGGCTATTTTAGCCGGGCCGAACCTGTCCGCCAGCCACCCCGCAGGTATGGCAAATAAACCTCCGCAGATCATTGAAAGAGCGTATACACCGGAAAGGGAAGCGCGGGTCCAACCAAAATCCGCAACCAGCGGCTTAAAAAAGATCCCGAAACTATATTGTATGCCGTTTTGCAGGGCCTGCTGGATGGCACATACAATAACAATGACCCAACCATAAAAAAGAGGTTGCCGTGCGCCCGGGAAATCGTGCGGACGATCAGTTGATTTCAATGCGAAAAACTCTCTTCCTGCATTGCAACAGCTGCGCAGGCGCGATCACCATTGATGCACCCATTTCTTAATTTCTGTTTGGATGGCGATCTCCTTTTTTTCGACGCCTTCCAGAGGATTGATAACATCCTTTAAAAAATCAGAAAAAGCCTGGATAGATTCGAACCAGGCCCAAACTCCTATATCGTAAGTGCCTGTATATAACATAACCTGCCTGGCTTCAGCCATATCACATAAATAATCAGCGATACGGTTTACTGCGCCGTTAGCCACTTTCAAAGCTATTACAGCCGCTATTGATTTGCTCATGCGGAAGTTTGGGAAAGCCTGTATACGAATAATATTATTGTCCAACAGGCCGTTTATCCTGCATCTGATGGTGGGAGCGCTGATGTTGAGACTTTTGGCCAGCACGGTGCTTTTTTGACGTGCATCTTTCTCCAGTGATTCAATAATCTTCATATCGATGTCATCAACCGGTTTATTAGCCCGTTTGATAGGATTAGCAGCACTATTCATTTTAATGAACGCATATTTCCTGTATTCAGTGCAAATCATAGTGTCGGTATCGAGTACACCCTGCATCGGATAAAGCACTGTATTTAAAAACCTGGAATAGGATTCCACGGATTCGAACCAGCACAGGCAGACGATATTAAAGTAGCCGGCAGTCAATACTATAAAACCCACTTCTTTCTGACTCGCCAGTAAATCAGCTGTCCGGGCGATGACATTGCTTTCCACTTTCAGCAAAATAGATACTGTTATGGATGTTTTTACACGATTTATCTGAACCGCCTGTATGCGTATGATATCGTCTTTTATTAACCTGTTTACCCTTCGACGGATAGTCGGAGCGCATATATTGAGCTTTTTGGACATTTCCATACTGCTCATGTGAGCGTCTATCGCCAGCGCGTCCACTATCTTCTTATCCATTTGATCCAATTGATACATAATCGATATTAATACCATATATAACTAAGTATTGTAAATAAAATGATCAATAGTTATATTAAGCTGATCAATATGATAAAAATATTTAATGAAGATTAACATATCATTGACATGTATGAAATTAATGATAACATGCATACATACATAGTTGGGGATAGGGCCGGAGGCAGCGACCCATATTCAATGGACCTCCGTGTTAACAATAGAAAATATAACGGCAGTCTCCCATTTAAATTGATTTCTTATATAGAAGGGATCTGATGAAAACGCTGCTTGATGGCATACGCGTGTTGGATCTGACCGATGAAAACGGTTTTCTCTGCGGACGGATGCTTGCCGAGCTGGGGGCTGATGTTATAAAGGTTGAGAGGCCGGGGGGCGACACCTCCCGGAGCATCGGCCCCTTTTATCATGACATACCTGATCCCGAGAAAAGCCTGACCTGGTTTGCTTATAACCTGAATAAGAGAGGTATCACCCTCGATATCAAAACCGGGAAGGGACGAGAGCTTTTCAAACAGCTTGTTAAAAGGTCCGATATCGTAGTGGAATCCCATCCCGTCGGATACATGAAAGAGATCGGCTTAGACTATTTCTATCTGAAGAAAGTCAACCAGCGCATTATCATGGCGTCTATCACGCCTTTCGGGCAGACCGGGCCCTACAATAAATTCGCAGGTTCGGATATTGTCGTCCAGGCGATGAGCGGATATCTATATATCTGCGGCGATCCTGACCGTCCCCCCTTACGTGTTAGTCTGCCGCAATCGCCTCTATTCGCAGGTGGTGAAGCGGCAGTTGCCGCTTTAATTGCCCTGTATCACAGGGATATCGCGGGTGAAGGACAGTATATCGATGTGTCGGCACAGCAGAGCATGGTTAAGAACACAGTAAACGCCAACTCTCTATGGTTCACTTATGGAATGGTTCTGGAAAGGTCAGGCGCATATAGAGTGGGGCTGGGCAGTGGCACGCGTGCGCGCCAAACATGGCCGTGCAAAGACGGACTCGTTAATTTCGTAATATTCGGGGGCGCGCCGGGAGCGGTAATGAACAAAAGGCTTGCTGAATGGCTCAAAGAAGAAGGCCTGTCCACTAAACAGCGAGAGGAAATGGATTGGGATAACTTTGACGTAACCAGGTTTACACAGGAAGAGTGGGAGCAACTCGAAGCCCCGGTCGCCGAGTTTTTTTCACGATATACCAAACAGGAATTGTTCAGGGAAGCCTTGAAAAGGCACATGCCTATCTGTCCGGTATTGAATCCGGCGGATGTGGTGGATTTTTTTCAGCTCAAGGCAAGAAATTTCTGGATAGATGTGGAACACCCGGAACTCGGCTGTGTGATCAAGTATCCCGCCGGTTGTATGCGGTTTGCGGCAATGCCCGCACTTAAAATTCGCAGGGCGCCGTTAATCGGCGAGCACAATCCGGAGGTCTTTCACGGTGAACTCGGCTTATCGTTGGAAGAGATCGATACACTTAAACTGGCCAAAATAATTTGAATGGAAAAGGGAATGGCAAAGCAGGCGCTAAGTGGGATAAAGGTTCTTGATCTTACCTGGGTCATAGCGGGCCCGCTGGTAACGAAGTGCCTGGCTGACTATGGCGCAAAAGTCGTACGGGTGGAAACATTTGAACGGCCCTGTTTCACCAGGTCGTCCGCCCCTTTTAAAAACGGTAACGGTCCCGATAATTCGGCATATTTCGCCTATTATAACCCTAACAAATACAGTATCTCTTTGAATCTCAAAAGCCCTGCGGGGATTAACGTCGCCAGGAAACTTGCGGACTGGGCCGACATCATTGTCACGAATTACGTGCCCGGCGTAATGAAGAGACTGGGACTTGATTATGAGACGGTAAGAGTCACCAATCCGGATGTAATCATGTTGAACACCTCGGGATTCGGAGAAACCGGGCCCATGGCGCCGATGCCCACGTCAGGCAACGTTCTTGTGGCTCTGACAGGATTTAACAGCTTCAGCGGTTGGCCGGGCAGGGATTGCGTGCAACCGTATGGTCCGGTCAACGATTTCGTCACCCCCTATTTCTGCCTCGCGGCTATCATGGCTGCATTAAGATATCGGGGCAAGACAGGCGAAGGGCAATTTATCGATATTTCGCAGCTGGAAGCGGGCATCCAGTTCCTCGAACCGGGTATGCTGGATTACACTGCTAACGGCAGGCTGCCGCCAAGTGTCGGCAACACCTCACCCAATGCAGCGCCGCATGGTGTTTATCCCTGCCTGGGCAACAGATGGTGCGCAATAGCAGTATTCTCCGATGCTGAATGGGAATCTTTTTGCACGGCCACGGGCATTCCTGCCCTGGCTGACAACCCAAAGTTCAACACATTAGAGAACAGGAAGAGAAACGAAGATGAGCTTAACGATCTGGTCGGACAGTGGACAAAAAAGATGACGCCCGAGAATGTAATGACCTTGCTGCAGGCCACTGGCGTGCAGGCAGGCGTTGTGGAGAGCGCCAAAGACGTGTGTGAAGACCCGCAGTTGAAAGCGCGCAACCATTTCTGGCTCATGCAGCATCCTGCAATAGGTGATTGTCTGCATCTGGGTGAGGCGGCAATACTGTCGGAGACGCCCGCGCAGCCCCTTATGCCTGCTCCGTGCCTGGGTGAACACACGGAGATGATCGGCACAGGCATCCTATCTCTTTCGGAGGATGAATTGATTGCGTTGTTAACGAATGAAGGTTCCTGATATTTGAGGAGGTACATATAGTATTAAAAATAAGAAGATTAACAGACTTCGTAGAAAGCAACCGTAGCAGCTAATAAAAATAGTCAAGCTGGAGGATATAAATGAGGAATAAAGTAACCGTCACCATCTTTGCACTGGCATTGGTAATTCTGTATATATCAGCTGCATGCACCGGGGCGCCTGCGGCTCAGACAACCAAGCCATCGGAAAATGAGACATCACAGGCGGCCGTGCAGGAGCCGATCACCCTCGTGGCTGCAACCATGTACCCGGCGGGGAATCCATATGCAACGATAGCGCAATTATATGCCGCGGCAGTCCTGGAAGCCACCGAGGGAAGGGTAAAAATCGTGGTGAATCCGGGTGAATCGCTTTGCCCGGGCGCAGAAGAGCTTGCTGCGGTAAACAGCGGCAGCGTGGATGCGGCTATGACCGTAATCAACTACGTGGTCGGCCAGGTACCCCTTGCCAACGTTGGGGCGCTTCCCTGGGTAGGAATATCCGATATCGATAGCAACCTGGCGGCAACCGCGGAAGCATTGCCTATAATCCAGAAAGGTTTCAGTAAATATAATATTCATGTGAACTGGTATGCGTGTGCCCCGTCGGCATATGGTCTGGCAACCAAGAAGGCGGTGCATGTACCGGCCGAAGCCAAAGGCCTCAAGATCAGGTCCGCCGGAGGCGCCATGGACGAATTGATAGCCGGTTGGGGATGCAGCACAGTTACCCTCCCGACGTCCGAAATGTACCAGTCCATACAATACGGTGTTTCGGATGGCACGCTTCTTTCAGTTCCGTCGATGGTATCTTTTAAGCTGCCCGAGGTCGCCCCGTATTATTGTGACCTGGACATCGGAACCGGAGGCTTCTTGTTCTACATCAATAAGGACAAGTGGGACAGGATATCTAAAGCAGACCAGGAAGCGATCGGTAAGGTCACTCCCGAGTTCATGAAGGTCGTTTTGCAGGTAAACGGTGCAAATATCGATAAAGGTCGCAAGGCTCTACCCGAATTGGGCGAGACCGTGTATGTCCCGACCGCAGATGAAATGAAACTCTGGAAAGCGCCCGCTAAAGCCATCTGGGACAATTATGCTGCATCCAGCCCTGAGGCACAGCAACTTACAGAAATATACAGGAAACATGGTGCAGGTTATTAGCAGGTTTGTCCCGAAAGGGCATGCTGCCCGGATAAAAAATATGTGGGATTGAATAGATGTGATAAATAATTTCAAAATACAGCCGGCTCTGAGCAAATTCAATAGAATCTGCGC
>DAOUFR010000102.1:0-22241 GCA_034429715.1 Dehalococcoidia bacterium
GTGGTGGGCGACTGGAAGGTCGTGCTGCCGGCCTTTACCGCCAAGGTCAAAGAGCTGGTCTCATAACTGGTACGGATACAGTCAAATAACAAATACCCCGCCGGTTAGCCGGCGGGGTATTTTATTATTATCAAATGTCGGGGCGTACCTTCAGGCGCGCCCGGGAAGACAAGCAGATGATCGTCGAACTGAATACGGGCGGGTTTTTAAACCCGCCCCAACATTTATTCTTTCTGGGCAGCGCTCTTATGCTGGGAGATGATCTTCTGTGCGACAAGGGCGGGCACGGGCTCGTAGTGGCTGAACTCGATGGTAAAAGTGCCCCTGCCCTGCGTCATGGAGCGCAGGTCGATGGCATACCTGAGTATCTCTGATTGCGGGGCCTGCGCCTGAATAACATTAAGGCCGTGGCTGGGATTCATACCGCTGACCCTGGCGCGCTTGGTGTTTAAATCGCCGATGATATCGCCGGTAAAGGAGTCGGGCACCGTGACGGTGATGTTCATGATCGGCTCGAGCAGGACAGGTGATCCGTCTTGCATTCCTTTCTTGAAAGCGCCTGAGGAGGCTATCTTAAAGGCCATTTCGGAGGAATCCACCGGATGGAAGCTGCCGTCGTAGAGCGTGACCTTCATGTCCACTGCCGGGAACCCGGCCAGCACGCCCTCGACTCGCGCCTCCTTGATGCCTTTTTCGACGGCCGGGATGTAGTTCCTGGGTACCGAGCCGCCCACTATCTTTGACTCGAATTCGAAACCGCCACTCGGTGGCAACGGCTCCATCCTTATCAGGACATGCCCGTACTGGCCGTGTCCGCCCGTTTGTTTCTTATGCTTGTATTCTGCCTCGACAGGGACGGTGATAGTCTCCTTATATGGTACCCTGGGTACCTCCAGCAGCACCTCCACGGCGAATTTGCGCTGCAGCCTGCTGGCGGCGATCTCCAGATGTGTGTCTCCCATGCCGCTGAGCAGCAGCTCACCGATATCGGCCTCGCGCTGCGTCCTCAGGCTGGGGTCCTCCTCGCAGATCCTGGCCAGGCCGGAGCTCATCTTGTCCAGGTCTGCCTTGGATTTGGGGTGCACGGCCTTGCTTAATATGGGAGAAGGGAAGTTGATAGGGGCGAGCTTAAGGGGATGGTCCTTTGCTCCCAGGGTATCACCCGATACGGTATTGGCCAGCTTGACCACCAGGCCGATATCGCCCGTGCCGACCTGGTTGGCCGTCTCCTGTGTTTTACCGCGCGGCATCGAGACCTGTCCGATGCGCTCAATTGCGCCCTTATTAACATTCCATACCTGCGAGTTGCTGGAAAGCACTCCGGAATAGACACGAAAAAAGCTGACCTTTCCCACATGCGGGTCGGTAGTAGTTTTAAAAACCAGGGCGGTCAGTGTTGATTCGGCGGCCGGCTTGACCTCCTCCTCTTTGCCTGCGGCGTTGGTTGTCTTGAAAGCGCCTGCTGCGATGGGAGACGGCAGATATTCTACTATAGCATCCAGCAGGCCGATGACGCCATTGTTGGCCAGGCTTGAGCCTGCCAGCACCGGGATGACCGTGCCCTGTAGAGTAGAAGCCTTGAGACATTTATATATCTCGTCGGTGGTGATCTCACCGCCGTCGAGATAGCGCGTCATAATCTCGTCGTCGGCCTCCACTACGGCCTCGATCAGCTTCTCCCTGGCGGCATCCACCTCGGCTGCCATGGCGGCGGGCAGCTCTATTTCTTTGGCCGGCGCTCCCGCATAGGCCTTTTTAGCTATGATATCTATGACGCCTTTAAAGGCCTTCTGCGAACCGATGGGGATCTGGATGGGCAGGCACCTGGCGCTCAGTTTATTCTGGATCTGTTCCAGTGTGCCCGTGAAATTGGCGTTCTCACGGTCCATTTTGTTAACAAAAATCAGGCGCGGTATCCTGGCTTCCAGGGCATAGCCCCATACCTGCTCGGTGCCCACCTCCACGCCCGAGGCTGCACAGACCACCACTACGGCAGACTCGCAAACTCGCAGGGCTGATTTAACCTCGCCCACGAAATCGGGATAACCCGGGGTGTCGATTATATTGATCTTGTTGTTCTTCCAGGGGGCAGGCAGTATGCTGAGGTTGAGGCTGATCTGGTGTTTGATCTCATCAGGGTCGTAATCTGAAGCGGTTGTTCCGTCGGCAACATTGCCCATGCGGCTGATGGCGCCTGCATCGAAGAGGATGGCCTCGGCCAGGGACGTTTTCCCCGAGCCGGAGTGAGAGAGGAGGGCTACATTGCGAATTTTATCAGGGCCAGGCTGCTGCATATAAATACCTCGATTCTCGTTAAATTTTGAAAGGGATACCAGGGGGCATTTTAGCAGCGTATGAGTGTAAACGTCAAGGTTGTTGACGTTTGATGATGACGTTTGATTAAAGCCGGCGGGTATGAATAATAGGATGGATGGAGAGTTCAAAGAATCCTGTTGACGCTCAGACAACGGCATGTTATGGTAATGGCATATATTCAGATACGAGGAGGCATTATTGAAGCCCCGTCTAAAACTCAGCATAGGCACCAAGCTTATGGGCTCCTTTCTGTCGGTATTGATAGTATCCCTGGGCTTGCTCGGCTCGTTCACGTTTTTCAAGATGAACGAGATAGGACGTGATGCGGAGGAAAGCAGCATAAGCCTGGGGACCCGTGCCGCCGCAAACGGCACGAGAATACTGGAAGTGCTCGGCGAATCCAGTATACAGCAGAAGGCGACAGATGTGGCAGGACAGGTGAGAATCTATCTGGCCTCACATCCTGTGAATGAACCGCAGGAGCTGATGAATGATCCGGAGCTCGTAAAAATCTCCTTGCAGACCGTCGGGGAAACCGGTTACACCAGCCTGTATGAGAAAGAGTCCGGCATTATGAGAATACATCCTAACGCAGAACTGATTAATTACGATCTGCATAACTGGAAAGAGAAATTGCCTTCGTTCTGGAAGATTTTCGAACGTAGTCTGGATGGTTCGATTTCCAGCGGATATTACGACTGGCAAGACTCCGATGGAAAAGTCAGAGAGAAGTTCATGTATATGGTGCCGGTGGAAGGAACACCTTACATAGTCGCGGCGACGACCTATATCGACGAATTCTCAAAACCGATAGTCTTAATGGAAAATAGAATTGCCGTGGAGACTGCCGAGGCAACCGACAATATCCAGGAAAAAATCGGAAATGCCCGTAATTTTTTCATTATCTTTTTCATAGCGGTACTGCTGGTGGTCTGCGGGATAGTCTTCTGGCTTGCCCGAATGATAACCACACCGATCAGAACCCTCGCCGCAGGCTCTGAGATTATAGGAAAAGGAAACTTGGACTACAGGGTAGACATACGTACTGGAGATGAACTTGAGGGGCTTGCCAATTCCTTTAACCGAATGTCCTCAGACTTGAAGATGTATACAACGGAACTACGACGTACCACTGCTGAAAAGGAACGAGTGGAAAAAGAGCTGGAGATTGCAAGGGGCATTCAGCAAAGCTTCTTGCCGGAGGCTGCTCCGGTAATAGCCGGCGTCGAATTGGCGGCTATAAGCCTGCCTGCGAAAGAAGTCGGCGGCGATTTCTACGACTTCATCCCGGTTGGCTTGAATAAATGGGGACTGGTTATCGCGGATGTTTCAGGTAAGGGCGTTCCTGCCGCATTGTTCATGGCCTTATCCAGGACACTGGTGCGCGCCAGCGTTTCCGACACTATTACGGCCGGCGAAGCGATATGCAAGACTAACGAGCAGATTACCGAAAATGACAGGTCAAACATGTTTGTTACCCTGTTCTACGGCGTTCTTGACCCGATCAAGATGACTCTAACCTATGTCAGCGCCGGTCATAATCCGCCCATTAAGCTTAGCAGAGGCGCTCAGGACGTGATTATGCTTAAAGCCAAAGGCATTGCCCTGGGAGTCGTACCTGATATGAGATTAGAAGAGAAGGAAATCGCCCTTGACAGCGGTGACGTGGTAGTTCTATACACCGATGGCGTTATCGAGGCTATCAATGATAAAGAAGAGCAGTTTGGTCAGGAAAGGATGCTGGCTGTCGCCGAGGAAACACGCAGTCTGCCGGCTGCTGAGATGATACAGCGGATCAGGGATGCAGTGCTCGCATTCAGCCACGGACAGCCGCAATTTGATGACATTACACTGATGGTATTGAAAGTAAAATGAACAAAACCGTTTTACCAGCTATAGTAGTAATCAACCTGATAGCGTTGATCGGTTGTGATTTCAGCCCGTCTATGCCCGCTGTCGAGTTACAGCCGGTTTCTTTGCAGTTACAGTGGATACCACAAGCACAGTTTGCAGGCTATTACGTAGCCCTGGATAAAGGCTGGTACCGTGAAGAAGGCCTTGACCTGACCATCAAGCCCGGCGGCCCTGATTTGCCCCTGATAGACCATGTGGCAACCGGAAAGAGTGACTTTGGAACAGCTTTTCTGTCCGATCTCAGTGTGGCCATACAAAAAGGCCAGCCGGTTACAAGCATTGCTCAGATACAGCAGATGAACGGTCTGCTGCTCATCGCAAAAAAATCTTCGGGTATAAAGCGGCCGGCGGATTTCGTTGGTAAGCGGATTGGCATATGGGGCACAAGCTGGGAAACGCAGCTGAATGCGCTTTTAACAAGGGAGAGGATAGACAGAGACAAAGTTAAAATAATGCCGCAGGGATTTGACATGCAGCCGTTCCTTGAAGGAGACCTTGATGTTGCTTCTGCAATGGTTTACAACGAATATCATCAAGTATTAGAGGCCGGTGTAAATATACAGGATCTGAACATCATCGATTATATTTTATACGGGCTGGGATTTCCCGGGGATACCCTGTTTACCAGCCGGTGGATGGTCCAGCAAAATCCTGCGCGATGCCGGCAGATGCTGCGCGCCAGCCTTCGTGGCTGGCAGTATGCCATAGATAATCCCAGAGAAGCGGTGGAGATTGTGCTCAAATATGATAAGAGTGGTACGGCGGTGCGAGCTCATCAGCTTTCCATGATGAGAGAGATAGCCAGGCTCGTCAAGGTACCCTGGCGGGAGATGGGTTACACTGACCAAACTACGGTCCAGCAAATGATAAACATTCTACTGCGTTACAAGGTCCTGGAAGGCCCGCTGCCGCCCGGGGAGGTATATACCAACGAGTTCTGGGAGCAAGCGCGAGAACGATAACCGATAGCCGGTAAGAGGGAACAATCGGATGTCAGCATTGTTTGACATCCCCCAAAGCGCATGCTAATATAAGTGCTGTTTTCCAAAACGTACCTTAACAACTGGATAGTGGAAGGAAGGTTCTAAACTAATTAAGAGAGTTTGATCCTGGCTCAGGATAAACGTTTGCGGCGTGCCTGATGCATGCAAGTCGAACGCCCCGATTTTTCGCAAGATTGATCGGGGAGTGGCGAACGGCTGAGTAACGCGTAAGTAACCTACCCTTAAGTGGGGGATAACTTGCCGAAAGGCAGGCTAATACCGCATGTTCTGGTAAGCGTTAGCTTATCAGCAAAGCTTTTGCGCTTGAGGAGGGGCTTGCGTCTGATTAGATAGTTGGCAGGGTAATGGCCTACCAAGTCGATGATCAGTAGCTGGTCTGAGAGGACAACCAGCCAGACGGGGACTGAGATACGGCCCTGACTCCTACGGGAGGCAGCAGCAAGGAATTTTGCGCAATGGGCGAAAGCCTGACGCAGCGACGCCGCGTGGGGGATGACGGCCTTCGGGTTGTAAACCCCTTTTCACGAGGAAGAAATATGACGGTACTCGTGGAATAAGTCTTGGCTAACTACGTGCCAGCAGCCGCGGTAATACGTAGAAGGCGAACGTTATCCGGATTTACTGGGCGTAAAGAGGGTGTAGACTGTTCTTTAAGTCAGTTGTGAAATCTCCCGACTCAATTGGGAGACTGCAGTTGATACTGGGGAGCTTGAGGGCATCAGAAGAAAGCGGAATTCACGGTGTAGCGGTGAAATGCGTAGATATCGTGAGGAACACCAGTGGCGAAGGCGGCTTTCTAGGATGCTCCTGACGTTGAGGCCCGAAAGTGTGGGGAGCGAAACGGATTAGATACCCGTGTAGTCCACACCCTAAACGTTGAATACTAGGTATAGGGGGTATCGACCCTCTCTGTGCCGAAGCTAACGCTTTAAGTATTCCGCCTGGGGACTACGGCCACAAGGCTAAAACTCAAAGGAATTGACGGGGGCCCGCACAAGCAGCGGAGCGTGTGGTTTAATTCGATGCAACGCGAAGAACCTTACCAGGGTTTGACATGCTTGAAGTAGAAACTCGAAAGAGGGACGACCTGTATCCAGTCAGGAACTTGCACAGGTGCTGCATGGCTGTCGTCAGCTCGTGCCGTGAGGTGTTAGGTTAAGTCCTGCAACGAGCGCAACCCTCGTCGCTAGTTAATTTCTCTAGCGAGACTGCCCGTATAACGCGGAGGAAGGTGGGGATGACGTCAAGTCAGCATGGCCCTTACATCCTGGGCTACACACACGCTACAATGGGTGATACAATAGGTTGCAATAGAGTGATCTGGAGCCAATCCAAAAAATCATCCTCAGTTCGGATTGCAGGCTGAAACTGCCTGCATGAAGTTGGAGTTGCTAGTAAACGCAGGTCAGCACACTGCGTTGAATACGTTCTCGGGCCTTGTACACACCGCCCGTCACGTCATGGAAGTCGGTAACACCTGAAGTCGATAGGCTAACCCGCAAGGGGGGCAGTCGCCGAAGGTGGGACCGGTGACTGGGACGAAGTCGTAACAAGGTAGCCGTACGGGAACGTGCGGCTGGATCACCTCCTTTCTAGGGAGTATTTACTCCTATGGTCGTTCGGTGGCGGCAACGCCGCCGTGCCTTTTGAAATCAATTTACTTCCTTCCACTATCCAGATGTTAAGGTTTTTTATTTCCCTTCCACGCCACCCCCCGGCAATTCAATCAATTCTCGCCAAAGGTATATCTTTCCATTGACTTGGATGATACAATAAAACCAATAGATTTACGTGGACGGAGAGGTAACTCCCCCTGTCGGGCGGACCGACCGTATTAAATGAATATTTAAATATCCTGAGATGATATACGAAGCGTCACAATACGTTTTTCAACCACCCCCTCTGGTCTCCAGGGCTCATAAGATCCTGATCAAGCCCAATGCCAGTTATCCTTACCCGTATCCTTTCAGCACCAGCAGAGAGATACTCGGCATGGTGATCGATAAGGTCAAACAGCTGAGCGACGCCGATATCATCGTACTCGAGGGCACCGCCAGCGGAGAATCGGTTTATCCGATCTATAAGTCGCTGGGATACGATTTCCAGCGTGTTCTGATGCTGGATGTCAAGGATTGCATCTGGGTGGAGATCGAGAATCCCCTGCCCCATCCCTTCGCGGTGGCAACTTTCTGGGTGCCCAATGTTGTGCTTTCGTGCGATTTCCTCATTACCATATCATCTCTACGCACCGTCGGAAATCACGCCTTTCTCAGCATTAAAAATCTGCTCAGTCTGCTGCCGGTAAGCAAATATAAGAAGGGATCCGACTGCGGATGGGGTTCGCTGGATGAATTCGGCTGGGACAAGGTGTACGCCGACCTCTACTTCACATTGCCCTTCGACCTGGCCATCATCGACGGCAGGAAAAAATTCAGTGCGGCCGACGATTCGTTCAAAGGGAAGACCGAGTGCCCGGGTAAAATATTCGAGGGCGAGCCCTATGAGATCGACCGGGAAGCTTCGGATATGCTGGGAGTAGACCGGCAGTATCTGGATATCATTAAGGCCGGCAAAAGCGAATTAGAGAGCTGATTCAGTACCTGACGTTAAAACCGCTCAAATCACCCGTATAATCCGACCAGGTCACGTCGATTTCAGAGACCGAAGCGCCTTCCGGACCCACTTTCAATTGCCTGAGCAATGCTTCCAGGTCTTCTCTGGCGCCCTCGGCCTGAACCTCGACATCTCCGGAGCATGAGTTTTTCACCCAGCCACTGAGCGACAAACTCTTAGCTATGCGAAATGTGAAGGCCCGGTAATAAACTCCCTGTACTCTGCCGTGTACGACAGCTTGGATCCGGGCGAGATCAGACATATGACGGTCCCGAGGTCCAGGGTGCGGCCGCGACTATTAAAAGTGTCCGCCGGCTATTCAGGGAACTCCTCTTTTTTTCCTTTCTTCCTGATCACTTCGACTTCGGACACCGGCTCGAAAATCGAAGCCGGTGCCGCTTTTTTTACATCTTTCTTAGGCTTTTTATGTTCCTTCTTGCCCTTATCTTTAGAACCCATAACAATTCTCCTTGAGTCGTATTATGCGCTCAGCTAAGTCTAACAAATAAATCGTGGGCAAGTAAAGATAGCGTGGGATATTGATTTACCTTGACTTTTAGCTATGCCCCATCTATAATTCGTGTTTGTCGTCTGATTAAAGCACGGATAGGACACCTTGTTGCCCGAGTGGCGCAATGGAAGCGCAACCGACTTGTAATCGGTAGGTTAGCGGGTTCGACTCCCCTCTCGGGCTAAGATCTGATGACCGGTATGGAGGGATGCCGGAGCGGCCAATCGGAGCAGACTGTAAATCTGCCGCCCTAAGGGCTACGTAGGTTCGAATCCTACTCCCTCCACCAGTATTCTTTTTTAAATTTTGTAGATTTAAAATGATTTATTGTATAATTTGTGGTCGCATCTACGTGATGTGATATATAATATTATGGCAATTTGCCCACATAGCTCAGTCGGTAGAGCACGTTCTTGGTAAGAACGGGGTCATCAGTTCGAATCTGATTGTGGGCTCAGAAATGAAGGAGGTTTTACCATATGGCAAAGAAAGTATTTGAGCGAAAAAAGCCGCATTTGAATGTGGGCACAATAGGTCACGTCGATCATGGCAAGACCACGTTGACCGCTGCTATCACATTAGTCTTATCCAAACAGGGCATCGGTGATACATCGTTCAGACCTTTCGACAGCATCGATAATGCTCCCGAGGAAAAGGCCAGGGGCGTTACCATCGCCATTGCCCATATCGAATATGAAACCAAGAAGAGGCATTACGCCCATGTGGACTGCCCCGGCCATGCCGACTATATCAAGAACATGATCACCGGCGCGGCCCAGATGGACGGCGCCATACTGGTTGTGAGCGCGCCCGACGGCCCCATGCCCCAGACCAGGGAGCATATCCTGCTCGCCAGGCAGGTGGAAGTACCCGCCATGGTAGTGGCACTGAACAAGGTTGACGCAATGGAAGACGAGGAGCTGCTTGAGCTGGTCGAGATGGAGCTGAGAGACCTCCTGACCAAGTACAACTTCCCCGGAGATAAGATCCCCATCGTCCGCGTCAGCGCTCTTAAAGCGCTGGAATGCGGCTGTGGTAAGCCTGACTGCAAGTGGTGCGGCGGCGTAATAAAGCTTATGGACGCTGTTGATGATTATATTCCTCAGCCCGTCCGCGCAGTTGACAAGCCGTTCCTGATGCCCATTGAAGATGTATTCGGCATCAAAGGGCGCGGCACTGTGGTCACCGGCAGAATCGAGCGCGGCGTGGTTAAGATCGGCGACGAGGTTGAGATCGTCGGCATTAAAGAAACCAAGAAAACTGTAGTCACAGGCGTTGAGATGTTCCACAAACAGCTTGAAGCCGGAGAAGCAGGCGATGCGGTCGGCTGCCTTATCAGAGGCATCGAGCGCGAGGATGTGGAGAGAGGACAGGTGCTGGCCAAACCGGGTAGCATCAAACCGCAAACACATTTCGAGGGTGAAGTCTACGTTCTGACCAAGGAAGAGGGCGGCAGGCATACACCTTTCTTCAACGGTTACAAGCCGCAGTTCTTTATCAGGACACTGGACGTCACAGGCCAGACCGAGCTGCCGCAGGGCGTTGAGATGGTCATGCCGGGTGACAGTATTAAAATGAGTATCAAACTGATTTATCCCGTTGCACTCGAGCAGGGCATGCACTTTGCCATCCGCGAGGGCGGTAAGACGGTTGCATCAGGCGTGATCACAAAGATACTTGGATAAAAGATGGCAAAGAAAGGTGATGCGCGAGGCGTAGTATATATGGCATGCACGACATGCCAGGAGAGGAACTATACCTCAGAAAAAAATAAAAAGAATGACTCACAGCGTCTGGAACTGAAGAAATACTGTCCCCGTTGCCGAAGTCATCAGCTACACCGGGAGACCAAGTAACAAGGTGGCTAATAAAGAGCAGGTAAAGGTTATACAACCTACCAAAACGCGAGACCAGGCAGTTCAGGACAACAAAAGTCAGGCGCTGGCAAAGGCCAAGAAACCTCAGGTTCAGCCTTCTCAGCCCAAGAAACGCCGGTTTACCTTTTTCTCCGATATAATCGGCGAGCTGAGGAAAGTGGTATGGCCCACCCGGCAGGAGACCATACGCCTGACCCTGATCGTTTTGGGCTTGTGCATTGTCATGGGCGTTATACTGGGCGCCGTTGACTACGGTTTTTCAGAGCTCGTGGCAAAAGTATTATTAGGTGGCAAGTAGTGTGACCGTTGACGCCAATGCCAGATGGTATATCATACATACCTACGTAGGGCATGAGGAGAAAGTTAAGAATAAGCTGCTGCAGCGTATCAAATCAATGGACGCCGGCAACAAGATCCTCAATGTAGAGATACCTAAAGAGAACGAGATCGAAATAAGGTCCGGGCAACGCAGGACCGTTGAGAAAAAAATGTTCCCGGGTTACCTCCTGGTCCGCATGGCGATGGACCATGAGAGCTGGAAGGTAGTCAGGGAAACACCGGGGGTCACGGGATTTGTAGGTGATGGAAAGGAAGCCACACCGCTGCAAGAGAACGAGGCCAACCGGATCCTCAAACAGAAAGAGGAAGGCGTAGCACAGGTCAAGATCAGGTTTAAAAAAGGAGAGAACGTCCGGGTGGTCGACGGTCCATTCACGGATTTCATCGGCACCGTCGACGAAATAAATATGAGCAAAGGCAAAGTTAAAGTTATGCTGACCCTCTTCGGACGGGAGACTTCAGTAGAGCTGGACTTCCTGCAAGTGGAGAAACTATAAAATGGCCAAGAAAGTTAAAGCGATAGTCAAATTACAGATACAGGCTGGCAAGGCGACGCCTGCGCCGCCGGTCGGTCCTGCCCTGGGCCAGCACGGCGTCAATATCATGGGTTTCTGCAAGGACTACAACGACCGCACCAAATCATTTGAAGGCTCCATCGTACCGGTGGAGATCACGGTCTTTGAAGACAGGTCATTCACCTTCATTACCAAGACACCGCCGGCCTCGGACCTCTTGAAAAAAGCCCTGAGCATTGAGAAAGGCAGCGGGGCCACGCCGACGCAATTGGCCGGCACAATAACAAAAGCAAAGATCAACGAGATCGCCAAGGTCAAACAGAAAGACCTTAACGCGCTGGACCTGGATGGCGCAGCTCGTATTATTGAGGGAACCGCCCGGAGTATGGGCATAAAAGTGGAGTAATTACAATGGCTACCAGAGGTAAAAATTACAGAGAAGCAGCCAAACTGGTTGCAAGCAATAAAGCCTATGATCCCAGGGAGGCTGTTGCCATCGCTAAAAAGTCGGGCTACGCCAAGTTCGATGAGACGGTCGAACTTCACCTCAGGATGGGCGTCGATCCCCGCGCAGCCGACCAACAGGTACGAGGCACGGCTCTTTTACCCAACGGCCTGGGCAAGCAGGTGAGGGTTGTCGTATTTGCGCAGGGAGAAGGCGCCAGGCTCGCCTCTGAGGCCGGCGCTGAATACGTGGGCGCCGACGACCTGGTGAAAAAGATCGAGGACGGCTGGCTGGATTTTGACGTGAGCATAGCTACACCGGATATGATGGGCAAAGTCGGTAAGCTGGGCAAAATACTGGGCAGGAAAGGGCTGATGCCCAATCCCAAGGCAGGAACCGTTGTCGGACCAGCCGATTTACCGCGCGCCATCAACGAGGTGCGCAAGGGCCGCGTGGAGTTCAGGCTCGACAGGACCGCCATCATACACGTTCCCGTGGGCAAGAAAAGCTTTGATGAGGACAAGCTATACGAGAATCTCATGTCGGTTATCGAAGCTATTACGCGTGCCAGGCCGAGCGGCGCAAAGGGACAGTATATAAAAACAGCATCGGTCTCGACATCGATGGGACCGGGTATAAAGCTTGATATCAAGTCCATAACGGATTTGGCTGTAAGCGCATAGTATTAAAAGAATAAAATCAGCCGTTGATAGCGGGCGCCGCAAGGCTTAATCTTATGCCCGCCGAGGTTAACCATCAGGGAGAGCAACAGGTTGCTGCCTGAATAATCCTCGTGCAACGGCACGAGGATAGTTTTTTATAGGAGCATTGATATGTTACGCAAACAGAAAGAAGCGGTTATCAACGAACTTGCCAGCAGCCTCGGCAAATGCGTGGTTGCAGTCGCCACGGATTACCGCGGCCTGACCGCAAAAGAGATGGTACAGCTGCGCAAGCAAATGCATCTTCAGGGTGTCGAGTATAAAGTAGTCAAAAATACTCTCATGCGTTTCGCTGCCGAGAAGGCGGGAATAAAAGGCCTGGACGAGTTCCTGACCGGGCCTATGGCCATAGCTCTCAGCTATGACGATGCCGTTAAGCCGGCTAAAATTCTGATCGAGCACATCAAGTCGGCCAACTCCGTGCTGAAAGTCAAAGGCGGCGTGTTGGGTGATAAGGTGCTTACACCCGCTGATGTGATCAGCCTGGCTGCGACACCATCGAAGGAGGTGCTGATCAGCCAGTTGCTGGGCCGACTGAAATCACCGGTTTATTCACTTCATTTTGTACTCAGTTCGCCGCTGCGCGGGCTGGTTGGAGTATTACAGGCCAGAGCGAGGCAGCTCGAGAGCGCCTGAAGCAGGCAATTACAGGGTAATGAACCCTATATCAATAATTAATCTGTATTAAACGAATAACAGGAGGATACCAGGATGACAAAAGACGAGATCGTAACGATGATAAAGGGAATGACCGTACTGGAGCTTTCGGAGCTGGTCAAGGCGCTGGAAGAGGAGTTCGGTGTCAGCGCCGCCATGCCCATGGCCGTGGCCGCAGGGCCGGCTGCCGGTGGGGCATCCGGCGGAGCAGCCGCAGCCGCCGAGGAACAGACCGATTTCACGGTGATTCTCAAGGAGATTGGCGAGAACAAGATCGCCGTCATCAAGGCCGTGCGTGAGGTGACCACTCTTGGTTTGAAGGAAGCTAAGGATCTGGTTGAAGGCGCACCCAAGCCCGTCAAAGAAGGCGTAAACAAGGACGAGGCCGCTTCCATTAAAAAGAAGCTGGAAGAATCCGGCGCAAAAGTAGAAGTAAAATAGTTCATTTCTCGTAAACACGTTCAGTTCACCGGCTTCCCGTTTCGCTGCAGGCAAGCCGGTGAACTTTCGTTTTTGCGGGGATCGTGGTATTTTTCGTGCAGAAGCAGCGGACAGGAGGAGACATATATGGCGAATGATGAGAAACGGGTGATTTCCGCGAAGGTAGTATCACAGAAGGGTACATGCGTGGCCGGCCACAAACAGGGCGACGAATTCATGGTCACGGACATGTGCCCGGCAGGCATGTGCGCCTGGGCCTTTTATACAATATTCCCCTTCGCCCAGGTATTGATGTCGGAGGGCAACTTTCCGTGGGAGAAAGATCCTGATAAATGTACCGTGGCCTGCCCCGATCCGGGCAGCCCTGTGGTTTTTGAATTATCCCGCAGAAAGTGATCCAGGTCTCTTGTTATTTATAAATTACATATTTATAATTTAATTGAGTAAATAAACCAGGGGGGTGGGAATAGAGATTAAGAATTAATTTGCTCTTGCCGGTGTCCCGTATTTAAATCAGCGTGGTAACTATTAAAGGAGGGTGCTATGGCCGGGATGTATATAGCCTATGCTGACAAACTGTTAAATTTCACCGAGCAGCACGCCCAGGAGATAGCCAAGCTGTGGGCAAAGGCGCTGGTGTCCAACCCAAAGACCACGGCCTATAAAAAAGTCCGTGAATTCAAGCTGGTTAACCAGGGTGAATCCTTCTATAAAAATCTTAAGAGAATGTATTTTGAGCAGAATACATATGATGTTGCCACAGCATATTTCTCCAAATTTGCCGAGGAACAGTTTTATGAGAATATTCCCCTGGATGAAGCAGTCTATGCGCTGATTCTGCTGCGCAGGCAGATGTGGCTTTTTGCCGAGTTTCAGGTTCTATTTACCTCCGCCCTCGATCAATACCAGGCCTCGGATGGTATAAACCGCACGGTGCTGCTGACCGATTACGGTATCATTGCCATGATAAGGAAATACAACGAACTGAAAAAGTAAACGTCGCCACAGCTGACACGGTATATAAGATTGGGCAGGCGGGCCTCAAAGCTCGCCTGCTTATTTTATTGATTGATATTCCTCTGCCTGTACTGCAACGCCTCGGCCACGTGGTTGGTCTTTATTAGCTGAGAGCAGTCCAGGTCCGCTATGGTACGCGCGAGTTTAAGCGTACGGTGGAAGGCCCTTGCAGTGAAATGGATCTGTTTCATGGCTGTTTTTAACAGCGCCTGGGCCTGTGGATCGACCTTGCAGAATTGTCTTATCTCAAGGGCGGTCATGTCGGCATTATCCGTTAAAGCGGACGCTGCAAATCTTTCAGTCTGGATTCGCCTGGCTGCCTGGACGCGCCGGCGCACGTTTTCCGAAGTTTCAGAGTGGCCGTCATCCATGAGCTTATCGTAATCTACACGGGGTATATCGAGGAAAATATCGATGCGGTCCATCAGCGGGCCGCTGATTTTTTTCTGATAGTGAGTGACTACCGTGGATGAGCATGTGCATTCCCTGACGGGGTCGCCGTAGTATCCGCAGGGGCAGGGATTCATGGCGGCCACCAGTATGAAGTTAGCCGGAAAGGTCAGGCTGCCCTCGGCTCGGCTGATGGTGATGACTCTGTCTTCCAGTGGCTGGCGCAGCGATTCAAGGGCCATATGGTTAAACTCGGGGAATTCATCCAGGAAAAGGACTCCGCGATGGCTCAGGCTTATCTCACCCGGATGCGGCAGACGGCCACCTCCCACCAGACCTGCGTGCGAGGTGGAATAATGCGGCGCGCGGAATGGGCGCCGGCTGATTAGAGGGATATCACGGGACGTAAGGCCGCTGACGCTGTATATCTTGGTCACTTCGATGGCTTCGGTCAGAGTGAGGGCCGGCAGTATATTGGCCAGAGCGCGCGCCAGCATGGTTTTTCCACTTCCCGGAGGCCCTACCATTAGTACATTGTGGCCGCCGGCTGCGGCAACCTCCAGCGCCCTCTTGGCGTGTTCATGGCCCTTTACCTGTGATATATCGTCCTGCTGGCCTGCCTTGTATGAATCTTCCCAGTTCGCCGTGCCTGAGTACGGCTGGATATCCTGTTCGCCCTGGAAATGGCTTACCAGCTGCCCCAGCGCAATAACCGGGTAGACTGCGATATCTTCGATCAATCCTGCTTCCCCCGCATCTTCTGCGGGCACAAAAACGCTGCTGATGCCCCTTTCCCTGGCCATGGCTACCATGGGCAGGATGCCGTTGAGATGACGTACACTGCCGTCCAGGGACAGCTCACCCAGGAAGAGCGTGTTTGAACAGTCGATGTTGATCTGTCCGGAGCTGACCAGTATGCCGATGGCGATGGGCAGATCGTAGGTTGGGCCGATCTTTTTTAAGTCGGCCGGTGCGAGGTTGACCGTTATCCTTTTCATAGGGAAGCTGCAGCCGGAGTTGCGCACGGCGGCGCGTACGCGATCACGAGCTTCCTTGACGGCGGCATCGGGCAATCCTACGATCAGCGTGCCTGGTAAGCCGGGCGATATATCAACCTCCACCTCGACCATGCGTGCATCGAGCCCGACCATCGCTGCAGTATTAATTCTGGCTAACATATATGAAGTGACTTTATGACTGATTATACCAGATATGACGTCGGGGATTATCGGCGCATGATGCTGCGCAGCGCTCTGTCAAGGCCGGGGACGGTAGTATACTTCGAAAGGTCACCCGGTTTGATCCACTTGCACTCGGTGTGTTCCCAATCAATCAGGATTTTGTCCGGGTCCAGCACGTGGAAGAGGAAGGGGTGTACGATCCATTTTCTGTGAAGCTTCTCATCCACCACCTCGACCGTTTTCCCTTCTTTGACCAGCCTGATATTGTTCTTGAAAAGTCCGGTCTCCTCCCTGATCTCGGTGTAGGCCTGGTCCAGCGGATCGGTCTCGATATAGCCGCTGACACCCGCCCAGGCCCTCTGGTACGTACCTACCTTGTTGCTGCGCCTCAATATCAGTATCAGCTTTCTCTGTTCGAGGAAACAGGTGACCACGTGTTTCTCTTCAAGTGGAATAGAGGATAAGCGATTGAGATAACCTTGAAGCTGGTTTTCCAGCAGTCCCAGTGCTTTCCTGGCTGCGCTGCGTTTGATCTCTATACGGTTTCCCTTGAAGACGAATTTTTCAACCGATATCTCATCGGCAGTTGCCACACCTATATAAAAAAGGCCTGCAGGTTTCGCCTGTGTTGCGCCGCCCGGGCCGGCAATGCCCGTTGTGGACAGGCATATGTCCACATCAAGAGCCCTGCGCCCGCCTTCCGCCATTTCCCCTGCTGTCTCGGAGCTGACAGCCCCGTGAAGCTTTAGGGTATCGGATTTTACACCGGCAGCATTAACTTTAAGGTCGTTGCTGTACGAGACTATCGATCCTTTATAATAGTCGGAACTGCCTGCCACATTGGTGATTTTATCGGCTACCCGTCCACCGGTAGCCGATTCCACCGTGCCGATGGTCAGGTATTTGCCGGCCTTGTCGCGATATGCCCTGACCAAAATGGCTATCTGTTCTTCGGTTTTTTTCACGGCAGCCTCCGGATGTGCATTCAGGTCGCATTTTAACAGAAACGCTTCCTTCAGTATAAGCGGGGCAAGCTGATATAATGATCGCCATGGCGAATCTGCGTGATACAATTCTATTTCTGGGGACGGGGGGCGCCAGGTTTACAGTCGCCAAGCAGCTGTTAGCCACCGGGGGCGCCTGGATGAATCTGGGAGGCACTCAGATATTGATGGATCCAGGCCCGGGATCGCTGGTTTACGCTATTAAATACGGCTGTGAGCCTCCCGTGCTTGATGCCATTATCCTCTCACACAAGCACCTCGATCACTCAGTTGACATAAATGTGATGATTGAAGCTATGACCGACGGCGGTTGGAAAAAGCGCGGATCGCTGTACGCGCCGGCCGATGCTTTTAACAATGGCGCCGTGATACTTCCCTACGTCAGGGCTTATCCCGGCAAGGTGGAGGTGCTGGAGGAAGGGAAAGAACAGACCGAGGGCGATGTGGTTTTCAATACGCCCGTGAAGCATATACACCAGGTCGAGACATATGGCTTTGTTTTTAAAACGCCGCGCCACAGGTTTTCGTGGATAACCGACACGAAGATTTTCGATTCGCTGGCCGGCTACTACATGACCGAACTGGTGATTATCAATGTGTTAAGCTACGAGAGGAGACTGCCGGTCGACCATCTGTCTTTGCCCGAGGCAGAGATGATTATACGAGAGATCAAACCAAAGACGGCCGTGCTCACACACTTCGGGTTGACCATGTGGCGGGAAAAGCCGTGGGATATCGAGCAGCGGGTAAGCGACGCCACCGGCGTCAGGGTAATCGCCGCCAGAGACGGCATGTTGCTTGACCTGGATGAAGTGGTCTGACCGGTGCTGCGTTTACAGTGATTCGAGGATCCTCTGTGCCAGCCCCGGCGTGATGCCTTCAACTGCGGTTAGCTCTTCTATTCTTGCCTCTCTTATTTTGCGTACTGAACCGAATCTCTTGATCAGCGCCTTTTTGCGGGACGGGCCTATTCCGGAAACACCGTCCAGGGCAGATTCCCGGGCTGCCTTTGCACGGACGCTCTTGTGATACGTAATAGCAAACCTGTGCGCTTCGTCCCGCGTCCTCTGCAGCAAATGTAATTCGGGCGATGATTTGTCCATGGGTACGGGCTCGCTGAAACCGGGTAGATATATATCTTCGTTCTCTTTAGCTATGCTGGCTACGGTAATATCCGTGGTCCCTGCTTCGCGCATAGCGGATATGGCAGCGTGAAGATGCCCCTTGCCCCCGTCGATCAACACAAGGTCCGGCAAGCTTGCCCATTTGCCTCCATCGTTTACGTGCTCTTTAAAACGCCGCTTGATCATCTCCCGCATCATGGCGTAATCGTCGGCGCCGGCGACCGACCTTATCCTGAAACGACGGTACTGAGGCGGCCTGGGGCTGCCGTCTTCAAACACTACCATGCTGCCGACGGCGCTGGTACCCTGGATATTTGATATGTCGTAGGCTTCAATTCTATGCGGGAAGCGCTTAAGGTCGAGCATTTCCTTCAGGTTCGCCAGCAGTTTGAGATTCTCGGGTCTGGCTGCACGCCTGTTCTTGTAGATCTCCAGTTGCTGGCGTGCATTTTCCATTACCATGTTGATGAGGCGAAGGCCGACACCCTTCTGCGGCACGCGCAGCTCAACATTAGAACCGCGCTTGTTTTTCAGCCATTCTGTTATGAGAAGACGTTCGTCGATGGGGGACTGCAGGAGGATCAGGCCGGGGATATGGTCGGAAGAGGAATAATACTGCTTTATGAATCCTTCCAGCAACCTTGCATCAGGCTCATCTCTGACATCATCCAGGATAAAGTGCTCATCGCCGGCCAGACGCGTATTGCTGATCGAGAAAATGCGCACGCAGGCCAGTTCGTTGTCACGAGCAATCGCTATAGCATCCTGTTCACCACGGATATTGAGTGGGATGTTGTTGCTGGCGATTACCGCTTCAATGGCCTGCGCCTGGTTCCGTAAGGCTGCTGCTTTCTCAAATTCAAGAGAATGCGATGCCGCGGCCATAGCTTTCTTGAGGTCGCGCAGTACCATCTCCTCTTTGCCCTCGAGCAAGGCCACCACCTGCCGGACAATGGCCTGATACTCCTCGTTGCTGATGGCTCCGATACAGGGGCCGTAACAGCGGCGGATATGATATTTCAGACACGGCCTTATTTCATTTCCGCTGATCTTCTTATCGCAGGACCTTAGCGGGAATACTTTTTTAATGAAATCATAGGTCTGGCGCGCCGACCACGCGCTGGGTACGCGGCCGATGTATTTGGCGCCATCGTTGTAGCGCCGCCTGGTAATGCTGATGGTCGGCCATTCATTTTTAACATCGACCTTAATATATGGAAAACTCTTATCGTCCTTGAGCAGTATGTTATAGGGAGGCCTGTGCTTTTTTATCTGCTGACATTCAAGTACAAGAGCTGCTATTTCCGATTCCGTAATTACGAATTCAATTTTATCGATCTGCTGTACCAAGCGGGCTGTTTTTTCGGATAGATTGGGTGTATATTTGAAGTAGCTTTTTACCCGGTTGCGCAGGTTTGATGCTTTACCGATGTATATGACTGCACCGTTGACGTCTCTGAAGGTGTAGACGCCGGGCCTGGGAGGCAGAAGCTTTAAATAGGACACAATGTGCAGTTTAATCACTTACGGAAGAATTTTAGCATCGAAACGACAGGCTTACAAAAGGTGTGGCAGGATCAACTCAGTGGTCTGTTCCAGCGACGCCGATTTATGTTAAAATAGTGGTCGCCGTTATGGAAGAAGACATAAGATTATTCCTGAATTACATATCTAAAGAGAAGAAGTGCTCAAGGAACACTCTTGATGCCTATCATAATGATCTGAGCCAGCTGGCGGATTATATAGCTGCGGTCAAAGAGAAAGAGGGGCCGGGCTACAATTCCGCCGAGTTGAGCGAAGACCACCTATCGTCCTACATGCAAAGCCTCAAACAGAAAAGCTATACAGTTTCCACTATCGCGAGAAAGATTGCAGCGGCCAGGACCTTTCTAAAATTCATGGCCGAACGCGGCAAGGTTAACAAGGATCTGGCGCCCAGCCTGACTGCCCCGAGGGTTAATAAACCTCTGCCCACAGCCCTGTCGGTGAATGATATGCAACGTCTGCTGGCGGAGACTGCGCGGGTTCCTTCCATCGATGCCCGCAGAGACCAGGCCATGCTGGAACTGCTGTATGCCAGCGGACTGCTGGCCAGTGAACTGATGTCTCTGAATGTTGAAGATATCGACACGGCGCATAACTGCATTAATTTAAAAGGGCATGGCGGCAAAATAAGGAAGATTCCTCTGGATGGCCGTATTGGTCGAATGATGCGGGAATACATAGACTCGGTGCGAATCAAGTTGCTGATCAGTGATAAAGAGAGAGCCCTCTTCCTGAATCAGAGGGGTGAAAGGCTCACCAGGCAGGGATTCTGGCAGATCGTGCAGGGATATGCGACTGCCTCCGGGATATCCGCCAAAGTCACGCCCAGGACTATCAGGCACAGTTATGCTGTGCACAGGCTTAACAGCGGTGCGGATATACATTCTGTGCAGGAAGTGCTGGGGCATGCTCACATCTCTACAACACGGGCCTATAAACAGGTGTAGCCCTTTCAGCACAGTCATAATCAGGAGAATATAATGTCTAAGAAATCACGCAAAAACAGGTCCAGGAGCAGAGCACCCGAGGCATCCCGGCCGGATGCCAGGCCGGCGCAGCAGAAGGCTCAGCCCGCCCGCTCCAAACCACAGGTAAACGCTATGGCCGCAGCTTTACAGCCGCATAATTACAACTATGTGAAATCCGATCTAATAACTATCGCCGTCATCGCCGGGATTTTAATCCTGGTGTTGATAATTCTCACATTTATCCCTGCCTTGAAATCGTAGGATTTTTTACGGCTGTGGACTTGGACAGGGCCCGGCGGATCCTGATCGATTCGATATCTCACGATATCAAAGATAGACATGTATTGTTGGCTATGTCCAGGGTGCCTCGCGAGCGGTTCATACCATTGGAGCTACAGTCGTCGGCGTACGACGACAGGCCTCTCGGCATCGGCTGCGGCCAGACCATCTCTCAACCTTACATCGTCGCGCTTATGACGGAGGCTCTGGGATTGACCGGGCAGGAGAAGGTGCTTGAGGTCGGCACCGGCAGCGGATACCAGGCTGCAGTGCTGGCCGAGCTCGCCAAGTGTGTTTACAGCGTCGAGAGGATACCCGAGCTCGCGGAGACTGCAGCCGGGATACTGTCGGAGCTGGGCTACAAGAATGTTCAGGTTGAGCTTGCCGGCGATCAGCTGGGTTGTGCTCAGTATGCGCCCTATGACGCTATTTTAGTGGCCGCCGCTGCCCCTTCCGTGCACCAGACGCTGATAGACCAGCTGTGCGAGGGAGGAAGGCTGGTCATACCGGTCGGCTCAAGAATGGAGCAGGAGCTTCTGCGCATCACAAAACTGAAAGCGGGTATCAGGACCGAGAGACTGGGGGGCTGCCGATTCGTGCCGCTAATCGGCAGGGACGCCTGGAATGAGTGATCGCAGGTAGATAGATCCGACAGGGCATACGGCGGCACAGGCCAGGCAGGAGTTGCAGTCAGTTTCGGCCAGGGGCATCTGAGCAAACGTGGAAACGATAGTGTTCAAGCCGCGATAAGCAAAGTCCAGGACAGAAGTTCCGCTTTTTTTACAGGCCAGGATACACTTCCCGCAGAGAACGCATTTATTGCGGTCGAATATGATCAGAGGGTGGCTGGTGTCAACGGGGTATTCCAGCGGGATTTTATTGAAACGCCGGTCATTGAGTTTGAAATGCTCATGGGCGGCTATGTTCTGCAGCTCGCACTTTTTGTTCTTTGCGCACTTTGCGCAGTCCAGCGCATGATTGCTCAGCAACAGGTTGAACGCTGCTTTGCGTAATCTCCTTATAACCGGGCTGGTGAGGGTAACCGACATGCCGTCGCGGACGTTTTCAGTGCAGGCAGTGACAGGACTACCGGCCTTACCTGCGATCTCCACAAAGCAAAGGCGGCATGATGCGGGCGACCTTCGCAAGCCAGGAGTCGCGCACAGGTTAGGGATATAGAAGCCTTTGTCCAGCGCCGTCCACAGCAGGTTTGCTCCGCGAGCTGCTCTGACCTCTCTTCCGTCTATGATTAAAGTGCAAACCATGTTCCAAAAGATATCAAAACAAAAGGCGGGTTACAAATTTGTAACCCGCCTCTCAATCAGCAGTTTAACCTTTAGCTATACACGTCCTGTACTATCGAGCCGTCCGGCGCCCTG
>DAOUFR010000103.1:0-2130 GCA_034429715.1 Dehalococcoidia bacterium
AGACGCCGTCCGTGTACGCGCCATGTTCGTGCATCCCAGGCAGACCGACGAGGTTATCTCGAAGTTCGGGGAGATAGCACGTTACAGGATCCTGGTTAACAGGCCGGCCGACAGGGATGAGATGCTGCTGCAGGTGGAACTTAAATCCGAGCCCATGGACCAGGCTGCCTGGCAAGAATCGCTGAGGAAGGAATTCCAGAACACCTGCAAGGTGAGGTTCGACGCGCTGGAGGTATTGCCCGCCGGCAGCATCCCCAGGGATGAAAAGACGATCATCGACAGGCGCATTTATTAGCTGTTGCCGGCCTTATCGCCAACCGATATCGCTTGAGGATAGAAGGAGGGGACTATGGGAAAGACAACCGAGGGACACGCAGCCCCGGCACCGCATGCCAAGCTCTCGCTCGGCATCAAACTGAGCTTCGGCATCGGCGACATCGCCATGAACATCTTCATTGTAACGACGGGGATGTACCTGCTTTTCTTCCTGACAAACGTGGTAGGCGTAAATCCGGCGCTGGCCGGCACCATGCTCCTTTTCCCCAAGCTGCTGGATGTGATTTTGGATCCGATTATGGGCGCCATCTCGGACGTGACGCATTCCCGTTTCGGCAGGAGGAGGGTGTACCTGCTCTACGGGGCGGTGCCCTTCGGACTATCGTTTTTCGTCCTCTTCCTTGTGCCCGGCTTTCAGACGGAATTCGCCAACGCACTCCAGATATCCCTGCTGTTCGCACTGGGCTGCACCATTTTCGCGATGGTAAATGTGCCCTATGCCAGCATGGTACCCGAGATGTCCGATGACTACAACGAACGCCTGTCCATAGTCTCCTTCCGTATGTCCTTCGCCTCCATCGGCGCACTGCTGGCAGGCGGGCTGACCATGGTGCTGGTGAATGCGGGCGGAGGCGGCGCGGACGGCTTCCGCTTCATGGCCGGAATCTTCGGCCTGGCCATGATCGCCTCCTGCCTGTGGTGCTTCTTCGGCACGCGCAAGGCACACTCACTGCCTCCCCACAAAGAAACGCCTCCCCTGAAAGAGCAGATCAAGGTCGCAGCCCGCAACTATCCGTTTGTAATACTTGTGACGAGCTATTTCCTGCAGGCGCTGGCCATCGGCGTGATGATGGCAGGGTTCGTCTACTATGTGAAATACGCCATGGCACTTCCCGAGACGGCCATGAACATCGCCTTTCCCATCTTCATGGTGACCGGCGTGATCTTCATACCCGTCTGGCTGGCCATAGGCAAAAAGCTGGGCAAAATAAAGTCCTATTACATCGGACTGGCCATATTTACCCTCTCGATGGGCTCGCTCTTTTTTACCAGCGCTTCGCAGCTAATGCTTTTCTATGCTCAGGTATTCGTGGCAGGCATTGGCTTCTCCAGCTTCCAGCTTTTCCCCTTTTCCATGCTGCCCGATACGGTTGAATACGACCAGATGCAGTCGGGAATGCGGCGTGAAGGGATCTTCTCCGGCATGTGGTCGGCGGGCCAGAAGATCGCCTACTCGGTGGGACCGCCCATCGTAGGCTTCGCGCTGGCCCTCTCGGGCTTCGTTGTCGATGGCGTCCAGCCCGAAAGCGTAGCCACCGGTGTGCGCATCGTCTTTTGCCTCTTCCCCGCAGCCATGATCCTGCTCAGCTTCCTGCCTTTCAGCAAATACAAGATCACCGAGGAGGAGTTCGAGAAGATCAAGGCAAAGATCGCGGGAACGCAGAAATAATTGCATGGGAGGGCCTTCTAACCCGTGCCTCGCAGTCATTGCGAGGCCGAAGGCCGCGGCAATCCGGTGTTCCCGCAATCACGCACAAGATTGCTTCGTCGCTACACTCCTCGCAACGACCAAAGCGTGACTGTCATTGCGAGGCCGAAGGCCGCGGCAATCCGGTGTTCCCGCAATCACGCACAAGATTGCTTCGTCGCTGCGCTCCTCGCAACGACAATATTGATATATCATGCAGGAAAAGACTTCTCGCCCAGCGCCATGCGTACCAGGTCCGTAATAAAGACCTTACGCAGGCCGCGCTCAGTGGTCGGCCTTCGCAACACGCGGTCGCACATGGGGCAGAGCGTAACCAGCACATCCGCCCCGCACCTTATGGCATCGTCCACGTTTTTAGCCTGCAC
>DAOUFR010000104.1:0-3720 GCA_034429715.1 Dehalococcoidia bacterium
CCTACCACTCCAATCTGCTTTATTCCAATCTCGACCAGTCATTCGCGGCCATCTCCATGCCCTGGCTGTTCACGGACTATGCACAGGTTGATACAGCCCTGTCCGGAGCGGCCGGCAATGCGCTGCTGAAGGACACGGAATCTCAGGGCATAGTTGGACTGGCCTTCGGCGAGAACGGTTTCCGCCAGTTGACCAACAGCAAGCTTGCCGTATGCGTACCCGACGATATACATGGTCTGAAGATCCGTATCCCTGATGTCGAACTTTACAAATCGATTTACAGAGAACTGGGCGCCGTCCCGATAATAATGAATTTCCCCGATGTTTCGGGCGCGCTCAAGCAGGGGCAAATCGACGGCCAGGAGAACCCTGTGGACATTATTGTGTCCTCCAGGCTCTACGAGGTCCAGAATCACATCACCGTCTGGAACTACTCCTACGACGCCCTCATCCTGGGGATGAACAAGAAGGACTGGGACGGTTTACCCGTCACCGCACAGGCAATTATCAAACAGGCGGCAATCGAAGCTTCGAAGGAACAGGTGAAGCTGTCGCGCGATGCCGCCCGGACAAAGTTGGGCCTGCTGCGCGATAAGGGCATGACTATAACCGAACTGACGCCTGACCAGGTTAAAGCATTTCGGGCTGCCACAGAACCGGTATACGCGGAATGGTCGAGCAAAATCGAGCCGGATATTCAGAAGTTGTGGGAAATCAGGAATCTGTCGAATTAGTCGCTGAGGAGGACAAGCAGGATGAGAGATGCAAACAACACAATAGGTAACATGATCGACAAAGCCGGCGTTTCTATCATAAGTTCAATTGATGAAGCCGGGTTTCCCAACTCAAAGGCGATGCTTCCCCCCAGAAAAAGGGAAGGGATAAAATATTTATTCTTTACGACGAACACATCCTCCATGAGAGTAAAGCAATATACCAAGAATCCTAAAGCCTGTGTATATTTTTTCGATAAACGCTTCTACAGGGGTGTGATGCTCAGGGGCACTATGAAAGTTCTGCATGATAAAGCAATCAAAAAGCTCATCTGGAGAGAAGGCGACGAATTGTACTATCCAAAGGGGGTAACCGATTCTGATTATTGCGTGCTCCGTTTCACCGCGCAAAACGGAAGGTATTACAGCAATTTCAAATCTGAGAATTTCGAAATCGAGTAAGGCGCGCGGAACAGAAAAGTGCAGGTATAACAACTATTATAGCCGCCGGCGTTTGCACTTATTACTTCTGCGCATAATTCAAAATGATTGTTAAGGAAATCCTGGCAAAAACCATCCTGTCCGTATCCCAGATATACGACTACGTTATCAATCCCTATACGGGCTGCCAGCATGCCTGTACTTACTGCTATGCCCGCTTTATGAAAAGGTTCACCGGTCACAAAGAGCCCTGGGGCGAATTTGTCGACGTTAAGGTCAATGCTCCGGACCTGTTGCGCAGGGAAATAACCCGAAAGAAGCCCGGGCGGGTGTGGGTAAGCGGGGTATGCGACCCATATCAGCCGCTTGAGTCAAAGTATAAGCTGACCCGGCAATGCCTGGAAATACTAAAGCAGCATAAATGGCCCGTGACAGTCCAGACACGTTCCGCGCTGGTCCTGCGGGACATCGATATATTCAAAGGGATGCACGATCTTGAAGTGGGGCTATCTATCACCACCGCGGATGACAATATAAGAAAACTGTTTGAGCCCCACGCGCCATCGATAAAGAAAAGAATAGAAGCGCTTGCCGAATTACATGAAAACGGTATAAGGACTTTTGCCATGATTGCGCCGATGCTTCCCGGCGCCGGGGGTCTAGCTTCTCTGCTGGCTGGAAAAGTGGGCTACATCTTAGTTGACCGTATGAATTACCATAATGCTGACTGGGTATATAAGAAGTACGGGCTGAAAGAGGGGCTCAGCGATGATTTCTTTGACCGGACCGGCAGGGAACTTGTCTCAAAATGCAAAGGGCTGGACATCGACTGCCGTGTAGTCTGTTAGCACCAGATCGGTGATTCCTATCAGTTACATAGCAATAATATTGGTGGCAGCGGCTGGGATTGAACCAGCGATCAAGAGCCGGGGAAGGCACTGCTGTGTGTGACTATCATTTAGGTTGACGGGCAACCACCAATCGCCTAAGATATGGGCATTCGTCTCGTTCGGAAATAGTGGTCTCGGGAGGACACAGCCTGCCTGGTGGGGATGTTAGATGCCGTCTGTTACTGTTATTGTTACCGCTGTTACTTCTTTTCTGGGATTTCTGCTTAACGGGTTCATACTGTTTCTCGTATTGTCACGGGGAAGGGAAAAGTATCACTACCTTTTTGCTGGTTTTCTTCTCATGTGTGCTCTGTGGGACCTCGGCATATCTCTATCCATGGTGAGAAATAGTCACGTTAATGAGCTACCTATCTATGGCAATATAATCTGGCAACCGTGCACTTTTATGTTTGCTATTATCTATCACTTCACCTGTGCCTATCTAAATCAACCGCGGAAGAAACGTATCATCTTTATCTGGGTCTTTTCTGCCATTTTCTTTGTTCTTGGCGTGACCGGCTTGGGGGGTAAGATTACGGGCGTTTACAGCTATAGCTGGGGGAACATCTTCCGGCCTGACTCCACGTTTCTGATAAGTACTTTCCTGTTTGCCCCTGTTGTCTACTTTTTTGGCCTGTCTGCAGTCTGGTATCTTTTCCGCGCTTACAGGCGAGAAACCTCGCCATTGAGAAAGCGCCATATATTGTATATCTCTATCAGCTTTTTAATAATCCTTTTAGCCACGGCAAAGGTTTCCATACTTTATGGCATCGACATTCCCTGGTTGATGCCTGCGTGCATGCTTTTAAACGACATCGCCGCAGGCTTAATCGGTATAGCAATAATAAAGTATCGCTTAATGGACATCACAGTCATTATTAAAAAAGGGACTATATATTCAGCATTTGTGGTGCTCATCATATTTGTCTTTAGCTGTTCGGAACACTTCCTATCAATGTATCTGGGGGATTTGTTAGGTGAGCAACCAATATACATTCACCTCACTTCAATTGCCCTGGTTGTTGCCATTTTTATGCCGGTGCGATCAAGATTGGAACGCGCTATCGAACGCTTCTTCGCAAAGAAAAAAATCGAGTTCTAAGATTAAACATTTGCCTGAACCCACGACTCACCGACGCAGCCAGCAACAACATTCTACCTGTAAACATCACGACTTTCTCCAGAGTCATATGATTATATTAAAACAAGCAATCATAGGCTAGGCTATGTTACTCTTCTTCTTTTAGGGCTTGGCGTACGATATAATAGAAAGTTAAGAAGATCAATCGGAATAATCACATTTATGGCATCAGCTGCTGAGCAGAACGATTTGGGAAGGAGGAATTGAGGGTGTTAAAAGTAAGTTTATCTATGGCTGTGGTGATCTTAGTAATGTCGTCTGGCGCATGTACTGAACCTGCCGGTGCTCCACCCGCCGGTGGTCCACCCATTGGTGGTCCCTGCACGTATGCGGAAATCCCGGCATAGTAATCAAAAACGGAGGGGATTTATGAAACTAACTCATGAATACAATAGACTCTGCCTGGTCTTATTAATGAGCGTACTGATCGTTTCCTGGTCAGGATGTTCCGGTACAGGCACGCAGAATCCGGTTCAAGGCTATCCTATTGATTCCACTGTACAAACGACGCTCCAGAAGACGATTGTGCCCGGCA
>DAOUFR010000105.1:0-11821 GCA_034429715.1 Dehalococcoidia bacterium
TTGAGTGTGCACCACCATACCCTGAGCTACGGGGGTGTGGCAGGCGCCCATCAATGTTCTTGAGCCCTCCACCTCCACCACGCAGACGCGGCACACACCGGTGGGGATCAGACCTTTTATATGGCACAACGTCGGTATAGTTATCCCGTGTGCTGTGGCAGCCTCAAGTATGGTAGTGCCATCGCGGACCTTAACGCTTTTCCCATCGATCGATAGTTGCACACTACTCATATTCACATCCGCAATTCATTTTTTCAGCCTCCTCCTGATATTTAAAATTCGCCTGTGGCGGCTACTTCAACAGGAACAATATTCCCGATGGATTAACATCTGTATCATCTGCCGGGGGATTACATATTTTTCTTCAGTTCGGATAGTATGAGTTCCGCCTCCTTGACCGTATCTTTAACAACATCGGCGGCGTCTTTAATCTCGGTGATCATGCCAGCCACAGCGCCGCAGCCGACGCTTCCATCTTTCACGTCGCCTTCCAGCAGGCCGGGGATAATGGTGCCCCTGTAAAGCATGCTTACGTCCACCACTGAGCCGCCGCCGGCCGCCACCTTCTGGCATTTGTCGGTCAGGTTATTGCGGATACCTCTGGCCATTCCCATCACGCCGGCGCTGGCCACGGTGCTGGTATCGATGGCCTCAATAATCGCCTTTTTAACGTTGGGGTGAGTGTCGCATTCCGTTGTAGCCATGAAGCGTGTCCCCATATATATGCCCTCGGCTCCCAGTGCAAACGCGGCCACCATCCCGCGCCCGTCGGCTATTCCTCCTCCCGCGACCACCGGTATCTTCAGCGCCCTGACGATTTGAGGTACAAGGACAAAGGTCGGCAGCTGATCCATGCCGCTGTGTCCGCCTCCCTCAAATCCGACCGCAATCATACAGTCGATACCCGCCGCCTCCGCCCTTCTGGCTATTTCTACGTTAATGGATAGTCCCCTGCACAGCACGGTAATCCCGGCCCGTTTAAACGGGTCGATGTAGGGCTCCATATTCTCGCCTGTTATTACAACCGCAGGCACCTTTTCTTCGACGGCTACCTGGATCGTGCGGTCGGTGAACGCCTTGCCCAGATCGGGGAACATTGTGGGAGGCAGAACGATGTTCACGGCAAAAGGTTTGTCGGTCAATGCCCTGGTCCTCTGAATCTCGCGGCGCAGCCTTTCACCGGTTTCCGTCACATCCTTGGTCATCGTCGTTGACCCGGCGTTGGGCCCGATGACGCCCAAACCGCCGGCGTTGGATACCGCGGCAACCAGCCTGGCGCCGGTGATCCAGAGCATGGGCGCCTGGATAACGGGATATTCGATATTCAGTAGCTTGCAGACGCGGTTCTTCTTCATAGTAAGCCCCCTTGAAATGATTTTAAACGACTTGCCTCCCAACTCAAGTAATGTTTGACCGTATCCGAGAGCCATCTGTGGCGTAAAACTGACAGCATGGTATCACTCAATATAAGAAATGTCAATATCGATATAAATACTATGGATATATATAATTCTGGATGATATTTCGACGGAGTTCACATGTTAACGTCCGGATTGCCCCGGTCAACGCACAATGACATAATTAGGGCATCATGTCCGATAGGCTTCTGTATCGGCAACCGCTGTCTGGAATACGTGTACTCGAGCTTTCCGGGTGCTGGACGGGATTCTGCGGCAGGCTGCTGTGCGACCTGGGCGCTGAGGTAGTTCTGGCGGAGCCGCCGGGAGGCAGCGTCGCGCGCAGGGCCGGGCCTTTCCTGTCCGATAAGCCCGGTCCCGACCGCAGCCTTTCATTCTGGTACGAAAATGACGGCAAGCCCGGCATAACCGTTGATACAAACATTCCATCGGACCGGGAGCGTATCCGTCAGCTCGTACAATCCTGCGATATTGTGGTCGAGTCCTGCGCGCCCGGCCGCCTTGCTGAGGCCGGCCTGGATTATGAAGCATTGAGCCGGATCAACCCGGCGCTGATCGTGGCCTCCATTACCGGCTTCGGCCAGACGGGACCTTACAGCGGCTACAAGTCGTGCGGGCTGGCGGCCTCCGCCGCGGGAGGACAGGTGTACGTCTGCGGTCTGCCCGGCAGGCAGCCATTGCAGCCCTACGGTGAGCAGCCCTATCGTCTGGCATCGCTCTTCGCCGCCTGCGGAATTCTGTTGGCCCTGCGCCGGCGGGACCTGGCGGGCAGGGGTCAGCACATCGACATCTCGCTGCAGGAGGCCGCTGCCGCCTCCCTTGAGCACGTTATGGTGCAGTATTTCCATGATAATGTTGTCGCCCGCCGATTAGGTAGTCTGCAATGGAACGGGGCAGCCGATCTCTTCCCCTGCCGGGACGGTTATATCTTATTGACCTTCAGTCGTGAGTGGGATACGCTGGTGGAACTGCTGGGCCGCCGCGATATGGCCGCAGAACTGGGGCAGCCTGCCTGGAGCGAAGAGGGCTACCGCAGGCATCATATCGAGGATATTCAGGAGGTATTGACCTTCTGGACCTGCCAGCATGACCGCGGCGAGCTTTTCAGGCTGGGACAGGATATGCGCTTCCCCTGGGCGCCGGTCGGTTCGATCGCGGATGTGGCGCAGAACGCTCAACTGAGGTCCAGGCAGTTTTTTGTGCCGGCCTCCCATCCTCTTACGGGACAGGGATTCGAAACACCCCGGCCCGTTCTACATCAATTGTGCAGGGGTGGGTTTTTAAACCCGCCCGAAAATGCGGGCGCACCTGAAGGTACGCCCCTACAGGGGGATAAAGATATATGCAGGGGCGGGTTTTTAAACCCGCCCGAAAATGCGGGCGCACCTGAAGGTACGCCCCTACAGGGTATACGTGTGCTGGATTTCACCTGGATGCTGGCCGGGCCCTATGCCACGCGCCTGCTGGCCGACTTCGGCGCGGAAGTGATAAAAGTTCAGTCGCGACAAACCGCGACCGGCGCCGAGGATAATCAGACCGGGTACTTCGCCGCCTGGAACCGTAACAAGCTCGGCATTACGCTTAACCTGTCCAGACCGGAGGCGCGCAATATTGTGATCGAACTGGCCGGGAAATGCGATGTCGTCATGGAGAACTTCACCCCCCGTGTGATGCGCAACTGGGGCCTCGACTACGCGCGCCTGCGGGAGGCCAATCCGAAACTCGTTATGGTCAGCCTCTCAGGATTCGGCCGGGGAGGGCCCTGGGAGAACTACGCTGCGCTGGGCTCGACGGTGCAGGCCCTCTCCGGCCTGACAGGCCTGACTTCGTACCGGGAGGGCAGGCCCTGCGGCATAGGATTCGCTCTGGCCGACCATATCTCCGGCTTATATGCCGCCCTGGCGGCCCTCTCCGCCCTGCGCCGCAGGGACGCAACCGGCTGCGGCGAATACATCGAGTTATCCGAGCTTGAGGCCGCCTGCAGCACGCTCGCTCCGGAGCTGATACATCTATCCCTGGGCGGCAACGCCGCCGGGCCGCAGGGGAACAATCCGGCGCGTCAGCCGGCAGCGCCGTATGGATGCTATTCATGTAAGGGCGACGATAGCTGGTGCGCGATAGCGGTGCATGACGAAGAAGAGTGGAGCTCGCTGTGCCGCGCCGTCGGCGATCCTGCCTGGACACGCCAGAGCAAATTCGCTGATCTTAGCGCACGCCGTGAGAACGCCGGGGAACTGGACCGGTTGATAGGCGAGTGGACCCGCACTCACACCAAACGCGATGCGATGCGGATATTACAGGAATCCGGCGTGCCCGCCGCGGCCGTCAACGATGCCTCCGACCTGGCTGCGGACCCCCAGCTCTGCGAGCGCGGTTTCTTCATCGATCTGCAGCATCCACAGCTGGGCGTAATCCGCGCCGACGGAAATCCCATCAGATTGAGCGCCACCCCTGCGCGTTTTAAGTCCGCCGCGCCGCTGCTGGGAGCTGACAATCGCCGTGTCTTCCTGGACCTGCTGGGTATGGATGAGGAACGTTTCAACGCGCTGGTTGAACAGGGAATTATCGGTTAGACACCCTTACTGTAGACTATTTTACCTTCCATCAGGGTCATCGCAACCCTGATGTTTTTCAGCTCCCCGGGACCTGCGCTCAACGGGTCGCCGCTGAGCATCACCAGATCGGCAAGTTTACCCTTTGAGATGCTGCCCAGCTCACTTTCCAGGAAGCAGGAGTAGGCAGCGCCGGACGTATACAATTCCAGGGCCTCAAGCACGGTTATGGCCTGAGACAGTACAACATGCCGTCCGTTTTCGGCGCAGCGGGTCACTGCGGCATAGATGCCCTTGAGCGGGTCAGGCCCGGCCACGGGCGCATCGGACCCTGCCGTGACCCTCAGGCCCGCCTTCAATAAATCCTTTACGGCATACAGGTGGACTCTCTGTATCTGCGGCACTGTGGCCAGGTAGCGCTCGCCGCTGTAGTAGATGAAGGCCGGGTTGGTGGCCACCACCACGCCCAGTTTTAATAGTCTTCGAGTGGCTGCGGGCGTGCATATCGAGCAGTGCTCCAGGCGGTGACGGCTGTCTTTGCGGGTGAATCTTTTCGCGGCATATTCCAGCGCTGTTATAGCCGCGTCCACCGTCGTCTCTTCAACAGCGTGTATGGCCGCCTGCCGGCCGCTCTGCTGTATCTCGAGTACCAGACGGTTTAGCTCTTCCTGCGAAGGGTTGAGACTGCCTCTGACCTCGTCCAGCATGATCTTGATTGCGCCGCTGAACAGCCCGGCATCGTATTCGTGCTGCGGCAACCCGGCAGGCAGACGGCCTGCCTCATCCATTCCGTACATCAGAATAGTACGTAGCGGGAAGACACCCCGTCTTTTCCAGCCAAGGTATAAGTTCCGGCGATCGGGCCCATTGCCCGGCGATGCATCCTGCACCGTGGTGATACCCAGGCGCAGCAGGGTTTCCCCGGCGCGGGCAACCGCTGATTCAAGCTCGGCTGGTCCGACCAGGGGAATCACGCCGGCCAGGTAGGAGCCCATGCCGAAGAGCAGGCCGTTGGGGTCCCCGGTCTCCAGGTCGCGTTCGATCATGCCGCCCGGCGGCTCCTCGCTCTGTCCCGTTATGCCCGCCAGCTTCAGGCCTGCGCTGTTGAGCACATGCGCGTGCCCGCTGCGGTGCGCCAGTTTAACCGGGTGATCCATCGTAGCACGATCGAGGTCATGCAGTGTGGGGTGCCTTTTCTCTGCCAGGTAGAATTCGTTGTATCCCGCGCATCTGATCCAATGGCCCGGGGGCAGGGTTACGGCCACTGATTTGATCTTATTTATGATATCTTCCACGGATTTGACCGAGGCGGGGCTGAGGTCGATGTTGAGCAGGCTCTCGGCGTAGGCCATCACATGGCAATGCGCATCGTGGAAGGCGGGTATGACGGTACTGCCCCGGCAATCGATAACCCGGGCGGCCCCTGCCAGGGACGGGTCGATATCTTTGTCGCTCACCCCGGATATACGCTTGCCCTGAATATAGATTGTCCTGGTCGGCGGACGGCGCGGATCCAGCGTGATAGCGCCGGCATTGCGCAGCACCAGGCCGGCATCAGATTTGCCCATCGCGTATCCTCTGAAAATACGTATTTAGGCCGGCATAGAATGCGAGGGCGTTGTCGTTCAAGTCGGGCGGCGGCATGAGATCGGCTTCCGATGGGTGGTACAGTTCCTCGTCCCCCAAAGGCAGCACGGGCAGGGCGGTGTCCGATATCCCATCCCAGCTTGCGGTGAAGGGCAGTCCGATCGCGCCCAGAGGCGGGTCCACCGTTGCGTCCACCAGGACGTATCTGCCGTTTATCTCAACCCTGCAGGCCAGGTGGTTGACCGGTTCCATCAGCTGAGCCAGCTTCCAGAGGTCGGGCGGGTAGAGCTCTTCGAACTGCGCCCAGCGATAGGGGAAAACGGCGTAAAGCACATTCAGCCCCATCCTGCTGTACATGTCACACATCAGCAGGTGCTTGGGCGTGCAGGAGCCGATGTTGGTTTCCAGTATGCGCCAGTAATCGATGGGGCTGTTCAGCTCGGGCAGCACTCCGTAGGGGATATCGCGTATCCTGCGGAAGACCTCAATAATAGACGCCCTTCCGCTCTTGCCCGCGGCCCACGTGCGCAATGTGCTACCGACGATGTCGCTGCCGTTCATAGCCATAATAGGGTAAAGCAAGCAGGCCGGTTCGTCAAAAGACCGAATTGCGCTTCAGCTTCACCATCCTTTACATTATAATAGGCAAGTATTAAGTAACAGGCGTTGATATATATGGAGCCAACAGACTCTCTCACAAGGCTGACGCAGGCAGGGATTGATGAAGCGGTCCGGATACTGGCCGAGGCATTCACGGGAGACCTATTGATGGATTACCTTTTTCCCGGTCATGCAGACCGTTCCGAGGAGCTTCGCCATTTTTTCAGGGCAAATGTGGAATTTGCCTTGATGGCAGGGGAGGTATACCTTGATCCCTCCTCGGCAGGAGTAGCTGTCTGGCTCTTCCCAGGCGATATTGAGCGGCCAGTAGTAGCGAGGGAGAACGATCCCCGTACAATTCTCAAGGATTTGCTGGGAAAGCATACCTATGAAAGGTTGAGTAGTTTCACTCAATTCACTAATAATGCGCATAGGAAGTTGATACATGGCAGCTATTGCTATCTGATGTTTCTGGCGGTTGAGAAAATGCAACAGGGAAAAGGCATTGGCAGCCTGCTGATCAGGCCTGTGCTTGAAAGAGCGGATAAAAAGCGGCTGCCCTGCCTGCTGGATACCATGGCTGCTGAGAACATCGCTTTTTACACGGAGTGTGATTTCGAGGTGCTCAGCGAAGCCAGAGTGTGCGGGGACGGTCCCCGGGCCTGGGTAATGATAAGGCGTCCCCAGCCGTGATACGGGGATGCTGTATTTATTCGAGTCGTTCCAGCATAGGAGCTTTTTAGAAAACCTTTAAGCCCAGATTACTCCTTCCTTGCGGAGTGATTTTATCTCAGCGTCCGTTTTGTTTAGATATCCTTTAAGCACCTCATTACTGTGTTCTCCCAGTTCTGGATCATGCGGATTTGTACCTTGCTCGACTCCAACTGTGAGCCCGGTGAATTTAATCGGGATATTAAATGTCTTCACATGTCCCAGTTTAGGATGATCGACATCAACTACCATATTTCTGGCCTTCAGGTGAGGATCATCGAGAAGCTCTTTCATGTCTTTAACAATGCCCACGGGCACTCCCATGGCCGCCAGCAAGGCTACCAGATCATCAGCGGTCTGATTGGCGCGCACCCAATCGGCGAAAGCCTTATTGAGGATATCCTGATTTGCGGCGCGATTAATGAACGCGCCCATGTTATCACCGCCGTATTTTTGGACGAGGTCGTCGCGTCCCATGAGACGATAAAGCTCCTCAAATACGGGTCCACCGAAAGCGCATACCATCACCCATCTATCGTCCTTGGTGAGAAAGGCATCCCAGGGTGTGCCGAACGGATCCAGATTACCCCGTCTGGGTGGCGCCACTCCCTCCATACTCGTCTTAATAACGTTCTCTTCGAGCATGGTAAAAATGCTGTCCACCATGGCCACTTCTATTTTCTGGCCTGAGCCGGTTATATCTCTCAGCCGCAGAGCAGAAAGGATGCCGACGAGCCAATAAAGTCCTGTAATGGAATCTGCTATGCCAGGCCCGGTCTTTAACGGAGGCATATCGGGATAACCTGTCATGCTCATGAGTCCACCCACTGCCTGCCCGATGGGATCGACACAATGCATATGTGAATAAGGGCCGTAGCTGCCGAAACCTGAAGTAGATGCATAGATTATCTTCGGATTCGCTTTCTTGACGGAATCGTAATCCAGACCAAGGGCATCCATGGCGCCCGGCATGAAATTCTCCGTGAGGATGTCGCATTTTTTAGCTAATCCAAGGAATATTTCCTTGCCTTTTTCGGTTTTTAAATTCAGTGCAACAGATTTTTTACCCCGGTTGAGCGTGGCGAAGTAACCGCTGTAATTATTCTTAAAGGGTGGTATAACGCGGGTCTTGTCACCTACCGGTGCAGCTTCAATTTTTATTATCTCCGCGCCTAAATCGCCCAGTATTTGTGTGGCAAACGGCCCTGCATATATCCAGGTTAAATCCAGTACTTTAATTCCGCTTAATGGCTTGATACTCATAATGTCCTCCTTATCGGTTAGATTCATCCAAGTCGCTTTCTTTATTATTATCCATCCGGTAAAAATTTTGGCTGGTGGCAACATTAAAATCCTGTTATCCTGCTATGCGGACAGGAGAAACTCCCATTCACACATAACGCCGGCTTTAGGGGCATCAGGGTGCGCATGTAAACATGTGACCTGAATCTTCTCATTGATTACAGCGGAGAACGCCCTGTATAGATTTGGCGCACCCAGTTTACAAGGAAGCAATGGCAGGTTTTGAGAAGTGCGATAAGTACCCATCGGGCACTTAGTAACCCTCATGACGAGCCGTTGGCCTGTGATTTCGATAAATTCCCATTCGAAACCGCTATTTACCCATTGAGCCGCACAGAATTTAAGCAAAGTAGCCAGCGCTTGTATATCGCTGCCAAGTTTAAAAGTCCTTTTTATTCGGTGTGCCTGTGCCTTTGCCACATTCTCCCAAACTTCGCCGTCCAAACGAGCAGCATTGTCGAATCCGAAATCGCGTTCTATGAAGATCATCCAGTAGTTTTGCAGGGTCCAAAAGGTTTTGACCCACGCATCAACAAGGTCAACGATATCTTCCTTGGGCAATCTCATCAATTCTTTTCTTAAGACATCCCACGTGACTTTTCCCGGCAATGTTTTCAAGTCATTATTTTGCATAGTAACCTCTCCATACAAGTTACCCTGGGGCCGGGTAGGACCGGCCCCGGGTTTTCGTTACAACAGGTTTTTGACTTGCCGTATTATAGGCTGCTTATCAGGTCGACCACTTGCTTGGACGACAAAACCGGCGCCATCATCAAGCCCATTCTCTGGCAGGCTAATTTAGTGGTCTCCATGTTGGCGGTAGCCGACGCATCACTGACAAGTACAGACAGATAGCCTCGGTCCCATCCACTACGTATGGTAGCCTCCACACATTGATCGATCTCACATCCGCAGACAATAATTGTTTTTGTGCCCAAATAATGAAGGTAAGTCTGCAGGTTTGTACCCTCGAAGGTGCTCCAAAGACGTTTATCTATGATCAGGTCTTTGGGTTCCATGACTGCCTTGAGCTCGTCGACGATATCGATATTCCAGGTATCACCCAGCATCAGGTCCGGGATGGCCGTGCGCAGGAAACTGATCAAAGCTTCAAAATAGGAGCCGGGTAAAAGATCTTTTCCCCCTGCCAGGAATGTTTGGCGTACCCATATGACCGGTATTTCCTTTTTTCTGCAGGCTGAGACAATATTTTTTATATTCTTGACCAATCCCAGTTCCTCAGCGACCTTCCATGTGCCCGTCCAATTCAAGTTGCCGTCCTTGTGCACTATATCATTCTGTGCATCGACAACGATAAATACTGTAGATTCCTTCTTTACGAACCTCGTCCAATCTATCAGGTCATAAAACGTTTTTCCCGACAGCATGTCATTTACCAGCTGATTAAAAGTTGTTTTGTACTCTTTTTTTACCACTTTAATTTCTCCTCAATATTAAATTGACTGTTACTGAATTATTTTGCCGTAGCCTGGCTGGAAATTTAGATTAATCAGTTTTTTTAAATAACCACCTCCCTGAAAGCCAAGATAGCTGAATTATGCTCAGGCCCCTTGATTTTAAATGAGAGTTAATTACAGGCCTGTTAATATAATTATGCAATTTATAATTACATAATTATAATTCTTTGTCAAGATATCTCGTAAGATATATACTATAATGGGTTCCAGTATGGCAAAGGATAAAGCTGAGGATATGATTGTAACGGGAAATATTAAGCCAGATGGTGCCACTTTGGCTTCGCTTATTCTTTCTCAGGCCTTTGTTAACTGGCACAAAGCATTTATGAGGGTGCTTGATCCATATAAATTGACCTATTCGCAGTGGATTATATTGCATACCTTGATGTCCACGGGTGAGCCGATGTCACCGTCGGAACTCAACCGTTACCTGACTATCGAGGGTACGTCCATCAGTGTGGTTATCGACGGGATCGAGAGGCGTGGCCTTATCCAGAGGCGTCGTTCCAGAGCTGATCGGCGCGTGGTCAAGGTTCGTTTGATTGCTGAAGGTCGTTTATTGTTAAGTAAAATCGATGCGAAGATAGGCGGGCTGATAAATGAGATCTTCGGCCCTTTGACTGCGGCCGAGCGCACGCAATTAATAGCCTTATGCCGCAAGATACGCGATGCGTCGATTATGCATAATGGAGGGGATATTGAGGAGGTCGAGAATATCCTGATGAGGTTCAGCGGCACCCGCTGATCCGGGATAAATGCAGCGAAAATCATCCGTACTGTTATTTTGGGCTGCAGATTGCGCGTTTACGAAGCAGTAGCTGTGCTGAACAGGTGTAGAAAAAGCTTCTGCCCGTTTGGCAGCCTATGCCGACCCGGGCTATTATTAAGCGAGGCAATTCGCAGAGGCGACCGGCTATGGAAAGAGAATACCATTTAAAAGATTTGGGAAAACATATATATAAAAGGTTATTCCCTGTATTATCACTCATCGTGTTGCCGGCCGTCCTGCTTCTGAACTGCCAGTGCCAGTTCAAGCCGGAGCAGCCTCCGGATGAAGTGATCCTGCAGTTGAAAGGGAGGCACCAGGCGCAGTTCGCCGGCTTCTATCTGGCCCAGGAGAAAGGATACTATTCGCAGGAAAACATCAATGTTACCTTTCTCGAGGGTGAGAAAGATCTGGCCATCGTACAGCGAATAGTTTACGATAAAGCGGATTTTGGTGTGATTGCCCCTGAATCCGTCCTGATGGCGCGCAGTCAGGATCAACCGGTAACCGCCATAGCCGCTATATACAGGCAATCACCAATAGTCTATGTTGCTTTATTCGACTCTGGCATACTGCGACCGCGGGACTTTCTGGGTAAGACGGTGGCCACGCTGGATGCCAGCGGATCACAGCAGGACCTCCAGGTACAATACTATATCATGATGAAAAGGCTGGGCCTGGATATCTCCAAAACAAAACTGATTGCCTGGGATCCGGTCTTTACGACGTTTTACGGCCATGAGGCGGATATCACCTCCTGTTATTCGAATACAAGTTTGATCGAGATGAAACAGAAGGGATTAATGCTCAACCTCATCTGGCCAAGCGATTACGGCGTTTACTTCTACTCGGATCTGGTGGTAACCCGGGAGAGCCTGATCAAAGAGAATCCCGGTCTGGTGGCCCGCTTCCTGCGCGCCACGCTCAGGGGCTGGCAGGACGCCGTCGAGGACTATGAGCAGGCCATACCTGCCGTCCTGAAATATAACAAAGGCAAGGACCCGCAGCTGCAGGCGGCGATATTGGAGGCCCAGCTGCCGCTGGTACACACCGGGGACGATTATATCGGCTGGATGAAGCCGGACGACTGGGAGGCCATGTATCAAATCCTGCTGGATTACGACCTGCTGGCCAAGCCGTTCGATGTAAACCTGGCCTACACCATGCAATTCCTGAATGAAATCTACGGAAGCGAAGGTAAGTGAACGTAAGGTCGAGGATAACCCTGCTGTTCGTGCTGCTGGCGGTCGTGCCGGTGGTCGTTGTGGGTTTCATGTCCTATTACACGGGTCGGCAGTCCATCGAGCAGGTTGAAATCAATCACCTGGTATCCACCAATTTGATGAAGAGCAGCGAGTTGACCAGGTGGATAGAAGGATATCAACAGAGAATGGAGGAACTGGCGCA
>DAOUFR010000106.1:0-9119 GCA_034429715.1 Dehalococcoidia bacterium
AGGTGAGAGTATAATGTCGAATAAAAACCTGGATATGCTGGGCAGCTATCAGGAGATTGTGGATAAGATCGGGCAGCAGGCCGGTCATAAGAAATGGGAGATAGTGAAAGCGGCCGCCGGCCTTTTTATCAGGAAGGGCACCTTGAACACGGGGGTTAGGGACATAGCGGAGGCCAGCGGCATAACGGTGGGCACGCTGTATCACTATTTCAAATCGAAGGACGATATTATCACGGCCTTCCTTGATTATGCAGTAATTGCGACAAGTGAATTTGTCAGGATGACTACGGACGTGCTGGCCAAGCTCCAGCCCGAAGAAGCTATGAAGCGGGCGCTCAGGCTTTACATGGAGTATGCCAATGAAGCTCAGAGCATCGTTCTCTTCTGGCACCAGGAAACCAGGAACCTGCCTCCCGACCAGAGGAAGAGGCTGATGGATAATGATATCGTACTTGCTGCATTATTCGAGAAACTGATCGACCTCGGACGCCAGCAAGGTATTTATAAAATCAAAGATACTGCTCTGGCAGCACATTCCATCATAGTGCTGGGTGATATGTGGGCCTTCCGGCGCTGGTGGTTAGGCAAGCGTTATACCTCAGACCAGTTCATCGACAAGCAGACCGAATTTATTCTGCATGGATTGTATAACGGAAGCATATAAAAAAGTGAATACATAAGGAGGTGCGCAGGAGATAACGAGGTAAATAACCGGTTGCTTGAGGCATTCAATGATTTAAATTACGGAGGTTGAACTTGGCTGAACAAAAACCAGAGATAATGAAACGGTCAATGGGGCTGTTCGAAGCGGTGGCCATGATCACCGGCCTGGTGGTGGGCGCTTCCATCTTCGTGCTGGTCCCCAGCATGACCGGCATGGCCGGCCCCAGTGTCTTCCTGGCCTATGCGGCGGCGGCCATACCCGCTATTTTCGTAGTGCTTTATGAGATACAGTTGACCGGTACTCTGCCCGTGACCGGAGCCAACTTCGTTACAGTCACACGGGTTCTCAATCCTTTCTGGGGCGCTGTTATTTCGTTTTCAGCCGTACTGGCTATAATCGCATCAAATATCCTGGTGGCCGTAGGCTTCTCTCAGTATTTGATCGCTTTTATACAGACATTTAACCCGGCTTTTAGCCTTCATCCCTGGGTACTGCCCATACTGATAGTCGCGTTTTTTGCGCTGATAAACTATCTCGGAGTGCAGTTAGCCAACTGGATCCAGGCTATCCTGTTTGTTGCTTTTGTACTGGGCATGGTCATCTTCAGCATCGTCGGCACCGCCAACATGAATCCGGCTAATCTCACTCCCCTTTTCCCCAACGGTATCATGATGTTCGTGGTGGTGATGGTGTTGGCCACCTTCTCCTGGGCGGGCCTGGTGGCCCTGGCTGACATCGGCGGGGAAGTAAAGAATCCGCGTCGCAACCTGCCGCTGGCGCTTATCATCGCTTTCATAGTTATTGTGGTGCTGTACACCTGGCAGCCGTTCGCGCTGGTGGCATCGATGGGCTGGCAGGAGGTGGCCAAGGCCGGCTCACCCGCCATCATGCTGCAGGCCGGTAAGCTGATGCCGGGCGTGGGTATCTGGATTATCTTCATCGCGGCCATGGGCGCCATTCTCACCACCATCAACGCGCTGACCATGTCATGCGCTCGCGACCTGGTAGCCTGGGCGCGTGACGGCCTGATGCCTAAAGCTGCAGCGCATCTACATCCTAAATTCAAGACGCCGGATGTGGCTATCCTGATAGTCTTCATACTGGAGGTGCTGGGAATACTGGTTTCCGCCACCATCGATAAGTACGCGCTGGCGGCCGTACTGGCATTGTGTCTGATACAGATCGTATCTGCCTATTGCATCCTGCGCATACCCGATAAGCTTCCGGAACTGTATAAAAAGGCTATTTTCAAGTTCAACGGATTCTGGCGCTGGTTCACCTTCCTGGGAACCGTAATCACCTCCGGCTTCATCCTGCTGATGGGTATCTTCCTCGATACCATGGACAAGGACGGCAATCCAACCCAGGTGCCGTATACCGTCCTGGTGTTTATCGGAGTCCTGATTGTCGGCATTATCTATTACGTAATACGCAAAGCTTACCTGAAGAGCAAGGGTATTGACCTGAGCGTAAATCTTCAGAAAGTTGCCGATGCCACCCTGGCTGAAGCTGAAGAAAGACTATCCATGTGACACCGCAGCGATCAGGAACATATATCGGACTATCAAGTGGGGCCGCGGCAGCATTCACGCAGGGCTGCCGCGGCACCCGCGCGGTTTATTGTTTTGAAAGTATAGATTCCCGATAACGGGGGAATTTTCACCGGTGTGTAAATAGACTACTTGATCAGGAGGTAAATATATGGCATCAGCACTGGATGGAGTAAAAGTTATTGAGCTCTCCACCTGGTTCGCCGGTCCCACCTGCGGAATGTGGCTGGGCGAGCATGGCGCCGACGTTGTCCGTGTAGAGCCGGTCGAGGGCGATCCGTTGAGGGCCATGTTCTCATCGGGCGTACTGCCGGCGGAGTTGGACATTGGATTTAACTGGATGTGGGAGATGGCCAACCGCAGCAAGAGGTGCATCACGCTCGACCTCAAGCAGGAAGAGAGCCGCAAGATCATGCATAAAATGGTGGAACAGGCCGACGTTTTCCTGGCCAATCTGCGGCCGTCCACACTCAAGCGGGCCAAGATGGATTACGATACTTTGATCAAGCTGAATCCGCGTCTGGTCTACTGCAATATAACCGGATACGGTTCGAAGGGTCCGGGCGCCGACTGGCAGGCATTCGATGAAACGGCCTTCTGGACGCGTTCGGGCATCATGTCGACCATGGGTGAGCCGGGCACCCCGGCGGTCCCGCTGAGGGGCGCGATGGGCGACAATACAACCGGCGTTTTTGCGCTGGGCGCCATTTCGCTGGCGCTTTATTCCAGGGAAAAGACCGGCAAGGGGCAACTGGTCGAGCTGTCTCTTTACGGCAACGGCATGTGGATCGCCGGCATAGACGTGCAGGGCGCGCTGGTATATAACATGGAACTGGGCAGGCAATCCAGGTTCGCCGTGGGGAATCCTCTGTACAATACCTACGCTGCCAAAGACGACAAGTGGTTTATGTTCCAGATGCTGCAGACCGACCGCTTCTGGCCGGGCGTGTGTAACAGCGTGGGAAGGGAAGACTGGCTGACCAAGTACCCCACGCATGGAGACAGGTGCAAGGCCAGCGCCGAGCTGATCAAGCTGCTGGACGCCGAGTTTGCCAAGCAGCCGCGCGATTACTTTGCTCCCAAATTCGATGAGAACGGCCTGATCTGGGCGCCGGCCCAGACCCCCACCGAGGTAATCAAAGATCCCGTGGCCCTTGAGAACGGCTACGTCATCGAATACGATCATTTCAACTACGGAAAAGTGAAAGGCATCCGCTGTCCCATTCAGCTCAAGGGCACACCCGAACGGACTCCTTTCGGTGCGCCCGAGTTCGGCCAGCACACCGAGGAAGTGCTGCTGGAGCTTGGATATAGCTGGGAAGATATCGGCAAGTTCAAGGAGAAAAGGGTCATACTCTAACAAGCTTAAACGTAGGGGCGGGTTTTCAAACCCGCTCGGCAACGGGCGCACCTGAAGGTACGCCCCTACACGGAGAATGAGATAAATCCAACCGGAAGCCAGTGCGGCAAGGAGAAATCGATGTCAATTCTCATATACGAGAAGAAGGACCATATCGCGTACATCACGCTCAACCGCCCTGAAAAGCTGAATACCATGAGCGTGGAGCTCAGCCGCCAATTGATTAAAGCATTGCATGATTTCGATGCCGATGACGACCTATATGTCGGTATAGTCACCGGGACCGGCCAGAGATCGTTTTGCGCGGGGGCCGACCTGACCGATCCCGAGCACATCGAGGCTGGCGCCAATTGGGAGGCCGATTACGACTGGCAGCTGGCCAATATAAAAAAGCCGCTCATCGCTGCTGTTAACGGCTACTGCCTGGGTGCAGGATTCACGCTGGCTTTGTGCTGCGATATAAGAATAGCCTCTGAGACGGCCTCGCTGGGTACGCCTGACCAAAAGCTGAACACGGTTGATGCCTATGCCTCGATCATGCTTTCACGCATGATCCCGGCGTCCACTGCCATGGAGGTGTTGATGACGGGCGAACGGTTGAGCGCGCAGGAGGCCTACCGGATCGGCCTGGTCAGCAGGCTGGCCCCGCCTGCCGGGCTGATACCCGCCGCTACAGCCCTGGCCAGGAAGATATGCGGCAACGGACCGGTTGCCCTGTGGGCCTGTAAGGATATCAACAGAAGGGCCCGCTATATGTCACTGGAGGACAGCCTCGCCTTATTTAAAGCTGTCACCATACCCATCCTGAAGATGGATGATACCAGGGAGGGCATCACCGCCTTTTTTGAAAAAAGGCCGCCCGTTTGGAAACTGAAGTAATAAACAAGGAGAGGAAACAATGACATTCGAGACAGTAATCTACGATAAAGTCGATGGTATAGCAGTCATCAGGCTCAACCGTCCCAAGGTGTTGAACGCCATCAATGTGCAACTGGTGAGGGATTTTCACCAGGCTCTAGCCGAGGCGGCGCTGGATACCGAAGTAAAAGGTGTGATCATCAAGGGCGAGGGCCGGGCCTTTTGCGCCGGCGATGACCTTTCCGAAAGCCCGCTGGGTATGCAGGTGGAGGACATACTGCGCCATGTGGAGGTCTTGCAGGATACCACGCGCATCATGCTGAACATGGAGAAATGCATCGTAGCCGCCGTCCACGGATACGCGCTGGGTGCAGGCTGTGAATGGGCCATGAGCGCCGACATACGGATAGCCGCCGAAGGTACCAAGTTCGGGTTCCCCGAAACCAATGTCGGGGCCGGTGTGACCAATGCCGGCACCAAGCTGCTGCCGCTGCTGGTGGGCATCGGCAGGGCCAAGTGGATGATCTTCTCCAACGAAAGGATCGATGCAAACGCCGCCGAGCAGTGGGGTCTGGTCAACCGGGTGGTGCCGGCGCAGGAACTCGATGACGTGGCCCTGGACCTGGTAAAGAAGGTTGCGGCCAATTCGGCGTTGTCGATCAAACTGGCCAAACGCCAGCTCAACTACGGGACCTATCAGGACTACGAGCAGCAGATGGAGATGGAGGCGCACGACGTTGTCCTCACCTTATCCGGCATGGAAGCCGCCATGCGGGGCAAGGCTGCACTCGACAAGACCAAGAAAAAATAATTGACGGAGGAACAGCGCAATGATCATAGATTTTCGCGTGACGGTGCCGATACGGGAATGGGTTGATGACGTCGAGGAAGCTAAAAATCTGTTCCTGAACAGTTATATGCGGGGATATGCAGAGTCTGCATATGAAGTCTCCGCTATGTATGAGGTGACTGCCGAGAGCATGGTCAAGGCCATGGATGCCGCAGGCGTTACATATGGTGTGCTGCAGGCCGAGTGGGCGCTGGGAGACTACAGGAAACTTAACGACGCCGCCTATCAAATAGCCAAGAAGTATCCCAAGAAGTTCCCTCGCTATTACCTGACCGTTAACGCACTGGAAGATGACGATATGGTGAAAGTCGTCGAGCGCGAGGTCAAGGAGCGCGGCTTCAGCGGCGTCAACTTCCAGACCTGGGCTCAACGCATGTATCCCAATGATAAACGGCTTTATCCTGTCTATGCCAAATGCCAGGAGCTGGGCATACCGGTGACTATCCATTCCTCTATCAATTTCACTATTGACCGCAGCATCGACTTCAGCCGTCCCGTGTATATCGATCATATAGCGTGTGATTTTCCCGATCTCAAAATCGTTGCCAATCACGGTGGCTGGCCGTGGGTGAACGAGCTGGTGGCAGTGGCCTGGAAACATAAAAATGTATATATCGAAATTGGAGCGGTGGCGCCCAAGTACATCGGTACCCCCGGGACAGGTTGGGAGCCGCTGATGGTATATGGCAACAGCCTGTTGCAGGACCGCGTGCTCTTCGCCACCGACGACATGGTACCGTGGCAGCGTTGCGTGGACGAACTCAAAGCCCTTCCGCTTAAAGACAAGGTTAAGGAGAAATGGCTGGGGCTAAATGCAGCCAGATTACTGGGCCTTTAAGGCCAAATGATAGATGGAGGATGCAGCAGATGAAAAAGCAGACTAAACGGGCAGTACTCTGGAGCGTACTGGGCGCGCTGGCGCTGGTAATCATCTTATTGGCCGCCTATATCATCGACCTGACCGGTTTCCCGGGCAATATAAGGGAAACTGATTACTCAAAACAGGTCAAAACAGAAGGTGTGAAATCTACCTTCCATCAGGGCGTTATTTACCGTTATCCCGGGATCGTCCCCATGCTGGAAGTTGAGGGTGATTATTATGAGATGGGGCTGCAGTATGGGGCCCTTCTGCGGCCGGAGATCGTGGGCGGCATGGCCGCTATGGAGAAGATACTCAGGTGGAATGCTGAAGAGATGGGGGTTCCCTATCCGGCACTGGTTGGGATCATAAAATACCAGGCCAGGAAAATGGCCGGCGCACTGCCCCAGAGGTATCAGGACGAGATGAAAGGTGTTGCCGACGGCTCAGGTGTGCCTTATGACACGGTTATATCCTGCTGCCTGTTTTATGACGTTGGCATGGCAATGGATTGCACCGGTGTTCTGATGAGGGGAAAAGACGGCTCGATTATCCAGGGGCGTAACAACGATACTGCCGGCTTCGGCGGTGAAGAGCTGGCGAAAATGACAGTGGTCGTCAGATATAAAGCCGCCGGTAAAAACATCGTCACGCATATGGACCAGCCCCTGTATATGGGAGTGGAAACCGGATACAGCGATAAAGGGCTGAGTTTCGGGGAGGAGACACTGCGTATTAAGAGTCCAAATCCAAATGGGTTCAGCCTGCCTTATTTGATCCGCATGGTCATGGAAGATTGCACAACTTTAGATGATATTTATCCTTACTTTGACAGATATCCTACTATTGCGGCATATGGCTGCGTTTGGAGCGACCTGGACGCGGGCAGGGGCGCTGTGGTGGAGCTTACACCCACCGCATGGGCCAAAAATGAGCTCACAGGCTCCCTTTTGTGGAATTTTAACCGCATCTACGACCCAAAATTGGCCGAGCAGCAGAAACCTTCCCGCAGCATAAATAACATCAACATCGACCGCGAAGAGGTGGCCTCTGTATTCCCGGCCAGAGATATCTACACGGTTGAGGACGTAGTCGCCTTCGTCCGCGCGCAGGCCGGTCCCGACGGCACGGACTATTCCTGGAGCGGCACGAAGCTCCCTGTATGTAACTGGATGGCCTCGCAGATGATGGTTTTTGATTCCAAAAGCGACGGCTTCTATATGGCTGTCGGTCCTTACTATGCGGCGCGCCAGGATATCTATCATTTTTTCAACGATTTCTCACGCAAGCCGGAGCTTTTCATGCCGGCTGTGCCGATTAAGCCGGTGGTAGAGAAAGCGGCGCAGATTGAGAACCGCCTGATCAGTAAAGCGGAGAAGCTCCGGGCCTTTATTGATCTGGCTGCAGAATTCAAGGACGATGCCAATATTCAATTCATAATTGCCTACAAAGCCTTCAGGCTTTCCCTCATGGATATTTTCCCTGCATACGCCCGCAAAGCCTACGCCATGGATCCGGGCAACTCGGAATACCGGATGTATGCGGGCATGGCTGAATATTATGATAAGGATATGGAAAAAGCGGTGGACCTGCTGGATGCAGTGACCGCCAGATATCCCGAGCAGGACCTGATCAGGCTTACAGTGCTGGAGAGGGCCAGTGTATCTGCATCTCCACAGAAAACATCAACATATGCGTGGCAGAAGCAGGCACTGATCGATAAGTACGGGGCACAGGCCTATTATGAAGGGAATATACTGCCGCTGGTCGATGCGCTTGACCGACCTAAATAGCTCAGCCGTCTTTCCCCCTGCTCTTTACATTGCATAGTCAACCCCCGCGCAAAAGCGCGCTCCCCGGGGCCTTGTAAGTGCGTTCGCATCAGAACGTTTTATTTTACACAATCCGAGTTATCCCGCGACTTTTCAAAGGTTCAACTGCAACGTAATTATAGTATGTATTGATACACATCTATTTGTGTATATCGATAATGTGTATATCGATATTGACATTTATTTTATTGAATGTTATTATATTAGTAACATCTAATAGCTGATTCGTATCAGCATGAAAGTGTTCACTTTAGGTTATATAGGGAGGTTATGATGGCTGAGACAACGAAGCGTTTCTTTACCGATGTAGAACTGAAGGAGATGGGGGAGGAGACGGTGAAGCTGATCCAGCAGGCAATCGATGCCGGGGAGGTGGAAAAAGCAAAAAAACTCACCAGGAGAATGCACCGTGAATTCTTTTCCATGCATGAAAACTACCGGGACTTGTTTGCCTCAATGTTAACTTTTATCTATGAAGAACTGGGTGAGGAGGCCGTGTACAAAGCAAACTATCGTTGCCTTGAGGCGATGGGTGCGCTGGCGGATGCGTATGGTAATCAGGACGCCGGGAGAAAGGCAATGATGCTGGCGGCAGGATTTAGAGGGCATCTGACTCCCGTAGTCGTCGAAGAAGATGATGAAAAATTCACGGTGATGATGGCTCCCTGCGGCAGCGGTGGACGGGCTATTGCCAATAAAGGCTATGAACCGACAGGTAGATTCGCAAAGGTTAAAAAGCCCCAAAAAATGACATTTGGAAAAAAGGATTTCCCGATTTACTGTACACACTGCGCGCTTCAGGACATCATCCCCATGGAAAAAACCGGATATCCGATCTGGGTTATCGATGTGCCTGAAAATGTCGGGGAGGCACCGTGTAAATATTACATCTATAAAGATCCGGACAACATTCCCGCCCGCTTCTATGAGAGGTATGGACTGAAAAAGCCGCCGGTAAAATCGAAGAAATAGCCTTTATCAAATATATAGCACTGGTTAATAACAGGGGGAGTGAATTATGACTTTTGCACTTGAAGGTGTCAAGGTACTGGATCTCTGCCGCGGCTATCCGCCGGCTTTCGCAACAATGCACCTGGCTGATTTCGGGGCGGACGTGATCAAGGTAGATCCTGTCGGCTATGCGTC
>DAOUFR010000107.1:0-10460 GCA_034429715.1 Dehalococcoidia bacterium
CACGCGGTCGCACATGGGGCAGAGCGTAACCAGCACATCCGCCCCGCACCTTATGGCATCGTCCACGTTTTTAGCCTGCACCTCGGCTGCCAGCTGTGGATAAACTTTTACGAAGGCCCCGGAACAGCACAGCGCCTTTTCCCTCTCATATTCCCGCTTGGGGCGCTGTACGCCGATCAGATCGAAAATCTCGTCCACGAAAACATCCTTGGCGGGGGTGTAGCGCGATGCGCAGGGCCGCTGGTAGGCCGCCTTTACGCCCAGCTTTGTAATCTTGCTTTTATTATCGCGCAGGTAGTTGCGCATGTATTCGAGGATATGCATGTACTTAAAAGGCACTTTGATGCGGTAGTCCCTGACCTTGGCGTCCACCATGGCGTAGCAGTCATCATGCAGGAAGATGATCTCATCGCCGAGTTTGGCGACGTTGTCGATGAACCTACGGGCATTCTCCGCCACCGGCGTTTCCACACCGGCGTGCACGTAGCCCACATAGCAGAAGTACTCGCCGCCCCTGGCGATGGTCAGGCCCTTGAACATCTGTCCGCCGATGGCATCCGGCGGCAGCGACATCTCCATCACACAAATCGATAAAACGGGTTTGCCCGGATCGCCGGGTATCACCTGACCCGGCAGAGTGGGGGCCAGGGCAAACATCTTCAGGCTGTCGGGGCTGGCATAGGAATTGTGCTTCTCCATCGCCTTGAGTATCAGGTCGAAGGGATCTGCGCCGGTGGGGCAATACTCGCGGCAGGCGCAGCACGTCACGCATTTGCTCAGTATGGCGGCAGGCTTCCCGTCCAGGAGATTTTTTATGTCTGCCGCAGCTTTCTTCCCGTCATAATCCACATAAAGGCATTTAACCAGGCAATCGCCGCACAGGTCACATTTCGATGCATTCCACACTTTAAACCTCCTTAAACCGATCTGTCTGCCGGGCTCGATTTTCAGCTCTCCGGGATTTCGCTGAAAAAATATACGTTGACTATGGTAACATAATAGACCGTAAAAAACCTGCGGGCTTTTATCGCCCGTACCGGTTAGCTAAGAGGCACGCGTAAATAAGGAGGATGTATACATGTTCAAAACCAGGATGACGGAGCTATTCGGTATCCAGCGCCCTATCATGCTGGCCGGGATGAACTGGATCACGGAGCCGGGGCTGGTGGCGGCGGTGTGCAACGCAGGCGGACTGGGTATGCTGGCCACGGCGCGCTTCTCCCCGGATGAGGCGAGAAAGAACATACGCGAGGTCAGGGGCCTGACTGATAAGCCCTTCGGCGTTAACCAGGCCCTGGTCCTGCCCGGGGCGCGCGAGAACGTCGAGGTGGCCATCGAAGAAAAGGTGCCCGTCCTAAACTATGCACTGGGCAAGCCGTGGTTTATCGATCGTGTACATGCTTACGGCGGCAAGGTCATGGGCACCACCGCCACAGTCAGGCACGCTGTCAGGGCCGAACAGCTCGGATGCGACGCAGTAATCATTACCGGAAACGAGGCTGCAGGACATGGCACGATTGCCACCTCTCTGGTCCTCATCCCTATGGTTGCCGGCCAGATAAAGATTCCTTTGATAGCGGCCGGCGGGTTCTACAACGGCCGGGGGCTGGCTGCGGCCCTGGCCCTGGGCGCGGATGGGATATCGATGGGCACGAGGTTCTCACTGACTAAAGAGAGCCTGGTACACAACAATTTCAAGCAACTCTGCCTCAAAGCTACGGAGCAGGATACGCTCTATAGCAACGCCTTCGACGGCATGCCCGGGCGTGTGCTCAAGACAAAGGCGGCCGAAAGAATGATGAAGAGCGGTATACAATTCTCCGAGGCCTTCCAGGGCGCCGGAGAGATACGGAAAATGCTCGGGCTGTCTTACTGGAAGTTCATCGGGCTGAGCTTGCAAATGTGGCGGGCCGAGGAGGGTTCTCCCATCTGGTCGCAGGCCCGCCAGGCCGTCGGTATGAGAAGGCATCTCAGGGCCATCAACGAGGGCGATGTCGATGAGGGCATACTCTTCGCGGGACAGGACTGCGGCGGCATAGACGACCTGCCGGGGGTGCAGGAGCTGGTGGACCGCATTATGTCCGAGGCGGAAGCAGCCTGCGATTCCCTTCAGCAGAAGCGGCGTTGACCTTGTTAGAATAGTCTACTGGCCCGATTGGAGGAAAAGATGAACCTATATGAAAAAATATTTTTCAGGGAGCAGCATACCTGCCCGTGGTGGCTTTGCTTCTTTTTAGATAACCCTTTGCGGCGCTGGCTGCAGAAGCCGGACCTTATATTGAAAGGGCTGGTGCAGCAAGGGCAAACAGCCCTGGATATCGGCTGCGGCACAGGTTATTTATCACTGGACATGGCCCGCGCGGTGGGCCCGACGGGAAAGGTCATATGCATAGATCTTCAGGAGAAGATGCTGGAGATGGCAAGGCGCAAGGCGGAACGCGCCGGACTCAGCAAGTCCATGCAATTTCACAGGTGCACAGAAGACAGCCTCGGACTGAAGGTGGTTGCCGATTTCGCCGTGGCTTTCTATATGGTCCACGAAGTTCGTGACAAGCGAAAGTTCCTGGGCGAAGTACGGGATATGCTTAAAGTCGGCGGGACATTCCTTATGGTCGAGCCAAAACACCATGTGACAGAGGCCGCCTATAAAGAAACGGTCTCCCTGGCAGTAGCCCTTGGATTCGAAGTCGTCAGCAGGCCTTCCCGAAATTGGAGTTGGGCCGCGCTGTTTAAGAAGCTTTGAAACCCGGCTGAGATGTATCAAAGGGAGGGCGCCCTACAAACCGCCTGACCCTCATGTCCGCTTTCATCTTGATGGGTGAACCGTGGCCGAAGCAGGCCGATTCAAACTCTTGTTCCGCCAGCTTCCTTGCTGATTGCTTCAGCTGGACCACATCAGATGTGAAGGGGATGGACGGCCATTTCAGGCCGAAACGCTGCGCCAGCAGGTCGCCGGTGAAGACGACACCGTTGCTCTTGAGGAAGATGCAGATGCTGCCGGGAGTATGCCCCGGCGTATGCAGTATGCGTATCCCGCCGGCCAGAGGAAGTTCGTCACCGTCAGTTACCTCGTGATCGACTTTGACCGGACGCGTGGCCAGCAAATGTTGAAAGGGACGCGATGCACGGCTGAGCCATCCCGGGCGCGACGGTCCCGGCTGGGGCAGTCTTCCATCTATATAAGGCGCATCCGCCGCGTGGGCGACGACCCTGGCCCCGGTGATCTCCACCAGCCCGGCCAGCCCTCCGGTATGATCCGTATGATGGTGCGTGATGATGATTGAAGCGATGCGGGAAGGGGAGTAACCAAGGCCGTGTACCCTTTCAATAATGAGCGACTCTTTGCCTTTAAACCCCGTATCGACCAGCGCAAGCTCGCCGCCCCTGTCGATCAGGTATACATTGGAACCCAGATCGGCCTGGTCCCACCACCGGCTGAGCTGGAAAATTCCGGGTATCACTTCCTGCATAGACTTCAATTGTACATCAGCGGTATATATTTGGTGGCATTCAGATAATATGATATCGTTAAGCATAGCCGTCTTATGAAAACAACCATGAGAATTGAAGAACTGCGTAAACTCGTTGACGACTCTTTCGACAGGGAGGAGTTCCTCAGCGCTCTCGAGTACTCGGTCGAACTGATCAGTCAACACGCAGACCAGGTGACCTTCGAGGATATCTTCAAGAAAGGGCTGTGCCACTTCAAGCTGGAGGAGGACGCCGAGGCTATCGGTTGCTTCAACAGGGCCCTGGAGAGGGAACCCGATAACGTGATGGCGCTGACCAACAAGGGCATCTGCCTCTTCAATCTCGACAGGGTCAACGAAGCATTCGCGGTTTTCAACCAGGCCATCAAGCTTAATCCCAACGTGTTCCCGCCATGGCATTACATGGGCCTTCATTACCTGAGGACCTACCTGAAGACCGGTGATCTTGCGGCCATGATAAAAATGGTCAACTGCTATCGCCAGGTGGTGGGGATGGCGCCCGATTTCGGGGGATTCACCATTCACGATCCGATCGATGATGCAGATTATTCCATCGATCGCTTCCTTGAGCTGCATAAGGGCGTGAAGGACCTGCCTGTAGAAATGCTGACTTCCCTCTAATACCACCAACCTTTCTAAACAATAGTCTTATGCGCGCTATTAACAACACACCTGTTATAGCTTTCGCCGGCAAGGGTGGCGTAGGAAAGACCACCTGCGCGGCCGCCACGGCCCTTCATTTTGCATCGCACGGACGCAAGACCCTGGCCATCTCCACCGATGCCACTCCTTCACTTTCGCACATCTTTCAGTCGGCGCCCGCGGAGACCCCGTCGCAGGCTGCAGACGGCCTCTACTTCCTGGAGATCGGCACAGGCCAGGCCAGGCAGATGTGGGAGAAAAAGTTCGGCCGCGATGTTTATCATGTATTTTCCTCATTCGTGGAGATAGACTATGCCGATTATGTGGATTTCATGGCTTCCGTACTGCCGGGGCTGGCCGAGGAATTTATAGTCGATTACATCCGCGAGCTTTCATGCGGCAGGGAGTGGGATATAATCGTCTGGGATACGGCGCCGCTGGGACAGACCATGGCGCTGCTGCAGACGCCCGCCCTGCTCACACGGCACCTCCGGCTGGCGCCGCGCATCTATACTAAAATCAAAGCGGGGGAGGGCACCAGGGAGACGATACTGGATATCATCCGGCGCTGGGAAGAGCTGTCGGCCGCCGATGTAGCTTTCTTACGCAACGGGGTGGAATTCAATATAGTTGCTATCCCGGAAGCACTGGCGGTCAACCAGCTGGATGAAATACTCGGCGATCTGGATAAATATGATCTCAGAGTCAAGCGGCTGATCATCAACAACGTGATTCAGACGTCGGACTCCGCTTTCTTACGCCGGAAAGCCGGCCAGCAACAAATCTACATGAAGCAGCTATATGATAAATACAAGCGGTTCCGGATATCGCAGGTACCCCTCTTCCCGCACGAGGTAAAAGGGCGTGAGACGCTGCTTGAGGTCGCGGACGCGCTCTACTAATCGATCCTTTTGAAGAACTTCCCCCTGGTGCCGCATACCGGGCAGGTTTCCGGAGCTTCCTTCTCCTGCGTATAACCGCACACCGGGCAGACGTAATAGGGATAAGTATCTTTACTTTTACCCAGGTTATCCAGCATGCCTCTATACAGCCGCGCATGCACCTGCTCTACGGCATTGGCGCTCTGGAAGGACATCAGCGCATCCTTATTGCCCTCGGCCTTGGCATCCTCGATCATGGCAGGGTACATCTTGGTGTACTCGTGGGTTTCACCGTCGATGGCCTCCTGAAGGTTCTCCCTGGTGGACTTAATTGCCTTTAAAGCATTGAGGTGATTCATGGCATGCACCGTCTCTGCTTCAGCGGCAGCACGGAATAATTTAGCAACCTGAGCGAATCCTTCCTTTTCCGCAGCCGCGGCGAACGCCAGGTACCGGCGGTTGGCCTGAGACTCTCCTGCAAATGCTGCTTTGAGACCCTCTTCCGACTTCGACATCTTTATATCCTCCTTCACCCTGAATTCTCCCCCAAGATTACTACTTGTCGTTTCAACCGGTTAAGACTTTTGTCACACTCCCGCCGTCAGATCGCCAGAGCGAAGTTCAGGTAAAGCTGAGCGGCCTGCACCACCTGGCTGAAAACAACGGATTCCTCGGGCGTATGCGCAGTCTCGAGCCGTCCGGGGCCAAGGATAATCGGATCGACGCCGGCGCCCCACAGGACGTTGCCGTCCGAATGGCTGCGGAAATCCTGCGTTTCCCAGGGTACCTTCATGCCCTTGCACACCTCGCGCAGCCTGCGCACCAGCGGCCTGTCCTGTGAGATACGATAACCCGATTGAGTATTCTCAAATCTGATATAGGCATCGAGGGAGGGTATGACCTTGCCGGCATCCTCCACGAGATGTTCCAGGTCGGCCTTGAGCACATCCATGCGGGAATCGGGAGGCAGGTGAAGGTCCAGCCAGGCCTCACAGGTATCCGGCACCACGAATCCGCCGGGAAAACCCGAAAGCTGCCTGATGTTATAGACCAGCCCGCTGGAGACGGTAGTAGTATACCCTGTGACCTGCAGCAGCAGCTTGAGCATATTCTCTATAGCATTCTGCCCCAGCTCGGGCATGGAGGAATGCGCTTTTTTACCGCGTGTGCGTAAAAGAACTTCCAGATATCCATAGTGGCCCAGGCAGGGCATCATGTTGGTCGGCTCAGCCACCACCGCCCAGGGAAAACGGTACTCGCGCACCAGGGTCTTGGCGCCGTCGCTCTCCTCCTCTTCGCCCACCACCAGCGCCATGCCCACAGAGGGGAATCTGCCTTTTTTATCCGCCAGCACCGTAAAGGCCTCGATCATGGCGGCGCAGCCCGCCTTCATGTCCGAGCTTCCCAGGCCGCAGACTTTCTCCTCCTCCTCATAGAATCCGAAGTCGTCGAGATCATGTGCCGTTACCGTGTCCAGATGGCCCACGAAACAAAGGTCTACTTCGTCGGTTTTGGGGGGCAATACCACGATGTTATAGCGGTTTTCATCCACCGCCTGTCTCTTGACATTAAGCCCTCTCGATCTCAGGTACTCCTCGCAGAACAGCAGTATCTCCTCTTCCTTGCCTGACGGACTGTATATATCCACCAGGTCCTGCAGGAGCTTTTTCAGTCGATCCGGTTTGATCTCAACCGCTACGCCTGTGCTCGGCGCCATTTCTTTTTCCCCTCAGGCTGCGTTTTTTCTCCTTCTCCTTCTCTTTCTGCTGCTCTGTGGCCGCCGGATTGTACGTCATATAGATGTGTTGCTGCGGATTGCCGAAACCCTTGGCGCGGAAGAAATGCAGAGCGGGCAGGTTATCCGCCTCCGTATCGATCATGAAAATACGCACGCCTGCCTCTATCATTTTATCCTCGAATTTATTGAAAAGGCGGCTGGCCACTCCCGTCCTCTGGTATTCCGGAGATACGACCAGCCAGACAAGATAACCATATTTCCAGGCTGATTTCTTTTTGGTGACCACATTTCCCAGGGCAAATCCCACAATCTGCCCCTCCAGCGCCGCCACGAGGCAGTACTCGGTATCCTCGTTGAACATGGAGATGACTTCAAACTCGTCCCAGGTACGATAGAGCGTGGGCGTTTTATCTGCTGTAAAGACCTGCTCGCCCAGGTGAAAAACTTCCGGGATGTCGTCAACTTCCATCTCCCTGATCTCGATATCCATCTTTTTCCTGCCGCCGTTCTCCCCTTGATCAGGCAGGGCGACGGGAAGTGGCTTTTCATGGTTGCCGCGCTGCCCGGCAGCGCCGTTGATACTCATATAGCCTCCCTGTGAATGATAAATCGTATACGCAAGGTAAACCACATTATAAATGCATTTAAAACTGATATCCCAGAGAGCGGGCCTTATCGTAACACTTCTTAGCCTCGGTGGTGCGCTTGAGCGTCTCAAGCGTCAGCCCCTTGCTGTACCACAACGCCGGATTATTGACATCGAGGGCCAGCGCATGATCATAGGCAATAATAGCCTCGTCGTAACGCTTCAGCTCATGCAGGGCTTTGGCTTTATAGCCCCAGGGAAACGAGTTTGCAGCATCAAGCGAGATGGATTTATCAGTTGACTTCAGCACGTTTTCATACAGATGGTCCTTCATCTGGGCATAGGTGAGCCCGTCCCACAAATCAACATTGGACGAATCCAGCGAGGCAGCCCTGGCGTAACAAGGCACAGCCTCCTGGTACTTACCCTGGGCCTGGTATACCCGGCCTTTGCTCTCCCAGTAGACCGCGTCGTTGCCGTTGATAGAAATAGCCTTATCCACGCTTTCCAGGGCTTTATCATACTGGTTCAGGTTCAGGTAGGAGATACCTCGATAATTCCAGGCATCGGCGAAATTGGGATCAAGCTTAATGGCCTGATCATAGCTGGTGACAGCCTTCGCGAAGTTATTCATGGCATCCAGAGCCTGCCCTTTATTGAAGTGGACCGCCGGATTGGACGGGTCCTTCTCCAGCGCACGGTCGAAATTGAGCAACGCCTTCTCAAACGACCCCTTGTTATACAGGTCGATACCCGTCTCATTGAAGGCAACGGCCTCCTGGTTGCTGCTGTATCCCTGGCTGCCCGTCTGGCAGCCGGCCAGAGGCAGTACCAGCAGCACCAGTAAAAGCGCGGCCACGCGATATAAAGCCGGTTTATATACGATTATTTTCTTTCTCATTTGAATCCCTTAAAGATTTATTATTGACCCTGTACGGTCGGACTTTATCACGGAATTGTAGCACCGGGCCTCCCGCAAGTAAATTAGCGCAGTCCGCTTAATTCATCGGATTGATGGTACTAAATAGTTATTGACACACAAGTACGTGTAAGGTAACATTGTCCGCGAACGTAAGGAAGGTGTATGTTGATATGATATATAGAATTATCACCGCAATTATCGCCTTGGCACTTATAACTCTGACTGCCGCGCCATCACTGGCACAGGGCCTGTTACCTGATGGAGAAGAGGAAAACGTGATCGGTGGCGGTGGAGTAGTCACTCCGACCATACCACTGCAGGTCGCAACCCAGGGCGCCACGAGTATAACGGGTACATCCGCCAATATCAACGGCTATCTCCAGTCGATGGGACCGTACAGCGTTGTTGATGTTTGGTTCGAGACTGAAGGCGGCGGGGAGATCTCGCACCAGTCCATGAGCTCGCCCGGATTCTTTACAGCCTATCTGGGGCAGCTTGAGCCGGGTACTGTCTACAGGTACAGGGCAATGGCCATGGCCCCCCTTGCGGGAGGTCAGGAGAGCCAGGGCTCGTTCGTCAGTTTTACCACGCAGCATACGGTACCACAGGCGCCGATAGAGGTCTCGACATCATCAGCCTCCGATATAACTTCCAGCTCAGCGGTGTTACGGGGGTACCTGTCCAGCATGGGTCCGTATGACAGTGTCACCATATGGTTTCAGTGGGGCAGCACGACAGGTTACGGCAACACCACCGTCCAGCAGACCGTCTATGCGCCGGGACCTTTCAGCATGGAGATATCCGGCCTCAGCCCCAATAATATGTATTATTTCCGCGCCGCCGCCAAGCCCGACCTGGTGGGCGTATCGGCAGTATATGGCAATGCTCAAAGCTTCAGCACGCCCGGCGCGGCCAACCTGACAGTTAGCACCGGCTCCGTATCCGGTGTGACCAGCAATTCCGCCACACTGGTAGGCTATATCGAGTCATTAGGAACCTACCGCAACGCCTATGTCTGGTTCGAATGGGGGCCGACCACTGCCTACGGACAGACCACGACTATGCAGACGATGTATTCGCCAGGCACATTCAATTTTACCCTGCAGGGACTCAATCCCGGCGCCATTTATCATTATCGCGCCCTGGCAGTGCCTACGGCGGCGGGCGGCATGACCGTCCATGGATTCGACAGTATTTTCACCACTACTGCTGCTCCGGGAGTAAAGGTCAGCACCAGCGCTGCCACCAACATCACCGCTCAATCTGCCACGCTGAATGGCTACCTGACCGCCATGGGAATGAGCAGTTACGCATATGTATGGTTCGAGTATGGGACCGATACTACTTTCGGCAATTCAACTCCGCACCAGAGCATGAGCATGCCGGGCAGCTTCAGCAATAGCGTTGTCAAATTACAGCCCGGTCTGACCTACTATTATCGGTCCGCTGCATTCTCCAACGGGTATAACGTATACGGGCAGTACAGCACATTCCAGACCACGCCTTCATCGCCCGTGTCCCTGACGACCGGCGCAGCCAGCGGTATCAGCACGACCGGCGCCACACTCAACGCTTACGTTAATTCGCTGGGGGGGCAGCGTTCAGTGCAGGTGTATTTCAATTTCGGCAAGAGCATGGATTTCGGCAACGTTACTGCGGCGCAGGCTGTGACCTCACCCGGCACGGTCTCCTATCAGATATTGGGGCTGGTCCCGGGCACAACTTACTATTTCCAATCGGTCGCTCAGACGCCGGAAAACCTCAAGGTTTACGGCTCCACCGAGATATTCAGCACCCTATCCAACTCCACCCTGGCTGTGGCCACCTACCCCGCCACATCTATTACAGCTTCAAGCGCCATCCTCAACGGATACCTGCAGGATATCGGAAACACCTCGACGGCTCAGGTCTGGTTTGAATACGGCACCACGCCAGATTTCGGCAATACCACCAATATGCAGACATTGAACAGGAGCACCTCTTTCAGCTCGGTTGTTACAGGCCTGGCGCAGGGCAGGACATATTATTACCGCGCCGTGGCACTCAACCCGACCGGCGGCGGGCGCTCCGTAACCGGATCCGTAAGCTCGTTTGTAACGCCGGGCAGCGGACCGACACCCCCTCCTGCTCCCGGTGTGCCTGTCTTTGTCTGGCTCATCATAGGCGGCTTTGTAATCGTTATCATTATCGTCATCATACT
>DAOUFR010000108.1:0-34935 GCA_034429715.1 Dehalococcoidia bacterium
AACTGTTTTGTATATCCAGTCAGGGCGGATCTGGCCAATCTGAATCCATTTATGGGATTTTGTAAACAGCTATCGCTTTACGGCGGGATTAATCAGGTCACCGAAGGTTTAACAGTGTATACAGGGTGCCACAGAGACGAGTGGCTGGGATTTGCGCTGCTGGGGATAGCAGATGTGTACGGTGGTAACATAAAGGATGGCAGGGCGGCTTTTCTTAATGCCGTGGGCAGGATCAACGGCAACGATGCGATTTTGCTGAGTAAGATCGTGTCGGTCATGGTAGAGGAGAATAAAGACTTTGAATCATCGGCGATGGATATACAGGCCAGTCTGGCCTTGTTGATTGAAGAATAGGCTCTCTGGAGTTGCATGCGAAATAAATACTGAATTGATTCTTTTACCGCTGGTGTTCTTGCTTGGCATCAGTATCGGCAGCTTCCTGAATGTAGTGGCTGACCGCATTCCCGCCGGAAAATCCATACTGCGTCCACCTTCGCATTGTTTCAGCTGCGGGCACGTGCTGACGGCACGCGATCTTATTCCCATCTCCAGTTACCTCGTTTTAAAGGGTAAATGTCGTTATTGCGGTCAGGCCATTCCGGTACGTTTCATGCTGGTTGAGCTGGCCAGCGGTCTGCTTTTCTTATTGGTACTGGTCGTGTTTGGACTGTCCTGGCAGGGGATGATGTCAGCTATTTTAGGATCGTTTCTCATCATACTTTTTATTACGGACCTGGAACAGGATGTATTGCCGCATATCATTGTTTATCCGGGTATTGCAGTGGCGCTGAGCTTTGCAGCACTCAAGCCTATTACGGGTACCACACCGGGTATAGTAAGCGCATTGGCCGGATTTGCCATTGGATTCGGAGTTTTTTCCCTGATCTGGGCTGTGCCTAAATTATTTAAGAAAAAATTGATGGGCTTTGGTAATGCAGGTATGGCAGGATTGATTGGTGCGTCAGTTGGTTACCCCGTGATATTAGTAGCGGTATACATTACCATTCTGGCGGGAGGGTTGACTGCTGCCTTGCTGGTAATGTTCAAGATGAAAAAGCTCAAACAACCCATGCGGTTCGGCGTGTTTTTAGCCATGGGAGGTATCATTTCACTCTTCTGCGGACAGGATATCGCAGATGCTTTGATGCAACTACACATGCTGTAGCAAGGGTAAAATTAACATGGTAAAAAATTTTTTAAAATTTATTAACTACGTTCAAGCAGGGTATTGACATGTATGCGGTTATGTGCTAATTTTATTAACGTCCCAAGTAATCAAAGTTGGAACGGGGAGGCAGAGGCCCTAACACATGGTAAGCGAAGGCTGGCCGGTGCGAGGGGGTGGATGAGGAACCGGGATAACGAGGTTACTTGGGGCGTTTTATTTTTTGCAGCTATTCCAGTATTGCGATAGAGGGCAGATTGCGGTATTTGCCGCCCATGTCTAAGCCATATCCAACTACGAACTCGTCCGGAACTTCGAAACCTACGTAATCCAGGTGTACATCTATCAACCGGCGGACCCGTTTATCCAGGAGGGTACAGACCTTCAGGCTGGCCGGTTTTCGGGCGGACAGGCTGTTGAGCACATAATTCAGGGTCATACCCGTATCCACGATATCCTCCACCATCAGAACATGCCTGTTCTCGATATCAGTGTCCAGGTCCTTCAATATTCTTACGGAAAGGTCGGCCTTATCGGCCGGTGTGGATATAGCCATGAAGTCCAGGGTTACCGGAATGGACATATTGAGCATGAGGTCGGACATAAAACAGACAACACCCTTCAGGATGCCGATGAGGACAAGTTCCTCTCCCTGATAATCCTTTGATATTTGCTTGGCCAGCAATTTGACCCGGCGCTGGATCTGGGTTTTGTTGAACAGATAGCGCTGTACGCCCTTCATTTTATTTTCGCCCAATGGAATGAAACCATGTCGGGCAAACAATTTTAAATAATCACCCTTATTGAGCAGCTTGATGCTGATGTCGGGATAAAGCTCCTTCAAGTGGCGTACCTTGCGGTTCTTCTCCGTTATAAGGCTCTGCTTGGAGGTGGTGAGTTCGATATATAAATCTATTTCAGGCAGGTAGAAATCGGGGGTAAACATCTCGGTGATCCGGTTGTCCTGAGATGAAAGCGGGAAAGAACGCGGTTCGTATAACCACTCCACCTGATAAAAATCCAACAGCCTTGCGAATTCCTCTTCACTGGGATGCCCGAAATTAGTGGGTCTGATGGGCGAGAGGGGCAGGTCTGAAAAACTGGTCAGTCTTTTCTGCTGCTCGATATTGGACTGATGGCGGGTGTTGAGGTCCTGCGCAAGCTCGATTTTCTCCAGTGTCAGGGCGACTAAATTGGCCACAGTTGAGATGAAATCCTTCTCGTTTGGTTTGAAGCGCCGTTTCTCCCGTGTGTAAATCCTTAGTTCACCGATCACTTCGCCGCGCTGGACTATGGGCGCTCCCAGGAGAGATTTGATCTGCTCACGGGCGGCCTGCTCCGGGTATTGAGTTCGCCTATCAGTAAAAATATCGTCTACGGCAACGATCTTGCCATCGAGTATATCAGGGTAGCTTTTACGGGCATTGATGGCGCCCTTGCGCAAGTAGAGGTCGCTTAATCCCCAGGCGCCTATGATATCGAGGTATTCCCTGCGCGGATTTAGCAGCATAATTGCGCAACCAGACGCCCGTAGCCCCTTGGCGGCGCTGGCAGCAATGGTGCTGATCAGCTTTTTAAGGGGCAGTGTATCGTTGGCAACCTTTGCTATCTGTTTATATGCAAGGGAATATCGGTTCTCAGTGGTATCCATACATCACCCGCCTCACAAGTCCTGTCAGGTTATATCATCCGCATTTAGTATAGCCGCAACTTGGGCAGATATGGCAACCTTCCTGGTACACTAACTGGTTGCTGCAATCCGGGCACTGGCCGATATAATTGGCCTGCTGGCTCTTTTCATAATTCGATGTACCATCATCCTCTTTTTTTACATATTTCTCAAGTACGCTGCCGATCGCATCAGCGCAGGACAGGATGGCGCGGCCGTTCTCCCAGGATACAGAGGGGCATCTGATAGTCCTAAGTTGCTTGATCACCGAGCCCACCTCTATGCCCGATCGTAATACCAGCGATATCAGCCTGCTGGTAGCCTCAAGCTGAGCGGAGGCACATCCGCCGGCTTTTCCCAGACTGGAGAACACTTCGCAGATTCCCTTATCATCGAAGTTGACGGTTACGTAAATATAGCCGCAACCGGTCGTAACACGCTCAGTAATGCCCCTGGTGATCTTGGGCCTTTGCCGGGGAGCCGGCCTGGCTTCGCCTTCGGCTTCTTTAGGTTTGGCGCTGTCCTTCTGGCCTGTATTGAGGACCTGACTGTCCCGGCTTCTATCCCTGTAGATGGTTATGCCTTTGAGGCCGGATTTATAGGCGGATATATATACTTTCTGTACATCCTCAACAGTAGCCTCAAATGGAAGATTGACTGTTTTAGAGACGGCGCTGTCCGTGTATTTCTGGAAAGCCGCTTGGATCTTAACGTGCCATTCGGGTGAAATCTCATGAGAAGTAACAAATACTTCTTTCGCCCAGCCCGGAACCTCCTTCACGTCATGCAGGCTGCCGCCCTCAGCCAGTTTTTTCATCAGTTCGGGCGAATAAAAGCCCTCTTTTCTGGCAACATTTTCAAAATAGGGGTTGATCTCAATGAGCTTCTGGTTGTCCAGTATATGCCGGAAGTAGCTGAGTGCGAAGAGTGGCTCAATACCGCTGGAGCATCCGGCAATGATGCTGAGTGTACCTGTAGGGGCTATAGTGGTCCTGTTTGCGTTCCTGACCGCTGGACCGCCCTTGCTGTCGTAGGTGCTTCCTTTAAAGGCGGGGAAGACGCCGCGTGACGTGCCCAGCGCGACAGACTCGACCGTGGCCTCCTCGGAGATAAAGCGCATGATTTTCTCCGCTATCTCCAGAGCTTTATCCGAATTATAGGCGACACGTAGCTGAATCAGCATATCGGCAAAGCCCATAACACCCAGGCCGATTTTACGGGTTCTGCGTGTCATGTCAGCTATCTGGGGAAGGGGGAACTGGTTGACTTCTATCACATCGTCCAAGAAACGCACGGCCAGTTTAATTGTCTCCCTCAGCTTGTTGTAATCGATTTCACATTTGCCGTTTGCTTTACGCAGCATGTGGGACAGATTGATGGAGCCCAGGTTACACGACTCATATGGGAGCAGGGGCTGCTCACCGCAGGGATTGGTGCTCTCTATCTTGCCCAGGTTGGGCGTTGAGTTAAAATCGTTGATTCTATCTATATAAATGATGCCGGGATCCCCGGTCTTCCAGGCCATATCCACTATCTTGCTGAAGACCTGCCGTGCATTCAACCTCCCTTCCACCGCTCCGGTATTAGGGTTGATCAGGCTGTAGTCCCCATCGTCTTCTACAGCCTGCATGAAATTATCAGTTACCGCCACGGAGATATTGAAGTTGGTGAAGGCTTTAGGATCTTCCTTGGAGGTGATGAACTCCAGTATGTCAGGATGGTCCACGTTGAGGATGCCCATATTTGCGCCCCGTCTCATGCCGCCCTGTTTGATCACATCTGTGGCGGTATCGAAAGCGCGCATGAATGATACGGGCCCACTGGCTACACCTCCGGTGGATCCTACTCGATCCTGTTTGGGCCTGAGGCGGGAGAAGGAGAACCCCGTACCTCCCCCGCTTTTATGAATCAGAGCCGTATATTTGACGGCGTCAAAGATTGATTCCATGGAATCTTCAATGGGAAGGACAAAGCAGGCGGATAGCTGCCCCAGCTCGCGGCCGGCATTCATAAGAGTGGGTGAATTGGGCAGAAAATCCAGTGAAGTCATCAGGCGATAAAACTTATCTTCCCATTCGCCCGCATCGATATTTTTATCGAACACCAGTTCAGCCGAAGCTATGTGTTGGCTAACCCTCCTGAAAAGATCCTCGGCTTTCTCAGCGGGATTGCCCTGGCTGTCTTTTTGCAGATATCTTTTCTCCAGCACCACCATGGCATTCTCTGATAGTTTCAGTTCAGCGGGGGTGAACCTGTTGGCGCGTGCGAGCCGCACCGGTGCAGGGGCATTGGCCTGAGCAGGTGGTTCCGCAGCTTGTTTCTCGGCCGGCGGCCTGGCGCTGGCCTTCTCGGCCAGCAGTTCGTTTACTATAGTGACGATGCGTTCCTTTTGCGGCAGTGGTGGTACAATGGGCGCAACCAGATGCTCCATGCCCGGCAGGGCAGGTTCGATCCTTTTGGCCGTAGTCTGTTCATCCATAGACATTCTTTTCTCCAACCTCGAAATTACTTGTTCTGTCAGATCCTCGAGCTCAGACCTATCGGTGATGCCCATGGTCTGGGTATAGGTAAAAACCGTCCTGGCCACAAAATTCCTGACGGAATCTGGAAGCTGATTCCTGATCTGTTTATTTACCATTTTGCTGTTTCAGCCTCGATCGCCGCCGCTGCCTGGACAGATCATCTTTGTTAATGAGAGGCAACTGGCCGTCCAGTGGAGCGCCAAGCTTGCTCTCGATAAGTGTGTCCACTGCCTGTTTGAGAGTCGTGATATCTGAGAACTCATAGTAGACACTGGCGAAGCGAATATAAGCAATGTGATCCAGCTCAGATAGCTTGGTGACAACAATCTTTCCTATGAGGGAACTGGGTATCTCCGTCCTGCCAAGGCTGTAAAGCTCTGCCTCAATCGTCTCCACCAGCTTCTCGATAGTACCGGTGGGCATGGGACGTTTCTCGCAGGCCTTGCGTATCCCTGAAAAAAGCTTCTCACGGTCGAACTCCTCGCGACGGCCGTCCTTTTTTATGACGTACAGGCTCCTGTTCTGCAGTCTTTCGTAGGTAGTAAAGCGGGACTGGCAAACGATGCATTCGCGCCGCCGCCTGATTTCATCCCCCAGACTCCTGGAGTCTATTACCTTGGATTCCGGCTCACCGCAAGAAGGGCACTTCATCTATCAACACTATAACATGTGGTTCTAATGGATACTAACACAACATATAGTAAGAGTCAATGGTTTAGGAGACATAAATAGAACAGGGCGGAGAATTTTCTCCGCCCTGTTCAAATGGCCTTATGGTTCTTTTATAAAGGTCAGCGCTGCATCCTGTTGATGCCCGCCGGTTGAGGGGCAGCCGCCTGCGCATTGGGATAACGCGAGCCTCTCCTCAAAAATGAAGGTACATCGAGACTGTCTTCGGTTGCTCCTCTCAGCAGTCTGCGCAATTCGACCTCGGTGGGTACGCCTGAACCATATTGCGCGGTAAAGCCTGTTGCTATGATAGTGATCTGGACATCGTCCTCCATCTGGGGATTGAAGACGACACCGAAAATAATGTTGGCATCGGGATCGACTGACTGTGCAATAACGTCCGCCGCTTCGTTGCACTCGAAGAGGGTCAGGTTGCTGCCGCCGGTGACGTTGAAGAGCACGCCCTTGGCGCCGCTGATGGATACATCGAGCATAGGGCTTGCCAGGGCGTTCTTAGCGGCCTCTACGGCCCTGTTTGTGCCCTTGCCATGTCCAACCGACATCCAGGCGGGGCCGGAGTTCTTCATGATGGCCCGGATATCTGCGAAGTCCAGATTGATCAGGCCGGGCACGGTCACCACTTCGGCGATGGCCTGCACACCCAGGCGCAGCACATCGTCTGCCAGTCTGAAGGCGTTGTCCACGGTGGTCTTGTTGTCGCAGAGTTCGATTATACGATCGTTGGGGATAATGACCAGTGTGTCAACCTTGTCGCACAGCTGAAGGATGCCTTCCTCGGCTACCTTCATGCGTCGGCCGCCTTCGAATGAGAAAGGCTTGGTGACGATGGCAATTGTGAGTGCGCCTGAAGACCTGGCTGTTTCAGCTACCACGGGTATGCTGCCGGTGCCGGTGCCACCGCCCATGCCGGCCGTGATGAATACCATGTCAGCGCCCGCCACCACTTCCTGGATGGCCTGGCGGCTTTCCTCGGCTGATTTGCGTCCGACGTTGTGGTCGCCGCCGGCGCCGAGGCCGCGGGTCAGTTTTTCGCCCAGCTGGACGCGGACAGGTACTTCAGCCAGTGCGAGGGCCTGGGCATCGGTGTTCATGCAAATGAATTCCACGCCCTTGATGCCTTCGCGGACCATGCGGGTGATGGCATTGGATCCACCGCCCCCGCAGCCGATGGCCTTTATCTTGGCCGGTGCGGTCGAGAACATTGATTTTGACATTCTTTAATTAACCTCCTGCAATTTACCTAAATTTTATTTATGCGCCGAAGAATTTCTTGAGCATACCCATGACGTTGTTCACCGAGCCTGCCTGTTTGGGCTTCGCTTCCCAGGTAGGTTTGCCGCCAGTCTTAATAGCCCAGAGCAGCAAACCTACGCCGGTGGCGTTGGCCGGGTCATGCAGCACATCGGTGATGCCGTAGACACCCATTGGTTCGCCGATCCTGGTGGGGATGCGTATGGTAGCGCGGGCCAGAGCTTCAAGTCCGTTCATCTTGGATCCGCCGCCGGTCATTACCAGGCCTGCAGGAGCAAGAGAGGCGTAGCTGGTGTCTGGCATCTCCAACAGTATCAACCTGAGCAGCTCTTCCATGCGGTCCCTCAAAATATTGCTGAGGTCCTTGTAGGAAACGCTGTGTCCGTCTTCCACCGTCAGAGTGGACCCCTCATCTTTGGAGCCGGTCTCGGGGTAAACGTTGCCGTACTTCTTCTTCATCGCTTCTGCGATCTCGAAGGGCAGCCCCAGGCCGATGGAGAGGTCGCTGGTGAACTGGTAACCTGCCACCGGGATGATTGACGTGTGATAGATGCTGCCGTCCTTGAATACAGCGATGTCCGTTGTACCGCCTCCGATATCGGCCATGATAACGCCGATCTCTTTCTCTTCGGGGGTGAGAACGGACTCACCGCTGGCCAGCGGCTCGAGCACCAGGTCGTCGATCTCGACTCCCACGCTGCGCACGCATTTAACCAAATTCTGTACGGATGCCGTAGACGCAGTTATTATGTGCGTTTCAACATCCAGCCGGAATCCATGCATGCCCACGGGGTTCTTGATCTTCTCCTGGGTGTCCAGGCTATAGCCGCGGGGTATCTGGTGCAGGATCTTCCTGTCGTCCGGTATGTTCATGTTCTTGGCCGCAGACAGCACGCGTGACAGATCGTCCGACCTTACCAACCTGTCGGTGCGCGGTATGGCAACCACACCGTGGCTGTTGACCGAGCTGATGTGCCGGCCTGTTACACCGATGTACGCCGATTCGATCTTGACACCGCTGGCCTGTTCAGCGCGTTTGACCGACTCGGCTACGGAGTCCCTGGCCTCCTCGACGTTGACCACCATGCCTTTATGAAGGCCGTGGGACGGTACCTGTCCGACACCGAGCACCTGTAGAGCACCCCCTGAATCAAGGGTAGCAACTATGGTGCAGATCTTGGTTGTACCCACATCGATGCCGGTAATTAGTTTTTTGGTCATTAATCCGAGCCTCCTTTGATTTAATGTGTTTCCAATATTCGAATAATTACTACATGAAGTAGAGGATGGCGATTGCTATTATCAGGCTGATGAAAACGACGCCATCGAAGACCATACCCCCGAAGATGGTTAAAAGCTTCCGGTCGTTGTTCAGGATGGAATTGAGTCTTTTAGCTCCTATCATTTTCTTTGCCTCCTGTATTTTTTATAGCTTAACCGCCACGCGGAGTTTTGCGCTCCGACTGCGCGGGTTTCTTTCGATCTCTTCATCGCTGGGATAAACGGGATGTTTGCTGACAAGTGCCAGAGATGGTTTATGCTGGCAGCGGCATTGGGGTACGGTGGGTGGGCAGATGCAGCCCCTGGTCTCGCGCAGCATAAAGTTTTTAACAATACGGTCTTCAAGGGAGTGGTAGCTGATGACGGCCAGCCTGCCACCTCTTTCCAGGCAGGTAAGGCTCTGGTCCAGTGCGGTAGTCAGGTGATCGAGTTCTCTGTTGACCGCTATACGCAAAGCCTGGAAGGTCCTGGTGGCTGGATGTATCTTGCTCAAGCGGTCACCTATTGCGTCGGAGACCGTTGCAGCGAGGTCTGCTGTATCTGAGATCGGCCGATGGTCGACTATGTTTTTAGCAATTCTGTTTGCCAGGGGTTCTTCGCCGTAAATGAGTATAAGCTGGGCCAGCTTGTTCTCAGATAGTCGATTGACGATATCTGCTGCGGTAAGCTGCTCATCCGGATTGAACCTCATATCCAGAGGTCCATTTAACTGGAAGCTGAAGCCGCGCTCCGCGCTGGCGAGTTGAAGTGATGATAGCCCGAGGTCGAAGAGGATGCCGCTGGCAGCGAAAAAGCCGGTCTCACGGCAAATATTCTCAAGATTGTAGAAGTTGTCGTTAATGATAATGGAGCTTTCAAAGAAATCGTAGAGGTTATGCTGAGCCAGGTTGATCGCTTCGGGATCGGCGTCTATGCCGAGTAACTGGCCTCCGGGCTGGCATCCGGACAGGATGGCGAGGGAATGTCCTCCGCCTCCCAGGGTACAGTCTATATATCGCCTACCCGGCCTGACATCCAGTGCTTCCACAACCTCATCCGCGAGAACCGGTGTATGTACCCTGTTAGCTAATGCGATGCTCATTTCCTTTCCTCCAGGATCTCCATCAACTGGCGTGCATCGTCAGAGGACGGGCGTTCTTTTTGCCACTGGCCAGGGTTCCAAATTTCGAAGCAATTGTTGGTGCCCAGTATTACAGCCGCGTCCGAAATCGAGCACCTTTCCCGCAGGGTGGAGGGCAGGGCTATCCTTCCCTGGTTATCGATATTAACCTCATTGGCGTTGCTGAAAATGAAGCGGTTGATCCTTCTTTCCTTGTCGGAAACGAGGAAACTGGCCGGGGCCTGATTGGCAGTCATCTTGTTCCAGTCAGCCCGGGTGTAGGCGGTGATACAGTTATCCGCCACCAAAGTCAGAACCAGGCCGTCTTCGATCTCTCTGCGAAACCTGGGGGGCAGAGGAAGGCGTCCCTTGTTATCAACCTTATATTCGAATTCGCCGACAAACATTACTTTTTAACCTGTAAATCCGGTTATACCAGGAGAGTTTCCCTCTCGACTTCTCCTTCAAGATTTCTAATAGCGCTCCAGTCCAGCGCGGCCAGTTCCTGCACATAGTCGTTCAGCGCGTGTTCGGGATTCAATGAGTAGTGTGCGATACCGCTGGAGCAATACCTTTCCTCCACCATCCCCTTTTCAATCAGCTCTCTCAGCATCTCGCGAAGATGGTGGTGTGTGATGTCAAGCACGTGAGCAATACAGTCAAGGTTAAACTTGGCCTGTGGATGTCTGCCCCAGAAAAGCAGCAGGCGCAGGCGATGTCCCGTAAAATCGTTTTCCCTTAAAAAAGAGATCAGATCGTGGTCCGTCATGTTCACACACTGACTATTCATTACCATGTCGTTTCCCCTTTTTTACCACTTTTTACCACTATGTCCCATTATTTACTCTTTTCCACCCACTTGTCAATAGTTTTTAGGGAAAAGTTTTAAAAAAAGGTTGGAATATGCAGGCCGGCTACCAGGTCACTCAGGGAAAACACACAAATTGTGGCAACGGAAAGCCGGACCACACAACATATAGTTTATTAGATCATGTGTTCTATTATTCGCACAGGATGTTCAGCTTGTCCGCAGGTTTGGTAGTACGAATGAGTTATGGTAGAATTACGTGCCTTTTCAGGCTATGTTACCTGAGGATTAATGTTGAGAATCGATATATTAACGCTTTTCCCGGAAGCCTTTTCAGGTTATCTGGCGCACAGCATTATCGGCCGTGCCCTGGAGAGGCAGCTCGTCGACATACGCCTGCACAATATCAGGTCCTTCACCCATGACAGGCACCATACGGTGGATGACTATTGTTACGGTGGCGGCGCCGGCATGGTGATGAAGCCCGATCCCCTGTTTGAAGCCGTAGAACAGCTTCGCAGTGAGATAGGTGAAGGCGACTATCCGGTAATACTGCTCACGCCCCAGGGCAAACTGTTTACACAGTCGATGGCGGGCAGGTATGCCGCATACAATAATATAATAATGATATGCGGGCACTATGAGGGGGTGGATGAGAGAGTAGCCGAGCACCTCGTCACTGACGAGATCAGCATAGGGGATTACCTGCTGAGTGGTGGTGAACCCGCTGCCATGGTTGTAACCGATTGCCTGGTCAGGTTATTGCCGGGGGCCATTGGATCAGACATGTCTCTGGTGGAAGAATCACATGTGGACGGATTGCTGGAGTATCCACAGTACACAAGGCCACCTGACTTCCGGGGATGGAAGGTGCCCGATGTCCTTCTTTCGGGGAATCATAAGGAGATCGCTGACTGGAGGAGAAGACAGAGCATCCTTCGGACGGCGCATAGGCGTCCTGACCTCTTGGGCAAAGCGAAATTGACAGATATCGAGATGAATCTGGTAAAATCAGCAGATTTGAATAATAATTAGTAGTCTTAAATAAAGGAAAGGAATCGATCATGGATATCAATACCATAGGAAAAAATAAGGTCAAGCCGGGTCTACCCAAGCTGTCCCCCGGCGATAACGTTCGCGTGAGCTTTAAAGTAAAGGAGGCCAGCCGCGAGCGGCTGCAGACATTCCCGGGGCTGATTATTAAAGTTACCAAGCACAATTCCGGAGGTAATTTTACGGTCCGCAGGGTGACATCGGGTATAGGTGTTGAACATACATTTCCATTGGCCTCTCCTCTACTGGAGAAGATCGAAGTCGTGCGCCATGGAAAAGTCAGGCGCAGCAAGCTGTACTACATCAGGCGGCTGAGCACCAAGGAAGCCAGACTCAAGGAAAGGCGTGAGAGGATCTCGGAGGCGACCTCGCCGGCCCCGGTTGAAGACATGTTGACTGCCCCCGAGCCTGAGGCTCCCGCAAGCGAAGCCGAATAAGCTGGATGCGATTTGCTGAGGTAGCCGTCGGCGCAGCCGGCGGCCACCGACATACGTTCACCTATTCCATTCCTCCAACACTTCGAATAGAGCCCGGCTATGCGGTACTCGTGCCGTTCGGGCCAAGAGTCGTGCGCGGCATAGTTATCGGTCTGTCGGAAACATCCACAGTTCCCGAGACACGTGATATTATCAGCAGCAGCTCACCCCTTCCGTTGATCAGCTCCGAACGTATCAGCCTGGCATCCTGGATTGCCGACTACTACGTGGCCCCCGTGTTCAGCGCCCTTTCTCTCATGCTGCCTCCCGGATTCAACAGCAAAAGGCAGGTAAAGCCCAAGCATCAAAGATACCTTATATTAGATGTTGCAGGGGAAGAACTGCCCCCAATTTTGGAGAGACTGAAAAAAGCACGGGCTATCAAACAGGCAGACGTTTTGGAGGTGTTGCACGCTGCCGACGGCAAAATGCAGTCCGGCCTGGCTCTAAAAAAGGTTAGGTGCGGTCGAGAGGTGATAACGGCTTTGAAATCAAGGCGGTTGATACGAGAGGTCAGTGAGGAAGTATCTCGTGATCCTATAACCAGGACCGATCATCCGCTCGAATTTCCTCTGCAGTTTACCGATGGCCAACAGGCGGCCTGGAATCCTATCAGGGACAGTATACAGGCGGACGGTGGTAAGGCTGCCACAGCTATATTTCTGTTGCATGGCGTGACAGGAAGCGGCAAGACCGAACTTTATCTTCAGGCCCTGGCCGACACGGTTAAAATAGGAAGGAAAGGCATATGTCTGGTGCCGGAGATATCCTTGACACCCCAGGTGATCGATCGTTTCTTTGCCAGGTTCCCGGGCAGGGTTGCCGTGATGCACAGCGCGCTCTCAGCAGGCGAATTGTACGATGAATGGCATCGCATTGCCCGCGGCGATTTCGATATAGTTGTCGGACCGCGCAGTGCCATATTCGCTCCTCAGCCGAACCTGGGCCTTATCATAGTGGATGAGGAGCACGAGTGGGCTTATAAACAGTCCGAGAAGTCGCCTCGTTATCATGCCCGTGAGGTGGCTATCCAGTTGGCACGCCTGACCAACTCGGTGTTGATAATGGGCAGCGCTACACCTGATGTGGAGACCTATCATCGCGCTGCACAATCAGAATTTAAACTTATTGAGTTATCGGAGAGGGTAACGCCTCTGGGTATATCACCCCTGCCTGAGGTGGACATAGTAGACATGAGGCATGAGCTTAAAAGCGGCAACCACGGCATTTTCAGCCGCGCCCTGCAATCAGCTATGACAGAATCCCTGAGCCGTCATGAGCAGATCATTCTATTTATTAATCGCAGAGGGCGGGCCACTTTCATTGCATGCCGGGATTGCGGATATGTTATGAACTGCAGGCGCTGTTCGGGCGCTCTGACCTACCATTATGCGGAGAAACGCCTCATTTGCCACCGCTGCCGGCGATCGTATCCTGTCCCTCGTAAATGTCCCCGGTGCTCCGGCAGAGAGATCAAGTATTTTGGAATCGGCACCGAATCTGTGGAAGCGGAATGCCGCAAGCTTTTCCCGGGCGCCGGTGTAATTCGTTTTGATAGCGATGCTATCACGGATGCAGCAACTTTTCAGGAGGTAGTAAACTCTTTCCGTAGCCGGAGTATCGATATTTTGGTTGGGACACAGATGCTGGCTAAAGGGCTGGACTTCCCCGGCGTTTCATTGGTCGGAATCGTGAGCGCCGACACAAATCTGAATTTGCCCGACTTCAGGTCAGGAGAGAGGACCTTTCAATTGCTCTGTCAGGTAGAAGGCCGGGCTGGCCGTGGTATCTTCAGGGGCAGAGCTATAGTTCAGACCTATAACCCGGACTACTATGCCGTGAAATTCGCAGCAAGGCATGATTATTCCGGTTTTTATACCAGTGAAATTCGCTATAGACGAGAATTCGGTTACCCGCCCTTTAATAGCATGGCAAGAATGGTTTTCAGCCACTCCAACGAAAGCAGATGCTTTGAAGAAGCGGAGCGCAGGGCCGGTTTATTAAGCCAGAAGATTGCTGAAAAAGGGCTGACCGGAATCAAAATAATCGGACCGGCCCCGGCTTACGTAATGAAACTCCGGGGCAAATTCCAGGTGCAGATCATATTATTGGGACGTGAATTGCATGATCTGTTGCGGGACGTCGATTTGCCGGAGGGCTGGATTTTGGACGTTGACCCTGTGGGTATGCTTTAATTATTCATCATGGCAGTCCTTAAGATTCGCACTAATCCCGACCCTGTTTTACGGAAAAAAGCCGTGAAGGTCACCAGCATAGATGATTCGGTACGCAGGCTTATCGATAACATGATCGAGACGTTGCGGAAATCATCCGGAGTTGGCCTGGCCGCAAATCAGGTGGGCGTGCCATTGCGCATTGTGGTCATACAGATCCCGGAAGAAGAGCTACTGGTGTTGATTAATCCTGAGATTGTCGAGACCACAGGGGAGCGCATGGTTGTTGAAGGATGCCTGAGTATACCTGGATACCAGGCTGAGATATGCAGGGCAGAGGCCGTTAAGGTTAAAGCGAAGGGGCGCAACGGCAAACTGATACGCAGAAAGGCCTCCGACCTTTTAGCGCAAGCCATACAACACGAGGTTGATCATCTGAACGGCGTGCTGTATATCGATTATCTCGACGACATGAGCCAGCTGGTAAAAACCGCTTCCGAACCTGACTGAAGGAATCGCCGGATTCGGATCAGCCGGTCCAATCCATTTCAACTACGAATTTGCCGGTCCAGTTCTCCATCGAGACCGGATAGAAACCCGGAGTATCCTTGACGATCTGGAATTCCACATCCTGCGTCTTGCCGGGCGCTAACGTCACATCGTGTTGCGCTTCGGCTATACCCTTTATCCGCAGGATGAGCGGATGGCTGCCGGTTATTTCTCCCGTATTGGTGACAGATGCAGTAATTATGACGGGCTGCCCCTGACGCACGCGTTCCGGCGAGATGGAGAAATTGCTCACGGTGAATGAGGGAGGTGTCAGGGGGATAACCGTGAAGAATCCACCCAGTCCGTCGATGTCGGCATAGTAATCGCCCGGCGCGTCCTTGATTACAACGAAGCCGGCTGTCTGGCTGGCTCCTGGTGTCAAAGACATATCGGTGATGTTCTCAACCACTCCGCCGATGCGCAGTACGACACTATATTTCCCCATTTGGGCTCCATTATTGGAAACTATTATGCTGACATTCACAGGCTCACCGACTTTTACATGGTTTGGTGTGATGGTGAGGTTACTAACTGTGAACTTGGGCATGCCCATTTGCTGGAAGGGCGCTGCCTGCTGAGCTCCATGCTGCATGGGAGGATACATACCCTGAGGACCCATGGCCGGCATAGGGGATTGTCCTGCCATGTGCGGCGCCTGCGGCATGCCCGGTCCGGGTTGAGGTGGCATATGAGGTACGGGCGGGGCAGGTGGTTGCGACCCGAAAGGCATACCTGGCTGCCCGAGCGGAGCCCCGGAAATTGGAGGAGGCATACCATGTCCCGGCTGTTGAGGCATACCCGGCGGCATTCCGTGGCCCGGCTGCGGTGGCATGCCCGGAGGCATACCCTGCGCCAGCGGTTGCCCGGTAAACTGTTGTCCGGGCTGCTGCATATGTGGTGCTTGAGGAAATTGCGGCCCCTGCGGGAATTGCGGCCCCTGCGGGAATTGCGGCCCCTGCATGGAAGGAGCATGCATTCCCTGTGGAGATGAGGGTCCCATGCCCGGCTGCGCTTGATGGTGCAATTGCTGCTGCATTCCTGGTTGAGACTGGAATGGGGGTTGCATTCCCATTGCCTGGAGTGGTTGCCCCGGCTGCTGGCCACCGGGCGGCATGCCCGGCGCGGACATATCAAAGGGTGCTCCTGGTTGGCCTTGACCCTGCATGCCCATTTGCATACCTTCGGGCATGCCCTGCATACCTGGCATACCAGGCATACCCGGCCTCTGCATCTGGCCGGGGAACGGGAATGCCTCAGGACCACCGGGCTGGCCTGCCTTGCCCTTGCCTTTCACCTGTTTCTGGCCGGGAGCTGCCTGGGCGCCTGCCTTGCCTTTGCGGGATGGTTTGAGTACTACCATTACGATCAGCAGAATGATCACACCCAGAACGATGCCGAAAAATGCCCAGAGGTACCACGGGAACATATCTAAAAACGATCCGGCTTTAACCGTGAAGAAACCCTGCTGGTTTCCCACTGTTACGTCATTGTTGCCGGCAGTCTGAGCGGTGACGGTAAATACGATATCCTCGCTTTCGGCAGGTCCCAGTGATAACTGTTTGGCGGTGCCTACCGCAGTGCCGTTTATCTTGACTGTCAGAGGATAGGTTATATCAAAGGGACTGTCGTTGGATGCCTTGACTTTTATGGTGACTATTTTGCCCTGTTCTACCTCGGCTGGTGAGATAAAAGGATCCCCTTTAGTTAATGTCAGGCCTTCGGGGAGGTCCGAAGCATCATTCGCCACTATGGAAGGTGTGATAGCTCCGGAGGGGCCGGTGTGCACCGCGCTATTGATGCTAACACCTATATCTGTAAACGAATGACTGTCTGCACTTACGCTATATGGCAGGAAAACAGCCGATAATATCAGCAGGGCTATCGGTAACGATATTAGCATCCTTCTCATTAATATATAGCCTCCAATAGATTTACCATATACAATCTGATAATACTCTACTCTAAAACCAAGTGTAAATCAATACTAATTAGCTGCCGCCTCTGTTTTCAATCAAATCCAGGCGATCCTCGTCCATTCCGAAGTAATGAGCTATTTCATGTTTAACCGTTCTGATAATCTCACGCTTGATTTCGGATGTCGACCTGCATTGAGCTTCCATAGGCTTTTGAAAGACGGTTATTCTATCGGGCAGCACCAGATTATAGCTCTGATCGCGATGTGTAATTGGGGTCCCCTCATATAAACCGAGAAGGTCATGCCTGTCTCTGAGGCCAACGTTTTTCAGCTGCTCTTTGCTCGGCCAGTCCTCGACAAAGATCTCTACGTTATCTAACAGCTCCCTGAATTCCTCAGGCAGGCCCGATACCGCCTCGGCAACCAGTTCTTCGAATGTCTCTCGCTGCATATTTTAGTATTTCCCTGATTCATGATATCAATTTTTCATAGCGACGGCACTAAATACTCCTGGAGCAGTTTCAAATATTAACGAATGTCGGTGTGAGTCGCAGCTAAAGCTATGCCACTATATTATATTGACGATCGAAGGCGTAGGGGCTAAAATTCTGTCTATTATGAAAGCTGCGAGCCGCTATAATCCACAAGAAATCGAGAAGAAATGGCAGGATAGATGGGATCGTGACCGTTTATATGAAGTAAAAGAGAATGATCCGAGGCCCAAGTTTTATGCTCTGACCATGTTCCCCTACACCTCGGGCGATTTGCATATCGGTCACTGGTATGCCATGGCTCCTTCCGATGTGTATGCAAGATTCAAGATGATGCAGGGATTCAACGTCATGCATCCCATGGGCTTCGATGCCTTCGGCCTTCCGGCGGAGAACAAAGCTATAGCTACCGGCGTTAACCCGGCCGATTGGACCATGAAAAACATCGAGAATATGCGGCGCCAGCTACGTACCATCGGGGCTATCTATGATTGGAACCGGGAGGTCATAACCTGCCAGCCCGAGTATTACAAATGGACCCAGTGGTTTTTCCTCAAACTTTACGAGGCAGGACTGGCCTACCGTGGAAAGGCGGCTGTGAACTGGTGCCCGCGCTGCCAGACCGTGTTGGCCAATGAACAGGTAGTGGGGGATGGATTGTGCTGGCGTTGCGAGAGTATTGTGGAAAAGAAACAACTCGAGCAGTGGTTTTTTCGCATCACTAAATATGCCGATGAGCTGCTTGATTTCAAGGGCATTGACTGGCCGGAAAGAATACGTATCATGCAGACCAACTGGATCGGCAAAAGTTACGGCGCCGATATATCGTTCGGGCTTGAACAGCCCGGCGTCAAGGACAAGGAGATAAGGGTCTTTACCACCCGCCCGGATACTCTTTTCGGAGTGACTTTCTTCGTTATCGCCCCGGAGCATCCGCTGGTGCCGGTACTAACTACACCCGATCGAAAGAAAGAGGTGGAGGCTTACGTGCGCAGGGCGCAGCGGCAGACCGAATTTGAAAGGACGGCGGCCGAGACTGAAAAGACAGGGGTCTTCCTGGGCACCTACGTAATCAACCGGGTAAATGGGGAGAAAGTTCCAATCTGGATAGCTGATTATGTGCTACCTCAGTATGGCACGGGCGCAGTAATGGGCGTACCGGCGCATGATCAGAGGGACTTCGATTTTGCCAAGAAATACGGCATTACTATCAGGACCGTGGTGGCGCCGCCGGATTGGGATGGCGGCGACCTGCTCGCAGCTCACGTTGAAGGCGGACGCATGGTTAATTCAGGGCAGTTTAACGGCCTGACCGATCAGGGAATGATCGACGCAATATGTGATTTTCTCAAGGAAAAGGGATGGGGAGGTAAGACTATTACATACCGTCTGCGAGATTGGTTGATATCTCGCCAGAGATACTGGGGCGCACCCATACCCATGGTATATTGCAGTAAATGCGGTCTCACACCTGTACCCGAGAAAGACCTGCCGGTGCTGCTGCCGCCGGATGTGGAGTTCAAACCCACGGGAGAATCACCTCTCAAATACTGCGAGTCGTTCGTCAATACCAGGTGCCCTAAATGCGGTTCACCTGCCAAGCGTGAAACGGATACCATGGACACGTTCATGTGCTCATCATGGTATTTCCTGCGTTACACAAGCCCGGGCTGCGATACATACCCCTTCGATAAAAACAAACTCAAGTACTGGATGCCGGTGGACCTGTATACGGGAGGCGCTGAGCATGCCACCATGCACCTGCTGTACTCAAGGTTTTTTGTGAAGACCATCAGGGACATGGGGATCGTTGATTTTAACGAACCTTTCACCCGGCTTTTCAACCAGGGCATTATCGGCAGCCAGGGCGAGAAAATGAGCAAATCAAAGGGCAATGTTGTAACCCCTGACGATTACGTCTCTCAAATGGGGGCTGATGCAGTCCGAGTTTACCTCATGTTCGTGGGACCCTGGGAACAGGGCGGAGATTGGAATGACAACGGCATTGTGGGTATGGGAAGATGGCTGAACCGTGTGTGGGGCCTGGTAACAACCGATTACCAGGAGAAGAGCGTCGATACTGAATCCTTAAAAGAGTGCCTGCGGATCATGCATAAAACGATTAAAAAGGCCACGGGCGATATCGAGCGATTCCGTTTCAACACCATGCTGGCGGCGCTGATGGAATACACCAATACATTGAACAAGGTATTGGAAGCCGGCAGCATACCCGCGGCAGAATGGAAGGAAGCGATTAAGACGTTGTTGATACTGATGGCGCCTTCCACTCCACATATGTCTGAGGAGCTGTGGGTGGCATTGGGTTATCCCTACAGCATACATAAGCAGCCGTGGCCGGCCTGGGATAAGGAACTGGCAGCCGACGAGGAGGTCACCCTGGTGGTCCAGATCAATGGAAAGCTCAGAGATAAACTCACTGTGCCGGTCGACATCGGCGAGGAAGAGGCAGTCAAGCTGGCCTTTGCCCAGGAACGCATCAAGGGTTATATGGCAGGCAAGAGCATTACCAAAAAGATATACGTACCAGGTAAATTGCTTAATATAGTGCTCAAATAGCAGGCAGGAAGGACACACAGATTCTATTTAGCTTAAAGAGGTGAAACAATGCTGGAACCGTTGTTGACTGATAAACAAAAAGCGTTGCGGGAAGAAGTGCGGAGGTTCGTAAAATCCGTTCCCAAGCAATTATTACAGGATATGGATGCCGACAAGGTACGCTATCCGCGGGAATACGTGGTCAATCTGGCAAAAAAAAACCTGCTTGGCCTACGGTTTAATCCTGCCTACGGCGGCAGGGGATTGAAGTGGGTGGACGAGGTCATTGCGCTCGAGGAGATAGGTGTATTGGGGATGTCGCTCGGCTGCCTTTTCTCGCTGGTCAGCATCGTGGGAGAAGCGCTGGATGTATTCGGCACTGATGAGCAGAAAAGGAAATACCTGGAGCCGCTGCTGAAGGGCAGGATTTTCTGCGCGGAAGCATTGACCGAGCCGAGAGGAGGCTCCGACTTCTTCGGAGCGACGACCACTGCGGTACAAAAAGGCGACTATTACATTTTAAACGGGCAGAAACGGTTCGTGGTGGGGGCGGACGGGGCGGACATTTTCCTGGTGTATGCCAGGACCGAGGGAGCGCCGGGAAAGTCTATCAGCGCCTTCATTGTGGAGAGAGACATGGGTGTAGATGCAAAGTATATCTACGGCCTGCTGGGAACGAGGGGTGGAGGTGCAGGGCGCCTTGTCTTTAAGGATACCAAGGTTCCCAAGGAGAATCTGGTGCTTGGTTTAAACAGGGGCGCCGATGTGTTCAATCAGATGATGATACCTGAGAGGATGACCTCAGCGGCCGGCGCTGTGGGCCTGGCCAGAGCCGCACTGGAGCTGGCAACCAGGTACAGCGACAAGCGTAAGGCATTCGGCCGCAAGATACGTGAGTTTGAGGGAGTGAGTTTCAGAGTAGCAGACAGCATTATCAAGCTGGATGCCGCCGGCATGCTGGTTTATGGAGCATCGGCGGCCGTTGATACTATGGGCAGTACCGGTTATACACGGCGCCTGGTGTCGGAGGCCAAACGCTTCGCTACGGAGTCTGCCTGGGAGATAATTAATAATGCTATGCAGGTGGTGGGTGGTATCGGATACACTAATGTATACCCCATTGAGAAGATGCTGAGGGATGCCCGGCTATCGATTATCTGGACAGGCACCAGTGAGATAATGAATCTCATAATTCAGCATGAGTATTACAGGGAGACTCTGAAGCTTGCAACCAGCGTACGTGACGTTGAGGATGATGCCCAGGAAGCTCATGCAGTCGACGAGAAAATATACGAATAGCCCGGTGTGCTGAAGCGGGATAGGATGGCCGGCATTGCAGGAGAGTATTGAACGTCGCATCGGAGTACTGCGTGGCCGTATTGAGGAAGCGTGCCGCAAAAGCCGGCGGGATATTGCAGAGATAAAACTTATTGCGGTTACTAAAAATTTTGCATCTGGGGCCGTCCATGCAGCGTTTGATTGCGGATTAAGGCATTTCGGGGAGAACCGGGTTCAGGAAACTTTGGCTAAATATGCTGAACTGGAGGACATAAGAAGGCAGATAACACTGCATTTCATCGGCCACCTGCAAAGTAATAAGGTCGGTGATGTCCTGCAGGCGGTAGACATAATACATAGCATTGATACATCACGTCTGGCCGAAATAGTCGACAAGAAAACATCCAGGCCGGTTGACATTCTCTTAGAGGTCAACCTGTCGGGTGAGCAGACAAAATACGGGTTCTCCAGGGGTGAGATTAAGCTGGCGGTCGATTCGATTTCGGCCTTGCCTCATGTGAATGTGCTGGGGCTAATGACGATTGCACCGGTTTGCGACAACGTGGAGGAGGTCCGGCCGTTGTTCGCAGAAATGAAAAGACTTAACTCGGCCTATGGATTCAAAGAACTGTCGATGGGCATGACGGACGATTTTGAAGTGGCTGTGGAAGAGGGTGCTACCATGATAAGAATTGGACGGGCCATATTCGGTGAAAGGAGCTGAATCATGAAGGTTGCTGTCATAGGTGGAGGTACCATGGGTGGTACGCTGGTCAAGTGCATATTACGCGCCAGGCTGGCGTCAAAAGGCGATATCGTTGTTAGCGATGTCTCCCGTGATCGGCGGGACCTGATAAAAAAGAGATATGGTGTAGCAGTGACCGATAATAACGCTGAAGCTGTAAAGGGGGTTGATGCAGTTATTCTGGCTGTTAAGCCGCAGGAGCTGGCCGGGGTATTGAGCCGGCTATCGGGACACCTGGCATCGCAGCTTGTTATATCGATTGCGGCCGGAATCAGCCTGGAAACAATATCACAGATATCGAAGCAAAGTGCACTGGTACGCGCCATGCCCAATACGCCGGCCCAGGTCGGTAAAGGTATGACAGTCTGGACATCATCAGGAGAGCTTTCGTCGGAGAAACATGGCATGGCCAGGCTGATATTGGCTTCCATGGGAGAAGAGATGTTTCTTAAGGATGAGAGATATCTGGACATGGCTACGGCTGTCAGCGGCAGCGGCCCGGCTTATGTGTTCCTTTTTATTGAAGCTCTAATTGATGCAGGAGTCCACATAGGCCTGACCAGGGAAATGGCACAGAAGCTTGTAATCGAGACAGTCGCCGGCTCCGCCGAGGCGATGAAAAAAATGTCCAGGCATCCTGCTGAGTTAAGGAACATGGTAACATCACCGGGGGGCACGACTACCGAGGCTCTCCTTTGCTTTGAAAATGGAGGCCTGCGTTCGCTGGTTATAAATGCCGTAGCGGCAGCTTATCGGAAAGCACAGAGTCTGGGCTCAAAATAAAAGGTATGTCCATGAAGCCGGTCCTTTTAACCGCTCGCCGGCTTTCGGCAATATAGCACAGTGCTCTTGGGAAAGATGTGATTAAGGCCGTTTTCCAGCCATTTTGTGTAGCGGTGACCGCTGTAGATGTCCCACACCAGGAATTTATAGTATTGTGATGGCACAAAGGCCTTCTCGTTTTTCAGCCCGAACAATCCTTTAGACCACCAGTAAATGGAATGCAGCGCATGTTTGTATCTGACAGCGAAAATATCAAGGTGGTGTTTTTTCAGCAGCCCCATTATCTCTAACTGCTTATATATCCTGATATGTCCGCCGGGCGAATTATGGTAGTCATCCGATATCTTCCAGCAGACCGATTCGGCGAAATGAGAGGGCACGCTGACCGCCAGAATGCCGCCGGGCTTAAGCACGCGATAGAATTCCGATACTGCGGTGGAATCATCAGGCACATGCTCGAGCACCTCTGAGCAGACTATTTTGTCGAACAGACCGTCCTCAAAAGGCAGTTTGGTCACGCTTCCGGAGACGAGGTGCCAGATGCCCACAGTCTCTTTCGCCTTGTCCATCTCGTGGAGCATAGTCCAGGCATGCTTAAGGCTGTCGGCATCAAGGTCGAATGCCACGGACCGGCCTGTGTTGATTTTGCACACCTGCCAGATATGACGCCCGTGGCCGCAGCCGGCGTCGAGTATGGTTTCATTGCCATTGATCTCGAGGAGATCAAGGTCGATGGTCAGCATATATTAAAGGTTATCCTGAGGTAGGGATATTTACTGTTACTGCGGTGTCTTGCCGGGATGAAGTTTCTTCCACTTCTCCAGAAGCTGGTCTTTGGTCTCTTTGTGAGCTGGATCAGGTACGCAGCAGTCTACCGGGCATACTTCGGAGCACTTGGGTTTGTCGAACCAGCCGATGCACTCGGTGCATTTGGCGGGATCGATAATATAAATGGTCTCGCCCTCTTTAATAGCCTCGTTCTTGCACTCCGCCTCACACGCACCGCAACTGATACAGTCATCGGTTATCTTGTAAGCCATCCTTTCGGCACCTCCAATAGTGTATTAATAATGATATAAAAAAATTCCCTCAATATGCTACCAGATTTCGCTTTGATTGAATACCTTAGGGCAGCAGCTTCTTCTTCAGGGCAGCGCTGACGTGCGCGGGCATCATATCGTCAAGGTTGCCGCCAAGATTGATTATCTCTTTTAACAGGCTTGAGCTGAGAAACTGGTAACGAAGATTTGCCATAAAGCACACAAGCTCGATATCAGGCGCCAGCTTCTTGTTCATCAGCGCCATCTCGAATTCGCGCTCGAAATCCGAGCTGGCTCTTAGCCCCCTGACCAGCACCTGTGCTTTAGCTTGCCTCGCATACTCTACGGTTATGCCTGAGTAGGACGTTACCTGCACATTCTTAAAATCAACAACTGCTCGCCGGGCCAGGTCCACCCTTTCTGCGGCGGTAAAGAGCAGCGATTTCTGCGGTATATCATATACGGCGACTATCAGTTTTTCGAATATGGACGACGCCCTTTTCACGATATCGAGGTGCCCGTTGGTTATGGGGTCGAAGCTGCCCGGATAAATTGCTGTAGTCAAGACGTGGCCTCCTTCTGGAAAATTGAAATACAGGTATCGCCATACCTTTTCTCTTTTATTTTCGCCATATTCTCATATCTCGTTTGCAGGGAGGACCGCGCTGAATGCGAAACTGTAACCAGAGTGTCCTCGGAGATAAGCCTGGATTTAGCCAGGCCGGTTATCATCTCTCCAAGGTGGGTGTCGGCGTACGGCGGATCCAAAAACACCAGGTCGTAGGCAGTTTCAAGCAGTCCAATCGCTTTCATCGCCGGGCAACAGTATACATGAGCCTGGTCAATAAATCCCGTTTTTGCCAGATTTTGCTTTATCACTTCACAGCACCGTCTATTCTGGTCTACAAAATCAACCCATTCTACGCCGCGGCTTAACGCTTCAAGTCCGAGCGCCCCACTGCCTGCGAAAATGTCCAGTCCTCTCTCCCATCCGACTGACATAGCAACCAACATGGAAAAAATAGCTTCACGGACCTTGTCGGTGGTCGGCCTCACCAACAGGCCGGGAAGGGTCTTTATAATCTGGCCCCTGGCGGAGCCACCCGTAATACGCATTTTGGCTGATGTTAAACGGCCGCGTCCGATGAAATAATAGGAATCCGAGGTCTAATTATAATACCGTACGTCGTACGTAAGTCAAACTCGGCAAGCAACAGGTTTACCGAACTTTGACATCGTTTTATGAATTGTAATATACTATCCAACGGTTTTTGAGAGGAGAACTTCACAAAGTGCTGGAACAGTACGGCTACGTCGGAATTCTACTCATAGTCGCCATTCTATTCACCGTCACTATCCCTATGCTTCCGATGTTATTGAAGAGGATAGGCCTTATCCCCAGCAAGAAAAATCCTACAAAGGTTCAGCAATATGAATGCGGTATGCAGACGGTAGGTAAGACACGGGTACAGTATAATTTCCGGTACTATTTCTTTGCAGTTCTGTTCGTACTGCTCGATATGCTGACCATTTTCCTCTATCCGTGGGCGGTTAATGTCAAGGAGCTTGGAGCTGGCGGGCTTGTTGCGGTGGGTATCATTTTGGTCATGCTGACTGTCGGATACATATATGCCTGGCGCAAAGGGGCCCTGCAGTGGAAATAATAAGGCCCGAAGTCTCCACCCCTCAGGAAGCCGACCTGGCTGAAGGCAAGCTAATCAATTCCTTCTTGGAAACCTGCACAAGCCAGTATCCAGATCCGGACAAATGGCTGGATGAAGAGATACGTCGTAATGTTCTGCTGACCACCGTGGATGCTGCAGTTGCATGGGCAAGGCAACGCTCCATCTTCCCCTTAATCTTCGGAACCGCATGCTGCGCATTTGAGATGATTGCGGCATCCGGTCCCCGCTTCGATCTATCGCGTTTCGGCATGGACATTATCCGATTTTCACCGCGCCAGGCTGACGTGATGCTAATAACGGGGACGATAACCTGGAAAATGGCTACAGCAGCCAGGATGATCTATGACCAGATGCCCGAACCCAAGTGGGTCATCGCAGTGGGCGCCTGCGCTATCAGCGGCGGTACATTCCGAGAATCCTACAGCGTTGTCCCGGGCATCAACCAAATCATGCCGGTGGATGTATATGTGCCGGGGTGCCCGCCCAGGCCCGAAGCCATGATCCATGGCATCAACCGGCTGCATGCCAAGATAGTCAAGGGGACCATAGACAACCCCAATTTAGCATTGAAGTAGGAAGACAGGTAATAGTATTACATGACAGTCGCCGTTAATACTGAAGAAATCGGGAAAAAGATTGCTGAGGCGATCCCCGGGGCCGTTGTCTCCAGCGATAAGGGGTCGCTTATCGTCGATAGCAAAGCGCTGGCGCAAGTGTCTGATTTCCTCAAGAATACATCGGGACTGGAGTTTGATTACCTGACTGTTCTGACCGCTGTGGACTATCTCGATCATTTCGAAGTGATTTACCGTCTGGTCTCCTTGAGAAATAACCAGAGTCTGATATTGAAAACACGTGCCTATGGCAGGGAAAATCCTTCCGTGCCGTCGGTCACGGGTACGTGGCGCGCTGCCTATTACCAGGAGCGCGAGATATTCGACCTATTGGGCATCAAGTTCGAAGGGCATCCCGACCTGAGAAGGCTTCTTCTCTGGGAGGGTTTTAACGGACATCCTCTGCGGAGGGATTACCTGTAAAATGCCTATTAAGACAGAGCAATTCTATCTAAATGTCGGCCCTCAGCATCCGTCCACGCACGGTGTTTTCCGTTTAAGACTGTCTCTGGACGGCGAAGTGGTCACCGATGTCGAGCCCATTATAGGCTACTTGCACCGCGGAATTGAGAAGCTGGCCGAAAGCCGCACTTACACCCAGATAATACCGCTGACGGACAGGCTGGATTACCTGGCATCGATGACTGACAATGTAGCTTACTGCCTGGCCGTGGAAAAACTGGCGGGCATTAAGATACCCGAACGTGCCGAATATATCAGGGTGATTTTCTCCGAGCTGATGCGCATCTCCAGCCATATGATGGCCGTCGGCTTCTACCTGAACGACTGCGGCGCCTTTTTCACTCCCGTGCTCTACATGTGGCGCGAGCGCGAGAAGATCATGGACCTTTTCGATATGGTCTGTGGACAACGCTTGCTGTATAACTACATGCGGGTGGGTGGAGTCAGCCAGGACATCCCGGACGAATTCCTGCCGGCGGTTAAAAAGTTCGTGGCGGAAATGCCGCGATATATCGGGGAATACAATCAGCTCATCAAGCAGAACGAGATATTTTTGGCCCGCAGCAAGGGAGTGGGCATATTGCCACAGGAGACTGCCATCAATATCGGCGCCAGCGGTCCGGTTCTGCGTGCCAGCGGCGTTAAATGGGACATCCGCAAGATGGACCCCTATTCTATCTATGAAAGGTTTGATTTTGAAGTGCCGACCGGCGACGCTGGTGACTGCTATGACAGGTACTGGGTACGCATACAGGAGATGACGCAGAGCCTGCGTATCATCGAACAGGCAATAAACCAGATGCCGGCCAAAGGGCCGGTATGCTCGGACGTGCCCCGGTTTTTCAGGCCGCCGCCGGGTGAAACGTACGGCTACATTGAAGCACCCAAAGGCAATCTGGGTTTCTATATTGTAAGCGATGGATCGATATCGCCGTACAGGTTGCATATTTATCCTCCTACCCTGATCAACATTACAGCGCTAAAAGATATGATGGTCGGGTGGAAAGTGGCCGATTTAATCATTATTTTCGGCAGCATGGATGTCGTACTGGGAGAGATAGACCGATGACGTTGCTAGACCAGTTTCAGTTGATGCTCAAGAGCTTGAACTGGCCTGACTGGGCGGTTTACCTCACGCCGGCTATCGTGGGCATACTGATCATTATTGTATTTGTGCTCACCGTCGTTATCGTTTTCATCTGGTGGGAACGACGCCTGATAAGCCGGTTCCAGATCAGGCTGGGCCCCAACCGCTGCGGTCCCGAGGGTATTCTTCAGCCAATCGCCACCGCTGTCAAGATTCTTCTCAAAGAGGACATCGTGCCGGAGAAAGCCGATAAGCTGATCCATTTCATTGCACCCATTATCGTATTTGTACCTATACTGCTGATTTTTGCGGTTGTGCCGTTCGGGGAAGGCGCCATCTTAGTAGACTTGAACGTGGGCATTATCTACGTCATTGCCATCAGCTCGATATCGGTGATCGGCATTTTCATGGCGGCCTGGGGATCCGGCAACAAGTACTCATATATATCCGGCATGCGCAGCATCGCCCAGATGGTCAGTTATGAGATACCGGTTGTGTTATCCATCGTCGGCATCGCCCTGGTGGCAGGCTCCTTCTCTATGCTCAAGATTGTTGAGGCACAGAGCATACCCTTTATATTGTTACAGCCACTGGGATTCCTCATCTTCTTCCTGGGTTCCCTGGCTGAAATGAACCGGTCGCCGTTCGACCTGCTGGAAGCTGATTCCGAAATAGTCGCCGGCTACCACATTGAATATTCCGGCATGAAATTTGCCATGTTCTATTTAGGTGAATATGGTGTGGCGCTGGCCTACTCTGGCATCATCACCACACTTTTCCTGAGCGGCTGGCAGGGTCCACTGCTGCCCCCGGTCCTGTGGTTTATCATCAAGGTCATGCTGGTATTCAGCGCTATCATCTGGATGCGCGCAACTTTACCCAGGCTGAGGGTCGACCAGCTGATGTCGTTTGCCTGGAAATTCCTGCTCCCCATGGCGGTCATCAATCTCGTGCTGGTAGCCATTGAGGTGCTGGTGCTGCCGGCGGGATTGCAGTGGGTGATGGTTATACTGAACTTCGGTCTGGCCGCAGTCCTCATCCTGCTCTGGTCCAGGTTATTTACACTAGGAGGTGGCAGGGTTGAAGTTTGAGCGCTACGGCACCGGTATAGTTAAGGGAATGGCCTTGACCCTGAAGCACCTTTTCAGGGCGCCCATCACAGTCCAGTACCCTGATGAGAAACTGAATATTTCACGCAGGACCCGCGGCAACGAACTGGTCTGGTTCCCTGAAAAATGCACCGGCTGTGGAACATGCACCAAAGCCTGCTTGCAGGGCAATATCATACTGGTGACCCACCGGGGCGAAGAAAGTAAATTCATCGTGGATAAGTTCGAACTCGATTCGGGCCGCTGTATCTTTTGCGGATTATGTGTTGAGTCGTGTCCCTATAATGCACTGGCCATGGGTCTTCGATATGAGTGCGCCAAGTACAGTCGCAAGGACCTGGTCTTAAGCAAGGAAAAGCTGGCCGTTTCAAATGATCATCAACCCAGCGCATATTACAGGCCGCAGTTCGATGACCAGCTTCCTGACCAGAGCCTGCTGCTGTATGACCGTGAAGAGGGCGGCCAGAAACTGAAATTCCTGCCTTTGAGCAAACGAAAGAGGGGTCCCGGTGCTTGAGATAGTATTCGGCCTGCTGGCAATTATAGCGGTGGCATCCGCCGTAGCCGTGATAATGGTTCGCGACATCTTCCGTGCTGCGCTGTGTCTTATACTGCTTTTCATGACGGTTGCCGGCGTTTACCTGCTGCTGCACGCAGATTTCCTGGCCATCGTACAGATCCTTGTCTACGTGGGGGCAATCTCCATTCTCATTATCGTGGCCATCATGCTCACCAGGGACGCCAGGCAGGGGCCGCCACTGGGCAACCTGAAATACCCGGCAGCCGTAGTAGCGATACTGCTTCTGGGAGTTGTCGCGTTCGGGATTATCAATACTGCGTTCGTCATGCCGGACAACGCACCCCTTGAGGAAACCATCAAGCCGCTGGGCAAGGCACTTTTCGGCGATAGCGGTTACCTTTTGACCATGGAGATAGCGGTCGTAATGCTGTTGTCAGCAATACTTGGAGCAATCGCGGTAATCAGGGAGAAATGATGTTTAGCGCAGGATTGGACCAGTACCTGATTTTGTCGGCAGTGCTCTTCTGCATAGGGCTCTTCGGGGTGCTCACGCAGCGAAACGTGATCAAGGTCATCATGTGCCTGGAGATAATGCTAAATGCAGTGAATATAGCTTTAATCGCCTTCTCGCAATATATCACACCGGTGACTTTGACCGGTCAGATTTTCGCCATCTTTATCATGGTGGTAGCGGCTGCCGAGGTAGCTGTCGGGATTGCCATCATATTCACTGTTTACAGGAACCGCGAAAGCGTGGATATTGAAAATTTCAACATCTTGAAATGGTAATGATATGTGGGTTCAAGTTAAAAGCGCACCGAATTTGATGATAGCCGAGATGTGGAAGGAATTCTTCGAAGGCGAAGGGATCCCCACCAGGCTGTTGCCCGATTCCGAGAAGCTGGAGATCAGTGAATCGGTCCCGTACAGGATATACGTATCAAAGGAGCGGGTACATGTCGTCGAGGAGGTCTTAAGGAAACTATAATGCCGACACAGGTTCCCTGGCTGATTTTCTTAATACCGTTCATATCCTTCCTGTTGATCGGGCTGGTGCTCAGGCCGTTCCTCAAAAAGTGGCCGTTGATCGGAGGATATGTCACCATCGGGGCAGTCGGTATATCTTTTGCGTTGTCGCTGTGGTTGTTGAGTGCGGTCATTGCTGCGCCGGGACATGTGCTGCCCGTGGACGATATCGAGTGGGCCTTAATTGGAAATCTGAGTTTACACATCGGCGTCCTTGTTGATTCGTTGACTGCAGTCATGGTAATAGTGGTTACCTTTGTCAGCCTGATGGTGCAGATTTACTCCCAGGGCTATATGAAGGGCGATGCCGGGTACCTGAGGTATTATGCCTTCATGTCCCTTTTCACCGCCTGCATGCTGGGCCTGGTGCTGGCCGACAATATCCTGTTTATGTTTGTATTCTGGGAAGGCGTGGGACTCGGCTCATATCTGCTGATCGGATTCTGGTTCCACAAACCTTCCGCGGCCAATGCGGCCAAGAAAGCGTTTATCGTAACCAGGCTGGGAGATTTCGGCTTCCTGGCTGCCATCCTGGTGCTCTACGCCCAGACCGGCACCTTCGACACAGAGGCGCTGTATAAGATCGTAGCGACCGGTGCGCTGGCCGGGACCACACTGACATGGGTTGCCATCGGTATCTTCTCCGGCGCAGCGGGCAAATCAGCCCAGTTCCCATTGCACGTCTGGCTGCCGGATGCCATGGAGGGCCCGACTCCGGTGAGCGCCCTGATACATGCTGCTACCATGGTAGCAGCCGGTGTATTTCTGGTTGCCCGCTTTTATCCTATGTTCGAGCATTCACATGAGGCCATGCTCACAGTAGGCGTTATCGGGGCTTTCACAGCGATATTTGCCGCCAGCATAGGCCTGGTCATGAACGATATCAAGCGTGTGCTGGCCTATTCCACCATCAGCCAGCTTGGATTTATGATGGTGGGCCTGGGCGTGGGCAGCGTGGCCATAGGTATCTTCCACCTGTTCACTCATGCATTTTTCAAGGCGCTGCTGTTCCTGGGATCCGGCAGCGTAAACCATGGCACCGGCACCTTCGACATGAGGCTGATGGGCGGGCTGCGCAAGGCCATGCCCTGGACCTATATTACTTTTCTGATAGGGGCTCTCAGCCTGGCAGGCATCTGGCCGCTGGCCGGATTCTGGAGCAAGGACGAGATAATACTCTCAGTTTTCGACAAGCAACCCATCCTGTTCGTCCTGTGCATCATAACCGTTTTCATGACAGCTTTTTATATGTTCAGGGCGATATTTATGACCTTCCATGGCGAGTACAGGGGCGGAGCCCAACCTGAGCACGGCGGGCACGGCGACGCGCATTCCCACGGGCCTCATGAGTCTCCCATGGTCATGGTCATCCCGCTGGTCATACTGGCCGTCCTGGCCGTCTGTGCCGGCTGGATCAATGTCACGGGACTTTTCAACCAGTTCATGGGTGAGGGGGAAGGACATCAGGTCAGTTTTATCGCCGGCTTCTTCGGTACGCTCACCCATCCACTGCCGCTGATATCGCTGGTCGTTGCGCTCCTTGGTATATTTACAGCCTATGCAATGTATAGTGCCAAGTGGATATCACCCGAAAAGATCGGGAACGCATTTAAACCGATTTACATAATGTTGTATCGTAAATACTGGATAGACGAGCTCTACGAAAATGTCATCGTGAAAACCATTTTATACAACGGCATTTTCAAGTGGATGGCGATGTTTGATACGAGCGTAGTGGACGGCACGGTGAACGGGGCCGCGCAGGGCACTGCCGCTGCCGGCGGCGTTCTGCGCAAACTACAGACCGGACAGACGCAGTTGTACGTAATCTCAATTGCCATTGGCGCTATTGCCATAGTCGCCTGTTTATATTTATTCAGCTGAGGTAAATGGCTTTGAATCTGAATTTGTTGAGCTGGATCATTTTTCTGCCGGTCATCGGCTTGATCGTTATTGCCCTTATACCCAGGCCCAGTCAGAAAACGGTCAGATCGATAGCCCTGGCTGCAGCCATGGCCTCATTCATTCTATCTATTGCGGTATTCATAATGTTCGACAGGTCCGAGTCTGCCATCGGGCAGATGCAGTTCGTCGAAAAATTATCCTGGATACCGGCCATCAATTCGTTCTACTATCTGGGCGTGGATGGCCTGAGCCTGCCCCTGGTCATACTCATGACTTTCCTGGGCGTGGTATCGGTACTCGTTTCCTGGAAAATACAGCTTAATCCAAAACAGTATTTCATCTGGATATTGCTGCTGGAGACGAGCATATTGGGCGTATTCTGCTCGCTGGACCTTGTCCTCTTCTTCCTCTTCTGGGAGTTGGAATTGATTCCGATGTTCTTCCTCATATCTATTTGGGGAAGCGGGCGCAAGGAGTACGCCGCGTATAAGTACCTTATCTACACGCTGGTAGGAAGCGCATTCATGCTGGCGGGCATACTCTGTGTATACTTCATTACGCATACATTTGATATGACGGCCCTGGCCGGAATTCAGATCGCTTCATCTTTCATACCACTGACAGCGCTCTTCTTTCTGCTGATAGTCGGGTTCGCCATCAAGCTACCGGTTTTCCCGCTGCATACATGGCTGCCGGATGCTCACACCAATGCGCCGACGGCGGCCAGCGTCATCCTGGCCGGCGCGCTGCTTAAAATGGGCGGCTACGGCATGATCCGCTTATGCGTTAGCATGCTGCCGCAGGTAGCAGTGCAGTACGCCCCCTTCATGCTCACGCTGGCTGTCATAGGCGTGATATATGGGGCGGCTGTCACCATCAGGCAGACCGATCTTAAGAGGCTCATTGCATACAGCAGCGTCAGCCATATGGGCTATGTGCTGCTGGGTATCTTTGCGCTCGACCAGGTCAGCCTGGTAGGCGCCAGCTTTCAAATGTTCAGCCACGGTGTAATCACAGGTCTGCTCTTTGCCATGGTGGGGTTGGTTTACGATAAGACACACACCCGGGATCTCAATAACCTGAGCGGGCTGGCCCGCCAGATGCCGATAATAGTGGTTGTATTCAGTATCGCCGGACTGGCTTCACTGGGGCTCCCCGGCACTGTCGGGTTCGCAGCCGAGTTTATAACGTTCGCCGGAAGCTTCGCCAGCACAGTGGTCGCCGGCATGCCGGTATTTACACTGATAGCGGTGCTGGGTATCGTAGTCACGTCCGGTTATATCCTCTGGATGCTGCAGAGGGTCTTCTACGGTTACCCTCTGGATAAATATAACGGTGTGGGTGATGCTGATGCAGTCGAGATGATAAGCACTTTCTCATTTGTGGCAGTCATCATGGCGGTGGGTATCTACCCTGCCGTACTGACCAATGTGATAACTATGGGGATAGAACCTATTGCAAAGCTGATAGGTATGTAAATATATAGTCTTGCGGACGGTTAAGACAGATGATAATGGATCAGATTAAATATATAGCGCCGGAGTTAAGCCTGCTGTGCTTTGCTCTGATTATCATCATAATAGACCTTTTCATCTCTAATAAGAGGGCCCTTGCCGTCCTCGCAGTCGCCGGGGCGCTGGTATCGGCTTTCTTTGTGCTGATACTGTGGAGCGGGCAGCCGGCAGAGGCTTTTTACCGCACTATTGCCATAGATCAGTTCGGCCTTTTTTTCAAGCTGCTCATACTGGCGGCAACAGCCCTGGTGATACTGGCATCGAACGGATACGTCGTCAAGTTTGAAAGATTCCAGGGCGAATTCTACGCCTTGCTGATGCTATCTGCCGTTGGCCTCATGCTGTTGGTTTCGTCCATTAACCTTATTACTATCTTTGTTGCTCTTGAGCTGAGCAGCATCTCCCTCTACGTGCTTGTCAGCTTCCTCAAGGACAAGAAATCCAGTGAAGCGGGTTTGAAATACCTCATCCTCGGATCGGTAGCCTCCGCCATACTACTCTACGGCATGGCGCTGGTATTCGGCATGACCGGCAATACCTGCCTTACCTGCATCGGCGATTATATCAAAGGCATGCCGGGCACAAGCCTGCTGCAGACACCGGCCCTGCTGGTGGGCCTTGTTTTGATCATAGCAGGATTCGGCTTCAAGATAGCCAGCGTGCCTTTCCAGATGTGGGTGCCCGATGTATACGAGGGCGCGCCGACTCCCATCACCGCATACCTTTCTGTGGCCAGTAAAGCGGCTGGATTCGCTGTTATAGCGCGCATCCTTTTGACAGCTTTCGGGGTGCCTGAATGGCTGCATAATGATTGGGCCATGATTATTGCGGTATTGGCCGCCGTTACCATGACGGTAGGCAATATAACCGCGCTGCTCCAGACCAATATAAAGAGAATGCTGGGGTATTCCAGCATTGCACAGGCCGGGTATCTCATGGTGGGTCTGGCTGCAATAGGTATGGGATCGCAAGTGGACGGCAACGTGCGCAGCGGACTGCTGTTCTTCTTGCTCAGCTATACATTGACCAATCTGGGGGCCTTCATAGCCATTATTGCCATCTCCAATAAGATCAACAGCGACCAGATAGACGATTATACGGGCATGGGCAAACGCGCTCCCCTGCTGGCAGTGGCTTTAACAATTTGCATGGTATCGTTAACCGGCCTGCCTCCCACTGCAGGTCTGATAGCCAAGATCTACATATTCAGCGGCGCCGTCGACCAGGGCCTGCTGTGGCTGGTCATCATCGCGGTGATCAACAGCTGCATCTCCGCCTTCTACTATTTCAAGGTGGTTAAAGTCATGTGGATGGGCGAGCCGGCCTCTGCTGATAAGGTGACGTCATCCTGGCCCGAGTGGCTGGCCATCGCGCTGTGCTGTATTCCCGTAGTCATCATCGGCGTGGTCCCCGGGGCCTTCATCGCGCTAACTCAAAGCGCCTCTGCGCTGTTCGGAATTTAACCGGC
>DAOUFR010000109.1:0-6066 GCA_034429715.1 Dehalococcoidia bacterium
GTGATAACCTTACAATCGCACTGCCGAGTTGTGTAGTGGTAGCACGACGGACTTTGGATCCGTTTGCCCAGGTTCGAATCCTGGCTCGGCAGCCAGCTTCTATTCCTCAACCTTTTTTCGGTCCCGTATAGTATCTAATCAGCGCCTTCCTGTTCAGCCAGACATGTATGCACATCACTACGATAAACAGGACTGCTATGAAGATGTGGGCCTCCGGCGGACGTCCCGCGTGGAACTCCTGGGACTCCGCAATACCTGTCACCACGACAAGTATCAGCAATATGGGCATGGAAATACAGGTGAACTTCCTCATTTAAACACCTCAGTTGTCCTATTGATGTTGTTCGACGATAACCTCACGAAATATCTTGTGGCTCAGGCATGATTTCATCTCAGTCAGCGCCCTGGAAAGACGGGCGACGGGGACACTACTCGAACCGTGCATTTCGTGAACCTTTTCGTGTATCGTTTTCGCTTCATTACGGACTGCCTCTACATACTGCCGGTATACCTGCAGGTCGGAGGGTTTCAAGCCGAATTCAGCAAGCTCGCTGACGATCTGCGCGATACGCAGACTGACATCATCATAAATTCGACCCTGCGGCGCATCGTCCGGCATGAGCAAACCCATCTCATCCAGTTCATTCAGATCGGCGGCAGACATACCGGTTGCACGGACCAGTTCGCTGAAAGTCAGCTTCTTGAATTCACCGGTTCCCATGGGATGAAATACATCGTCGAGCAAAGTCAGCATCTCGATCAAATGATTGGTATCCTCACCACGTTGCCTTGCTCCCATCATCATTTTTATGGCCGAAAGAGGGAGAAACCTTTTCAGTTGTAGCTGCTTGATCAGACGGATATCTTCGACACACTCAGGGCTGTAATAGGCCATATTACGGGCGGTCTTGATCGCCGGATAGAGCAACCCTTCCCGGACATAATAATGTATGGTCGGCAGAGACACCCCTGTGATGCGGGATACCTCGCTTATCCGCATCAGTCCCCGCCTCCTCTCTGTGGCTACTTTTATATTCATCAGCCTTCAAGTATATAGTATAACTATATACTATATACTTGTCAAAGGCGCTAACGGAAATCTTCGAAGGGCGGTGAGTTACGTATAGATACCTTCCGACTGTATAGCGATGATATGGGCGTCGGCCGTATTACCGATATTAGATTAATTGATTCCGGATGGTCACTTGTTGGCCAGTTCTTTCTGATAGGCCTTCCATCCCGGGCACCAGGTGGTGTGCCATTTCCAGATCCTGCTCATCAGCGCTTTGGGATTGGCTTCGGCCTTCTTCCTCATCGGACAGTCTGCACATTTCGATGCCATTATTTTCTCCTCCATTCAAGTTGAACTAATCAACTGTATTTGTGTATACATATTTTATATTAATTGGATATAATCCGTTACGCTTTAGCTTACAGGAGGTGGCTTGATGGAAATTACGCTGTATCAAATCGATGCATTCACCAACCATATCTTCGGCGGCAATCCCGCCGCCGTCTGCCCGCTGGATGAATGGATCGACGACAGCCTGATGCAGAAGATCGCGGAGGAGAATAACCTGTCGGAGACTGCTTTCTTTGTAAAAAGAGAGGGTTGCTACGAGATACGCTGGTTCACTCCGGCTGTGGAGATCGAACTGGCGGGGCATCCTACACTGGCCTCCGCCTATGTCATATTCAACTACTGCAACCACGGTTCCAGTACAATCATCTTCTCGTCGAAAAGCGGGGAACTTACGGTTAAAAGAGACGGCGATCTGCTTAAAATGAATTTCCCTGTATTGAAGGCGTCTAAAGCCTCATCAAACGACCTGCTCAATCGCGCGCTCGGGCTTGCTCCAATTGAACTTTACCTGTCGCGCGATTATCTGGCGGTTTATAAATCACAGAAGGATATACTGTCGATCGATCCTGACCTGGGCCTGCTTAAGAAGCTGGACTGCCTGGGTGTGATTGTAACTGCTCCCGGCGACGAGGCTGATTTCGTCTCACGCTGTTTCGCGCCTTCCGTAGGCATCGACGAAGATCCTGTCACCGGCTCCGCACATTCCACCCTTATTCCATACTGGTCGCAGCGTCTGAAGAAGGACACGCTGCATGCCTACCAGCTATCAAAACGTGGTGGCGAGCTGTTCTGCAGGAATCTGGGTAGAAGGGTGGAGATCGGGGGAAAAGCTGTGCCCTATCTCAGCGGTAAGATCGTTATTTGATCGCCGGGCTTAATGCATCCGCCTCTAACGACTCTGGCGAAAACTCCTTCTTTGGGCATGACGCAGATACCCATATCTTTCATGATGACGCACCCGCTATGGCACTTCTTCCCGATCTGGGTGATCTCCAGAGTGACCTCCTCTCCAGCCCGCAGGCGTGTTCCAACCGGCAGTGCGACCAGTGAGATCCCGCTGGTCGTGATATTCTCGGCAAACTCACCCGGCTTGAATTCATGTCCATTGAGATTCATCTTTGCAATACTTTCCAGGGCCAGCAGGCTGACTTCTTTTACTTTGTCGCCGCCGGCGTGGGCATCGCCTTCCAATCCAAGGCCTACCTTGAATACGCCCGACTCAACCGGCATCTTCCTGACGCCTTTGGTATCGCTTCTGCAAACTGCTACAACGCTGGCCATATCAGCTCCATGAATTACTTATATCAATTATTTTATAGCAAAGGGCCTCGTACCATGCTGAGTATCGTTCATAGTGAAGGCCGACGATGTTGTCTCGAAACTCAGCCCGATCTCCAGCGGATATGACATGGCGACGTTGCAGGCCCTTTTGGCGGCCTGCACAACCACCGGATTATAGCCGGCGATCTCATTGGCCATCTTGAGCGTCTCCTCTATCAGCTTACCCTTGGGATATATCTGCTGTATCAGGCCGATGCGCAGCGCCTCCGGCGCCTCTATTCTTTTCCCCGTATAGATCAGCTCCTTGGCCTTTCCGATACCGACCGCCCTGGGCAACCGCTGGCACCCACCCAGATCCGGTATGATGCCCAATTGCACCTCCGGCAACGAAAAAACGGAATATTCAACCGCCACCCTGAAGTCACAGGCCAGTGCCAGCTCAAGCCCACCGCCCAGGCAGTAGCCGTTGATCGCTGCTATCACAGGTACAGCCAGTTTCTCATACATGGTGAAGACATCCCGCAGCTTGCTGATACCGTCGTAGTAATCACGTATGTCAGGTCCCGTGATGAAGCTCTCACCTGCTGTGATTTTTTTAAGGTCGATGCCGGAGCTGAACGCCTTCTCGCCGGACCCTGTGATGATGACTACCCTGACATTGGGATCGTTGTCGACCTCGATGGCTGCCTGCTTCAACTCATTATTCATACCTCTGTACCAGGCATTCATCGATCCGGGACGGTTGAGAGTAATCACGGCAACGTGCCCCTGGACATCATAGATAAGGTCGCGGTAAGCTGACATCGGTTCCTCCTGGCAACAAAAATAGAGGGATTTAATCCCTCTACACTTTATAGATTATTGCTGGAAATTTCAATCGGCCCTTGTCTCGCATCACCGGCGTACGGGCGTCAATAGTTCACCTGATCCAGACCTTTCAGCCCCAGCATAGCCCTGGCTTCGGCGGGTCTGGCCGGCTCAAGCCCGAGCTCCTTCATGATGCGTATGATCTTCTGCACCAGTTCGGCATTGCTCTTGGCCAGCACACCCTTGCTCAGGTAGAGGTTATCCTCCATACCGACCCTGACATGGCCGCCCATGGCCATTGCCACCGTACAAATGGGCATCTGAAACCTGCCCGCGCCTATTGCGGACCAGGTAAAATTACCCGCCCCCAGGGCTTCCCTGGTCGCGTTTACCAATGTGACAAGGCTGTTGACCGTCGACGGCACACCCCCCAGCGTTCCGGTCACAAACTGTATATGCACCGGCAACGTGACATGTCCCCTTTCAACCATAAAGGCCAGGTTATTGACCATGCCCAAATCGTAGATCTCCACCTCCGGTCTCGTGCCGCTGGCAGCGAACAACGACAGAAACTCGCGCAGCGTTTTAAATGTATTGGGGAAGATATAATCCTCGCTGGCCAGCATGCCCAGCCTTTCCCAGGGGTATTTCCAGTCTTTGATTTTCTCCGCCACGTGAAAGACCGAGAAGTTCATCGATCCGAAATTGAGCGATGCGATCTCCGGCCTGAAGGTGGTAACCGGGGAGGCCCTTTGCTCCGTGCTCATACCCATGCCGCCTCCCGTGCTGACGCAGATCACAGCATCCGACGCCTTTTTTATACCGGCCAGCACTGTGCGAAAAATCTCGATATCGGGGCTGGGCATGCCGTTTTCCGGGTTTCTGACATGTATATGCAGAATGGCCGCGCCCGCCTCCGCCGCCCGTATACCGTCGTCAATGATCTGCTGAGGTGTCAGGGGTAGATAGGCCGACATACTTGGAAAATGGGCAGAACCTGTTAATGCGGCGGTAACGATCACTTTTTGCCCGGACATCACAACACCTCCCTGTATGATGCAATAATAGACAAGGCTTGATTGGTAGTCAAATTTAGTCAGTGCTGCTATAATTCGCCTGAAAATCAATTACGACAGGTGCTGCCGGAAGGCAATTCCTCTTGAGTTATCCAGCATAATAGTTTTCCGGTGAACATATAGATTGAAGATCGACCTGCATATACATACGAGCAAGCTGTCCCCCGACAGCAGGCTGGATCCGGAGGCGGCTATTATAAAAGCGCGCGAACTGGGTCTGGACGGCGTATGTTTTACCGAACACGACCGCGCCTGGGAGCTGGTCGACATACAGGCGCTCAGCACAAAGTTCGATTTCCCGGTTTTCCGCGGGGTGGAGGTGATGATAAAGGAGGGCGGCGAGATACTGGTCTTCGGGCTCAACATCAATTTCACCACTGTCATCGATATCGATACGCTGCGCAAACTCAGTATGGAGTCTAACGCATTCATGATCGCCGCGCATCCATTCCGCGGCTATCCCTGCCATGCCTTAACGGACTTCCAGACTGCGGCCGACCTGGTGCTCAAGCGTCCTGTATTCGATAAAGTCGACGCCCTGGAGGGATTCAACGGACGCAACATGGAGGGCAATAACGTCTTCGCCTGCAAGCTGGCCGACAAGCTTGGCTTCCAGACCTCCGGGGGCAGTGATGCCCACCACCTGGATGAGATGGGTAAGTGCATCACTATTTTTGAGAACGATATACGCAGTGAAGAGGCGTTGATGGCCGAACTCAAAGCAGGCAGGTTCTGCGGCTCCAACGGCGGCAACCACAAATGATCATAGCTGGTGTTACGGGAACCATAGGAACCGGTAAAAGCACGGTGGCGCACATGTTCGAGGAACTGGGCGCTTTCGTGATAGACCACGACAGGATATCGCGCGAAGTGGTCGAGCCCGGCAAACCCGCCTGGCAGGCCATCGTTGATTACTTCGGCCAGGAGATCTTAAACGGCGACCGAACTATAAACAGACAGGCGCTGGCAGATATAGTATTCAAGGACTCCGCCAGATTGCAGAAGCTTAATTCCATCGTCCATCCGGCCGTTCTCAACGAGGACCAGCGGCTGGTGGAGGAAAGGACGCGCATTGATCCGGGCGGATTGATCATCAAGGATGTCCCGCTGTTGCTGGAAGCCGGACCTGAGATCGCGCACCTGCTTGTTGAGAAAATCATCGTCGTGTTCGCATCTCCCGAGGTACAGATCAAACGGCTGATCGCCAGGGGAGTTCCCGAGGATGATGCGCGCAGCAGGATAAAGACCCAGCTTCCGGTCAGCGATAAGACGAAGTACGCCGATTTCGTGGTCAACAACGATGGAACGCTGGATGAAACCAGTCGGCAGGTGAAAGACATCTACTCCAGCCTCATGTCTCAACCGTCGCGATAACGGTTTTGCCCTGCCTAAAATGCAATGTTATAATATCTCGTTTGTCCCGGTATGTACGGGACAGGGCCGGAAGTGCGCTCATTCCTCGGTAGCTCAACGGTAGAGCGGGCGGCTGTTAACCGCTAGGTCGTAGGTTCGAATCCTACCCGAGGAGCCAAATCCTCT
>DAOUFR010000110.1:0-20870 GCA_034429715.1 Dehalococcoidia bacterium
AAGCCGATCAGCCTGTGGGCCTGCTTGCGGAACTCCTGCATGCCCAGGTTGGAGGTCATGATGACCACGGTCTCCTTGAAGCTGACCGTGCGGCCGTGGCTGTCGGTCAGCCGGCCGTCCTCCAGTATCTGTAAAAGTATGTTAAAGACGTCGGGGTGCGCCTTCTCGATCTCGTCGAAGAGTATCACGCGGAAGGGACGCCTGCGCACGGCCTCGGTCAGCTGGCCGGCGTCGTCGAAACCGACGTAGCCGGGGGGAGCGCCGATTAAACGCGATACGGTGTGCTTCTCCATGTACTCGGACATGTCGACGCGTATCATGGCGTCCTCGTCGTCGAAGAGGAACTGCGCCAGCGCCTTGGCCAGCTCGGTCTTGCCCACGCCGGTGGGACCCAGGAAGATGAAGCTGCCGATGGGACGCCGCGGGTCCTTGAGACCGGCGCGGCCGCGCCTGACGGCCTCTGATACGGCGGCGATGGCCTCCTGCTGGTCCACGATGCGCTCGTGCAGGCGGTCCTCCATGTGTATCAGCTTCTCGGCCTCGCTCTCCTTCATGGTGGAGACGGGCACGCCCGTCTGCTTGGCCACCAGCTCGGCGATGGTCTCCTCGTCGACCTCGTTGTCGATCTTTTTCTCGGCCATCCACTTTTCCCTGGCCTTCTTACAGTCCTCCTCGATGCGCAGCCGCTCGGCCTTGATCCCGGCCGCCTTCTCGTACTCGGAGCGCTGCGAGGCCGCGGCCTCCTCCTCGGTGAGCTGCTGTATCTTCTGCTCCTGCTGCTTGATCTCGGGCGGCAGGCTCTCCATGTCGATGCGCAGCTTGCTGGCAGCCTCGTCGATCAGGTCGATGGCCTTGTCGGGCAGAAAGCGCTCGGTGATATAGCGCTTGCTCAATTTAACGGCCGCCTCGATGGCGGAATCGGAGATCTTGACCTTGTGGTGCGCCTCGTAGCGCGGCCGCAGCCCCTTGAGCATCTGGATGGTGCCCTCTACGCTGGGCTCGCCCACGAAGACCGGCTGCAAACGGCGCTCCAGCGCCTTGTCCGGCTCGATGTGCTTGCGGTACTCGTCCAGCGTGGTGGCGCCCACGCACTGCAGCTCGCCGCGCGCCAGCGCAGGCTTGAGCATGTTGCTGGCGTCGATGGCGCCCTCGGCCGCCCCCGCGCCCACCACTGTGTGCATCTCGTCGATAAACAATATAACGTCGCCCCTGGCCTGCCTGACCTCGTCCATGACGGCCTTGAGCCGCTCCTCGAACTCGCCGCGGAACTTGCTGCCGGCCACCAGCGCGCCCATGTCCAGCGCGATGACCTTGCGGCCCTTGAGCGAGTCGGGCACGTCGCCCGCCACGATCTTGAGCGCCAGCCCCTCGGCCACGGCCGTCTTGCCCACGCCGGCCTCGCCTATGAGGACGGGGTTGTTCTTGGTGCGGCGTATCAGCACCTGCATGACGCGCTTGATCTCGTCGTCGCGCTCGATCACGGGGTCGAGCTTGCCCTGGCGCGCCAGCTCGGTCAGGTCGCGGCCGTACTTCTCCAGCGACCTGTACTTGGTCTCGGCCCGGGGGTCGTCCGCACGGTGGCTGCCGCGCACGCTCAGCAGGGCCTGGTAGATCTTCTCCTGGTCGATGCCGAACTCCTTGAGTATGGCCACGGAGTCGCCGCCGCCCTCGCTGGCGATGGCGATCAGCAGGTGCTCCACGCTGACGTACTCGTCGTTGAGGCGGTCGGACTCTCCCACCGCCGCCTGCAGAACCTGCGCCACGCGCGGCGTGGGGTAGATCTGTATGCCGCCGATGGCCGTCTTGGGCTGGTCGCCGATCTTGGGATAGTTGTCCAGCACGTCGCTGACGCGCTTCTTCATGGCGGTCACGTTGATGTTAAGCTTTTTGAGTATCTCGGCCGCCAGGCCCTTCTGCTGCTCCAGCAGCGCGAGGAAGATGTGCTCCACGTCCCACATGGAGTTGCGGAAACGGCTGACGAGCTGCTGTGAAGCCCCCAGAACCTCCTGGGCCTGCTCGGTGAATCTTTCCTGTCTCATATCTTATTTCTGGACGGCTGCTTCCTCCGCGATCAGTTTATCGCGGTAGGCGAAGATCAGGTCACACTCCGGACCCCGGCAGCGGGCGATTCTGGACTTGATGTCGCGGGGCAAATTCTTTCCCGCTCCCCCGGACCCCGCCAGCTTGTACCTGTCGCACCAGGTGCACGAATAAGTCCAGTCGCCGTGTATCATGACGGTGACGTAGTCGTCCACCCTGTCGCAGGATATGGTGGTGGCGGTGATCTGCCAGCCTGCCGGCTTGCGGCCCTTCGCGGCCTCAGCCATCCTTAACCTCCTGTTTCGATTTCTTTGCGGCCGGCGCCGCTTTGCGATAGCTCCGCAGCTCGGATTCCAGCGTGTCGATCCTGTGCTGCATCTCGGCCATGCGCTGGCTCAGCTTCATGATGACCTCGACGCCGGCCATGTTGATGCCCATGTCCTCCATGAGCACCTTGATATGGCGCAGGCGCTGGATCTCGGCCTCGGAGTAATAGCGGATGTTGCCCTCCGAACGGTAGGGCTTGACCGCACCCAGCTTCTCGTAATAGCGCAGCGTATGGACCTCGCAGCCCAGTATCCTGGCCGCGATGCTGATCACGTACTTGGGTTCATTAGTTTCTCGAGGCATTTTATCTTATCACCTCATAGATTCAACTTCAATATCAATTGGGCCTCATCGACCTGAACTGCTCAAAGAGGGCCCGCTCTTTATCGTTTAAGCTGGTGGGGAGCACCACCGCTACTTTTGCCAGCATATCGCCGCGGCTGCTGCCGTCCAGGCGGGGCATGCCCTGCTTGGACAGCTTGAAGACCTTGCCGTTCTGCGTCTCGGGCGGTATGCGCAGGGCCAGCTTGCTGCCCCTCAGCGTGGGCACCTGCACCTCGCCCCCCAGCACGGCCGAAGCCAGCGAGACCGGCACTTCCACCATCAGGTCGTCGCCCTCGCGCTTGAACATGGGGTGCGGCGCGACCTTGATAATCAGGTAGAGGTCGCCGGGCGAGCCGCCCATGCCCTGCTCACCTTCGCCGGCGATGCGCACCTTCGAGCCGTCTTTCACGCCGGCCGGTATCTTGACCTCCAGGCGGCGCGGCTTGATCACCCTGCCGGCGCCGCGGCAGGTCTGGCAGACGCCGGTCTTGGTGCGGCCCATGCCCTGGCAGGACGGGCAGGGCTGCTCGGACTGCAGCTCCATCACGCGCTTGGTGCCGTTGAAGGCCTCCTCCAGCGTGACCTCCACAGGATGCTCGATGTCCTGTCCGCGCCTGGACGCGCGCCTTCCGCCGCCCCTGGCGCCACCCTGGCCGAAGCCCTTGAACAGGCTCTCGAAGACCTCGTTGAGGTCGCCCATATCGGAGGTCTCGTAGGTGGTGAAGGGCGCGCCGCCGCCCTGGCGGCCGTAACTCTGATACTGCTGCTGTGCCTGTTGCCGAGCGCGGGCGAAGGCCTCCTGGTTCTCGAAATCGGACCCGTACTGGTCGAACTTCTTGCGCTTGTCCGCGTCGGACAGCACCTCGAAAGCCTCGTTGATCTCCTTGAAACGGGCCTCCGCGGCCTTGTCCCCCGGATTGACGTCCGGATGGTACTTGCGCGCCATCTTGCGATAGGCCGACTTCACATCCTTGTCGGGGGCATTCCTGGGTATGCCGAGTATGCCGTAATAATCTTTTCCTGCCATCTTTTCACCCCGGCGCTAATTATAGTTATATCGCCGGAACTCTGTCAAAACCGGTCAAATAATTCTAACAATATTAATTATACTACTTAATAAAAATATTGAGGAATCATACAAATTGTGATGAATATAGTCGGGGACGGGGCTAAAAAGATTGAAACGGAGGGGTCAGGGCTTAACTGCTGCAGCTTGCTGCAGGCCCGATGATCTCGATCAACTGTCCCAGCATCCAGGCCGTGGCGCCCCAGATGAAGCGGCCGTCCAGCTCGTAAGAGAACATCTCCACCTTGAGATCGCCGAAGGTATAATTCTCCGCTTTTTTTACAGCCCGGTTCATCAGGTCGTCCAGCGGCAGGGAGAAGACCTCCTGGACCTCGAATTTGTCCGGCTTAAAATCATAGGGGTAGGGAATCACCCCGACGAAGGGCACAATATGGTAGAAGGAGGTAAGCGTGGCGGCGTCGTCCATCTCGCCCAGTATCTCGACGTCGGACTCTTTGAGCCCGATCTCCTCGCGGCTCTCGCGCAGCGCCGTCTCCAGTATGGAGCGATCATCCTCATGGCACCCGCCGCCCGGGAAGGATATCTGCCCCTTATGGTGGTGCAGGTGGTCGGTCCGCTTGGTGAAAAGTATATGGCACCTGCCGTCCTTCTCAAACAGTGGAATCAATACGGCCGAACGTGTGAGGCCGTCGGTGCTGATGGTCTTCTTCTCACGCGCGGCCAGCGCCCGCCTGATCTCCTCTTTCATGGGTTTTTAAATCATACATCCTGCGCCGAAAACCTTACAAATCGCGCCACGGCTGCAATACACCCCCTTTCCACACCGTCCGTAGCTAAAATTTGATTATACAAACTCGCATTGTTTATACTGGTAAATTGAGGTTTTTTAAATATGGCTCCCACTAAAGACTATTACTCGATACTGGGCGTGCCGCGCGGCGCTACGGATGAGCAGCTCAAGAAGGCCTACCGCAGGATGGCCATGGAGTATCATCCCGACCGCAACGGCAGCCCCGGCGCCGACGAGCGCTTCAAGGAGATCAACGAGGCCTACGAGGTGCTCTCGGACGCCGATAAACGCGCTTTCTACGACCGCACCGGCCGCTCGCCCGGCAACGGCGGCGACAGCATGGGCTTCGATTCATTCGAGTTCGGCGGCCTGGGGGATATCTTCGAGGCCTTCTTCGGCGGCGCCGCCTCCACCAACCAGAGGCGCTCACCCCACAAGGGCCAGGACATCGGATTCAGGGTATCGCTGACCTTCGAGGAGGCCTACGCGGGCGCCGCCAGGGAGATCGAGATCAGCCGCGTCGAGCTGTGCTCCGCCTGCAAGGGAATCGGCTGCAAACCCGGTACCAATCCCGAGAAATGCCCTGACTGCAACGGAGCGGGACAGGTGCGGCGCACGGCGCAGAGCATCTTCGGACGCTTCGTGCAGACTTCCACCTGCCCCAACTGCAACGGACAGGGCACTGTGATCAAGTCGCCCTGCGCGCAGTGCCGCGGACAGGGCCGCGAGAGGATTAAACGCAAGCTGCATGTCAGTATCCCGGCCGGGGTGGACGAGGAGAGCCAGATGAGGATGCAGCACGAGGGCGAGGCCGGCTACTACGGCGGCCAGCCGGGCGACCTCTACCTGCGCTTCGATATCAAGCCGCACAAGTTCTTCGTGCGCCGGCAGTCCGATATAGTGGTGGCTCTGCCGCTCAACTTCGCGCAGGCCGCGCTGGGATGCACGGTCAACGTGCCCACCATGGAGGGGGTCTTCAGCCTCAAGGTGCCGCCCGGCACGCACCACGGCAAGGTCTTTCGCATCAGGGAACGCGGGTTCCCACGGCTCAACTCGCGGGGACGCGGCGACCAGCTGGTGATAACCAGGCTGATCACGCCCGAGAAGCTGGACCACCGCCAGAAGCAGCTGCTGGAGGAGCTGGCGGCCAGCCTGCCCAAAACCGAGGAATTCGCCCGCCCGGGCGAAGAGCTGCTGCAAAGCCTGGACTGAACCGGACTATTTTTTTATCTTATGCGGCCCGGCGCCCAGCTTGTTCTCGGTGCCTTCCTGCAGACGTGTGATATTGGTACGGTGCTGCCAGATGATGAGGACCGCCGCCACCAGGCCGTAGAGAGCGTACAGCGGGGCCACCACGGCCAGCAGCGCCAGCACCAGCATGGCGAAGAATACGCAGAGGGAGGCCAGCATGGAGCCCAGCGAGACATAGCGTGTGGTTAAAGCCACGGCTATGCCCGCCGCCAGGCCCACCAGGGCCACCATCCAGTTGATCACGAGCAGTCCGCCGATGAAGCAGGCCACTCCCTTGCCTCCCTTGAAACCGATATAGGCCGACCAGTTGTGCCCCACCATCACCATGATGGCGGCCAGGCACTGCGCGGCCTGTATATGTATGTCGTGTCCGGCAACGATGAAAGCGTCGCTGCCGATGATCAGCATGCCCAGCCAGACCGCCAGGGCGGCCTTGCCCATATCGAGCAGTGCGGTGAGTATACCGAGCTTCGTCCCCAGCGTGCGGAACACGTTGGTGGCGCCGATGTTTCCACTGCCGTGCTGGCGGATGTCGACGTGCGCCATGCTGCGGCTGATGATAAGGCCGAAGGGGATGGCGCCCAGCAGGTAGGCCAGGACGGCTATGGAGAGGAATTTCAAGGCTAATATCACGAGATCTTTCCTCCGGTTTTACTTGACTTCTTCGAGGCCTTTTTGAACAGGAGCTTGAGCGACGTGCCGTAGAAACCGAACGTCTGACGCAGCCTGTTCTCCAGGTAGCGCTCATATGAGAAATGCACCAGCAGCGGGTCGTTCACCAGGAAGGTGAAGCAGGGGGGATTGACTCCGCCCTGGTATGCCCTGTAAACCACCAGCCTCTTCGTCCCGCGGGGCGGCGGGGCATGCGAGGCCACCGCCTCTTTGACCAGCCCATCGATCACGTCGTCCGGCAGTTGCTTATGCCTCTCGTCCCAGGCCTCCAGCGCGACGGGTATGATGTTTTTAACGCCCAGCCCGGTGAGGGCCGAGACGAACAATATCGGGGCATGCGCGATGAACTTCATGCGCTTGTCCACGGCGGCCACGTAATCGTCCCGGGTATCCTGGTCCGCCAGGTCCCATTTATTGACCACCAGCACGATGCCCTTGCAGGCCTCCTTGATATAGCCCGCGACGTGCGTGTCCTGCGCCGTGATGAACTCGGTGGCGTCCATGATCAGCAGTGCCACGTCGCAGCGGTTGATGGCGCGCAGCGTGCGCACCAGCCCGTAATATTCCAGCCCCACACCCGCCTTGCCGCGCTTGCGTATGCCGGCCGTATCGATCAGCACGACCTCCCTGTCGCCGTGTTTGACCACGGTGTCGGTGGCGTCCCTGGTCGTGCCCGCGGTGGGGTCAACGATAGTGCGCTCGGACCCGGCCACGGCGTTGACCAGCAGGGACTTGCCCACGTTGGGCCGTCCCACGATGGCCAGCCTGGGCCTGCCATCCTGCTCCGCCGTCTCGGACGGGGGAGGCAGCTTGGCGACCACGGCCTCCAGCAGCTCGTGTATGCCGCGGCCGTGGTGGGCGCTGATGGGCAGGGGCTCGCCCAATCCGAGTTGATAGAACTCCGCAGAGGAGCTCCTCTGTTTTTCAGTTTCGGCCTTATTGGCGGCCAGCACCACCTGTTTGCCCAGGCTGCGCAGCCTGTCGGCTATCTCGGAATCAGCGGCGATCAGGCCGTCCCTGGTATCGACCACGAAGATGACCAGGTCGGACTCTGCGATGGCCGCCTCCACCTGCTTCTTGACCTTGCGCCCCATCTCGGAGCCGGGCACGGGCTCCAGCCCGCCGGTATCGATCAGCGTGACCTCGTGGTCGAGCGCCCTGACATCGGCGAAGATGCGGTCGCGCGTGGTGCCCGGCAGGTCCTCCACGATGGCTATGGGGGCGCCGGCGATGCGGTTGAAAAGCGTGGACTTGCCCACGTTGGGCCGTCCCACGATGCTTATTATTGGATTCATCTGCGTGCAACCATTCTAATTCATGCGGCGATGCAACTTAATACGTAACACTACGGAGATGGGCGCCCGTAAAGGCCTATTTATATAGCTCGGCCAGCAGCGTGCGCTGAAAGTGCAGGCGGTTCTCCGCCTGGTCGAAGATGACTGAGCGGTATTTATCGACGATGCCGACCTCCACCTCGTCGCCGTGGTGGGCGGGCAGCGGGTGCATCACTATGGCGTCCTTTTTAGCGTACGACAGCAGCTTTTCGTTGATCTGGTAATCATGGAAGGCGATGCAGCGCTGCTCGTACTCCTCCTCCTGGCCCATGCTGGTCCAGACGTCGGTGTAAACGATGTCGGCGTCTTTGGCCGCCATGGCGGGCTCCTCCAGCAGCATGATGTGGCTGTCGCTCTTCTCGGCGTACTTGTTGGCGACCATCAGTATCTTGTCCTTGAGGCTGTACTCCTGGGGCGAGGCTATGAGAAAGTTGATGCCCACCATGGAGCAGGCCAGCAGCAGAGAGTTGGCCACGTTGTTGCCGTCCCCGATGAAGGCCAGGTTGAGCCCCTTGAATTTACCCTTGCGCTCGTAGATGGTGGTGAGGTCGGCCAGCGCCTGGCAGGGATGCTCGTAATCGGAGAGCGCGTTGATCACGGGTACCGAGGTATACTCAGCCAGTGTCTCGAGCGTGTGGTGCAGGAAGGTGCGCGACACAACGCCGTGCACGTAGCGGCTGAGCACGTGGGCGACGTCGGGCACCGACTCGCGCTTGCCCAGTCCAACCTCGTCGGGGGACATGTAGATGGCGTAGCCGCCGAGCTGGTGGACGGCCAGCTCGAAGCTCATCCTGGTGCGCAGCGAGGGCTTCTCGAATAGCAGGGCGATATACTTGCCCGCCAGCGCCTGCGGCCAGGGCCCTTTCTTGGACTTTGCCGCCTTCTCTACGAGCTGCTGCACCTCGTCCGGCGTGAGGTCTGATACGGACAGTATGTCCCGCTTGGCCAATCTACGATCACTCCTTTATAGACTATTGGAATATTATAACATGGGGAAGGCGGCGGTACAGGCACTCAACGACCGTCGCGCACACGGCCATAGATCAGCCCGTCGATATTCTCACCATTCTTATATATACCTTTGACCAGACGACCCTCCAGCTTGAATCCGCACTTCTCCAGGACATGCGCGGAGGCCGTGTTACGGGCGAAGACCAGCGCCTGCAGGCGCACCAGGTCCAGCTCCCGGAAGCCGAAGTCGACCATCACGGGCACAACGGCCGTGGCGATGCCTTTTCCCCAGTATGGTTCGGCCAGCCAGTAGCCCAGCTCGGCCGAATTGCGGAACAGCCCCTCGAGTAACCTCAGGCCTACGCCTCCGATGGCCTCATCGGCCGTGGCAATCGCGAAGTTGGTGACGGGTTGCTGCGACGCGAGGCAGATCCACTCCCGCGCATCCGTAGACGTGTAGGGATGGGGGAAGCGGTCATCCAGGTTGAGCCAGATCTTACGGTTGTCGGCGTATTTAACCAGGGCCGCCTCGTCCGAGGGCGCCCATTCCCTGATATTGTACCGGCCTATCTTGATATAAATGATCCGATATCCCGATGACGGTCGCTAAAAGCTATGTCTAATCGTCGTAATAGTACTGGGAGCCCGCGCCGACGGTTATTACCGTCTGTCCCTCCAATCCGGACGTAGTATCCTTAACCACCGCTCGGTACTGTCCCGGCGCCCATCCTGAGGCGTGCAGGTCCCAGTCCGCCTCGCTGTCCCATTCACCGAACCTCTGTAATTGAGCTACAACCTTGTTATCCGGCGCATAGATGATCAGGGTGACGATACCATTGGGCGTCACGCCGCGCGCATCCACGTCGAGCTCTCCCCAGGGACCGATATAAGGATGTTCCGACCAGACCAGAATTTGCCCGCCGGTATTTACGGCGGCGGCGGGAGGCTGATACGACTGGGTAGGATAGGTGGTCGGGGCAACCTGCTGCCCCTGCGCAGGCAGCTGAGCGGCAGGTGCGGCTGCAGGCATGGCTGCCGGTGCAGCGGGGGGTTGAGCCGCAGGCGGCTGCACTACTATGCATGCAGCCCCGCAAAACAATATCAGTATCAATGCTAAAATCACGCCCGCCGGGAAAACGTTGCGAAACGATCTTTTTAACAAAACAATTACCTCCTGTACCATCATTTCTACGCGTGATCCGGTCCCATATGAACCTTTGATTAACAGTTTATATTTATAAGCGCGCCGCGTCAACGGTTCGAACCGAATCGCCTGGCTTCTCCGACTTCACCCTGCTGAGGGCTGGTTTAATGCTATAATATCCCGTAAGATTGCGGTAATGCAGGCGGGCACGGGTGATATCTAAAGAAAAGCCCCTCTTAATTCTCTTCGATGGAAATGCGCTGGTGCACCGCGCATTCCACGCGCTGCCGCCCCTGTCCATCAACAAGACGGGGGAGATGGTCAACGCCGTGCAGGGCTTCGCCAGCACGCTGCTCAAGCTGCTGAGGGAGAACAAGCCCGACTACTGGGCCATCGCCTTCGACCGCGCCGCCCCCACCTTCCGGCACGAGATGTTCGAGGACTACAAGGCGCAGCGGCCCAAAACACCCCCCGAGCTGGTCACGCAGATCGAGCGTGTACATCAGCTGGCCGGCGCGTTCAACCTTCCCGTTTTCGAGATGGACGGATTCGAGGCCGACGACCTGATCGGCACCATCAGTGCGCAGGCCGGCGCAAAAGGCATAGATACGCTGATCGTAACGGGCGATAACGACATGCTGCAGGTGGTGAAGCCGGGCGTCCGCGTGATGTCACCGCGGCGCGGCTTCGCCGACACCGTGGTCTACGACGTCCCCGCCGTCAAGGAGAAATACGGGCTGGAGCCCACTCAGCTCATCAGCTACAAGGCGCTGGTGGGCGATACGTCCGACAATATACCCGGCGTGAAGGGCATCGGCGATAAAACGGCCGTCAAGCTGCTGCAGCAGTTCAACGACCTGGAGGGGATTTACAGCCACATCGACCAGGTCGAGCCGGAGAGGATACGCAACCTGCTGCGGGACAACCATGAGACGGCCCTGCAGAACGAGAAACTGGCAGCCATAGTCACCGACGTGCCGGTGGCCTTCGACAGCGACGCCTGCAGGGTCAGCTCGTACGACCGCAACAGCGTGGTGGATCTCTTCCGCGAGCTCGGCTTCTCGTCCCTGCTGTCGCGCCTGCCTCAGGAGATCGGTCAGACAACGGCACCATCACCAATACCATCATCAACACCAACACCATCACCGGAGCCGGCGGCCGCACCCGGGCAGGCGCCCACCGGGGCCGGCTGGGTGATAGTCGATTCCGCGCAGAAGCTGGACGAGCTGGCGTTGCGGCTGTCCTACGCCGGGACATTCGCTATCGCCGTAACGCCGGGCGGCGACAACCCCATGCAGTCGGGGCTGGTGGGCATCGCCGTCTCGCCGGCGCGGGGCGAGTCATATTACATTCCCCTCGGACACATGACTCTCGATCGCACGGGGCAGCTTCCGCTTAAAACGATAATCAAGGCGCTGGGCACATACATAACGCAGGAGCGCTACGCCAAAATAGTCTACGACGGCAAATTCGACATCATACTGCTGGCCCAGAACGGGCTGAAGATGGGCGGCGTCAACTTCGACGTGCTGATAGCGGCCTACCTGCTGGGCGAGAAGTCGCTCAAGCTCAAGTCGCTGGCCTTCAACAGGCTGGGCCTCGAGGCTCGGGAACTGGCGGACCTGACGGGCAGCGGCGCCAAGCAGGTATCGCCGGCGCGCCTGGCCATCGAGCCGGTGGGCGAGCTGGGCTGCAGCGACTCCGATATCACACTCAGGCTCAAGGAATCGCTGGAGCAGGAGCTGCGCAGCGAGGACCTGTGGAAGCTGTTCAACGACGTGGAGATGCCGCTGGTGCCCCTGCTGGCCGAGATGGAGATGAACGGTGTCTTGCTCGACCGGGCGCTGCTGATGGAGATGTCGGCCGCCCTGGGCGCGGACATGCAGAGGCTGGAGAAGGATATCTATGAGGCGGTCGGCCACCAGTTCAACATCAACTCGCCGCAGCAGCTTTCGGGCGTGCTTTTCACCGAGCTCAAGCTCCAACCTGTACAGGCAAAACGCAAGACGCAGAGCGGCTTCTCCACCGACGCAGCCGTGCTGGAGGAGCTGAAGGACGCCCACCCGGTGATCAAATTCATACTGGAATACCGCCAGTTATCCAAGCTGAAATCCACCTACACGGACGCCCTGCCGCAGCTGATCAATCCCACAACGGGCAGGGTGCACACCAGCTTCAACCAGACGGGCACGACGACGGGACGGCTGTCGTCCAGCGAACCCAACCTGCAGAACCTGCCGGTGAGGGGGGAGATCGGGGCCAGGATCCGGCAGTCTATTATTGCGCAGCCGGGATGGATGCTGCTGTCGGCGGACTACTCGCAGATCGACCTGCGCGCGCTGGCGCACCTCTCGCAGGACAAAGAGCTGATCGACACGTTCCTGCGCGACGAGGATATCCATACGCATACCGCCTCGGAGGTGTTCGGGGTGCCGGACAGCGAGGTCACGCCGCGCATGCGCCGCGCCGCCAAGACGATCAACTTCGGCGTGATCTACGGCATGAGCGGATACGGGCTGCAGCAGGCCACCGACCTGAGCAGGGAGGAGGCCGAGCTTTTCATCAGCACATATTTCAAGCGCTACCCCGGCGTTAAAAACTACCTGGAGGCCACCAAGAGGCAGGCGGCGGCCCTCGGCTACGTGCAGACGGTGCTGGGGCGGCGGCGCTTCATCCCCGAGATAAACTCGACCAACCGTCTGGCCAGGGAGTCCGCCGAGCGCATGGCCATCAACATGCCCGTGCAGGGAACGTCGGCGGACATCATCAAGATCGCCATGGTCAACCTGCACCGCGAGATGAAGAAGCGCGGCATGAAGGCCATGATGACGCTGCAGGTGCACGACGAGCTGGTCTTCGAGGTCCCGCCGGACGAGCTGGAAACGCTAAAAAAGCTGGTGCTGGAGATCATGCCCGGCGCCATGCAGCTGGTGGTGCCGCTTAAAATCGATATCAAGGTGGGACAGAACTGGGGTGAGATGGCCTGATGCCCGAGCTGCCGGAAGTCGAGACCATCGTCAACAGCCTGAGATCCCGCGTGGTGGGAAAGACCATCATCGGCATCGTGGTCAGAGATACCAGGCCGATACAGCAGACCGGGGTGGAGGAGTTCTGCCGGCGCCTGATAGGACGCAGCATCAAGGGGCTGTCGCGGCGCGGCAAATATATCATTTTCAGCCTTTCGCATAAATATGATCTGGTCGTCCACCTGCGCATGACCGGCGCGCTGCTGTGGAACCCCGCCGGGCCGGAGCCTTTCTCGCGGCTGGAGTTCGTACTGGACGACCGCTCGAAGCTGGTCTACACCGATGTCAGGCGGTTCGGCACGTTCAGCCTGGCCCGGGACGCTGCAAAGATAGTGGGCAAGCTGGGCATAGAGCCGTTGAGTGACGGATTCACGCGTGCGGCGCTGGCCGCATACCTGGGGACCCGCTCGATGCCCGTCAAGACGGCGCTGCTCAACCAGGAGCGCATCGCAGGCATCGGCAACATGTATGCCGATGAGGCGCTCTTCGCCGCCGGTATACACCCGCTGAGGCCATCCAGCTCGCTCAAGCCTAAGGAGGTCGCCGCCCTGCACAGGTCCATCAGGACAGTGCTGAAGAAAGCTGTTAAAAACCAGGGCGCAAGCATTCGCAACTATCGCCGCCCGGATGGAGAGGCCGGGCGTGCGCACGAGGAATTCGCCGTGGCGCACCGCGGGGGCAGTCCCTGTCCGCACTGCTCCACCGCCGTAACCCGCATCGTGGTGGGACAGAGGGGCACATATCTCTGCCCGCGCTGCCAGCCGGCGCCCGATTCGCGAAATAAAAAAACTTCAGGAGGATAATATGAGCAAAGACAGGCCCGCCAAACCGGTCCGCAAAGATCCTACGGCTACAGACGATGTCGACACACTCGTGAGCCTGCTGGGCGGCAAGGACGGAGTCATAAGAAGCAAGGCCAGGGCGGCCCTGGTCGATATCGGCAGGCCGGCGGTAACCGCACTGGTGAGTGCGCTGAAGGACCGCAACCAGACCGTGAGATGGGAATCGGCCAAGGCGCTGGGACAGATCATGGACCCCAAATCCATCGATGCGCTGGTGACGGCGCTGCAGGACAGGCTGTTCGATGTGCGCTGGCTGGCGGCGGAGGCCCTGATAGGCATAGGTGATAAATCGGTCAAACCGATCCTGCAGACTATCGTAGATAACCCGGAATCGGAGGAGGTCAGGGAGGGGGCGCATCATGTCCTGCACGACCTTCCGGCCAGCCGCTACAGGGACATCCTCAAGCCGGTCATCGCCTCCATGGAGGATGTGACCTTCACGCTGGATATCCCCCTCGAGGCTAAAAAAGCGCTTAAAGCCATACGCTGACCGGCAGTGTAACCGAACCGGGCGAAGGGCCTATTGCATTGTCCTATGATTTGTGGTAAAACAGGCCAGACTTTGAAAAGGAGGTGGCCATTATGCCAGCCTGGGTTACAACTATCGACCAGCTCGGACCCGAGAAAGTCCTGCACGTTTACGACCCTTCAACCGAACTGAGGGGTGTCGTGGTCGTCGATACCGTGTCCATAGGGGGTGCGGCGGGGGGCACGCGCATGCTGCCCGATATAACCACCGAGGAGATATTCCTGCTTGCACGTGCCATGACCCATAAGTTCGCTATCCTCGACTTCCCCATCGGCGGCGCCAAGGCGGGCATCTGGGCCGAGCCCGGCATCCGCGGTCCACAGCGCAGGGAGCTGATGCTTTCCTTCGGCAAGGCCGTCAAGACACTGCTGGGCGCAGGCGTTACGCTGGCCGCCGACATGGGCACCGACAACGACGACGTCGCGACCTTCTTCGAAGGGGCAGGCGTGCCCAAGAAATTCACCGGCCTTTCGTCCCAGATGATCGAAGGCGAGCCGCTGGAGGACCACGCCACGGGTTACGGGGTGGCGGTAGCCGCCCTGTCGGCCTGCCAGTTCGCCGGCGTTAATATCAAGAATGCGAAGGTGGCCATCGAAGGCTTCGGCAAGGTGGGCGGCGGCGTGGCCCGCTACATCAGCGAGTCCGGCGCCAGCGTCGTGGCGATCTCAACCATCGACGGCGGCATCTATAATAAGGACGGTCTGGATGTCAAAGCCCTGCTGGAGGCGCGCAAGACGGCGGGCGACAAGGCTGTCACGGAATATAAAAAAGCCAAACGCATCAGGAGCCAGGAGATCTACAGCCTGCCGGTGGACATACTCATACCCGGCGCGCGGCCATACGTGATAACCAAAAAGAACGCAGGCAGCGTTAAAGCCAGGGTCATCTCCAGCATCGCCAACATACCGATGACGGACGAGGCGGAGGCCATAATCTTTAAGAAGGGCATACTGGCGGTGCCGGATTTCATATCCAACGCGGGCGGGGTGATACTGGGCGTGGTGGACGTCCTGGGCGGCAGCTCGGACGACCTGTTCAGGGTACTGCGCGACCTGATCGGTCCGCTCTCCTCAAGCATCCTCAGCGAAGCCAAACAGCAGGGCGTCAACCCCAGGGCGCTGGCGGTGCAGAAGACCACGGCCAAGGTCATGGCAGCCAGGAGCGAGCCGCCTGCCGCTGTGGACCTGGAGAAGCTGATCGTCGATATGAGGAAACGCCTGGGCTTCTCAGCGTAGCTTGGCATTGATACGGGAGGTTTTTGATGGCGCTGACACAGATATACCTTTACGCAATGATCGTGGGGATAATCGTAGCCATTATCCTTTGGTGGAGGACCAAAAACAGGCGATATTTTTACAGCGCGGCCCTGACTGCATTCATCTGGTGCTGGCCGACTTTCCTGATCGAATGGTACGGCATCTGCATCCTCGGCATCTGGTATAATCCGACAGCAACAACGGCGCCCGAAGTCCCCTGGGATTTCCTGGTATGGTCATTTGTCCTGGGCATCGGCGTGCTATATCTTTATCGTACTGTCTACAATAACAAAATCGTGCTGCTGTGTTTTATCATAGCAACGGCCGGCACGCAGGCATTTTTCATCGCCATGTCCATCCTGTCCGGCAAATGGGCCCACAGGTTAGGCTGGAACCCTTACTGGGGCTTCGTACACAACCTGGTTTTGCTGTGCCTGCTGGTTGCAATCGATATGCTGCTTAAAAAATTCAACGTATTTGACCGGCTCGGGCTGGGGGAACCCAGGAAATAACGGGCAACAGGTTATTGAAATCAGTGATCGAATAAAAATATAAAGGAGGAGGAAAACAATGGCAGAATCGGCGCAACAAGCCCTGGCATTACTGCGGGACGGCAGCCACTTCCAGTGGTATATCATCCCCCTGCTGCTCCTCGTCATGTACGTCTACGCCAACGAGGTCGAAAAGAAGAACTGGAGCCTGATACTGGCCGGGCTGGCCTTCTGGCTGATGGACTGGTTCAACGAGATCTGGAACGGCCTGGTCTTTCATTTCAACGGCTTCGCACCGGTCTGGGGCACACCCGATAACGGCAGCGCGCTGGTGCTGCTGATCGGCCTCAATATCGAGATCACATTCATGTTCTCCATCATGGGCATCGTCATGTGCAAGATGCTGCCCTCCGACAAGAACCTGAAGATACTGGGCATCAACAACCGCCTGATCTTCGCCGTGGTCGGCGCGATACTGGCGGTGTTCATAGAGTGCCTGCTCAACTGGGTGGGCGCTCTGACCTGGGAATACAGCTGGTGGAGCCTGGGCGCCCCCTGGCTGATCTGGCTGATCGGCTACCTGCCCTTCTTCCTGGTCAGCTATTGGGTGCTGGACATGAAGACCATGAAGAGCAAGCTGATAACCGTGGGAGTGATCGCCGCGGTCGACATCATCTCGCTTCTCATTTTCATCCCCCTCAAGTGGATCTAACCCGGATCACAAAAGCTGACTCACGAGGCCGCCGTTTAAACGGCGGCCTCTCTTTTTACCTTCCCGATACACCGGGCAGTCGTCCGAAAGTATGATCCCCGCATGGTACGTAAGGACGATGCGGGAAATTATTACATCCGCTCAAAACCGTCCCAACCTCCGATGGCAGGCGCCTGTCCGGCAGGTATACTTCACATGTAGAGAGGAGATTAACGTGACACCTATAAAGATAGACCTGTTCAAACCGGAAAAACATATTGTGTCGGAGCTGCCCGTAACCTTCGGCAGCAACGGCGTGGAACTGCATGGGACGCTTTTCATGCCGTCCGGCGCCGGCAAAGGCCGGCGCTTGCCCGGCGCAGTCATGTGCCACGGCTACGGCGGCGATCAGATAGCCTTCGAGAACAGCGCCAGGATGCTGGCCGCCGAGGGCATAATAGCCCTGACATTCGATTTCCGCGGCCACGGCTCCAGCGACGGGATACTGGACGACAACATCGTGAATGACGTTCTGGACGCCTGGGAGTTCCTGCGCAGCCGGCCTGAAGTCGACCGCAAGAGCATGGGCCTGATAGGGCACAGCATGGGCGCCTTCTCGGCTATTTTAGCGGCGGGGAAACTTAAGAAGGCCAGGGTGCTGGTAGCGCTGGCCTGCCCGGGTGAGATCAAGAACAAGGTAGTCAGGAATCCCGACCATTTCGTCCATCCCCTGCTGCGCCTGATAGCCAGGTCTATATTTCAGTATTTCAACCTGGTCAACAAGGTCAAGATACGTGTGGACTGGAGGAGATTCCTGGAATTCTGGATCAAAACCAAGCCCTCGGAGGCACTGTCCGGCCTGGAAGGCTGCTCCAAGCTTTTCGTCTTCTGCCTGAGCGACCAGACCGCCCCCTATAACAGATTTCTTTACTCATACGCCATGGCCAGCGAGCCCAAGCAGGTCATGATCTCATCAGGAAGCCATACCTCTATGATAGAGCCGGGCGAGCTGCGCGCACAGTGGCAAAAATGGACCATAGGCGCCCTGCACGGCAGGCACCCGTATCCTTAATATGTCAATCCCCACAATCCAAACCTCCTTAAACAGGACAGGGGGCCTTGCGGCCCCCTGTTTCATTTATATCCCTGCCGTTGTATAATCGCTGCTGAGCGGTATGGGCATATTTAATCGCATGGCAGACGCCATCTTCCGCATGGCCACCGGACAAAGCAAAAGACGATGGCTCTACACCGCGCTGGTGGCATTTCTCTTCGGCTGCTTCCTGGCCCTATTCTTCGTCGGCGCATACTGCACCGACAGGTGGCTCAACCTGGACCCGGTCGTATATCAACCCTGGAACCTCATACTGGGGTTGATACTGCTCCTGCCGGGTGCAGCCATGATTAGCTGGACCTATATACAGTTTTTCAGGGCCAGGGGCACACCAGTCCCCATCAATCCCCCTCAGAAGCTCATCACCACGGGACTCTACGCATACAGTCGCAATCCCATGCTGACAGGTATCTTCCTGGTATTCTTCGGCGTGGGTGTCCTGACAGGGTCTATATCACTGACATTTATCTTCTCGCCGCTGCTGGTCCTCTTCTTCTACTTCCAGATCACCAAAGTCGAGGAGATCGAGATGGAACTGAAGTTCGGCCAGGCCTACCGCGATTACAAGCAGAGGGTGCCCAGGTTCTTCCCCGCAACAGTTAAAGGCAAATAGCACCTTGCCGGGAGGTTTTTCAATGGATCATATTTCACTGGCCGACCAGCTTGGCTCCGCAGTGGACGCTTTTTATAAAAGGTTCCACGATTTAAACGATGCATCGGCTTCCAGGCGACCGGGTGAAGGAAGCTGGTCGCCCAAGGAAATAATAGGCCACCTGATAGATTCGGCCTCGAATAATCACCAGCGTTTCATAAGGCTGCAGATACAGGAACGGCTTGTATTCCCCGGCTATGGTAAGGACAATATGAAATGGGTGACAACCGCGCATTACAACGATATGAGGTACGGCGATGTCCTTTCGCTGTGGAGAGAATATAACGTTTTAATCGGAAATATTATACGTAACGCGGACCCGGCAAAGCTACAGAACTACTGGGACGGAGCTGAAGGTAAAAAAACTCTGCTCGAATTGATGAAGGGCTACGTGGACCACCTGAAAGATCACCTGGCCTCATTTGCCATCGCTTTGGAAAAACCGGGGAATTAGAGACTGTTGATCAGGCCGCCGGCAGGGTAAAGCTGAAGGTGCTGCCTATGCCCGGCTTGCTCTCCACCCGGATCTTTCCGCCGTGCAGCTCTACGTACTTGCGCACCAGCGCCAGACCTATGCCCGCCCCGCCATAGCTGCGCTGCCGCGCTTTATCGGCCTTGTAGAAATGGTCGAAAACATGCGGCAGGTCGGCGGGGTCGATACCGCTGCCGGTATCCGATACTGAAATCACCACGCCGTTGTTCTTCTCTTTGACGGCACTGACCCTGATGCTGCCGCCCGGCGTGCTGAAGTGCAGCGCGTTCTCCAGCAGGTTGTGCAGCACCTGCCTGATACGTCCGCTGTCGATATCGATTCGCGGCAGTCCCACCGCCAGATCGGCGGACAGCGAGATTTCCTTCTCCTGGCAGCGCGCCTGGAAAACGGCGACCTCCGCATTTATAAGCCCTGCCAGGTCAGTCTCCTCGATTACGAGTTTCAGCTGTCCGGCCTCGGCCAGCGAAAGCTCGCGCAGGTCGGTGATCAGGCGGTTGAGCAGCACCGTTTCGTCGTATACCGGGGCGATCTGCTCCGGCGTGGGCGCGATAACGCCGTCCAGCCAGGCTTCCAGGTTGCCCTGGACTATGCTGAGCGGGTTGCGCAGCTCATGGGCCACATCCGCCAGCAGCTGCTTGCGGCTCTTTTCCTTCATCTCCAGTTGTTCGGCCATGGTATTAAAGGCGGCGGATACTTCTCCCACTTCGTCGTCGCTCCTGTGTTTCACACGCTGGGCCAGGTCGCCTGAGGCCACCTTACCGGCGGAATCCGCCAGCTCCCGCATGGGCCTGGTCACAAGGATGCTGACTATGATACCGAGCGCCACGGCTACTGCAACAGCCACCAAAGCCGCTATCCCCAGTGATCGCTGCGAATCCTGCAGAAAGGCCTGCTCGGCCTTGCCCAATCCCACCACGCCGGTTTCAGGATTGGCGCACGTGCAGGTGTTACTATGCTGCTCGCAATAGCTGGTGAACCTGGTGCTCACAGTCTGATTCGCCCAGACGGCCAGGGCGCCGATACTCAACAAAGCCAGGCCCGCAAAAAGCAGGCTCAGCTTGACAGACAGGCTATTCATGAGGCTGCTCCAATTTATAGCCGACCCCCCTCACCGTTATCACCGGATTATCGGCGTCGCCACCTATTTTACTCAGCTTCTGCCGCATGTTCTTGATATGCGCATCGATGGTCCTGTCATAACCTTCATAAGTTTCACCGAAGGCCAGGTCCATCAGCTGGAGACGCGTGAAAACGCGGCCGGGGTTTTTAGCCATGACAGCAAGAAGCTTAAACTCGGCGGCGGTAAGGCCGACCGCCTCGTTTCTGTATTTGACTTCATGCCGCTCGAAATCCACCAGTAAATCTCCGCTGACCAGCCTGTCGGCGGGCCTGGTCCCATCGGTATACCTGCGCAGCACCGCCGCCACCCTGGCCGACAGCTCACGCGGGCTGAAGGGCTTGGTGACGTAATCGTCGGCGCCGATCTGCAATCCAACGATCTTATCCACCTCGTCATCCCTCGCTGTAAGCATGATAACGGGTATGTCCGAGAACGCCCTGACCGTGCGGAAGACCTCGATGCCGTCCATGCCGGGCAGGTTGAGGTCGAGCACGATCAGATCGGGCTTGATCATGCGAGCTTTCTCCACTGCGTCTTTGCCGTTGCCCGACAGTACGACCTCGAAACCGTCCTTCTCAAGATAGGCCTTAACCAGATCGCACACCTTTGGTTCGTCATCCACAACCAGTATCTTTCTGCGCGCCATTCTCAGATAATCCTCCAAACTGATTTTAACACACCTAAAATAAAGGGACGAAGAGGTCGATTCTTCGTCCCTTTGCAGGAGGATAGTTATGCATCAGAGGATGTCATCATATTTTGTTCAGCGACCGCAGCACCCGCCTCTGTAAGTGGT
>DAOUFR010000111.1:0-16275 GCA_034429715.1 Dehalococcoidia bacterium
ATTTTATATCATCCCAAGGTAGAAAAATCGGAACGTTTCGCCCGCGATATTGAAGGGTTCCTCAAAGGCAAAGGTATCCAATGCTGGATACACTCGTCTTGGGACGAGGGTGAAGCCAGGAAAGCGCTGGCCGGATCCGACCTTGTTATCAGCGTCGGGGGCGACGGCACTATACTGCGCGCTGCACGAATAATCTATCCGCAGGAAATACCCATACTGGGCGTGAATTTCGGCAATCTGGGATTCATGAACGAGCTGGAGGCAGGCGAAGCGCGGGATAAGCTGGTTGAGATCATCGGAGGTGCGGGCTGGATCGAGCAGAGATCGGTGCTGAAAGCTGTGGTCAGATCTTCCGGCAATACCTACCATGCCCTGAACGATGTGGTAATAGGGAGGGGCAGGTTTTTACGGCTGATAAACGTCGAGGTAGCCATCGACGGAGAGGTGTTCACTACCTATCGTGCCGATGCCGTTATAATCTCCACCGCCACAGGCAGCACAGGCTACTCTCTGGCTGCCAACGGGCCTATCCTTTACCCTGAATCGAGAGATATGCTGATGAAGGCTGTCTGCCCTCATTTAAACATGGATAAGGCTATCGTGCTGTCGCCTTCAACTAAAATTGCGCTGAAGGCCTTTACCAATCACGAAGCGATGATAAGCATGGACGGTCAGGTGGAAGAGCAGTTGGAAAGCGGTGATGAAGTCGAGGTATGTCTGGCTGAGCAGACCTCGCGCTTTTTGCGCCTGAGGCCGAGAGGCAGCTTCTACAGGACACTGGTATTCAAGTTGAAAGGAAAATCGTTATGAAAGTTGAGAAAGCGACAATTGGCGATGTTAAGAAGATGCACGAACTGGTCAATAAATTTGCCGGCAAAGGCGAGATGCTACCACGTGCCCTCAGCGAGATGTACGAGAATCTGAGGGACTTCTTTGTCATACGTGACAGCAGTGGCAGTGTCGTGGCCTGCGTCGCCCTGCATATCAGCTGGGCCGATCTGGCTGAGGTGAAGGCACTGGCAGTACATGAAAACAAACACAAGAAAGGTATGGGTGCAGCGCTGATCAAGGCCTGTGTCGGGGAGGCCAAATCGCTGGGCATACCGCGCATATTCTGCCTGACCTACAAGCCCGGCTTCTTCCAGAAACAGGGATTTAAAATGGTTGAAAAGATGGATCTGCCGCGAAAAATCTGGGCGGAATGCTACAGTTGTCCTAAATTTCCTGACTGCGACGAGGTGGCGCTTGTGCTGGATGTAGTGGTGAGCTGATGACCAAAGAGAAGTTACTTTCGTCAAAGACGATTTTCAAGGGTCGGGCGGTCAAGCTAATCCAGAGCACGGTTGAGAAAAGCACAGGCGAAATCGTTGTACGGGAGATCGTCCAACACAGGGATGCTATTGCGGCTGTTGTGCTGGATGGACACGGCAATGTCGTTATGGTGCGTCAGTTCAGGGTGCCTACGGGTAAAGATCTGCTGGAAATTCCCGCAGGCGTGATGGAGGACGGCGAGAGCCCGGAAGAGTGTGTCAGGCGCGAACTGCAGGAGGAGATAGGCTGCCTTCCACACAAGGTTGCCAGGCTGGGAGGTTTCTACCCGGCGCCCGGTTATTGCACAGAATATATCCATGTTTTCCTGGCCTCGGAGATGGAGGAGAGCCGACTGGTGGCAGAGGACACAGATGAGATCGATGTTGTGAAAGTCCCCGTTGAAAAGATAGCCGGCATGATCGATAGCGGAGAGATCTGCGATGCCAAGAGCATTGCCGGCCTGCTGAAATTCCTCTCGATGACACCGGCCGATTAGGCTTTTCTGTGCGCAGCCTGGCCGCTGTTGTAAAGGTCTCCCCCATATATATCGTTTATCACCACGGCCGGGAAGTCTTCAACCTCCAGACGGTATACTGCCTCCGCTCCCAGTTCAGGGTAGGCTACGGGTTCGATTTTTTTAATAGAGCGGGAAAGCAGGGCCCCGGCGCCACCAACGGCTGCCAGGTATACAGCGCGGCTTCGCAGCATGCTCTTTTTAACCTCGGCAGACCTTCTGCCCTTGCCTATCATGCATTTCAATCCATGCTTGAGCAACAGAGGAGTATATTTATCCATACGGCTGCTTGTGGTCGGGCCTGCCGAGCCGACGATATGGCCCGGACGGGCAGGTGTTGGGCCCGTATAGTAAATAGTCTGGCCGTCCGGGTTAAAGGGCGGATCAATTCCGGCGGCCAGGGCCTCGGTTATCCTTTTATGCGAAGCATCACGAGCGGTCAGCATGCTGCCCGTTAATAGCACGCTGTCTCCACATTTCAACGACCTGATGTCCTTCTTTGAAATGGGCAGCGCTATGCGTTTTACTCTCATTTTAAAGCACCGCTTCTCTGTGCCGCGAGCACCAGCATTGCATGTTGACTGCCACCGGCATGCTGGCTATATGTGAAGGGAATGCTTCGATATGCACGGCCAGCGCTGTTACGCTGCCGCCGTAGCCCATGGGGCCGATGCCCAGCATGTTTACATCAGCCAGTATTCTCTTCTCAAGCTCTTTTATCTCGGGATCAGAGTTATGCGAACCGGTTTTACGCAACAGGGATTTCTTGGCCAGCAGCATGGTCTGCTCGGTAGTTCCACCTATCCCGATACCGAGTATCAGCGGGGGACATGCATTGCTGCCGCACTCATCAACCAGGTTGAGCACATATTCTAAAATACCTTCATAACCCAGGGAGGGCGGCATAACCGTTAGCCTCGAGCAGTTTTCAGCGCCGCCGCCTTTGGGCAGGACGCATATGCGCAGTCTGTTGCCGGGCACGATCTCGGTGTGTATGACCGCCGGAGTATTGTCTCCGGTATTTTTCCTGGCTGAGAAGGGCCTGTGCACCATAGATTTGCGCAGATATCCCTCAGTATATCCCTTTTTGACCCCTTGATTGATTGCTGCTGCGAGGTCGCCGCCGGTAATATGGACGTCCTGGCCGAGCTCCAGAAAAACCACCGCCGTGCCCGTATCCTGGCAGACAGGCAGAAGGTGATTCTCCGCCGCGGTTATATTCTCGAGTATATATTTAATAGTCTGCCTGCCGAGAGACGACTTTTCCGACCTGCCTGCGCGCTTCAATGAAGCAATAACGTCAGGAGGCAGGTGGATGCAGGCGTCCTGAAAGAGCGAAGCGACGATCTCGGTTATGGCTCGGCACTGGATTCTTCGCATAACACTGTCAGACGGGGGGTGGACAATATATCTCCGTGCTGATTATATTACTTTTTAAGCTTTTCTATAACTGCTTCCGCAACCTGTGATGTGCCTGCGCTGGGCTCGTTGCGGTCCCTGCGCAGGTCGTAGGTAACGTTTTTACCCTCGGCTATTACGGCGCTGATGGCAGCTTCCATACGATCGGCGGCAGAATTTTCATCCAGGTACCTCAACATAAGCACGGCCGAGAGCATCTGCGCCATCGGGCTGACCTTGTTCAGTCCGGTATATTTTGGGGCGCTTCCGTGCGTGGGCTCGAATATAGCCAGTCCATCGCCGATGTTGGCGCCGGGGGCCAGCCCCAGGCCGCCCACCAGTCCTGCGCACAGGTCAGAGATGATGTCCCCGTAGAGGTTGGGTAGCACCAGCGTATCGAAGCGTTGCGGATTCCTTACAAGCTGCATGCACAGGGCATCGACCAGGACTTCATCGTACTCTATCTCCGGATACTCCCTGGCCACCTCCCTGGCAGTCGATAAAAACAATCCGTCCGTATATTTCATGATATTGGCCTTGGTTACCGCAGATACCTTTTTACGTCCGTATTTGCGGGCATATTCGAAGGCATATTTAACGATGCGGCGGGACCCCTGCTCGGAGATGGTCTTAATACTGAATCCCGAATTCCTGTCCAGGCTGCCCTTGAAGCTCTGCATTATCAGATCATAAAGCTGTGAGGCTTCCGCAGTCCCCCTGGCGAACTCGATGCCTATATATAAGTCCTCGGTGTTTTCCCTGACGATCACCAGGTCCACGTTCCGATACAATGTGGTCACCACACCGGGGTAGCTCTTGCACGGCCTCAGGCAGGCGTACAGGTCGAGCTGCTTGCGCAGAGCTACGTTTACACTGCGGAACCCCTTGCCGATGGGAGTGGTCACCGGACCTTTAAGGGCAACCCTGTTCTTCCTGATGGATTCGAGCGTGGCCTCGGGCAGGGGGGTCCCGTACTTTTCGACGGCCGCCTCGCCGACTGTATGGATCTCCCAGTCGAATTGGATGCCGGTGGCCTCCAGTACGCTGACGGTGGCCCGGGTAATCTCAGGGCCTATGCCGTCTCCCGGTATCAGCGTAACGCGATAAGTCATTTTACATAACCTCTCAGGCAGACTTTTATTTAGAGTTTCAGGTCACCGTGTTTATTGATGTAGGGGATCAGCCCGCCTTCGTTTAAAATATTCAACATGGCGGCCGGTATCCTGGTGAAGCTGTAAGTTTCGTTCCTGGTTATATTGCGTATGGTACCCTCATCCAGGCTGATCTCGAGGGTATCTCCGTCGGCGATGCTATCCGTCGGGCATATCAATGCCGGCACGCCCTGGTTGATGGCGTTCCTGAAGAAGATACGTGCAAATGATTTGGCCAGAATAGCGCTCACACCCGCCATTTTTATCACCAGCGGCGCGTGTTCACGACTCGACCCGAGGCCGAAATTGGACCCGGCCACGATGAAATCACCGGGCTTGACGAGCTTGACGAAGTCGGGATTGGCGTCTTCCATGGCATGCTTGGCCAGTTCGGGCAGGTTGCTGCGCAGGTGAGCGTATTTACCGGCTATGATCAGGTCAGTGGATATGTCGTCGCCGAATTTAAACGCCCTGCCTTTGAGAGTGGTCGGTCCCATTACAGCACCTCTCGTGGATCGGTTATTCTGCCCGTCAGTGCCGATGCCGCAGCCGTAGCGGTACTCGACAGGTATATGAGCCCTTCGGGATTGCCCATACGGCCTTTGAAGTTGCGGTTGGCCGTGGAGAGGCAGACCTCTTTATCTCCCAACGCGCCCTGGTGCAGTCCCAGGCAGCCGGCGCATCCCGGAGGAAGTATGATGCCGCCGGCCTCAACGATCGTTTGAAGATAACCGGCTTTAATAGCCTCGGTATATATCTTTCGTGAGGCCGGGCAGACGATCAGCCTGACCCCTGCGTGTATCTTTTTATTTTTAAATAACGAGGCTGCTTCAGCCATATCCTCCAGCCGTCCGTTGGTGCAGGTGCCGATAAACACCTGGTCCACCTTGATATCGACCAGAGACCTGGCTGTTGCTGTGTTGTCTACTGTGTGGGGCCTGGCGACCACCGGCTCCAGACTATTGGCATCCACCTTGATGGTGCGCTCGTAAACAGCATCGGAGTCTGCGAATACGGGAGCGTATTCCTTTTCCCGTCCCTGTTTCTTCATGTACTCCCGTGTGATACGGTCGGAGGGGAAGAGTCCGACCTTGGCTCCCGCTTCGATGGCCATATTCGAAATCGTCAGCCTTTGCCACATGGGCATAGAGTCCACAGTATTTCCGGTGAATTCCAGGGCCTTGTAGGTCGCGCCGTCCGCTCCGATCAATCCGATCAGGTACAGGATCAGGTCCTTGGCGCCCACGCCTTTGGAGAATTTTCCCGTCACCTCAATGTGGATCGTCTCGGGCACTCTGAACCAGGTCTTGCCCAGCGACATGGCCACCGCCACGTCGCTCGATCCCATCCCGGTTGCGAAGGCTCCCAGGGCACCGGCGGTCACCGTGTGCGAATCGGCGCCCACGATAACGTCGCCCGGCCTGGCCAGCTTCTCGGCCACGATCTGGTGGCAGACGCCGCATCCGGCATCGAATAGCAGGCAGCCCGTCTCGGTAGCGAATTCCCTGATAAAGATATGGTCGTTCGAAAGCTGTCGGCTGGGGCTGGGGCTGGCGTGGTCGATGAAAAGGGCCGTTCTTGCGGGTGAGGCCAGCGTCTGCTTCTTGCCCGATTTGAACTGCCTTATTGTGAGCGGACCGGTAGTGTCCTGTACGAATACCAGGTCCACAGCAGAGATGACGATATCACCTGCTCGCGCATCGCTGCCAGACTTGTTGCTTAATATCTTCTCGCTGATAGTTTTGCCCATGTAAATGAACTCCGGGATAACATGTTATGAAGAATGTTAGAGTGAACATTTTAACATAGTTTCCCCGCATTTGAGTAAAGACGCCGCACAGTGCCTGCGGGCAAATGATAAAATACATCTGTATGCATTGAGTGACCAGATGCAGGTGAAGGTATTGCCGGACTGTTAATTCTATAGATGGTTGGAGTAATGTTAGTATGGATTCATCGGCGATGACACATTGCGGAAAAAGCCTGTTCAGGTGGGGTCAGCGCACCTACATTATGGGCATAATCAACCTGTCTCCTGATTCGTTTTCCGGTGATGGATTCCACTCACTGGACTTGGCCCGGCAGAGGGCGCTGCAGATGGTGGAGGAAGGCGCTGATATCATCGACGTCGGCGGTGAGTCCACCAGGCCCGATGCCGGCCCGATACCGGCGGACGAGGAAATCGAGAGGGTTGTACCTTTCATAAACAGTATATCAAGAGATATAGGTGTTCCGGTAAGCATCGACACTTACAAGTGCGAGGTCGCAGTCAGGGCGTTGAATGGCGGGGCCTGTATGATAAACGATGTCTCCGGCTCCGGCGTGGAATCCGGCATAGTCAGGCTGGCAGCTGAAAAACAGGTGCCTGTTGTATTGACCGGCAACCAAAGGGGTAAAAAGGTCACCGATATCCTCGAAGCAGTAATATCCCAGCTGAAGGATCTTATCGGTCGCTCACTTGCCTGCGGTGTCAGGCCGGAGAATATCATAGTCGATCCGGGTGTGGGATTCGGCAAGACCGTGGAACAGAACCTTGAGATAGTCAGGAGGCTGGATGAAATAAAGGTGCTGGGATACCCGGTATTGCTGGGTACGTCGCGCAAATCTTTCATTGCTGCCACCGTAGGCTCATCACAGGAGGAGCGTTTTATGGGCACGGCTGCTTCATTGGCTATAGGCATTACACGGGGCGCCGATCTGGTGAGGGTACATGACGTGAGACAGATGAAGCTGATCTGCCGGATGAGCGATGCCATCGTGGGAAGGAACGCCGGGCAATGACCCTGGCGTATATCGGCCTGGGCTCCAACCTGGGGGACAGGGAGGCCAATTTAAATAGGGCTCTCAACATGTTGTCGCTAAGTGCCCGCATAGTAGACATATCCCCCATTTTTCTGACTGAACCCGAGATATATAAAGATCAACCGGATTTCTTGAACAGTGTGGCCTGCGTGGATACGAACTGTACTGCGGTGGAACTGCTGAAGATACTGAATGGAATAGAGGCGCGGATGGGAAGAGAACGGACCTATGCCGGCGCGCCGCGTGTTATAGATCTGGACCTGCTTTTCTTCGGAAAGGATATAATTAGTCGGCCGGGTCTCGATGTGCCGCACCCACGACTGCACCTGAGGGCTTTCGTGCTGGCGCCTATGGCAGAGATCGCCCCCGATTTTATGCATCCTGCTTTACATAAAAGTGTGAGAGAATTGCTGATAGACCTGAAGCCCGGTTACAGGATAGAGAAGTGGGGGAGTAATACAGGCAAGGGGAAGGACTGAACATGTATATTATCTCGGTTGAAAAAAGTTTTGACGCCGCCCATTTTCTGCGCGGTTATGAGGGAAAGTGCGAGAAGCTGCACGGACACAGGTACAGGGTGGTCGTGAGATTGGTATGCCGCAGGCTAAACCAGGTGGGGCTTGCCTATGATTTCACTGCTTTGAAGAGGCAGGTAGTGGAAGTTACAGGAAGATACGATCACCAGTGTCTCAACGATATCGAGCCCTTCAACCGGATCAACCCGTCTGCGGAGAATATAGCATCCACCATCTATGATGCTCTCAAGCCTGATTTCAGCGGGGATGCCGGTCTTGACAGCGTCGAGGTCTGGGAATCGCCGGAATCATGCGCTCTTTATCGTCCGGGGTAAAATTTCAGGAGCTCATGTCAGGCGGCAGCAGATTGGGGATGCTGTCTTTGATCAGATACGTGTAGTTGCATTTAGCGCAGAAAAGAGAGCCTGAGGTTATCTCGCCATCGTTCTTTTCTTCGATCTTGAGGTCGAGCGGCCCCTTGCATACCGGGCAGACGATGATCTCCATTATCGATTCTTTCATATTCTCGATCCGTGTCCTTTATGAATAGCTTTCAACCGGTGATCATTTTAACACATCCGGCGTTGAAACAGGTGTATCATCAGCATTATTTAACCACTTTGTTCTTAAAGAGGGGTGAGATCACCTTGAACTCGGGTATTCCGGCCCGCTGCAATAGCTGGAACACTGCTATTTCGGTGGTCGTGATGACAGCGCCCGCATCCCGCATCAATTTCAGGGCTTTTTTCCAATCAGTCTTATATCTTGAGCACACCGCATCGCTGATAACGTGCACGTAATATCCCTGTGCCACCAGGTCTATCACCGATTGCAGCACGCATACATGCGATTCGATGCCGGCCACCATGACATACTTCTTATTTAACTTCTTAAAGGTATCCTGAAAGGTTTGATCGCCCCAGCAGCTGAAGCTGAGCTTATCGATCGGTTTGTAATGATCTTTCAAGCTGGCCCTGATAGGGTCGACGGTATTGCCCAGCCCCCTGCTGTATTGCTCGGTAACGAGTACCGGCACCCTCATCGTTTCACATGACGCTATTATGAGGTTAACGTTGCTTTCGCAGTTGCTGTAGACATCCTTCTTCATAGCTACTGCGAGGTTACTCTGAAAATCGATCAGCAGAAAAACCGCATCGGCTGCGTTCATCTTAAATTTGTCCATACCGGTGAAGACCTCCTCCATTAAGAGAATACCTGTTGATATTACAGAGAGATGGCAGGCGGTGTCAAAATCAACCGTATTTGCCTGTGCCTCTATAATTAAGATATCATTCGTTAAAGACGTAAAAATGATTTAATCCGCATGGGTGAATCGAGGAGAGGTTGCTATGACGATTGAGCATGTCGGCGGTAAAAACGCGGGTAAGCTCATGCTTTATGCATTGAGCACATGCATCTGGTGCAGGAAAACCAAGCAGCTGTTAGCGGACCTGGGCGTCGAGTACGACTATGTCTTCGTTGACCTGCTTCAAGGGCAGGAGAGAGAGCAGACCATCGCCATGGTTGAGAAATGGAATCCTGATGGATCATTTCCCACGCTGGTGATTAATGACAGCAAGTGTATCGTCGGTTTCAAGGAGAGTGCGATTAAAGAGGCGCTTAAACTGTGAGTGCGGATAAAGCCATCGCTCCGGAAGAAATCGAAAAAGGCTACTTGAGGTGTAAAAAAGACGCCGAAGCGGGTGGATATCATATCAATCCTGACTCAGATTTTGCCCGCGGCCTGGTGAGCGGCCTTCTGGTCAACCAGGAACGGTACGGGTATCAGTCATGTCCCTGTCGCCTGGCCAGCGGTAATAAGGATGAAGACCTGGATATCATATGTCCCTGCGATTACAGGGACCAGGATGTGGTCGAATACGGGGCCTGCTACTGTGCCCTGTACGTTTCTCAAGATGTACTGGACGGGAAGCAGGAGCTGGCCTCCATTCCCGAGAGGCGGCCGCCGCGCGCGCTTCGCCGCAAGGCTGCTGCTCCAGCCTTATCCGGCCCCCTGAAGGTGCCGCTGCCTGTCTGGCGCTGTAAAGTATGCGGATATCTCTGTGCCCGCGACGGGCCTCCCGAGATATGTCCTATCTGCAAAGCAAAAAAAGAGAGATTCGAACGTTTTCTGTAACTATAGACGTTTGCCCTACTTGACCCGTTTCAATGCATTGCTGACAGCGATGAGGACGATTCCGACCAGCAGGAGAGCGCCCCCGTATATCATCACAATACTATTGAAATCCTGCACCAATCTCAGCAGCCAGTCCCGGATCAGCGGCGGCAGATTAAACTGTGATATCAGTGATTTACCCAGGCTGCCGGCGGGCAGGATGATGATGAATTGAAGTATCCCGCTGATGGCGGAGACCAGTCCCAGTTCGCCGGACATGAATCCGGGCTTGCGCGCTATAAAAACAATAGCTATAACCAATGCTATCATCAATAGCAGCAGGGGGACCAGGCTGGACATGAGGATGACTACGAAGGACTTGAGCGCAGCCAGCTGCTCAAGCATATCGAACAGGCCGTTTATCTGCCCGGTATCTACATTTTTAGTAATCGATTCTGCGTTGACGCCCAGCATCTGAAATACAGGGCTGAGTGCAGGCAGGTCCATTAAAGCCTGGACATGGGCTGACAGGTTGTCAACCAGCGGCTTTTGCGCAGCTACCGTATCCAGCAATTTACCATTCTTTAGACTATCGAGGGTGAATGCATACATATTCCGCACACAGGTCCGCATTAGATCTTTTATCTGCGGCTCAAAGTTAATAACGGCAAGCTCCGCTGATTTGGCCAGCACAGGATTCTTGGGAGCAACATTTTCTTTGAGCCAGCTGTTTGTGAGGGCCGGGACATCGATGTCGTTCACGTAGGAAGCTACACAATCGGGATTGAACACGGTTTGTTGCAGCGATATTATCGGCCCCAACAAAACAAGAGTAATAAATAGCAGTATTCCCAGGACGATCAGCAGTATTTTTCTACCTGACGAGAGATCGGGCGCATTACTGAAATAGCCGATAAACCCTATCTTCATTTCACTACCCCCTGCTTTTTTCGACAATGGAAACCGATCGGGACGTATCGTGTGTCCATTGTATCATCACTATGATATGTTGCCAAAGATGAGTGTTGATAAGGTGCGGTGCTTGCGATAAGATAATACGGTTGTAAAAGCGAAAATACCCGGCATTTCACAGCTGCCGTTCTGGCCAATCGTTCCCGCCATGAATGATCTGAAGAAGAAATATGAACTGCACAGGCTTGCCTGGCTGCAAAGTCAGGGCTCCGTCTATTTCCCTTTCTGGGATATGGTCTTCAAGTATCCCCCGCTGGCCTGCTTTAACTCCCTGGTGAAGCTGAAGGCCAGGTTATTCAATACAAGCATCATACATACCATAGGGGACAGTCATGTTAAGCCCTTCATCTACCGCTGTCCCTTTCTGGTGCATCATATATCCCAGGCCACGGCACATAACCTGATCAAGAAGGAAAGCTTCACCAGGTCGTCGGAATACCTGGCCCTGTTTCTCAAAAGGGTGAATAAGCAACGGGACGTTGTGTTTCTGGTTTTCGGCGAGATAGATGCCAGGGTCCACATTTATTTACAGTACGGCAAGAACGGTAAAACGGTGAGCATTGAAACATTAATCGACAGGACAGTTGCCAGATATGGTGCGGCCATACAGCAAATAAAGGGCGATGGTTACGCTATCTGTATACACGGCATTCCGCCGGCAGCCAGCAAGGAGTTCATCACGGCTCTGCCCTTTGCGGGCAACGCCAGGGAGCGCAGCGAGATATCCAGGATATTCAACGAGAAACTCAGGTTATTTTGTGAGAGCATCGATGTCCCGTATGTGGATATTCAATCTATCGCAGCGGACAGCAAAGGCTTCATAAAGAAGTACTATCTGGCCGATGAAGTTCACTGCAACAGCAGGATTGTGCCGTTTACCCGCAAGACGATCGCAGCAGCTTTCAGGGGTACAAAGAAGATAGGTTAGTACGATAGGAAGCAGTAATAGAAGGGCCGGCCCAGGTTACCTGGGCCGGCCCTTTCAGTTTAACTCTCTATGCCGGCTATTCTCTTGGCCATTTTCTTACGGGCTTCGATGTCATACTGCGTGGTGATGGCAATCTGTTCCATAACGGGCGAACCGCCGCCGTGGAAACCGCCGACCTGCGCTACGCCGCCGGTGGACGAGCAGAGCATATCACCCACATGCATCCAGAGCTTGATGGCATCATCGACTTTTACGTCCGGATTGCGCATGGTGTATTTCTCCAGCAGTGTCTTGGTCTCAGGATTGAGGAAGTCTCCCTCGTGGGGGAAGGTAGCGGGGATTCCGCCCGCCACATCGCAGAGTATCTCGGCCTCACGGTAGACCGCCTCGCCGGTCAGGCAGCGTCCGACATTGCAGTAGATCGAGTTGGGGATATAGCTGCCGGGGCCGTAGGGCATGAAGCCCATGCCCGGTATATAGACCTCTGGTTTGCCCAGCTCCGAGGCGGTAAAGCCGGCTGCGTAACCGAGTTCGGATATCATAATCAGCTCTGCCAGCTTCTCCCGGACATGGCCGGCCTTGGCAATACCGTTATACTCGGCCGCCAGCGCCACCGTTCCCAGCATCAGGTCTCCGATGGCCGGTTTACAACCTGAGTAGCTGTGGCGGTGGAAGAGGGCGAAAAGCAGCGCGCCCACAGCCCCGTGAATGGTCTCTCCGGCTACGAACACCCTTTCCCACGGGATGAATACCTCATCGAAAATAGTATACGAGTCGGTGGCGCCCTGCATTACTCCTTTCTTGTAATGCTTGCGCTCCCTCAGGTTGTGGATGGTTACGACCTGCTTGATGCCCTCCCAGTCGGCGGGTATGGCAAAAGCCACCGCCCAGTCCTTCTCTTCGGGCAGCAGAGAGCGTGTGGGCACAACAACAATCTCGTCGGCCGTCGAAGCCTCGGAGTTATGTACCTTGCAGCCGCTCACTACGATGCCGTCGCTCTTGCGCTCCACGATATGCAGGTATAAGTCCGGGTCAGCCTGCTGGCTGGGCCTTTTCATCCTGTCGCCTTTCACGTCAGTCTGAGCGCAGCAGCCGACCAGGTCTTTGGTCTGGAAATTCTCCAGCCATTTAAGGAAATTCTTATGGTACTCGGTCGCGCCTTTGTTGTGCTTGTCGGCCTCGAATGATATGGCATTACATGCATTGGTGCCGTCGATGCCCATGCAGCGCTGAATGCAGCCGCCCACCTGCTGGCAGAGCGCGCGAGTCATGTCCTGCTTCTTGTGCAGGTCCTCCTTGCTCTGGTGGACGTGGGTGAAGCGGTTGATGGTGTTGCCCGTTATGTGGCTCTTGGCAAGGACAAGGTCCTGGAACCTGGGATCCTGGGCGAAATCATAGGTCGATCCGATAATGTTGATGGTGTTCATCTGCAGCTCATCGGTGCGGTCTATCAGATGGCCGTCGAAATATACATTACGGCGCATCTTGCTAAGCCTGTCGATGAACTGCTTCTTGGTACTGAGGGTTTTCGTACCGGGTTTGCTGCCTGTCGTCATGATTCCTCCTATATGTTAATTAATTATTTCTGCAGCTTTGGATTTTTCAAGCTGTGTGAGCACCAGTTTAACCTGTTCTCTGGTATAACTCTCAAGAGTATAATATTTTTTCAGGTACCATCCGCGGTTGGCCCAGGCGTTGGCCATGGCCACGATATTATGCGCTGACAGCCGGGCATCGTCGGTGGAAAACTCGCCCAGATCGATTCCACGCTGTATCAGCTTCTCGAAATATTCCACGACCCTGGACTCGGCCTCGTAGATTATGCGCCTTTCACTCACGGTCAATGAAAGCATTATATGATTGACGAAATTGTGGAAGTCGCGATATGTCTCCACAATATCCAGGTAAACTTCTATTGACTTTGAAAGCTGCAGGGAGGGCTTTTCGTTTAGCATCCGTTCATCAAAACGACCCAGCGCCTGGCCGGTGAGGTCGGAGGCAAAATTTATAATCAAATACAGGATATCCTGCTTTGACCCTATGTAGTGATAAAGGCCGCCCGTGCTCATGCCCAGCGCCGTCGCTAGCTCGCGGGTACTGATGTTGTTATAACCCCTTCTGGCGATAAGCTCGGTGGCTACCTTGACGATATGGTTGCGCCGCTGCTTCACCAGCTCCGTATCATGGCTGTATGTTCGTACCTTCCTCATCCTACAGACCGAACGTTCTGTCGTTACTTATATATATTATCATAAAACAGCGCCTGATAAAAGGGGGAATAATGTCTCACGGTGATGTATAATTGTCTGGATATTTCGATGAGGTTGCAGAGGCGGAAGATACATGCGCAAAGGAATTATATTAGCGATACCTGGGCAGTTAACAGGTATACGGCTTAACTGAATATCCGGAGGATGATTCATATGAAAGGTACGATGGATATACTGAATTACACGAGGGGGAAGTGGCTGCCGTCCAAGTCAGTGGAGATACAGGATGTAATTAATCCTGCTACAGGAGAAGTGTTGGGACGCGTACGGCTCTCCACTGCTGAAGAGGTTAAGAACACAGTGGCTGCGGCCGCCGGGGCTTTGCCTTCCTGGCGCAGAACTCCGGCAACGGAGCGTGTACAGTGCCTGTTCAAGTTGAAGAATCTGCTGGAAGAGCATTTTGAGGACCTCTCGCGCATGATAACCATGGAGTGCGGCAAAACTCTGGAGGAGGCGCGAGGTGAAACACGCCGCCTGATCGAGAACGTCGAATCTGCCTGCGGCATTCCTCAGTTGATGCAGGGTTACAACTCGGAAGATATAGCGCGGGGGATCGACGAGATCATGATCAGACAGCCTGTGGGCGTGTGCGCGGTGATCGCCCCGTTTAATTTTCCCGGCATGGTGCCCTTCTGGTTTTTACCATACGCGGTTGCCTGCGGCAATACTTATGTAGTTAAGCCGTCTGAGAAGGTGCCCTGTACTTTGCAGAAGATATTCGGACTGATAGATCAGGCCGGCTTCCCTCCGGGTGTGCTCAATCTCGTTAACGGGGCCAAGGATGTGGTGGATTGCCTGCTGGATAATCCGGCCGTCCGTGCCGTGAGTTTTGTGGGCTCAACGCCCGTTGCCCAATATGTATACAGCCGCGCCACGGCCGCCGGCAAAAGGGCCCAGTGCCAGGGCGGCGCCAAGAACCCTCTGGTTATCATGCCCGATGCGGATATGGCGATGGCGGCGCGCATAACGGCCGACAGTGCATTCGGATGTGCCGGCCAGCGCTGTCTGGCAGGATCGCTGGTTATAACCGTGGGAGAGGCGAAAGGCCCTTTCACAAAAGCGATTGCAGAGGCGGCCAGGACAAGGGTGGTCGGGTACGGCCTGGATGAAAAGGTGCAGATGGGGCCGGTGATTACGCAGCAGAGCAAGGCAAGGATCGAACACTTTATCGGGCAGGGCGAAAAAGAAGGTGCGCGCGTGCTGGCCGACGGCAGGGGAACGGTTATTAAAGGCTACGAGCACGGCAGCTTTGTACGTCCCACGGTTCTGGACGGGCTGCCGCCCAAAGGCGAGGTGGCCACTACGGAGATATTCGGACCGGTGTTGGGATTGATACACGTTGAGAGCCTCGACCAGGCGATAGAGCTTATCAACGTCAGCCGCTACGGGAATATGGCATGTATATTTACTGACAGCGGCGCAGCGGCCCGGAAATTCCGCTACGAGGCCGAGGTCGGTAATATGGGCATCAATATTGGTATAGCTGCGCCCATGGCCTTTTTCCCGTTCAGTGGATGGAAGGACAGTTTCTTTGGCGATCTGCATGGACAGAGCCTGGATGCCCTGGAATTTTTCACACAGAAAAAGGTTGTTGCCGAACGCTGGCCGAAGGAATGGACACGCAAATTTTAATTAGCCGAGTTCGATCCGGGAGATGTGATAGAGCGTGATATATGATCAGATAGCCGCGGCGCGACAGGAGCGTGTGGCTGCTATAGTCAAGTATGGCAGCCTGGATGCCGCGCTGGCCGGCCCCGGCTACCCGCGCCGGCAGGACCTGACGCTGTCCGAGGCGGTGGTGCTGGGGCTATTAAGGCAGGATGTACGCACGTATTTCGCTGTGTTCGGCCACGGCAGCACGGACGTTGCCGAGGTGCTGCGTGTATATCAACAGGCCGGACTGGTCAGGGTGCTTAACGTCCGTAATGAGATCGAGGCGTCGCACGCTGCGGCAGCACTGCGCTGGGCCACCGGAAAAAAAGCTGCGGTCATAACATCCATCGGACCCGGCGCTCTTCAAGCCATGGCCGCCTCGCTCGTTCCCTCATCCGACGGCCTTGGGGTCTGGTACCTGTTCGGTGATGAGACAACCGAGGACGAGGGCTTCAACATGCAGCAGATACCCAAGTACGAGCAGGGCCTTTTCCTGCGGCTATGTTCCACCATGGGCCATGCCTATACCCTGCATACACCGCTGGCGGTTTCCACTGCGCTCAGGCGTGGTCAGGCCGTCGTCGATCATCCTTATCGCGCAGGCCCGTTCTTCCTGCTGCTTCCCATGAATACTCAGGCTGTCGT
>DAOUFR010000112.1:0-77612 GCA_034429715.1 Dehalococcoidia bacterium
TATTTCCCATCAAAAGCAGATTTGCTGGGTGAGTTATTGTTGTGGAATGAACACCTTTTCAGACAAACAATGGATAAGGTTTGGAATATGGAACGCTTAGATGCGGTGGAGAGGTTAAAAAGGATAATTAAAGCCCACCTGGACTATAACTATGAACGTGATTCTCTGATAACAATAGAGTACAGAGCTGCCAGTTATATTCCGATTGCAATGCGGCGGAAAATAAAGAAAGAACGCGATAGCTATTTAGAAAAATTTCATTCTCTGGTTCGGGAAGTACAAAACGCGGGTAAATTGATAAAAGGGGATAGCGAACAGATCGCGTCATGCATTACGTCCCTCGCTAACTACATGCCGCATATACAAAAAAACGCTGGTAGCGCCAAACGTAATGCACTATGTGAACTGTTTTTCGAAATGTTTATTCGTTGATATCTCGTACCTGCTATAAAACGAGATCATTTGAAGTTTTTGTTTGAATAAATATTTTTATACTTTTCAAATCTAAAATGTGAGGCATGGTAAATGGACGTCCCCAAATTAGATTATTACTGGCAATATGTTAAGTACTGGAGCACAATTGACCCGGCTTTCCCTTCATTGCGTGAGGGAAACAGAATCATATCGTCCAAGCAGTTTTACGAATACACTGAGCAACTTGCACAATCTTTCATATACCTTGGTATTAACAAAGGCGATCGTATAATTTCAATTTTGCCCACCGGCATAAATTTCGTTCTGACACTCGTCGCCTCCGGTATTGTTGGCGCAATCCTGGTGCCAATGGATGTCAAATTTCGGAAAAAGGACCTTCAAAGATTCCTGTCTCATGTCAGGCCGAAGTTGATAATAGCAGTTACCGCGGTTAAAGACTTCGATATCAGACAAATCCTGGAAGGGTTAGAGGATGATTCTAAATCCACCACCAAAATCTACATTGGTTCCAGAGGGAACAGCCCGTCATTCGAAGACCTCTTAGAAATGAAGACTGAGCTTGGAGAGGCACTGGAGACCCGTAAAACAAGTCTGTCGCCGGAAGACGGATCTCTTATTATATTTACAGGAGGCACAACCGGAGTACCTAAATCGGCGCTGCTTAACCACGTTAACACCACCTTCATGTCTTACCTGGAATACGAGTACTTCAACAAAAGCCTTGCTTCCCTGGGTATTTCCGGTCGTATCAAGTCGCTGGCCGCTCTGCCCCCCAGCCATGTGGGCGGCACTGTTGAGCTAATAGGAATGCCCCTGGTGGGCGGCTTTGAGATAATCCTGATGGACGATTGGACACCGTACAGCGTGCTCGAGGTTACAGCCAGAGAGCGGATATCCTGGATGGGTGGCGTACCGACCATGTATGCCATTCTACTTTCCTTACCCGACCTCGATAAGTACGACCTTTCCTGCCTCAAGCTGGCAGCCCTGGGTGGTGAGAAGGTCCCACTTGAGCTGGCACAGGGCGTCACCCGCCGCATAGCCCCGGTCCTGGTAGCCGGGTACGGCAGCACCGAGGCGGGTTCTGCAGTTTCCTACACTGAGCCGGGTGATGATTTGAAAAGGATTGATGAGGGTTACGTCGGCAAGCCGTTTGATACCGTTAAGGTCAAGATCGTGGATGAGCAGGGCAGGGAGCTTCCGGCGGGTCAGACCGGCGAGGTGATAATCGGTGGCCCGCTGGTCATCCCCGAATATTACAATATGCCGGAGGAGAACAGGGAAGGATTTACGGTCGACCACTGGTGCAAAACCGGCGACCTCGGATACCTTGATGAGAAAGGCGGGATATACATCAAGGGACGAATCAAGCAGATTATCAGGGTTGGCAGCTATACTGTCCTTCCTACCGAGGTTGAAGAAGTGTCCATGCAATATACGAACGTCGGGGTCAGCGCGGCCATCGGCGTACCGGACAAGATATACGGCGAAGTTGTCTGGCTCTTCGTTGCGCCTGTCTGGGGACAAACCGTCGATGTCGACGGCTTGAAGGACTTCCTTTCGGCTAACCTTGCCAAATTCAAGGTGCCCAGGAGGATTATTCTCCGAGACGGCATCCCGATCACCAGGATAGGCAAGGCTGACAGGAACAGGCTCAAGAACGAGACACTTGCGTCGATTGAAAAAGGCGAGTTGTAAACCGAATACTACCGGGAGCTGTTATTAAGAGATGGAAAGAGGCAAAGTGATAGATTGTGCCGTTACGCCTCCCTTCAGGGAGTTTCTTATTGAACCTGCCTACATGAAAAATTACTTCCGCGTATATGGCCCGGAGCTCGAATCGGGGCTGAAGCTGTTGCTGGATATGGGCTGGACGCCAGAGTCGTTTATCAAGTACCTTGACGATGAGGGCATTGACCGGGCCGTCATCCGTGCACGTGACATCGAGACCTCGTATGGCATGAAGATACCCGACGAGGTTTGCGCCAAGCTTGTGTCCAAATTTCCAGACAGGCTTATAGGTCTCGCCGGTGCGGATCCTCTCAAGGGAAAGGAAGCGGCACGGGGAGTTGAGCGTGCCATAAAAGAGCTTGGCATGAGAGGAGTTGACCTCTGGACCTATGAATATAACCTGCCTGCTTCCGACCGCGCTTATTACCCCATTTACGAGAAATGTCTTGAGCTTGGAGTAGTGGTCTTTATAGAATCATCCATGCATTTCCGTCAGGATGCGAGGATGGATATCTGCCGTCCTATCCACCTCGACTATGTCGCAGTCGATTTCCCGGAATTGAAGATAGTCGGCAGCACGCCCGGATTTCCGTGGGTTCCTGAGCTTGTCGCTGTCGCCTGGCGTCACCCCAATGTATATATTTCCACTTCCACTGTGAGGCCGAAGTATTTCGGCAGCCCTGGATACGAGACCCTGATGCAACTCGGCAGCACCGTTTTAAAGGACAAAATTATGTACGCCTCGGGGTGGCCCATGCTACCCATGAAAAGGGGCGCCGAGGAGATACGCCGTCTTAACCTGAAAGAGGGAGTCGCGGAAAAATGGCTTTACAGCAATGCCGCCAATCTGTTCGGTATTGACATATAACAAAAACTAATGAGCTGGAGGTAATGGTATGACCGCGCTGGACATCGGTATTATCGTAGCATACTTCATCTTTATTCTGGTTGTTGGCATTATCAGCTACAGGAAAGTTAAAAATGAAGAGGACTATTCAGTTGCAGCCCGCTCTCTTGGTTATCCACTGGTTATCGGGGCCATCACGGCCACGGCCATTGGTGCCGGTGCGACAATGGGCACAGCAGGTCTTTCTTACAACATGGGCATAGCCGCACTGTGGAGTGTGATCGCCTATGCTGTGGGATTAATCGGTTTTTCCTTTATTGCGTTCGTTATCCGCAGGATAAAGTATTGGACGATACCCGAGGTGCTGAAAGCACGTTACGGCAATGCGACACGGGTCATCGGTGCAATATTCCTGCTTCTCGGCCTGATTGCGCTCTTTGGTGTACAAGTTGCTGCGCTCGGTACCGTATTTACGGCGACTGGTAATTTTTACGGCATTGACTATCAACTGGCCGTAATAATTGCCGGGGCGGTAATGATAGCCTACTGTTTTGCAGGCGGTATGTTTGCCCTGGCATATACCGAGATTATCCAGGCTATACTACTGCTGGTCATACTAGGCATAGCCCTGCCGATATTCCTGCTTAATGGTGTCCAGTTCAGCGATGTAGCGGCCAAAATCCCACCCAGTATGCTGGATTTTATGGGCGGTGTTCCACCGGCAACCATTCTTGCCTGGTTCTTGACTATGACTCCCATCTGTTTTATCGATGTCTCACTCTGGCAGCGCGCTTCCTCTTCGAAATCAGAGAACGTAGCGCGCAGGAGCATATGGGTCTCGACAATATTGTATTTTGGTTACAGCGTGGCAATCGTTTTAATTGGAATCCTAGGTTTTTACTATTACCCCAATCTAGTAAAGGATTATGGCACCGCGGATGTGGTGATGCCCGTAATGATTATGAACCATTTACCTACTGTCATGATCGGCCTCTCAATTGCGGCGATACTTGCAGTAATAATGTCCACGGCTGCCAGTGTCCTAATGGTTGCCGGAATGACCGTATCGAGGGATATCGCCCGTTTCTTCAGGCCATCCATAAGTGAAAAAAGTGGGTTGGTTACAGCCCGGGTTGCTGTGATATTGATCGGTGTATTCGGAATCACATTCGCACTGCTGATGCGCGGCATATTTGACATGATGCTACTCTCGTTCGCCCTATTCATCGCCATCGGTTTTGTACCCACCATGGCAGCGCTTTTCTGGAACAAGGCCACCAATGCGGGGGCAATAGCAAGCATGATAGGTGGAGGCCTGACCGTGGTGCCGTTGTACGCGTTCAATAAACCGTTCGGCATTGAGCCTATCTTTGCTTCGCTCGTGGTCTCGTTCCTGCTTATGGTAATAGTGAGTCTGGCCACATATAAAAAGGGAGTCACTCCCAAGAAGTTATCTGAACTGGAAAACTAGATATACTGTCAACACACACCTTATAAAATTTATCTTCAGTGTATTGATAAAGAACAGAGCGCCCTTCTGCATAACAGAGATTTGATTTGTTCAGAGGGGTGCTCCATTATAACATTCTATATTCAGAATGTGAGAGTCATTTGAAGATTAATTACTATGCCCAATTATCCTATAAATTAATAACGGACCTCATTTTAATATGAAGTCCGCTAATAATTTTCGTGGTGGAGGCGAGGGAGGGTCGAACTCCCCGTCCAGAAAAAAGTTGCCAGCACTTCTACAGGCTTAGTCTGCTCTTTATGCTCACCCGCTCAGCCTCTGCAGGCGGAGTTTAAGCGGGCCAGCTGATAAATCTTAGGCAATCCTCATCAGCATCGGGACTGTCGCACCCCGGCATTTCGTCGCCCAATCCAATCCCACCGGGACGAGGAAAGGTTGGACGAGCGGCCTGGTTAGGCTGCTACTGGAACTGCTTCGTTGGCAGTTGTGTTTTGCCACCGGATTAACGAGGTAGATGGCGCCTCGGCCTGCCGTACTGTGGGCTCTTCCCTGTCGAAGCCACGCGCCCCCACATATTCGGTTGTTAACGTGCTTTGCGGGCCCCCGATTTCATGGCCCGCTCCACTATACGCTCTGTCTCGCGCCTGGCGATAGTATCGCGCTTGTCGAACTGCTTTTTGCCCCTGCCTACGCCTATCTCCAGCTTTGCGAGCCCGTTTTTAATATATATCCGCAGAGGCACCAGAGTCAAACCTTTCTGGTTGGCCGTCTGCTCCAATTCGGCTATCTGGCTGCGGTGCATCAGCAGCTTGCGCCGCCGGTCCGGCTCATGCGTATTGAACCCGCCCGCCTGGTATGCGGATATATGCGAGTTATGCAGCCATAGCTCGCCCTTCTCGGGCCTGGCATAGGCGTCCTTGATGTTGACCCGGCCCATCCGTACGGACTTGATCTCGGAGCCTTTAAGCGCTATGCCGGCCTCGTAGCTTTCCAGGATGTGGTAATCATGGTAAGCCTTTTTGTTTACTGTAATCGTCTTCAGGTTATCCATATATGATACAATTCTACCGCTGCCAACGCCTTAACTACACGTGAGGAGGGGAAGTTAATGACGGGTATCCGCGAGAAGATGTGGCTTATTATAGCAGCATTGCTGGCAGTTTTCCTCATCACCGGCATAGTATTTTTCTGCGTCCGCATCTCCAACCTCCAGCCAACCGAGATAATCCTGAGCGACTTTAAACAGGCCGATATCAGCGGCGACGTACATATAAGCGGAAGTGTGGCCCGACCCGGCATCTACACAACCCGGCCGGGCGATACGCTGACGGCGCTCGTTTCGTCGGCAGGCATCTCGGACAACGCCGACATCGGCGGCATATCCATCTATGTGCCGGCAGCGGGAGAGACAGCCCGTCCACAGAAGGTGGACATCAACCGCGCGGACACCTGGCTGCTGCAAGCCCTGCCCGGTATAGGTGAGGGAAAAGCTGCGCAGATCGTCGATTACCGGACCGCCAACGGCCCCTTCCGCAGCGTAGACGACCTGCTCAAAATTAAAGGCTTCGGAAAATCTGCAGTCGATGACCTGCGCAGCTTCGTCTCAACAGGTGAGTAAACCGATATGCCCCTTCTATACGTCAGCATCGCCTGGATAGCCGGCATATTTGCAGGCTCGATCTTCACCGCCCCTGTCTGGTTGCTGGCACTCCCGTTGACCGTTTTACTGCTGATCATTCTGATGCCCGGGCACCGAAGGCCGCTGGCATTGCTGGCCGTATGCCTGCTGGCTTTTCCCGCCGGCGCCCTGCTCTATCAATCGTCTCAACATCCGCTCGACGGCACGCAGGTACAGTACTACAACGATCAGGGCCCTGTATCGCTGGAAGGAGTCATCGACGACCAACCCGAGGTCAGAGGCAGTTCGCTGGAGTTCAAGCTCGCTGCAAACAGTATCAGCATAGCCGACAATTCCTCGTCAATCAAAGGAGGCGTGCTGGTCAGATTGCCTTTTTACCGCTCTCTCCGATACGGCGACATGCTTCGACTGAGCGGCAGGCTGGAAACTCCGCCACAATTCGAAGATTTCGATTACCGTGATTACCTGGCTAACAAGGGAATTTATTCGATCATAAATTACCCGGCGGTAACCATAATCGGCACGGACAAAGGATTGCCCCCATTGGCCTGGATTTACGGCCTGCGCGACAGCCTGTCAGATGGTCTTTTGTTATGTCTACCCGAACCGCAGAGTTCACTGGCGCGCGCGATACTGCTGGGATTGCGAGGGAGCCTGCCTTACGACCTTCTGCAGTCTTTCTACGCAACCGGCACCACTCACCTGATCGCTATCTCCGGCATGAATTTGACCATACTGCTCGGTATGGTGCTGGCCATGACCATCTGGATCTTCGGCAGAAAAAACAGGGCTTACTTCTGGATATCTCTGTCCTCCATCTGGCTTTACACCGTACTTACGGGCATGCCGGCGAGCATGGTCAGAGCAGCGATCATGGGCAGCGTGTTTCTGTTAGCGGAGTTGCTGGGGAGGCAGCGCAACGGCCTGGCAGCCCTTGTGCTGGCAGCTGCACTGATGACCGTGGCAGAGCCACGCGTTCTGTGGGACATCAGCTTCCAGTTGAGCTTTCTGTCCATGCTGGGCCTAATTCTGATAGCCTCATATTTAATTGATTTCGCCAGCCCGCACCTGCCAGGCCGTCAAAGCAGGTATATTGTCTGGTTGAAAAAAATCATCGTCATCAGCTTCGCGACAACACTGGCAGCAGTAATAGCGACCTGGCCCGTGACGGCGCTCAGTTTTCACTCTTTTTCCATCGTCAGCGCGCCCGCCACCTTCTTTTCCATGCCTTCCTTCCCGGGCATTATTGTCACTTCACTGCTCACAGCCACAGCGAGCCTGATCTGGCCGCCGCTGGGAACGGTACTCGGTTGGATCGCATGGCTGTTCTTATCGTATTTCCTGCTCGTGGTCCAGATATTCAGCTCGATACCTGCAGCGTACATCCGCGAAATTGAACTGCAGCCCTGGATAGCCATAGCCTACTATATTGCGCTGGGCCTCATACTGGCCGGCATTAAATACAGGCAGCACGTCAGGACTTTTATCAAATCATGGGCGGACAAAGCGCGGCAGGCGGCAGGCGCCCTGAAGTCGATCAACTTCAAACCGATCATCTACCCTGCGCTGGCTGTTCTGCTGGCAGGCAATATACTTGTATGGACCGCCGTTTCCCTGTTGCCGGACGGGCAGCTTCACGTAAGCATTCTCGACGTCGGCCAGGGCGAATGCATATTGGTCAGGACCCCGGACGGCCGGAATATTCTGATCGACGCCGGCCCTGACCCGGCGTCAGCCTGCGTTCAACTGGGTAAAAAGCTACCGTTTTGGGACAGGCAGATAGATATGCTTGTCCTGACGCAGCTTCAATCCGACCACATAGCCGGCGCAATTGAACTGCTGAAACGCTACAACGTCCGCTCTCTGGCGCTTCCTCCCACCACCAGTAAAGCCATACTGCCGGCTGAAATCGTTAAAACCTCACATGATCAGAGAGTCGCTATACACACACTGGCCTGCGGCAAACAGTTGGACGCCGGCAGCAACCTCCGCCTGACGGTGCTCAATCCCCCGGACGAACCTTTCAAAGGCACTGAAGACGACATCAACAATAATTCCATTGTAATCAGAATTACCTATGGAGAAGTGAGTTTCCTGCTGTGCTCCGATATCGGTATGGAGGCCGAGCAGTACCTGGCCGGCAAGAGAGCAGACCTGCAAAGCAACGTCCTCAAGGTTGCACACCACGGAAGCAAAGGATCGAGCTCGGATGAGTTCCTGACCATCGTTGATCCTGCATCCGCCGCCATATCCGCCGGCGCGGTCAACCGTTTCGGACATCCCAGCCGGGAGACGCTTGAACGGCTATCGTCTAAAGTGCCGGGGCACAATATCTTCGTTACAGCGGTCCACGGCAATATCGAGTACGTCACCGACGGGCGGAGGCTCTGGGCCGTAACCGATAAACCCGCGCCTTCTTCGCCCTGATATACACCATGCGCGTGATTTCAAGTATAATTGCTAAAGACAATAATTAATATCATGTATATTTCACCGCATTATTCATATGAGGGGCGGGGTAATATCGAGAGGAGAAATAAATGAACGAAAGATTGGCCATCTTTATCGATGGCAGTAACCTTTACCACTCGCTGAAAAACAACTTTAAACGCTTCGATCTCAATTTCGGCGAGTTCACCAGGAAGCTGTGCGGCAGCAGGCAGCTGATACGCACCTACTACTATAACGTGCTGCAGGAGTCCAACAAGGGATCCGAGGGCTCCCGCGAGCAGCAGGAGTTTTTAGAGACGCTGCGCAAAACGCCCTACCTGGAGTTGAGGCTGGGCACCACCAAGCTTTCACAGGGTATACCGGTTGAGCGCGGCATAGACGTAATGCTGGCCACCGACCTGCTGTACTTCGCGGCCAACAATACTTATGATACGGCCGTGCTGGTCAGCGGAGACTCGGACTTCAATTACACGGTGCAGACTGTGAAAAATATGGGCAAACACGTGGAAGTAGCCTATTTCGAGAACGCTGCATCAAGAGACCTGATTAATTCGGCTGACTTTCTGCACCAGCTCGACAGCAAGTTTTTCACATCTCTCTGGACCTCGGGACAACGAAAACATATCCGGAGAAAACCCCGCTACAGGAGGCAGGCTGCTGTGGCAATCGCTAATTCCCCTTCGACGGAAGACCAGGGAACCGCTCAACAAGAGCTTCTCTGATTGCCGGACATTCGGAATACACCTGCTGGAGAGTGACCTCCTCCCCGCTTGCCCTCAGCACACGCACGTCAGGATATCGTTCTACCAGCAAATAGGCGGGCTGCCTGTAAGCGTAAAATGAAACGGTTCCACCGATATCCGCCCAGGTTAGAGTGGACCTGACTATCGGTGTCAGCTTCACCCCCGAAACCTCGTGCGCCTCTCCGCAGCTGATTAGCTCTTTATGCATGGACCTCCAGCCATTATCTTCCTCGCCCGTCGAAATTCGGGAGAGAGGGCAAATCCCAGGCAGGGTACAAGCATGTGAACAGGACGGACCTGCAGATCGCCGCAGATATCCCCCTCCAGAAAAAGTTCTTCCTCAAAAGCGGGCTGAATTAAGACTGCGCCGTCAAACCTTTGATTTAAATACAAAACAGCAGGTATGAAAATTCCCGCCAGCATGCCGGTATAATAATCGTCCCCCAGGCTCACCCTTAGATCCGATTGAATGGACTGCACCCTCACCCGATGGTATATTTGCTTGATCAGCAGTTTGATCCTTGCTCCCAGGCCTTTGACCTGTGCAACATCAAGCATTTGGGACATCGTGTCATGTCCGGTCTTTTCAAGTTCAACCTTGGCTGGCTTTTTTTCGCGCGCGTGTGCGCTGGACATCTCCCATGACAGCAGCCCGAAAAAGCATTCAATTCTTGCCTTGAAGGTGGCGCCGCCGTGGAAGCTGGCCGACAGCCGGATGCCCAGCGGAAGCACCAGCAGTAGAATTATAAGGGCAAGTATTGCAAGAACGATGATAAGCGGGGCCAACGATTACTCCTTCTTGCGTTCACCCCACCTGTCAGCGATCTTTTCAACCACGCCGGGAACCTTTTCACCCAGTTTCTCCAGAGCTGCGGCCACGCTGCTCTTGATAGGTTCTATGCGCACCCCGTCCTTGTCAATGATAATTATGGCAATCGGCCGCATTCCACCTGCGCCACCTGTTCCGCCCTTGAGGCCGTCACCGCTCTGCTTGGCATCAGCCTTTCCCGCGCCTCCCGCCGCGCCGAAACCGAACCCCATGCTGAGCAAAGGTATAAGCGTTGTTTCACCTACGGTGATGGGTTCACCGATGACCGTCTTGCTGCTGAGGACCTTCTCGATCTGACTGATGGTGGTCCTCACCATGTTTTCAACATCTTCCATTAAGGCGCCCCCTTATTTAAGGACTATTCTCAATATAACGCTGCTTACTTAGTATTTTACATCAATCACAGACGGCAAGGCGAAGCAATTTATAACGTCACTTCGTCGCGTGATATATCTCGAGATTGCCGATATCGATCCACTTCTCTTTAAATGGATAGGCGATTACATTGTCGATGCCGACCAGGTGGGTGATAAAAACCCCCAGGTTATCCCGAACAGCTTTTTCGCAGAACGCGCTTATAACGGGAAATATCCTGGGCGGCAATATCCAGCAGGCCGTGGCCACAAGGCTGGTTTTAGGCGCGGCCGGCTTCTCCTCAAGCTCGATGATGCGGTCGCCTTCGATCTTCACCACTCCATACTGAGTAGCCCTGGAAGGGTGGCCTACATCATACACGGCCACCAGAACATGCCGGCCATCGTATGCGGCCAGGAAGCGGGAAAGGTCGAACTCGAAATAATTGTCGGCGCCGAAAAGCAGCAGGTCCTCGGTTATATTCTTCTGTTTTATCCAGTAGTTCAGCGAGCCGATGGCTCCCAGCTTCTCGTCCTCCGACCTGACGTTCTCAACACATATATCGATATCGCGTCCTTGCTCCCTGCCCCATTCCCGAAAATCATGCTCAAATTTCGTATTCACGTTAACCAGTATCTCGATTTCCCGGGGTATCTTGTCCACAATGTGGTTGATCATGGGTTTGCCCTTGTAGGGTAAAAGCGCTTTGGCCCGGTTCATCGTTAACGGATATAGCCTGGTACCGAAACCGCTGGCAAGGATCAAACATTTCATCTCAGAACAATCCTTTTCGCTAGATAGGCCTGAACCGAATTTGCATTTTACTCCACCGTCACCCTGTAATCAATTATAATTGTGTCAGGTATTGGCAAGGACTTGAGCATTGAATCCCATCAGCGCCGTAATAAAACGACACCACCGCCTCACCCTCATAGGCAAATCTGAGGTCAACCTGCAGGGCAACTCCATCAGTTACAGCCTAAAGCAAAGCCCCAGGACCAGGGGCATCAGGCTCGAGATCCGCAGCGAAACGGGCCTTACAGTAGTTGTCCCCAAGAAGTACACGCGGCAACAGGTGGAGGACATACTCCGGCAAAAGTCTCGCTGGATACTAAAACACCTGCCGGCCAACAAGCCGGTCCAAATGCCGCTTTTTACCCACGAGCTCGGCCAGGGCGACAGGCTGCATTTCATGGGCAGGCCGATCGAAATCAGCATCAGCACTGTGAAATCGGCAACATCCTCGGCCGTACTGGATGGCCATAAACTACTGATCTCCACAGGAGCAAGGGACGGCGCTATACCCCGAATCCTTGAGAAGTGGTACAGACAGCAGGCTGCGATGGTCTTCAGGCAAAAGGCCGATAGCTTCCAGCAAACTATGGGCCTGCACTACAACAGCATTTTCATACGCGGGCAGAGAACACGCTGGGGCAGCTGTTCACCTGCAGGCAACCTGACATTGAACTGGAAACTGCTGATGGCGCCTGAAGAAATCATCGACTACGTGGTTATACACGAACTGACCCACCTCAGACATATGAACCATTCGAAAAAATTCTGGGACATGGTGGAGCAGTACTGCCCGGACTGGAGGAGATATCGGAAATGGCTTGTCACACACGAAGACGAGCTCAAGGCACGCGCTTCTTTTAAGCTATAATCTTGTATATCGTCACTGGAGGTGGCCATGAAAGTACATCATTACCGGGAAGTCGAAGCTGTTGAGGCCGCTGCCGGCGTGCGCATGCACATTGTGGCCGGACCAAAGGAGGGCGCCCCCAATTTCATCATGCGTGTCTTTGAGATAGAGCCGGGCAGCAATACCCCCTTTCATCAACACGATTGGGAGCATGAGATTTTTATACTTGAAGGCCCTGCCGCGGTCAAACATAAGGATGGAGAGACTTCGCTCAAGCCGGGTCATGCCATTTTTATACCGGCCAATGAAATGCACGGCATTCTAAATAAGGGAGACCGCACGGTCAAACTGATCTGCGTCATACCCAACGTGGATAAAAAATAATGGCCTTTCCAGATGTCCCTATCGGTTGACACAGGCTTCGAACAGGGTTTAACATATATCTTCGTTGTGTATTTGTCGACCTTTGAGAGAAATTGCTGATGGCTGCTAAGTCTTCCCTCGACAATAAACCGCTGGAAATCAGGTGGCACGGACGCGGCGGCCAGGGTGCGATCACAGCCGCCAAGATAATTGCTGAGGCAGCGTATGCCAAAGGATTCAAAGGAATAACTGCAGCGCCCTCCTTCGGGGCCGAGAGACGCGGCGCACCGGTCAGCGCTTCAACCCGGATATCCACCGAGCCTGTTCTGGTAGTATCGCAGGTCGAATATCCACACATTGTAGTTGTACTCGATCATACACTGCTCAAATATCCCGATGTGACCCAGGGCCTGGGCAAAAACGGCTGGCTGATAGTAAATTCCCCGCTTTCGCCCAGGGAACTTGGTATAAAGGGGGAGTTCAATATAGCGACTGCCGATGCCACCAAAGTGTGCCAGGACCTCGAACTGATTGTGGCAGGGCTGGTCATAGTTAATACAGCCATACTGGGAGCGCTGGTAAAGGCAACTAAAATAGTGGATATACCGACCCTGGAAAAAGTTGTGCGCGAGCGTTTTTCGCGCAATACTGTGGATATCAACCTGGCCGCAATAAACAGGACTTACGAGATAACAAGGGTGGGCAAATAAGGTTTAATATCATGGGTACCAGAGATTGCAACCACATCTGCGATGAGTCGTCGCCCGGCATCGGCGAGGCTGGCAGGACCGGTGAATGGCGCACGCACCTTCCGGTCATAGACGACAAGAGATGTACTGCTTCAAAATTAAACAAGCCGACCTGCTTTCTCTGCTGGCTCTATTGCCCCGAGGCCGTCATGACCCGGTCGATACCGCCTTCGATAGACCTCGAATACTGTAAGGGATGCGGTATCTGCGCGCAGGTCTGCCCGGTGCAGGCCATAACAATGATTCCAGAAGAGAAAAAACTGGGCTGACATTATGGCAGTACAGAGAAAATCAAATATACATATCCTTGACGGAAACCAGGCGGCGGCTATAGCGGCCAAGCTGAGCCGTGTGCAGGTCGTGGCCGCTTACCCCATCACTCCACAGACACCGCTCACCGAGAAGCTCTCGCACTTCGTGGAGGACGGCCAGCTCAAGGCCGAGTACGTGGCAGTGGAAAGCGAGCACAGCGCCATGGCGGTTTGCACCTCCGCCTCTATCGTAGGCGCCCGGGCTTTCACAGCCACCAGCTCACACGGGCTGGCATATATGCACGAGATGCTGCACTGGGCTGCCGGAGCGCGTCTGCCCATTGTCATGGCATGCGTGAACCGCGCCATCGGTGCGCCCTGGAATGTTCTCAACGACCAGCAGGACTCGATCTCGCAGCGCGATACCGGCTGGATCCAGATATATTGCCGCAATAACCAGGACATCCTGGACACGGTTATACAGGCTTATCGCATAGCAGAGAGCGTTTACGTGCCCGTCATGGTCTGCTACGACGGCTATATCCTGTCCCATACCGAGATGCCGGTCGACATACCCGAGCAGGTGGATGTCGACCGATACCTGCCGCCCTATAAGCCTCATACAACGCTCGATCCGGAAAATCCCAAGAACTACAACCTGGTTACCCTGGCCAATCCCCGTGTGGGCGTGGACGGCAAGCTCTACCACGGATATATGGAGCTCAGGTACCTTCTGCAGGAAGCTCTGCAGAACTCCAGGGAGACGATTTTACAGGCGGGAAAGGAATTCAACGGTATATTCGGGCGCGATTACGCCAATATGTTCTGGGAAGACCGCAACGAGGATGCGGAGATCACCATCGTCGCCATGGGAAGCCTGGCCTCTGAAGCGATTGTAGCGGCGGACATACTGAGAGAGGAAGGTATCAAAGTGGGCGTGCTGGGACTGCGTGTTTTCCGCCCCTTCCCCAAGCAGGACGTAGTACAGGCCCTGCGCAAGTCCCGCTTGATCGTGGTTTTCGATAAAAACATCAGCTACGGCTCGGAGGGCGCAACCTGTTCCGAGATCAAATCGGCGCTATACGGCACATATATCAACGCAGCCATCAGGAACTTCATCGTCGGGCTGGGCGGACGCGATGTAAAAGCCCGTGAGCTTGCTGAAGCGACAAAGAAAGCAATATCATCACTAAAAGAGACGGTCACCAACCCTGATTACCCCGAATGGATCTGCCATATTTAAGGAAGAATCAAATTGAAAGCGAACGCCGTTAATCTGATCGAGAAAGAATGGATCTTGCCGGGCAACCGCACCTGCCCCGGGTGCGCCCTTTCACTGGCATACAGACACACTCTGAAGGCGCTCGAGGGACAATGTATCGTCACGGTACCTGCCAGCTGCGCAACTGTGCTTCACGGTATGTATCCCATAACCGCTGTGAACGTACCGTGCGTCAATACGCCCTTCGCTTCCACCGGCGCTTCAGCTACCGGACTGGTGGCCGGGCTCAAGGCGCTGGGTAAGAAAGGAATAACCGTACTGGCATTCGCCGGAGACGGAGGCACACATGATATCGGCATACAGTCGCTGAGCGGCGCGGCTGAGCGCCAATATGATTTCATGTATATTTGCTATGACAACGAAGGCTATATGAACACGGGCAACCAGCGTTCGGGTTCCACGCCGCTGGGCGCCGTATCCGGGACCACGCCGATCCTGGGCAAACAGCAATATCAGAAAGACATGACGGCCATCATGGAGGCGCACGGCCTCCCCTACGTGGCAACATGTTCAGCCTCTTACCCGCTGGACCTTTATGAGAAAGTGAAAAAAGCTAAAACCATCGAAGGGACCAGGTTCATTCATATTCACACGCCCTGCCCGCCCGGATGGCTCTTCCCCTTCAGCGACACCATTAAATTCGGCGAGATGGCGGTGGAGACCGGCCTGGTCGTGCTCTACGAGATCGAGGACAACATCTTCAGGCTGACCTCAGCCAGTGAATCTCTGGCCCGCAAAGGAGGCAACCTGCAGCCGGTACGAGAGTACTTCAAATCTCAGGGCAGGTTCAAGACCATAACTGAGGAACAGATCGACGAGCTCCAGCAGTGGGTCAATGCCCGCTGGAAACAGTGCCTTAACAGGGCCACCAACCTTTAACCTCAACCGGCGCCGATTATTCAGCATAATCGCCCGGCTACCAATCCATTTAAATCACTGCTTGACAATCACCACGCCATCTTGATAGACTGCATACAAATATCCCGCACACAAATTGTTTTGTGCAAAAGTATATTAAGAGGTGAGAGATGGCTGACCCGGCTTATGAGAAACTGGCAGGCGCCCTCAATGCTCGTTCCATGGTTTTCCCTGCTGTCAAATGCGATGAGTTCTATGACCTTGTGGAGTTCCTCTTTACTCCGGAAGAAGCTGCTATCGTAGTGGCCATGCCGCTTGAGTTGAGCAGAGTTGAAGAGATAGCTGCCAACCTGCCCGCCAAAGACCTGAAGAAGCTGGAGGGGCAGCTTGAGGTCATGGCTGACAAGGGCTTGATACATATCCGCGAGAGGGACGGCGTAAAGCTGTACGAGGCCCTTCCCTTTGTGCCCGGCATCACCGAATTCCAACTCATGAAAGGAATAGTCGATGAGAGGCACAAGAAGATCGCTACATTGTTGAAAAACTATTCGAAAGCAATGATCAGGACCATGCTGTCGGCCGATGCTCCTCCCCTCGAATCCTCGGCGCCCGGACGCAAGATACCGGTGGACCGCTCTATCGATGATAAGAGCACAATCGTGCCACTGCATGAGTTGAGAGAGCTGCTGCTGAAGACGGAGTACATCTCTGTGGGAACATGCATCTGCAGACACCAGGGCGCGCTATTGGGCAGGCCGTCCGCCAAACCCGTCAACAACTGCATGGTACTGGGCGAGTCCGCAAAATTTGCCGCGGAAAGGGGATTTACAACACGTCTCACCAGGGAAGAGGCCATAAAGCGTATCGAAGAAGCGGAGGAAGCGGGGCTTATTCATTCATTCGCCAACAGCCCGGACAGGTTCACTAATCTACTGTGCAACTGCTATAAGGATCTGTGCTTAATCATACGCATGACCAGCAAGTCCCCAGCACCCAGCACAGCCGTGAATGCGAGGTACCTGGTCAGGATAGATGAAGGCAATTGCACCGGTTGCGAGGCCTGCATACCCAGGTGCCAGATGGACGCTCTCAAGATGGTTGACGGCAGATTATTACGGGATGAGATACGCTGCATCGGCTGCGGCCTGTGTATGTGGGTCTGCCCCACCGATGCGCTCGTGCTTGAACCCAGGCCGGCCAGCAAAATCCCCCTGCGTGGTTGACCATATTAATAATTACGGAGGTTTGTTATGGCTGACGCTATTTACGACAAACTTGCTGCCGCCTTAAATGCGCGCGGGACGACCGTTCCCTCGGTTATCTGTAAGGAATACTACGACCTGGTCGAGTTCCTCTTTACGCCGGAGGAGGCCGCAATCGCCTGCGCCATGCCCATAGCGTATGCGACCGCTGAAGAGATCGCCGCCAATCTCGGGACCGGGGACGTGAAGAAAGTAGCTTCCCGGCTCGAGGTCATGGGCGATAAAGGTCTCATTCATATCAAGGAAAGCGGCGGTAAAAAGCTTTACGAGGGATTGCCCTTCGTACCCGGCCTGTTTGAATTTCAACTTATGAAAGGGATTGTTGACGATCGCAGCAAGAAATGGGCCGTCCTGCTAAACGATTATTCTAAAGCAGTAAAGCGTGAATTCATGTCCGGCAAGCCCATAAAAATCGAAAGGTCTGCTCCCGGCAAAACAGTTGCGGTAGGAAAAGAAGTCAGGCAGCTTGCCTGCGTAATACCTTACAAAGAGATGAGACAGCTGATCATGGATACCGAGCATATAGCTGCCGGCACCTGCGTTTGCAGACATCAGGGCAACCTGCTGGGCAAAACGAGCTCCGAACCCATGGGCAACTGCATGGTCTTCGGCGAATCGGCGCTATTCTCAGTCGAACGCGGCTTCACCCGGAAGCTGTCCAAAGAGGAAGCGCTGAAGCTGCTGGATCAAGCCGAGGAAGCCGGCCTGGTGCACAATTACGTCAACAATCCGGGCCAGTTCACCAATCTGTTGTGCAACTGCTGCGGATGCCACTGCTTTATCCTCAGGGGCGCCAAGAACGCACCTGCCCCCAGCCAGATGGTGAATCCACGATATCTGGTGTATATTAACGAGAAAGATTGCACGGCCTGCGAGGCCTGCATCGATCGATGCTGGATGAAAGCTCTGTCGATAAAGGATGGCAAGCTGGTGCGCGACGAAATGCGCTGCATAGGCTGCGGTATCTGTATGTGGGCATGTCCGACAGACGCGCTATATCTTGAACCGAGGGAAGCGGGCAAGGTGCCGCTCAAGAAATGCTAAATAAAAACCAACGAGTTTATGGAGGTTACAATGGTTGAGGCCGTATATGAAAAATTGATACCCGCACTCAATTCACGCAGCACCTTCCTGGTACCCTGTATCAAATGTGATGAGTTCTTTGCGCTTGCGGCTTACATGTACAGCCCTATCGAGGCCGAGATCGCCTGCGCCATGCCCCACGATTTCGCTACAGCCCGAAAGATTTCAGCCAGTATCCCGGGCAGCCACCCTGAGAAGATTGCCGAACACCTTGAGACCATGGCGAATAAGGCGCTGATACATTCAAGAAAAGAAAACGGCGAAACGCTCTACGAGCTCCTTCCGCTGTTCCCCGGCGCCATGGAGCTTCAATTCTGGCGCGATGACAAAGAGTATCTGAGCAAGCTGGACATCCTGCTCAGCCAATACCTGGTAGCGATGTGGGGCCTGCGGAAAGCCGGCGCCCCGATCGTAACCGAAACGCCATCCTCCCCCAGAAAAGTAGCCGTAGAACAGGAGATCATGAGCCGCTCCACGATTATCCCCTATGCAGAGATGAAAGAACTGATCAAGCAAAGCGAGTATATCGGCGTGGCGCTCTGCCACTGCCGGCAGCTGGGCGAACAATGGGGCAAGCCGTGCTCCAGGCCAATGGACAACTGCATGATCTTGGGCTCTTCAGCTAAATTCACTATCGAAAAGGGATTGACCAAAAGACTGAATGTCGAGCAGGCGCTTCAGGTGCTGGAAGAAGCGGAAAAGGCCTGCCTGGTACATCAATACGCCGATACGCCCGACCACTTTTCCAATATTCTATGCAATTGTTGTTCATGCCATTGCATAGCTCTTAAGGGCTATAAAAAGTCCCCGGTTCCCAGCCAGGCTGTCATCGCACGTTACCTGATCAGGATCGACGATGAAGCCTGCACCACTTGCGAGGCCTGTCTGGAACGCTGCCAGATGGACGCATTGAAAATGGAGGGGGGCAAGCTCACGAGGGACGAAACACGCTGCATAGGCTGCGGTCTTTGCATGTATATATGTCCTGTTGAAGCACTGTCCCTGGAGAAGAGGCCTGCCGGTAAAATACCTCTGAGAACCCGTTGAGGCGGGGATTTAATCGTTCTCTTTATCCCTTTTGGCGGCCCGGTCACGCGCCCAACGATGTATCTCATCCAGCGCCGGCGGCGCCACCATGAATACCTCGATATCCTGGGGGAACTGGACTAAATGCCCCTCTCGAATAAAAAGCAGGGCGACATCGCCGGGCTTTAAAGTCTCATCGATGGTTTTGCCGATAAACTGGTAGCGTTTCCTCGAGGCATCAGAGTACGCTTCGTAGACCTGTTTGGCCACTTTTTCACTGATCAGTCCGACCATCAGGCAGCGCTCCCAGTCCATGACCTCCCCGAGCAGCTCACTGGTCTCAATACACTTTAAGGATGCAGACTCCGCGCAGCGTTTATTCACCATTTCATGGCTTTTGGGATGCAGTTCCTTCAGTATCTCCAAACCGCCTTCCCCTTCCTTATCAACCGTCTCATGATAGATTAAAGTCACACGACCCAATTTACCTTCGAGCTTGACTATTAATTCATTAACCTGCTGCCAGTATTTTTCATAGAGCTCGACATATTCCACAGGCGAGTTTTTACCGGCATATACCAGGGGTACCTGCATTATCTTTCTGCTGCCTTTGAAGCTGTCGACTTCAGGTTTCTCCACTTTGCCCAGTTCCTGTGACATGATTACTCTCCTCTCTCTACCGGCTGCTGTATCATCTCCATATGTCTAACTGCCTGATCACCGATACAACCTTACCTCTATCAATAGTACTAAAATTATACTACAATGTAAGACGCCTTTTGAGGGACCTGGCTTTCATGATTCTATAATCGGGCACTGGAGGAACCATATGGATTTCGACCTTGGTGGAAAGACGGATCAGCTGCGCAGGGAGATACGCCAATTTGCCCTTGCCGAGGTTGTGGGAAAACCTTACCACACCGCCATGCTGGAAGAGGAGAGCGCGGACGAGGACTGGGAATTTTCGCTCTCGATATCCAGAAAGCTCGCACAAAAGAAATGGCTCTGTATGAACTGGCCTGAGCAATACGGGGGTATGGGCGCATCATACTGGGAACAATTTGTATACTCCGAGGAGGCCGGCTATTATGAGATTCCCGGCACCAGCATGGGCATATCCGGCACGGGCATCAACGGCCCCAGCCTGATGTTATTCGGCAGCGAGGAGCAGAAACAGAAATACCTTCCCCTGATTGCCTCAGGTGATCCCGACGGGATATGGTGCACCGCTTACAGCGAACCCGATTCGGGCTCCGACTACAATAAGATCAAGACTATCGCCGTCAGATCGGGAGACGACTATATTATAAACGGACAGAAAGTGTGGACGAGCTGCGCCCACCGCGCGCGCTGGTGCTGGCTGGCATGCAAGACCGACCCAACGTCGAACAAGATCCACAAAAGCATGAGCATCATCATCGTGGATATGAAAAGCCCCGGCATTACTACCAGACCTCTCATCAATCTTTCGGGTATTCACAGTTTCAACGAGGTCTATTTCGATAACGTACGGGTGCCTGCGTCGAACCTGGTCGGCGAGGAGAATAAAGGATTCTACATGCTGATCCCCGCGCTGGCAATCGAGCGGCTCTCCCTGGCGCCTCATGTGCTGGGCACAGGACGACGCATACTTGAATTGCTCGTCCACTATGCCAGGGAAAATAACCATAAAGGGAAACCCATGTCTGACGACCTGGTAGTGCGCCATAAGCTGGCTGAGCGCGCTGTGGAGCTCGAGACGCTGCGCCTCTTCGGGCTTGAAATAATGTGGAAAATGAGCACAGGTAAGATGCCGGGCTATGAGGCAGCCAGAAACAAGCTGTACTGCAATATCGTCACGGACAACATGGCCAGAACCGGGCTGGAGATCGTGGGAGCCAATTCACAGATAAGCCCCGATTCCAGGTGGGCAAAACTGAGAGGCCGCTGCCAGAATCTTTACCTCGTTAATATGGGGTGGTTCAGCGCCGCCGGTACGATGGAAATACAGAAGAACGTTATCGGCCAGTTTAAGCTCGGCCTGCCGCGGGCCTATTAAGATAGGTGTAAACCTTTCAAACAAAGGGGCTGTTTCAATTCTGAACCGGCCCCTTTTTCATATCGACTACCACCCGCCGCTGGCGCCTCCTCCTCCGGACATCCCACCACCACCGCCGCCAAATCCCCCGCCGAAACCGCCTCCCGACCCACCGCCGAAGCCTCCCCAGAAACCACCTCCGGTTTTATGCCAGTCTGTGGATTTTCCAGCATCCTTCAGCTTCTGGTAATTGCGCGAAAGCACCCAGTCCGTGCCCAGGCCGAGCCCTGCAAAAATCAGCGGCGCAGCTATCAATGCCGCAATACCTCCGATCGAAAGCCCCATTATAACGCCTGCTATGGCGCCCCAGATGCCCCCCATCCATACATTCTTGCTGCGCGCCATGAAACCCGAAAGGTAAATCGTGATTATCGACAGTATAAAGAAGACGAAGATGAAATCGCCGAGCATCGATTTCACCGGATTTTCCTCAAGCGGAGCAGGCGGAGTGCCGTCCCTGATATACTTCTCAATTGAGGCAACACCAGCCTTGATTCCACCATCGTAATCATTACTCTTGAACAGCGGCAGCACGTCGTCATCGCGTATCCTGCCGGCGCGCCCGTCGGTGATCACCGGTTCGAGTCCATATCCGACCTCGATACGCATCTTGCGATCATCCAGAGCCACCAGAAAAAGCACCCCGTTGTCTTTATCTTTTTGCCCGATCTTCCATCTCTCGAACAGCCTGCTGGCATAGTCCTCTATACTGTCCCCTTCAAGGCTTTTAACAGTCGCGACGAAGACCTGCGCCGTGGTATCCTTCTCAAGCTGAGCCAGTTTAGCTTCAAGCTCGGATTTGGACTGGGGCGACAGCAATCCGGCATTATCGTTGACATAGCCGGTAAGCTCCGGAAAATTCTGCGCCGCCGCCGGCACGTTGAAGGCAGGCAGTATTATGACAGCCAGACAGGCCGTCACTAACAGCAGGATCAGCCTGTGGCGCACTAAAACTCCACTTTAGGCGCTGTTTCTGCGCCGCTGACAGACTGGAAGTATTGCTTCTCACTGAATCCAAACATACCTGCCAGCATATTCGTGGGGAAAGTCTTGATCTGCGTGTTATAGTCCCTCACCAGGTCATTGAACCGCCTCCTTTCCACGCTGATGCGGTTCTCCGTCCCCGCCAACTCGTCCATCAACTGGGTAACGTTCTGACTGGACTTGAGGTCCGGGTAATTCTCCATCACGGCGAGCAGGCGGCCAAGTGCGGTTTCAACCTCTCCGGCCGCAGCAGCCTTTTCATTCACCGTCTGGGCAGCCCCGTATTTTGTCCGCGCATCGGCTATGGCCAGGAAAACCGTCTGTTCCTGTGTCATCATACCTTTGACCGAGTTCACCAGGTTCGGTATCAGGTCATAACGCCGTTGATATTGCGTCTCAACCTGCGACCACTGGGCGTCTATGCCCTGTGATTTGGTTACCAGGCTGTTATACATACCGACCAGGGAGACTGCAATGATTATGGCGCCAAGTACTATTACACCTACGGCTGCCAGAACACATCCCCAGGTTGACTTCATATAGATAACCTCCTTAATCAGTCTGAACAGAATGATTTTTGTTATGGCAATTCTACATCAGGACTATTCTATCAACAAATTACACCTGCAACGCTTGTTTTGGCCGGCTGGCGAAGCGTATAATCATGCACAATCAATAAGAGGGGGTTGGAATATCATGGCCATCAATAAGGAACTTGCAGCGCCATGCGGTCTCTACTGCGGAGTTTGCGGAATCTACATAGCCACCAGGGACAATAATGAAAAATTTAAAGAGAAGCTGGCCCCTGTTTACGGTGTTAAGCCCGAAGACCTGGTATGCGATGGATGCCTCTCTCAGCGCGTCTGGTCTTATTGCCAGGACTGCCCGATTAAAACGTGTTGCCTGAATAAAAAAATAGAGGGATGCCACCAGTGTAACGAATTCCCCTGCCGCTACATAGATAATTTCCCGATCCCTGTCGGCAAGAAGGTTATACTACGATCCATTCCCGGATGGCGGGAGCTCGGTACGGAAAAGTGGATACAGGAGGAGCAGAAACGCTATAATTGTCCCCATTGCGGCGCTGCGACCTTCCGTGGAGCCAAGCGTTGTCGTAGCTGCAAGGAACCTATCGATCTCGACTAAAATTCGCGTCATGCTCAGAATAATTGTAGCCCTCATCGTTATTATTCTGGCTGCGGGCTGTTCCACCCCCCAGCAGCAGCCGGCACCACAAGCCCAGCCCGAACAGGTTAAGATCGGGGCCTTACTGGGCTTAAGCGGCGATATAGCAACATCTTACGGTCAAGCGCAAAAAAAGGGGGTTGAGCTGGCCGTTAGCGAGGTCAACGGTAGCAATTACCTGGGCGAGGGCAAACAACTCAAGCTTGTCATAGCAGACGCCGGACCCGGCGCAGACACCGCTTTCTCCGCCATGACCCGATTGATTGAAACCGACAATGTCTCAGCCGTCATAGGCCCCACACTGTCTACACAGGCCTACAAAGCCGACCCTGTAGCTCAGATTCACAAGGTGCCGGTGATAGCAGTGAGCAACACGGCCCCGGGTATAACGGAAATGGGCGATTTTATCTTCCGCTGCAGCTTGCCCGAGACGACCGTTATCGGAGGCACCATTAAAGCTGCGGCCAGCCAGCTGCGCGTGGTGAAAGTCGCCTATCTCTGGGGCAAGGATGACGACTACACCATTGCCGGCTATAAAGCTTTTACCGATGCCGTAGCAAAAAACGGCCTGAAGGTACTGGCGGATGAAACATTCAACCGCGGCGATACAGACTTTAAACCGCAGCTGGAAAGGATCACAGCAAAGGGACCCGACGCAATACTCGTTTCCGCTCTGGCCAAAGAAGCTGCAGCCATCATAATTCAGGCACGGTCCCTCGGCTACACCGGTATCATTATCGGCGGAAATGGCTTCAATTCAACTGACGTTATTAAACAGGCCGGCAGCTACGCAGAGGGAGTTATGGCCGGCACGGCATGGAATATCGCCAGCATCAATACCAGGAACCTGGAATTCATATCCGCCTATCAGAAAGCTTATGGAATCAAACCGGACCAGTTTGCCGCTCAGGCTTATACCGGCACCTGGCTGCTGGCCAACGCCATCCGGACCGCCGGCAACTCTGATCCCCAGACCATTAGAGATGCGCTGGCAGGTATATCCAATTTTACTACGCCTATGGGATCGTTCAGCTTCACACAGGACAGGGAACCTGTTCATCCCGCCGTTGTGCAGATCGTGAAAAACGGAAGATTCACCATTTTTAAATGATGCTCTCCGGCAGGGATTCCCGGCGATAACATCAACCACGAGGCCTGTGCTATAATCGCTCTGTAAAATGTTTAAATTAAACCTGATGCCCAGGGGCGACAAGTTCTTCGACCTCTTTGAGGTCAGCACAAAGAACATGGTCAAAGCAGCCGAAAATCTCAAGGAGCTTATATACAGCTGGGACAGCATTGACCAGAAACTGGAGGAGATGGATAGGATCGAGCATCAGGGTGATACCATAACCCACGAAATCATGTTCCAGCTTAACCGTTCCTTTATAACACCTTTCGACAGGGAGGATATCGGTATGCTGGCGCACTCTCTGGACGATGTCACCGACCTCATCCAGGCGACTGCCGACACCATGGTTCTATATAAAGTCAGGGAACCCGGCAAACGGGCGCGTGAGCTCGCAGATATCCTGGTCCAGATAACTACCGAGGTGGAAAATGTGATGCCCAGCCTCAGGCGCCATAACGCCAACCTTGAGAAAATCCTGAACAGCTGCGTGGAGATAAACAGGCTGGAAAACGTGGCGGACAAGATCTACCGCACGGCGCTCAAGGAGTTGTTTGAGGATTCAAATGATATCACGGATATCATTAAGTGGCGCGAAATATACGAGCATATGGAGAGCGCCACCGATATGTGTGAGGATGTCGCCAACGTGCTTGAGGGCGTAGCCCTGAAACACGCTTGAATACTTAGCCATACTGTCCGGGTCGGCGCCGGTTACACACAGCTTTATAAAAGGACGATGAAATATGACTATCAAAGAGCTCGTTTATAAAAACCGCAGCTACCGCCGCTTTTTTCAAGACACAGCGGTCTCCCTTGACACTCTGAAGGAGCTTGTTGACCTTGGCAGGATGTCAGCCTCCGCTATGAACCTGCAGCCTCTCAAGTATATTTTATCCAACGATGCGGCCGGGAATGCCGCCATTTTCGCAAACATCGGATGGGCAGCCTACCTCAAGGACTGGGGTGGGCCCCCCGAGGGGGAAAAGCCTTCGGCGTATATTATCATGCTGGGAGATACGGAGATCAGCAAAAATGTGGTATGGGACCACGGGATCGCCGCACAGAGTATCCTGCTTGGCGCCACGGAAAGAGGGTTGGGTGGCTGCATGATTGCCACGATACGCAAGGCCGACCTGGCAAAAGCTCTAAATATCAGCCCACGTTATGAGATACTGCTGGTTATCGCCATCGGGAAACCAAAGGAGCAGGTCGTGGTCGACCCGCTGGATCAGAACGGAGAGTCGAAATACTGGCGAGACAGCCAGGCTGTACATCATGTGCCCAAGCGCTTGTTGAAGGACATCATCATCGGATAAGCAGGCTGCCGATATAACGGCTTACTCGGAAGTCCTCTTTACCAGCAGCAGGCGGTTACCTTCTCCCTCGCTGTAACTGTAGTCAACCCGGTCCATCATCTTTTTCATCATATATATGCCCAGGCCACCCGCTTTACGGTCCTCAAGCGCGCTGCCCACCTCCGGCAACGGGACGGACGCAGGATCAAATTTCTTACCTCGATCCCTGATGGTAATAATGATATCGGGGCCGTTTAGAGCACATGAAATCTGGAAAAAACCACCCCTGCCGCCGTAAGCATGCTTGACCACGTTGGTGCTTGCTTCATCAACCGCTGTCTCGAAGGCAAATACATATTTGTCCAACTTTCGCTGCTGTAACCAGTTAACCACAAAATCTACAATCACCGGTATGTCTTTGAGTACTGCGCTCTCCAGGATAAGCGTATCTCCATTCATGCCTGCTGCCCGTTGTTGATCGTCCATGATTATTTGCCTGTAACCCGATTATTTATGCTACTGCCGCTGTTGCGGGTGAGATAACAATTTGGCTGCCGCTGATCTTGCTTTCCAGACTGGATTTGATGGAGTCGATCACCTTCTGAACCTCGGACATCTTTCTTTCGCCGTCGAACTCCAAAAAGATCTCGACGTAAACATTGGCTCCTGAACGTCTTGAACGTATCCCGTGAATAGCTTCGTATTCATCGAAATAGCGTGCCAGTTCCCTGAGTATAATGATCTGGAGCGACTCTTCCAGGGCACGATCCAGCAGATCGTAGACAGACATGGTGCTGATGTTGTATATGGATTGGACGATGAAAAGCCCGATGATGACGGAGCCGATAGGGTCCACATAGCTGGCCCACGGCTGATCGCTGAATATAGCGCTCAGTGCCAGCGAGATTATTACTAATACGGAAGCAATTGTCTTAAAACGGTACATGCGCCATAGCGACTCCAGAACGGGCGAGTATTCCTCCTTCGCCAGGTGATAATCGTGCCGCCATAGCCAGGCGCTGGTCAGCAGGGCGATAGCTGAAAATACAATAGCAAGGTCCAGTCCACCCGCATGCAGCTCCTCCGGATGCTGAAACCTCTCCACGGTATGCCCGATAACGATTATGAGTGATATGACCAGAACCACAGCCACAATCAAGCCCGAAAAACTTTCCAGCTTGCCGTACCCATAGTTGTAACCCTCGGTTCGGCCCCGGTTGACTTTCCGGATGCTCAGATAAGACAGAAATACCGCGGTAACCAGCCCGATATTCTTGAGGATTTCCGATTCAAGAGTCAGTGAATTGGCTATTACTGCGGCAATTACACCGGTGATAAGCCCGAATATCCCCAGCAGCAGGCCCAAAAGGATGGATTTTTCCTTGGCCTTACTATGGTCAGCCGGCTTTGTTACTTTATCATTCGACATTAATTACCTTTTAAATCCTGCTCTGTATCATCAATGTAAGCCTGATTATTTTGGCATGATTTGATTTATTATTCAAAGAATAACACCACCATATTCCCAAAACAATGAAGGGGCGTTATAATGGAGCTAATATATTGGGATATGTATAATTAGCTATGTTGTTTGAGCTGGAACGGCGGCACATCTCACCGGCAATATCGATACTTATACTTACGTTGATGTTGATAGGTGCCTCCTGCACGGTGGATGAATTACCGCAACCGGTAGACAATCCAGCTAATCCTCCGGTCGTCGACAACAGCGCTACCTGTGTTATACTTGACATCTCGTCTTTCGTTGCTCAACCTAAAACTATAATACTGGGCGAGCAGACAGTCCTTTCCTGGAAAACGGTCGCCGCTACTTCTCTTTCCATCGATCCAGGCATTGGAAGTATCAGCGTGGACAGCGACAGTATCATCGTGACACCGAAAGCAACCACGCTGTATACATTGAGAGCGTCCGACGGATGTTATGAGGTATCTCAAAAATTTCTTGTAATCGTCAAGACAATAGACGGAGAGATCGTATGGCCCGCCGGCAGCTCTGAAAATGTTACGGCCGAACCGATATACGAAGGCTGGAGCCACTATCCAAATAAATATGTTGAATGGACAATACTCGATCGGAATAAATATGCCGAGAGCGATATATATAATTGCTGGCACCAGGGACGTATCATCAACAAACACAGCGAATGGATTATGACGGAGGTTACCGTCAGCGGCAAAGTGGTAGCGAGTACCATATCACCCTCAGAACAGGTGATTTATGTCACCAGTATAGATTGCCTGCAATTGCCGGAACTTAAGTGGAAGTGGAAGGTCTCCAAGTAGTTTTCTACCAGACCATATCGATATATAGGATGTTGGATAAGGCTTATGATTAGCATGTGGAACAGAATAGCCGTTATCGTACTTTTAATCTGTATCTCAACGCTCTCCCTGTCCTGCTTTATCTTTGAACGTGCCACCGATCATTATAAGGCGGGAAATGAATTATACAGCCAGAAGCAGTGGGATAAGGCAATCGAAGAGTATACCAAGGCTATCAGCATGGATTCCAATCAGCCCTTCTTTTACATCAACAGGGCGCTGACCTACAACCAGATAGGCGAATATGATCTGGCTATCGCGGATTGCACCAGGGCAATAAACAAGAAGAGCAACATCGCATTAGCCTATACCACGCGCGCCTCCGCCTATAATGAAAAAGGCCAATATCAACTGGCATTGGCTGATTCACTGAAGGCTATTGAGCTGAGCCCCAAGACTGCCCTGGGCTACATCAATAAGGGCTGGGCGCTCTACGGCCTGGGCAAGTTCAAGGAATCGATACTGGCCTGTACCGATGGTATCGCCGCCGAGCCGACCAGGGCCATGGCCTATATATTCAGGGCCATGAACCACAATGAGATGGGCAACTACGAAAATGCGATGGCTGACTGCAACAAAGCTATTGAGCTCGATCCCACGCTGCCGCTGGCATATGTCAACCGCGCCTGGGTGTACAACCAGACCGCTGTTTATGAAAAGGCTATTGAGGACTGCAACACGGCGATCAGTCTGGATCCCAGGATTGCCACGGCTTACGTGAACCGTTCCTGGGCACAGACAGCCAGAGGTAATTTCGATCTCGCAATAGCTGACTGCGATACCGCCATCAAGCTTAATCCCAACCTGCCGGGAGCATATGTTCAACGCGCCTGGGCCTACTTCGAGAAATATCCATATGATCTTTCTAAAGACTGGTGGCAGATGGGCATGGATGACTGCAACAAGGCCATTGAATTGAATCCCAAATCCGCCCTGGCTTATAACATGAGAGCACGCGGATATATTTTAAAGGAAGAGTACCGCCTTGCTATTGCCGATGCTACCAAAGCGATGGACCTGAGCTCAGAATTTGCACTGCCTGACATCACGCGCGCCTGGGCCTTTAATAATCTCCGCCTTTGGGACCTGGCCATAGAGGACTGTGACGTAGCCATATCCAAAAACCCCAAGCTGGCGGCGGCCTGGGCAAACCGTGCCTGGGCTTACAACGGCAAGGGCATGTTCGATAAAGCGCTGTCGGATATAAACGAGGCCATCCGGCTTCAATATGACTTTGCCTGGGCTTATTTTACCCGGGCCATAATACATAAGAACCTGCATGATTACGAGCAGGCGAAATCCGACATCGAACTCTGCCTTCAATACACAACTGATCCCAAGCTTATCGAGGCCGCCAGAGCGCTCTACGCCACACTTTGACTTATAACATATTTAGGTCTTATGATAACAACATGAACTCACCGGCAGCACGGTTGGTCAACCTCATTTTATGTCTGGCTTTGCTTTTTTCTATCGGCTGTACTGCCTCTCCCGCCACGCCTGACGTGATACCGGCTGCTTCACAGTCGATCCCGGCGGCACATACGAGAAAACTGCAAACATCTCCCTTCGAAGGCGGCAGCGCCGTCATTTTCGTTCTCAATCAGATCGATGATGACAAATACATTGAGGCTGTGCAGGAGATTATCCGGGTCTTCGCGGAAAACGATGCATCCCTTGATGTCGCCGTGAAACCCCCTGAAAAGAATTTCGGCCTGAACGAAAGCACCCGGGAACTGACCTATTTTTCTGATGCCGGTATCCTCGATACCAGCGTAGATGGCCATTACGTTAGCTGGCTGAAGCCTCAGACCTCGCTGACCGGTGACGAATACAAAACATTCACAGCTAACCTTGTATTGACTCGCGATCAGATTAAATACATATTCGGTTCGGCGGTTTTTTCCTGCTTACTGCCGACAGCGGCTATTAATGAGGCCAACTACAGGGCTCTACAGGACAGCGGCTTCAAGGTTATCGCTTACAGCGATTCAGATGCCCTCAAACCTTCAATCAAACCGGTGAACTGGTCGGGACAGGTGGATACCGGAGGGCTTTACCGTCTGCCCGTTGTTGGCAAAGTCGACCTTTCCCAGAAGTTCGATAACTCCACCGTGCTGTACGGTGCGGTTAAACAGAGCATCAACTCTCTCGGCGTGGCCGTCATCGAATTACCCGTCGCTTCGGTGCTGGACTTAAATAACAAACCTGATCCTGCAAAATTACTGCAGTTGTCAGCGCTCGTTAAGTCCTGCCAGGGTCTTGGAGAGGTTACCACGCTGGAGAACTGGTACGAGTATATCATTAGCTGTCCGCTGGATTCCCAGGGCTTAAAGCGGCCTCTTCCCCCTTACCACGGTGGACCCATTATCATTTTCAGGCTGGACGATGTTGCCAGAGGTTACCGGGAAGATGTGGTGCACGAAATAATCAAGGTCTTTGAGCGAAACGGCGTGCCGCTGGACTGCGGAGTCGTCTCCAGCGTGGACGGTACCGAATCATATGAGATCCCCTGGCTGAAACAATACGTCGATGACAACGTGGTTGGCATCAGTGTTCATGGCTATGACTGGACCTATTATCAACTGGATATCAAGCAGAATTACCTGAAGCATCTTGATGAAAATCCGTGCATTAATGTGTATGCCGCCAAGGCAGAGGCCGAAAAAGCCAAGGTTACCTATGAGGAACTGAAATACAAACTGATACAGGCACGATGCAAATTCTTGAAATATTTCGGCATCAATCCCGTATCTTTCACCGTCCCGACAGATTATTACGACGAACTCGGATATAAAGCGATACAGGACGCCGGATACAAAGTGTTCTCGGTACACAAATCGGTTGAACCATGCCCATCCCTGAAGCCTGTTGACTACAACTGTCAAATAGATCTGGAAAAAGGCATGTACCGCATCCCCACAGCATCCGACATGTGCATCTGGTACAACTGCCAGTGGACCAATGTGATCGATCTGGATAAGCCTATGAAACAAAAGGATTACTGCATCTATGTAGACGCCTATGGCGAATCGATGGAGTATAACGACTACGGGATCTCAATCTGCACAACTATGAATACGCTGGGAGTGGCCGCCATAGGGTTACATCCCGATTGTTTTGTGGATAAATACGGCAAGCCGGACATGGCCAAGCTTGAAAAAGTGGATACGCTGATCAAATGGTTCAAGTCATTTGCGACGATAATGACCTTCGAGCAGTGGTACCGTTACCAAACGGGCGATAAATAGCCCGAATCAGTATTACAGCCGTTGCTTCTTCCGATTTTTATACCAGGCTATGCATTTCTGCATACCTGATTCCAGGCCTGTCAGCGGTTTATATGCAAGCAGCGTCTCAGCTTTAGTTGTGTCTGCTATGCGGTTAAATACCTCGATTTCCAAGGACCTGCGGCGGTCGTAATCAACATACTTTGTCTTTACCTTATCTCTCAGATCGAGGGAGGCCAGAACCATATCAGCCAGCACATTAATCGACACATCTTTTCCTGTGCCGAAGTTCAACACCTGGTTGATGCCTTCATCCATGATACCGGCCAGCAGCGTCATATGAATGGTATCTCCGATATATGTAAAATCACGCGTCTGGTTCCCATCGCCGTAGATAATGATCTCCTGTCCCGCCAAAGCCCTGCTAATAAAACGGGACAATACAAAACGGTCGTCCTGACGCGGCCCGTATGCATTAAAATAACGTAAAGCTGTGTACTTGAGACCGAATTTCTGATAGTACGCTATGCAGAAATGTTCGCCTATCAACTTGGTTAAGGCATAGGTGGATTTGGGATTGAACGGCCCCTCTTCCACCATGGGTTTAACGGAATCGCCGTAGACCTCCGAAGAAGAAGCAAAGACAAAGCGTTTGATCTTGTTCCTGGCCGCCAGAGAAATCACATTGGAAGTGCCTACTACTTCAACATTGAGAAGATTGACCGGCTCATCCTGCGTTTCCTCCACTCCCACAACAGCTGCAAGGTGGAAAACCATATCCTGGCCCTTAAATAACGGAGCAATAGCCCGGGTATCTGTGACATCCAGCCGGTGTACTGACAGGTTCTTGCCCTCCTTGCGGAGCTCTATCTTGTTGCCGCACAACATGGTATCGATCACAGTTACACTGGCGCCAAGGTCGATTAGTTTTTCCACAAGGTGCGATCCGATAAATCCTGCTCCCCCTGTCACAAGGACCCTCAGTCCGCTGTATTTCTTAAGGATATCACTCATTATTTTTATCTTGAATAATTATTTATCAGCGACAATAGCTGAACCGGATGACCGGGGTTATTTAGCTATCGGCCTTCGACGCTTTGGACGGCTTGGCCTGTAGTTCAATCAGCACCTCAGCGGGTGCTGATTGCTGGCTGCGCGGAGCATCACCGATCCTGGTGACCCTCTCACGTTTGAGATAAGTACCCCCGGCCACGATTATATCTAACAGAGCCTTGATCATAGTGAAATCCAGGAACTGTTTGTATCCGATGATGAAGAAAGGTGAATACAGTGCCAACTTGAGATCATCTTCTGCCACCAGTATAGCAATTATGGATAGCAGCAACTGCAACACGGCAAAGAGCGCAAAGGCCATTACCAGTGTCATCCATTCGCCGTCTATTATCATTATGACCGACGTTACCATAACGACCAGGCTGGCCAGCGGCACCAGTGTCATGGATAACAGCATATAGGGAAACGTCAGCTTGTTCATAATTCCAAACCTGGGATTAAAAAAGGCGTCTCGATGTTTCCAGAAATTTTGAAAATCGCCGCGGAACCAGCTCAGACGCTGTCGGTAAACATCCTTGATAGTCTCCGGCGCCTCTGTGTAACAGACAGCTTCGTTGCTGCCATGAAGGATCTGATGCGCTTTAAGCATCTTGATGGTTATATCGAAATCCTCAAGCAGATAGTCGGGATCATAGTATCCCGCTTCCTCAAGGGCCGACTTACGAAAAGCGCTGAAAGCACCGGACGCTACGGTCAGGGAGCCGAAATTCTCAAAAGCCCTCCTCACGATCTGTATCTGGACGATATACTCCAACGCTTGCAGCTTTGTAAGTAGATTATTGCGGTTAAAAACCTTTAAATTTCCGGCCACGCCCGCCACCTGAGGATCCTCAAAGCCCCTGACCATCTCGTTTATGGCGCCGCGTGCAATCATACTGTCGGCATCCACGGTCATCACTATTTCACCCGAGCATATGGCAATGCCCGTATTCAGCGCAGCGAATTTTCCGCCGTTAAGACGCCGGACCACTTTAACACCGCGATGGCTGAACTCGGTGGCCACAGAATAAGTATTGTCTTTGGAACCATCATCAACCACGATGATCTCTTTATTGGGATAATCGGCCTCGATCAGTGTTTCCAGTGTCCTTGCCAGTACTTTTTCCTCATTGAATGCAGGTACAATGATACTGACTCTCGGCTTATAGGAGCTTGGCTGGAATACCTCTTTTTTCTGTTTTATTTTGTGGAAAATCGCCAGAGGCACGGTGAGGAAATTGATCAGCATGGTAAATACTAAAGAAACCATGAGCACATATATCAGGGCCGAAGGGACCACATCCCAGAGCGTTACCACGAAGATAATGAAGATAATGACAAATATCACAAGCAACGACGTGAGATTCTGCCACTGGCTTGGCTTGGACTCACGGGTCTGTTTTCCTTTAAGCGCCCTGGACAGAAAATGAAATATAATGATGACGGCTAATGCGCCCAGCGCAATCCAAACCGACTCGACGGGCATAAAGTAGAATATACCCATCAGCAATGTCAGAAAAAGGATAGCGACGACAAAAACAGCTATATTTCTCATTTCACTCAGCGATTATCGGCCCTGATGCACAGAGTATACCGACTGAATTATTCAAGACAATCACGTCAGTTTTCTCAGGTCCTGCTGCTCAATAATATCAATTTTTTGCTGCATGGCAAATTGTTTTGCCTGTGTTGATATATCCGACAGCGCCAGGAATACTTTGTTGCGAATACCTGCATCGAAAGCTGCGGCGTCGAACTTGGACAATTCATCCAGTCCACATACCTGACCGGCCTCGTTGCCGATGCCGATCGCAATAGTGGGTACCACTATCTTATCGTCACGCCTGGCGAATATGTCGAATATATGCTCGATGCCTGATTTACCGAGGATCAGGGCCCGCTCATATACTTCGTAGCCCTTATTGCGGAGGAATCTGACAATGATTCCCCTCGCGTTGGCCGCTGCCGAACCGGAATGGTTTACTCCCGCCTCCACCCTGCTCTGCATTCCTATATTGGAGCGGTCAAGATGCGTGATATCCGCAACCACCGTTGCCAGGGTCTTTGCTTCAAACGCCCTGATCATCTGACGGCCGGCGAAATTCAATGCTTCCTGGCCGAGCTTGGGGATCGCTATTACCACTTTGTAGTTAATGCCGATATCATAGGCCCTTGTATCGAATCTGAAGAGAGATTCAAGCCCGACCTCCGGTTCCCCCGATGGGGCCACCAGGATACCTATACCGAGATTGACCTTGGTGATAATATCGTCCCTGATAGCAAGTACATCCACGGTATGCACTGCGCCGGAACGGCCCGTCAGCTGAGCCAGCTCATGAACCTGATATCCCCGTTGCTTCAGGAAATCGACAAGCTGTGTTTTCGGTTTCAGCTGGAATTCCAGCCATCCCTTCTTATCGGGGCTGAACTGGTACGAAGAAGCCTCGACTTCTTTCAGATCCTCAGAGCTCCAAACTTTACGCGTTTTCATATTGCGCCATTTGACGACCGGGACCGTAAATACCTCGCTACAATCCTGGCACCTGTAGTGTATGCCGACATTGCGATAATCGGTGCCGATCAATCTCAAATCCTTTCGACACTTGGGGCAGACGTACCTGCTGTCCTGCTTGAAATCCTTATCAAGTCCCACGTATCCGCAGGAAAAATGCTCTACGAGTTGCCCTTTGATGATATTGGAGGAGTCACAGCGCGGGCACCTTTCAATGGGAACCAGCTGAAACAATCCGTCGGGATCGACATAAAACTTTTCATACGGTTGTTTGATCAGTATTCCCTCATTGGATAGAGACTCAAGTATGTTTATCGTGTCTCCCTCTGAGGTATCGATCAGGCTGCTAACGGACGGGTATGCGTATCCCATTTTGTAGCTGAAATCGACAACCGGATTGATATCGGGAATTTTACCGCTTACCAGCGCATCAACCAGTTTGATAACCCTCGCATCCTCGAGAATTGCCGCGCCGGCATCCTCTTGAGATGGCTGTGCCTTGGCCACGTAGGCAGACTGCTGTGCGGGAGGATTAACTATGACGGGGGAGCTCGGCTTTTTGATATCGCGCCCAAGCGGAGGTACTACTACAGGCGGTTGCTGCTGCATCTGAGGCGCTGCCGGCCTGGGAACTACTACCACCGGTGGCTCGGGCGCCGGGCTTACCGGCGTCGAAGGCACAGGCGGGGCCGGCGGTACATATGGTTGCTGTACAGGCGGCACCTGGGTTGGCGGAGAAGCTTCGTACTGCTGAGGTTCGGGCCGGGATCTGATAATAATCCTTTCCTGTCCCGGGGAAGCAGGCTCCGGGGCACGCGCTGGAGCAGCCGCTTCTCTCTGCACGGGTATTGACCTGGAAGGTGGTTTAATAGCTTCTTTCGGGGCAGCGGCCGCCGGCTTTGCGGCTGCATCTTCCGTAACTCCTTCCGTGCCGGGCCGTCTCAGCAGCGCTTTGGTACGTGCCAGCAACTCCCGCGGGCTGATGGGTTTGCGCAGATAAAGATCAAAACCCAGCTCCTCTACACGAGACCATGCATCCGAGTCCGGGATAGTCCCGAGAAGAACGATCAAGGCGCCATGCTGCTGCCTTATCTTGAGGCACGCTTCATAGCCGCTGACATCCGACAGCTCATCGTCAATTATTACGACATCGTAGTTGGTTTTATCCATCATTACCAGACCGTCAAGACACCCCGATGTCCCGTTTGCATCAAGGCCGCTCTGCTGCAGGATCTCGACGTTTTTCTCTTTTAAGACGGGATCGCTTGAAAGAAAGAGAATTTGACTCATATCCAGTCCCTCACGCTTATAATGTTCGTATTTTTTTCCTTTGCTTTATATATACTCGACCGCATTCCGGGCGATTTTATATCCGTTTTCTTCCTGGATAATTATTTGCGGGCTATCGGGATTTTCTTCCAATTTTTCACGCAGGTGGCGTATATATTGCTGCAGATTTGATGTGCAATCCACATATTCTATACCCCAGACCTTGGTGAGTATGTCGTCCCCCGATATCGTCTTGCCTTCATGCGAGACAAGATATTTAAGAAGGTTTAATTCGGTGGTCGAGAGTTTAACCTGTTCCCCGTTCTTCTGAACCGTGCCTGCTGATACGTTCATCCTGATTCTCTTTGCTGCAGGCACACTCCTGGCTTCGGTCGCCGGTGCAGCTTTAACTTCCACGCTCTTTTTAGGGGCCTCTCTTTTGCCACGGTGCCTGAATACAGCCTTCACGCGAGCGAGAAGCTCGTTATGATTAAAAGGCTTCACAATATAATCATCCGCACCCATCTCCAGACCCCTCACTTTATCCGTCTCGTCACCCCTTATCGTGAGTATAACGATGGGTATATCGCTGTAGCTGCGTATCTCCTTCAGAACCTTCATACCGTCCATGTCAGGTAACCCGAGGTCCAGAATGATCATAGCGGGTGATTCAGACTTCATCAATGCGAGTCCCTCTGCACCCTTTACGGCCGGTATTATCTTGACTTCGGGCATGTGCATCTCGAATATCAGATTGGTTACTTCCCTGATATCGGCGTTATCCTCTATGAGCAGGATTTTCAATTGTCCCGGCATACGACTATTACTCCACCTTATTTTTCATGTATCGGCAACGAGAAAGAGAAGGTGCTACCTTTGCCGACATCGCTCTGCACCCAGATTGCACCCCCATGTAACTCCACAATTTGCTTGCTGATGGCCAGCCCCAATCCCAATCCGGGTATTCCCGACCTATCAGAAGACGGATGATAATAAGGGATGAACAGCTTCCGTTTCTCTTCATTGGGAATGCCCGGTCCCGTGTCCTGCACGTTGATCACCAACCTGTTCCCATCCTTGGCTGCCCTGAGAAAGATCTGTCCGCCTTCCGGTGTAAATTTAATTGCATTGGATAAAAGATTCAACAACACCTGTTCAATACGCTGATCGTCAGCATTGATCTTAATGTAAGGTTCCACTTCCAAACTGAGCGTCTGCTTTTTCTGCCTGGCCAGTGACAATACCTGGTCAGCGACCTCAGCAGCCAGCATCGAGAAGTCGAAGTCCTTCTTTGCAATACCGTATGATTCATCCTTATTTTTAGACAGGTTGATCAATTCGTTCAGGCGGTTTTGCAGGCTCGATGCGCTACGCGAAATATTCTCGGCCAGTTTAAGCAAAACCGTCTCGTGCCGCCTGTCCAATTCCTCAATCAACAGGCCTGTGGAAGCTATGATGGCGGTAAGAGGCGTCTTCAACTCGTGGCTCAAAGCGCTTAAAAACAGATGTGTATGTGTAATCTCATCTTGTTGTTTGGCAGCCTCGTTATCAACAGGCCCGCTCGAAACTTTACGACAAACCTCCGATATGCTGGCACTGACGGCTGCCATTAATTTGAGTTCATTGACCGTAAAGATATCTGCCTTGGCAGATAATCCGCCGATAATCCCCAGCAGTTGTCCCCCCGAGATTATCGGGGAGGCGATAAACGACAGGAGCCCGCTTTGTACGGCTGATTCCCAGCGGTAGTTGGCATCGTTCGCCATATCGTTGCAAAATAGCGGTTTGCGTGTCTGAGCCACTACTCCGATGATGTCATTGCCCACGGTCATTGCCTCCAGTTCCTTGACAAGTTGATCCGGTAAACCGTGGTGCAATACCAGCGTCAGAGTTTTATTACCCGGGCTGTACTTTTGTACCCAGCAGACATCAAGATCAATTACATTCCCGAGCTCCCAGAGCACACCGTCCAGTACCTCCCTTTCCGACAACGAACTGGATACGATATCGGAGATATCAGATAGAACGTATAGATACTTGTTCTTTTGTTGTCCCTGTTGCTGCATACGCAATCAGCTTCCATTATAACTAAAATCATCAATATGTCAATCGCAGCAGCCCGAAAAAGCTCCTGCGACTTACGATGCGACAATCATAACACGACCACACTGATCACATTTTGACACGGTTTCATCTCACAGTTAAACTATGCATAATCTGATTGATTGGTAAATTAATAAATATCTGTGAGGGAAAAATGGCAAGGGCAGAATTAACCGTTAACGATCTGAGAAATCTGGAAAGCAGGATCCGGGATAAATCAGCTGACATCGGGGTTGTAGGTTTGGGATACGTGGGATTGCCCCTGGCGCTGGCCTTTGCCGAAGCAGGATTCAATGTAACCGGCGTTGACGCCGATAAGGGACGGGTTAATAAGATTACACGGGGCATATCTTACCTGCTGGATATAGAATCTGCACGCCTTAAAAAGGCTGTTGCCAAAGGAAGATTAAAGGCAACCACCAGCCAATCGGCGCTGCGCAGAGTAGATACTATCATTATCTGTGTTCCCACCCCGCTTACTAAAACCAAGGAGCCTGATCTGACCTATATCGTCAGCGCCACCAACGATATCGCACGTTTTCTGAGGCTGGGGCATCTGGTTATTCTGGAGAGCACTACCTACCCGGGCACCACGCGGGAGATTGTGCTGCCGATATTGGAATCCACCGGGCTTAAAGTGGGCGTAGATTATTTCCTGACCTTTTCACCCGAACGTATCGATCCGGGCAGCCGGAAATTTACAATCAAAAACACGCCCAAGATAGTCGGTGGTATGGAACCCACATCCACGAAGCTCGCCGCGTTGCTCTACCGGCATGTTTCAGACAGGGTGCTCGAAGTATCCACGCCGGAAGTAGCCGAGATGGACAAGGTCTTCGAGAATGTATTCCGCAGTGTGAATATCGCTCTGGTAAACGAGCTCGCCAAACTCTGCGAAAAGATGAAGATTAATGTGTGGGAGGTCATCAAGTCCGCTTCCACAAAACCCTTTGGATATATGCCGTTCTATCCGGGTCCCGGTGTGGGCGGGCATTGCATTCCTCTTGATCCGTACTATCTCGCCAGCAAAGCCAGGGAGTATTTTTTCCATACAAGGTTCATCGAGCTGGCTGCCGAAATCAATGAAACGATGCCTGAGTACATTGTCGAGCAAACCGTGGCTGCGCTCAACACAAGAAGTAAAAGCCTGAAAGGGTCAAAAATTCTTATACTGGGTGTGGCCTACAAGAAAGACATCGAGGACGTCAGAGAGTCACCAGCATTAAGGGTTATCGAACTGTTGATCGAGAAGAAAGCTGCGGTGCACTACCATGATCCTTACATCCCCGATTTCAGGGAGGGCAACCATAAGCTCCGCTCGATCAAACTCACAAAAAAAGTATTCGGCAATTATGATTGCGTACTAATCGTGACCGATCATAGTTGCTATGACCTGAAATCGATAGCAAAGGAAGCAAAGCTGATATTCGATACGCGCGGATGCACGGTTGGCATCAACGCCGCAAACATCATCCGCCTTGGCGAATAGGTCTTTATCAGGTTAACGGCGGCCGCATCAAGCTCGTTGCGTGACTTTCTTTATCTGGCTGTCCATTACCGATTGCACCAATCCAGGAAAGAGCCTCTTCATGAAATACGTGTACTTGGTGCCGGAACCCGGCAGGATAAGGAACTGCCCTCTGCCCATGCCGGCCACTACCTCCCTGGCAACATCAATCGGTTTGATGAGGGAAGCGGATGAAGAAACAGCCGCGGTCTCCTCGGGTCTAATCTTCTTGGATCTTTCGAGCATCGGTGTATCGACATCGGGGGGACATAGCACGGAAACGGAGATATTGAACCTCTTCAATTCACTTCTCAGAGCCTCAGATAGGCCTATCACAGCAAACTTGGATGCGCTGTAGGCGCTTAAGCCATAGACCCCTATATAACCCGCAACAGAGGACACATTAACTATATATCCGCCGTGCTTCTTCATATAGGGAAGTAGTATTGCTATGGTATTCCATGTACCGTGCAGATTAATATGAACGATTTCATCGAATCTGGCATAGGGAATATCTTCAAACCGCTGGGGAAATGAAACGCCTGCGCTGTTTATCAGGATATCCGGGGCGCCGAAATCGGACACAGCCTTATTGAGGATATTTTCGACCTGTGTGTGCTGAGATACATCGAGCCTGACCGCCAGAAAACGTTGTCTCTGTGTTACCCTGTTCCGCTCTATTTGCGCAAGGGCACTATCGAGTTGCTGCTGGCCACGTGCAAAGATCGCCACATCGGCACCCCGGGTGGCCAGCAGCTCCGCACAGGCCAGGCCTATGCCGCTTGACCCTCCCGTAATAAAGGCAACTTTCCCGGAAAAGTCTTTAAACTTCATCATCTGTCAACCACCTTTGTGCTTACGCTGTTTCCAGCACATAGTTTTATTCAAGCCTGAATCAGGGCTATATTAGCTGCTGCATAAACTGATGTAAAGCGCAGTTCTAACCCAGGTCTACCAGGTTCTTCATACCCGAGCGCAAGCGGGAGAGCTGAATAAAATGCGTGGGATTAATGAAGAGCTCCGTGAGGTCGGCTATGTCATCAATTGTCGCACCTTTCTTCAGCAGGTACAGCAGGTACTGGAACGAGTCCTTTCCCCCATAGCCCACATGCTGGGCGCCCAGGAATTTACGTGTCTTGGCATCATAGATAATCTTCTGGAACCCGGACAGGTCCGGCCACTGGTGGGCATATTCCATAGTTCCTTCAGCCAGGGGCAATGGCAGCCAGTTCTTGTATCCCTGTATGGGCATCCTGGCTACAAAGACCTGCCCTACTTTCTCTTTGGCCTCTTTCTCGGTCATGCCAACCCAGGTGGTCTCATAGAAGGTATGCAAAGTGTCAGCGAACAGATCAGTCTCAAACTCTGCGGGAGCGCCGAGGATATTCTTGGCTGCCATCATACCGCCCTGCCTGGCCTTCCACATCTCCATGACTCCGCCCGTGATATCGCCGCTGGCGTATATCCCGGGCACGTTGGTTGCCATGTGTTTGTCAATTACTATCTCTTTCTTAGGGCCGGTTTTCACACCGACCGGAGTGACAATATCTGAACGCGGCGTGCACCCTGTTCCCAGATAGACAAGATCTGCCTTAATTACCTTCTCCACGCCGTCTTTTCCCCTGACCGTCACAGATTTGACCGAGCCGCTGCCGTTTATAGAGACCAGCGTGGTCTCGTCAAGCACCGGCAGGCCCCTGATCTTCATCATGCGGAGAGTATAATCCCTCACATCATCATCGATGGGGAACTGGCTGAGCGCCGGCATCATTTCGACCACGGTGGTGTTGCAGCCTACCGCATTGAAAAAGGCTGCCCAGGGCAGACCGCTCTTGGAGGCGCCCACTACCACGACATCTTTGGGCTCGTAATCGAGCTCCAGAAAGTCTGCATAAGTATATACCCCCTTAAGGTTGGTTCCGGGCACAGGCGGCACCGAGGGGCCGGCGCCCGCCGCTACGATGATGTTCTTTGTTTTGAACTCGCCCTTACCCTGGACGGCGACGGTGTGCGCATCAAGCACGGAAGCCCTCTGATTGAGCAAGAACTGAAGCTTGAGTTGCTCCTTGCTCTGATGGAACATGAAATCGAAGACATACTCTCGCCCGATAATGAAATCTCTTAAAACGGGCAGAATTTCGACTTTACCGTTTTTCCTGGGGAACTTGGGCCAGTATTCTTTCTTATCCCAGATCCTCGCCTTATCCAGCTCAACTGCTATCTCATATAGATAATGGTGCAGCACACAGGCGTTCTTGCAGCACTTTCCACCCAGGTGATTGTCCGCCTCGATGGTGAGTTGGTTACCGCCCATAGCGCGGAAATAGGATGAGCCGAACCTTCCTGAAGCTCCGCCACCGATGAAGATAGCGTCCCATTCCCTGGTAGTCGAATCATAATTGTCATAGGGCCTTCTGTTATCGTAAAAAGTTGTCATCTTTTCTCTCCTGCGTAATAGTCAACCGGAGTTCAGTCCTTCAACACATGTGTGACTGTACGAACACAGTCAAGCCTGTTGCAGGTTGTCTCCAGCTTGTCGATGTTTTTAAAAGCCAATCCGAAGTTGTCGGCATTCAGCTTGACCTTGCAGACAAAGCATTTGAGCTTGCCGGCAACGAGGTTGTCCCAGATTCCCAGGTATTGAAGGTGATCCTTGATTTCGCCCTGATAAGACTGCAGACGCATCTTACGCCTCCTGATTTTATATTATTTAACGTAGAACCTGGGCCTGATCCTGGTCCAGAAGGACGGACAGGCCATGACCCTTGGATTTTTTCCTACTACTTTCTCTGCTATTTTCATGGCTTCACCGAAATCTCGAGCGGGAGTGCAGCCTACATCACGCACCGCGCCGGGGCCACCGGTGCCGCTGACTTGTACCTGAGCCAGCGGATTGTCCATGCCCGGCACACCCGCCATAATGATCTTATTGGCCTGGTTAAGGGCATACTCGCTCTCATACATCAGCCAGAAGCCGTGCACGGGCGCGTAGGCATGCCCATGCCTGTATTTAAAAATGAGGTCTTCGCGGTACATGAACTCCTCTTCATAAACGGATAGCTCCCGCATTGAGAAGCAGTTACGGTAAAGGTCGAGTATCTCCGAATAAGACGGGTGCGACCTCTCGTCTATAGTGCCGTCGCAATGAGCCAGCGCGATGACAACACCGCCTTCTCTCAGCAATGGTTTATTGACCCACATCCGTACGGGGGCGCACGCCGCAGCCAGCGCTATGAGAGGATTGCTGGTCTCACCGTAAAGCGAGTAACGCGGTACACCGTAGATAAGCACATCGGCCTGCGGCACCTCCATATGATAGATGCTTTCGGCAAATTTCCAGGTAGGTTCGTTGATCTCAGGCGAATAACCTGCAAAAACCCCGGCCGGAGCGCCACCTGCGGTGGGGACGACATCCACATAAAATACACGCTTTCCGGTGAATTTTTCGATCTGAGCCATGACCGCTTCCTTGTGAGCGCGATACATCATGGTATGCTGGTTGCCGTGGCAGGAATCAGGATGGCCTACCACCGGAAAACCGTGCGTTGATGTCATACTGCGCGTGCTGGGAAAACCGATTATCACGCCGGTACCCGTCATACCACCCCAGTTCGAAACTACCACAGTGCCTGTATAAATAAAAAGGTCGGAATCCTGCAACGCCCTGTTGTACTCCACATAATCACCCATAGCAGATGTGCCCATATATACGAGGTTCTCTGTGTCATGGCAATCATGGTTGATAATTCTTGAGGCGCTTCCGGGCGGCGCAAACCTGTCATAGATGGCCGGCCCCAGGTAAGCCCTCAACTGAATGTCGGTCCATTTGCAGTGATTGCCGCTACCGCATAGAAAATATATATTTTCTTCTTTCACACCGGCCTTAAGAAGCTCTTCTATCAGAATGGGGATAATCATCTGCCGCGGTTTCCCCGGCCGGGATGGGTCATCAAAACCGATGGTAACCTTGCCGTTACGCGCCTTTTGGGCCAGCTCGGACAGGGGCGGCGCGCCTACCGGCTTCGCAATAGCATCACGTATGGCTTTTTCGGGGTCCTGTAAGGCTGGAGGATTGGGGATCTCTCCCACCACTGTTTCTCCCGGCACCTCAATGTCTATCTTCTTATCCCAATAGTCTGCCTGGATTGTTTTATTGCTCACCGTTATCCTCCTTAACAATTAAAATCGATCTTGATTTATCTATTGATCAGATTCAAAGACGGCTTCATAATATCACAGCTATAATTTCAGTCCAAACCACTGTTCTTCTATCACCGGCATTAGACAAATTATACAAATATTGTATAATTTAATCAACCCCTTGGCGACTGATATAATTTGCTGAATCAGGTGGTGTAGATGAAACTTATATTAAAGCTGCTGATGAGTTTTGTGCTGGCGTCGTTGTTATTTCTCCCCGTCAGTGGTCTGTGGGGCTGTGCGCCTGCGAAGCCGCCCTCCATACGTATCGGCTATCTGCTGGGCGATCTGCACCAGTTGCCGTTCTTTGTGGCCGAGGACAAAGGATTCTTCACTGAGGAAGGACTGGATATCGAGGTGGTGGGTCCCTTTGAGGCAGGGCCTGCAGAGATGGATGCTCTGGCAGCCGGCCAGATCGATATGGGCTACGTCGGAATGGCGCCTGCCGTGATGGCGGCTGCCCGCAAGATTCCACTTGCCATAGTATCGGGTGTCAATCTGGAGGGTTCCGGCCTGGTGACCCGTACAGATATAAGCAGCGTTTCCGAACTGAAGTCAAAAAAAATAGCAACGCCTGCGCCGGGATCGATACAATATGTAATGTTCGGGATGCTTCTGGCCGATAATGATTTAGGTTACAACGACATCGAGCTTTTCCCCGGTACCGTTAAACCCCCGGATATGCCACAGTCCCTGCAGACCGGACGCATCGACGGATACTTTGTATGGGAGCCTTTCGTAGCTAAGTCTGTTGTAGGCGGCTACGGTAAAGTCCTTGTGGAATCAAAGGATATCTGGCCCGGTCATCCCTGCTGTGTGATAGTGGCAGGGGGTGATTTCATCCGTTCTCAGGATAGCGTTGTAGCTGCGGTAATACGTGCGCATCGCAGGGCTATTGATTATATAGCGGCCAACCCGGACGAAGCCAAAGCTATTGCCAGCAAATGGACCAAACTGGATTCCGCCGTTATCGATAACGCTTTCCAACGGGTAAAATACACCTATTCTCTTAATAAGGACGATGTCAAGAAATTTGTTGGGGACATCATTAATCTTGGTGAGACAGGAGCGATCAAGCCGATAATAACAACTGCTGATGTCCCGGATTTAGATAAGTTTGTCGAGATGGTAGTAGATACCAAATATATTCAGAGGTGAGGCCACGCGTCCTTTACGACTAATTTCGATCCTCCTGTTCCTGGTGATCTGGGAAGCGGCAGCCCTCCTGGCCAATATACCGCAGCTTTTTCCGACTCCTGTTGCCGTAATTATCGCCCTCGGACAGCTGTTTGTCGCACCCGGTCCTCCCGGATTGTCATGGGCCGGCGAATTAATGGGGAATACACTAATCAGCCTCTGGAGGGTCATGGTCGGTTTTGCGCTGGCGGGAGTGACGGGAATATTGCTGGGCATCATCATCGGCTGGTGGCGAAATGCCCGAGACCTGCTGGAGCCGATCATAGAGCTGCTGCGCCCTATCCCGCCACTGGCCTGGATACCGCTGGCCATGCTGTGGTTTGGACTGGGTTTCAAGCCTGCGGTCTTCCTGATCTGGCTGGGCGCCTTTTTCCCGATTTTGCTCAATACGGTGCTCGGCATGGAGAGCACGCCCAACAAGCTGGTGGAGGTAGCTAAAACGCTTGGCGCCGGACCCTGGCAGATACTGTTTAAGGTCGGTTTGCCGTCGGCGGCCCCCTCCATCATGGCAGGCCTGCGCATCGGTATCGGGATAGGGTGGATGTGCCTGGTCGCGGCTGAACTGACAGGTTCCAACTCCGGACTGGGTTACATGATAATGTACTACTACTCGACCATGGAAGCATCAAAGACAGTTGCAGGCATGCTGATGATCGGTATCGTGGGCTTTCTGATGTTCATCGGACTCAAAAATCTCGAGGATAAAATCCTGTTCTGGAAGGCGACATGAGCGGGAAAAAACTCATCATCGAACGCGTCACGAAAACCTTTATCGAGAAAAAAGGGGGCACATCCACTATGGCCCTGCGCGAATTCAGCCTGGAAATTGAACAAGGCGAGTTTGTCTGCCTGGTTGGCCCCTCCGGATGCGGTAAGACCACGCTGCTCAAGCTCGTTGCCGGTCTCGAACAGGCCAGTTCAGGCTCTATTTATCTCGATGGGAACCCGGTAACCGGGCCGGGCCGTGAGAGGGGACTGGTCTTTCAGGATTTCGCATTGTTCCCCTGGAGGGATGTCCGAGACAATGTGGCCTTCGGTCCGGAGGTTCTCAAAGTACCGCTCTCTGAGCGACTGCGAATCGCTGAACACTGCATCGATCTCGTTGGATTGTCCGGCAGCAGTCACAAGTACCCTTCTGAGCTTTCCGGAGGCATGAAGCAACGTGTGGCCATCGCACGCGCCCTGGCCAACAGTCCGGAAGTGCTGCTGATGGATGAGCCATTCGGTTCGCTTGACGCACAAACACGCAACCAGATGCAGAACGAGTTACTACGTATCTGGCAGGATAATAAAAAGGCCGTAGTCTTCGTCACACACAGTGTAGAAGAGGCGGTTTACCTCTCAAACCGGATTGTGGTGATGACAGGCAGCCCGGGAACAGTTAAGCAGATCTACACTGTGGAGCTTTCCTATCCACGCTCGCGCGCCGACCATGGTTTTATCTCCCTTCGCGAGAAAATAACAGGCTGCATGGCCGAAGAGTGCAGGTAAAAGCAAAATAGTCTATTATTACTTAGGTCAATGATATCGGGCAGGAGGTGTAAATATAGTTGCATTCACTTCGGTTGACTGTCCTATTGCTGGATCGCCAGTTCATCTCAAATTTAATGCTCGGAGGTTAGAACTTGGATAGCACTAAGAGTAAAGCAGTACCGGTAATTCCGCCCAGAAGCCGCGGCTATATCGCATACTTAGCCGTGCTCATGACCATCGTCGCCCTCATGGACTGGTATATATCCACGATCAAAATGACCGCTCTTCCTTATATACTTAAGGAATACAATTTAACCGCCGCCCAATTTTCATGGACCGAGTCACTTTTCCTGATCCCAACTTTCCTTGTATTCTTGCTTAACGGGCTGAACGATATTATCGGCAGGAAGTGGTCGGTTTTCATTCTGATGCTGCTCATGGGAACTTCGTGCATTTGCATAGTGTATTTCACACCGTCATTCTTAATGTTTATGACATTTTACGCTGTTGCCATGCTCACGACCGTCTCCAATATGTGGGCCATTCCCATCGGCGAGGAGGCGAAGGCTGCCAACCGCGGCAAGATGGTCGCCCTTGTATATACAATCGGTATGATCCCCCTGAGCGCACTATTACCGTCCCTTCTCGTTGATAAGCTGGGATTGGACTGGAGATGGATGTACGGCGTGATGTTCGTCATGATGATGATCGGCATTGTACTGTGGTTTTTTATGAAGGAAACAGCCAGGTACGAACAGATTAAGGCCGAACGCAAAGCCGGCACCCGTAAGGAGCATATCTTCGGTGTGGGAGTTATCACAAAAGGCGATATAAAATACATTGCTATCGGCGCACTGATGTGGATATGCTGGCTGCTCGACCAGTTTCTCTTTTTCTGGGCAGGACATTATTTCATGGATATCAAAGGTTTAACCCTGCAGCAGTGGACTTACGGGGTACTGCTGTTGGCCATGTTAGGCACGATAGCCGGCGGCCTTATTGCTGGCTGGTTACTGGATAAGATCGGCAGGAAGGTAACATGGTTCATCGGGTGCCTGGGCATGGCAATTTCCATGGCACCTATAGGTTTCCTTCCGGATTCACTGGTACGCATTGCGGTTATCTCTGGCGGCTTCTTCATGGGTTTTTCCTACGCATGGATTGTAGTATTTATCCCTGAGATATTCCCCACGGATAGAAGGGGCTCCTGCCTGGGATGGACCACAACCATCACCCGCATCTCTTACGTGCTCGGTCCCGTAGTGGCAGCCGTTTTATTAACACTATCTCCCAATATGGAATGGTTCTGGGTGGTAACAGGGGCAATTATGATCATTCCGGCCGTGAGTATTCTTATAATTAAACCCTATGAGACGAAAAACAAAGAGCTGGAAGAGATAGAGTTCAGGCTTTAGCCCGGTTAATTGGATCGGTTGGCGCCAGGCAGCAGCGGGGATTTTGTTACCTTATATAATCTCTACTACCATGGAGGGACCATAATATGAAAGGCAAAGGTAAAATAGTGTGTAACGTTGCTGTGATCGGTGCTGGAGTAATGGGTCCCGGCATCGCCCAGGTTTTCGCCCAGGCAGGTTGCCCGGTTAAAATTATTGATATCGACAAGGTAGCCTTACAGCAGGCACGAGAACGCATCGAATCAAGTGTAAGCGCGTTTAAACAAGCCGGGATTTATGGAGCGCGTAAAGCGGCCGCAACATTATCCAATATCAGTGTCACAGCAAACCTTGCGGACGGACTTAAAAAGGCCGGTTTCATCGTTGAGGCGATCGGGGAAAACATGGAGTTGAAAAGGGCTCTGTACAAGCAGGTTGAGAAGCTTGCCCCACCCTCAGCCGTTATCGCCAGCAATACCTCGACGTTCTCTATCGATGATTTGGCCAAGGGATCAAAACGGCCGGGAAGGTACATGTTAACGCACTTCGTTAATCCTCCAAATGTCATACCCCTGGTTGAAGTGGCCCGTGGAGTGCAGACTTCCGATAAAACCTACGATTTCACACTGGCTCTGCTCAAGCAGGCGGGCAAACGTCCCCTGATACTGAAGAAAATGATACCCGGACACCTAATCAACAACTTCAATTTTGCCATATTGAGCACTGCCCTGGGCTTTATGGGACAGGGCATCGCCTCTATAGAGGATATTGACCGTGCGCTCACGGAGGCGCTCGGCCCACGTTATTCGATAATGGGTCCTTTCAAGACCATGGATTTGCTCGGCCTCAATATCATCTGGCAATCGGTGACTTCTTTTGATCCCAACGCCCACAATGATCCGCGCATCAAAGAGTTGAAAAAATTGTACCAGGCAGGCAAGCTGGGGATGAGAACCGGGGCAGGTTTCTATGACTACGGCGGAAAAACATACTTCGATACACTCAACCACTATAATCGCAGGATCCTAAAAGCTTATAAAACGGCACAGGAAAAATAATCCCGCAGCACAGGTTATTCTATAAATAGATTGATATTTAATTGACCGGTTTCAGGCATCATGGAACTCTGTAGTCTGCTCGAAAAGAAAAAACCGATCATTCTTAAGAATTGGGTCGCGGCAATCCTTGGCACCTATCCCGACGATGTTGGCGCATTCTTCAAAGATGAGATGGACATGTTCGCCAACCCTGTTGGTCACACCATCATGACCAATGCTGAAAATATACTGGAAGGACTTATCAGCGGTGAGGATGCGCACACGCAATCTGTCTATATAGAGAGGATCATCCGCATTCGCGCTGTGCAGAATTTCACCACTGTCCAGGCAGTATCCTTCATCAACAGCTTAAAAACAGCAATAATCGATCAGCTTGAATCGGAGATAAGCAGGCGCAATCTCCGGGATGAATGGGATGAGTTACAGGTAACCGTGGACAGTCTTGCCCCCCTGGCTTTGGGGATATACGCAAAAACTCAGGAGAGAATTGAGCATATCCGCAGGAAAGAGATCGAGAACAACGAGAAGTTCCTGATGAGACTGATGGGAAGTCGAAATCCATGAATCGCACAGCTATAATACTCTACCCCCTGGCCGTGGTAACATTGCTTGTCCTGCTGTCGCTCTTGACTTTGTTTGGTAACGGCACTGAATATGTTTTCGCAATCATCATACCTTATCTGGCACTGATATCTTTTTTCACAGGTATCATTTACAGGGTTGTACGCTGGGCGCAGTCGCCCGTCCCCTTCAATATACCCACAGTTTCCGGTCAGGAAAAGTCACTCCCCTGGATCAGAGCCGATAGAATTGAAAGCCCTTCCAATAACTGGGCTGCGGCCTGGCGTATGTTGCTGGAGATGCTGCTCTTCCGATCTCTATTCCGCAATAATAATATGCAGCAGGCAGGCAGGCACCGGCTGATCTACGGCGGCAGCCGCTGGCTCTGGCTGGGTGGACTGGCCTTCCACTGGTCACTGTTCATAATCCTCATACGTCACCTGCGTTATTTTACGGAACCTGTCTTCCCACCATCAATATGGATCGCCACGATCGACGGATTTCTGCAGTTGGCTCTACCTGCTCTTTTCATCACCGATTTCATCATACTCACCGCAGTATCGTATTTATTAGTGAGGAGACTGGTCTCTGCACGGGTCAGGTATATATCTCTCGCTCCGGATTACCTGGCCCTTTTTCTTATCCTCGCAGTGGTGATCTCGGGCATTCTTATGCGCTCCGTATTTAAGGTAGACCTTGTCGCAGTCAAGGAGTTGGCGATCAGCGTGATCACTTTCAGACCGGCGGTCCCCGCCGGCATCGGCCTTCCTTTCTATATCCACCTGCTGCTCGTTTGCACATTAATAGCCTATTTCCCTTTCAGCAAAATGATACACGCTGCCGGCATACTCCTCAGCCCCACACGCAGCTTAAAGAACGACAGCCGAAGGGTGAGGCATGTTAATCCCTGGAACCGCCCGGTCAGGGTGCATACTTATACCGAATACGAAGACGAGTTCAGACAGCCCATGATCAAGGCAGGTATTCCCGTTGACATAAATACTGCTGCGGGGAGCAATGATGGCAGATAAGTTAAACAGGCCCGAAGAGACGGCCAGCATCGATTACCATCCTCCCCACCGGAACTGGATGGACCCGTCCGTTGAATTCACAAAGGGTTCCTACTGCTATGCAGCACCTCTCAAGAACCAGGAGCAATTAGAACTGCCCAATCCACGCCAGTGGAATCCGCTGGATCCTGACTGGAAACTGCCCCCGGACTATAAACGGATTATTCTAAACGGTATGAAAGAGCGTCTGGACAAATACCGTTCCTGGAAATTATTTCTTGATATTTGCGTGCGCTGTGGAGCCTGCTCCGATAAGTGCCACTATTTCATCGGGTCGGGTGATCCCAAAAACATGCCGGTCATGAGGGCTGAATTGTTGCGCTCGGTATACCGCCGGTATTTCACCATCGGGGGCAGGCTCCTGGGTAAGCTGGCCGGCGCCAGGGACCTGAACGAGCAGATCATTAAGGAGTGGTATTACTACTTCTATCAGTGTTCGGAGTGCCGGCGCTGCTCCGTCTTCTGTCCTTACGGCATCGATACGTGCGAGATCACCATGATGGGACGCGAGCTTCTGAACCTGGTAGGCTGCACCACCGAATGGGTGGTCGGACCGGCGTCCAATTCATTCCGTACGGGCAATCATGTGGGTATACCCCCGCATGCCATGAAACAAAGCCTTGAATCGGCGCAGGATGATATTAAGACCATCACCGGCATTGAAGTGGATGTACCCATTAATAAAAAAGGCGCCGAGATCCTTTTTGTCACCCCGTCAGCCGATTTCTTCGCCAGCCCGGCCTGGTACACGCTGATGGGCTACCTCATGCTGTTCCACGAGATCGGGCTGGATTATACGTTCAGCACCTATGCCTCAGAGGGAGGAAATTTCGGACTTTTCCACTCGTCCGAGCTGGCCAAAAGCCTTAACGCAAAAATATACGCTGAAGCCGAGCGGCTGAAGGTAAAATGGGTGTTGGGAGGAGAATGCGGCCATATGTGGAGAGTTATACATCAATACATGGATACCTTCAACGGCCCGCCGTCGTTTCTCGAGGAGCCGGTCTCGCCCGTAACCGGTACTAAATTCGATAACGCCGGATCGACTAAAATGGTCCATATCTGCGAGTTCACCGCAGACCTGATACACTATGGCAAGCTGAAGCTGGACCCCGGGCGCAATGACAAGTGGAAAGTGACCTACCACGATTCCTGTAACCCGGCTCGGGCCATGGGCCTATTCGAGGAGCCCCGCTATATCATCAACCACACCTGCAACCATTTTTACGAGATGCCGGAGAATACCATCAGGGAGCGCACTTTCTGCTGCGGCAGCGGAGCCGGCCTTGGACCCGATGAGAACCTGGAGGTGCGGTTACGCGGCGGTTACCCGCGTGCCAACGCAGTACAGTATGTGCAAGAAAAACACGGCGTCAATCTATTGGCCTGCATCTGCGCCATAGACAAAGCTTCGTTCCCGCCTCTACTGGAATACTGGGTGCCCGGCGTGGAAACGGCCGGTGTGCATGAACTGCTTGGCAACGCACTCATCATGCAAGGCGAAAAACAGAGGGAAACAGATTTGAGGGGTGAGACTCTAACAGCAAACACATCTTCAGAAGGCGGCCGGGACAGTGTATGATAAAGGAAAGATAATCGGCGGCCTGGCCATTTTCCTTTGTCTGACCAGCTTCCCCGCCTGGTATATGGCTGCCAGCGGAAAGGCTGATTACAGCCCGGACCCGGTGCTGCCTGTCAGCGAGAACCAGTGTGTGGAATCTGCACAATATATGAAAGAGTATCACATGCAGCTTATGCAGCAGTGGCGGGACCAGTCGGTAAGGCAGGGCGATAACACTTATATTTCCAGTGACAACCGCACATTCGACATCAACCTGACGGGCACCTGCTTCAAATGCCACACCAACAAGGCCGATTTCTGCGACCGCTGTCATAATTATACAGGCACAGCTCCCAACTGCTGGGATTGCCATAACATACCTCCGGCCAGTGCGCCGCCGCAGGTGACGAAATGAATATCGACCGCCGCTCTTTTCTCAAACTGGCAGCTCTCGGCCTGCTTGCCATAGCTGCCAAACCTGCCATCGACTTCATCTCAAAGCCGTCTGCGGCCAGGGCTCTCGACGGACCGTTTTCCGGCAAACGTCTGGCTATGGCTGTAGACCTCAAGGCCTGCACTGCCGGAGACGGCTGCGTTGACTGCATTGCCGCGTGCCACCGGGTACACAACGTCCCCGACATAGGCAATATCAAAGAGGAGGTCAAATGGCTGTGGGAGGTCGACTACAAGCAGGCTTTCCCTGATCAGGAGAACGGATTTGTCAGTGAACCGTTGCTGGACAGCAGGGTGCTGGTACTGTGTAACCACTGCGACAACCCGCCCTGCGTCAAAGTGTGCCCAACGCAGGCGACCTGGAAGAGGGAAGACGGCATAGTTATGATGGACTACCACCGCTGCATCGGTTGCCGCTATTGCATGGCGGCATGCCCCTATGGCTCCCGCAGCTTCAACTGGCGCGATCCGCGCCCTTATATCGATATCATCGAGCAGAGCTACCCCACCCGTACCAGAGGCGTGGTCGAGAAGTGCAACTTCTGCGAGGAGCGACTATCAGATGGATTGCAGCCTGCCTGCGTGGAAGCTTGCAGCAGCGGGGCATTGAAATTCGGAGACCTGAATCAGGGCACAGATTTGTACAACCTGATTTCATCGCAATTCAACCTGCGGCGCAAGGCCGAGCTGGGTACGCGGCCGCAGGTCTATTATTTGCTGTAGGTTTCACATTGATTGAGAACATTTTCAGAGGCGGAAAGACATACTGGCTGCTGGTGAGCGGCCTGCTCGTGCTTATGGCGGCAGGGCTGGCAGCCTATCTCGAGCAGTGGAATATCGGTCTGGCGGTGACCGGTTTGAGCAGGGATGTTTCCTGGGGCCTGTACCTTGCCAACTTTACCTTCTTCGTTGGTATAGCCGCCTCCGCCGTCATGATTGTCATCCCTTACTATCTGCATAACACACGGGAATTCCGCCGCATACTTATACTGGGAGAGTTCATGGCCGTAGCGGCCTGCCTGGTGGCCATTACTTTCATACTGGTGGACCTGGGCCAGCCGGCCAGGGTACTTAATATCATTCTTTATCCCTCACCCGGTTCCATTATTTTCTGGGATGTTGTGGTGCTCTCGGTCTACCTGCTGCTCAACATCATCCTCGGCTGGGTGGCGCTGGATGCCGAGTACAAAGAGGTCGCTCCGCCGGCCTGGTTAAAGCCAGTTGCAATCATATCCGTAGTCTGGGCTATCAGCATTCACACCGTCACCGCATTCATATACGCCGGGTTGGCAGCACGCGCTTTCTGGCTGACCGCCCTGCTGGCGCCCCGCTTCCTGGCCTCGGCTTTCGCCTCCGGACCCGCCCTCCTGATATTATTGGCCCTGGCCATGAAGAAGTGGGGCGGCTTCGACCCGGGTGACCAGTCCCTGGACAAGGTGGCCAAGATCGTCACGTACGCCATTATCATCACCGTCTTCTTCCTGCTGCTGGAGATCTTCACGGTTTTCTACAGCCAAGAGCCGGACGCTGTGTCACACTTCCAGTACCTGCTATTTGGATTGGACAATCATTACGGACTCGTACCATGGCTATGGACATCGGTCATTCTGGCCTGCGCCGCCATTATCCTGATGGTCATACCCTCTATGCGAAAAAATCAGCTCACACTTGCGTTGGCCTGTGCAGCTGTTTTCATCTCCATCTGGATCGATAAAGGCCTGGGCCTGATCGTGCCGGGTTTTATTCCGTCACCTCTGGGAGACATTACCGAATACACCCCCACCTTGCTCGAAACACTAATAACTATTGGGGTATGGTCGATGGGCGGTTTAATACTGACTCTGCTGCTCAAGGTGGTGCTGGGTGTCAGACAGAGACAGCGCTGAACGACATCTCTTTGACAAATAATTACTCGCCGTAGATAATTGAGCCGCAGATATGTATCATCCTTTAAATTCCATACCCGGTAGCAAGAGGTTACCGGCATTCCTGTGGCTGCTGGCTGCGACCATAGGCATTACCATCGTGTTCCGCTTTATCGGCCCCTTCAAACCGACCATTGTGGATTTCGAGCTGGCCGGAAGTGTGGAGAAAACATCGGCGATAATCGGCGCGTGGGATACACTGGCCAGGCTGCAGGCCTGTTTCAACCTGGGCTTCGATTACCTTTATATGCCCGTATATTCAACTACTATAGCCCTGGCCTGTGTGATGGGCGCCGGCGTCGTTTCACGGAGCGGCTGGAGAAATCTCGGACTGCTGTTGGCCTGGGGCTTATGGCTGGCCGCTATACTCGACGCCGTGGAGAATTACGCCCTGATCACTATGATGTACGGCAGCCCGGCGGCCCCGTATCCTCAGATAGCTGCGTATTGCGCAGCCTGTAAATTCGGCCTGATCATTCTGGGCCTGCTATACGCCCTTATCTCGCTTATCGTTTATCTGGTTAAACTCTCCCGAATAAAGCTTGTGCCGCTGAAATAAACGTTGCATTCATAAACTACCGGATTTCACATTGCAGCGTAACTGTGCAGTCCCCCGAAGAACAAATTGCCGAAAAATGTCAGGAGCACTGCCAGGAAGCCGGCTACCAGGAACCAGGCGCTGCGTGAGTCCCTCCAGCCAAATATCCACCTCGTGAGCAAATAAAGTGCGTAAATCAACCAGGTCACCAGCGCGGCGGTCTCCTTAGGGTCCCAGGACCAGTAGCTGCCCCAGGCGATTTTTGCCCATATGGAGCCGAGGACTATCACCACTGTCAGGAAGCAAAAACCGATCAGTGAGGAGCGATAGCCCAGCCTGTCGAGAATAAGCGGTGAGGGCATGAAGGAAGCCGCATATCTCTGTCCTGTCAGAAAGAGCGCAGCGCAGGCAAATCCCAGCGCAAATAGACCGTAAGCAATAATAGCGCAGGATACGTGAAGCGGCAGCAGCCAGGTCTGGTTCAATATCGGGGAGAGCGGCTGATGCTGGACAGGCAACGTGAACGCATAGATCAGCATAGCGAGAGTTATCAGCGCGCCTGCGGCGCTTACTATATCGTTTCTCTGCCTCCACCTGAAAATCAGCACAACCGTCAGCACACCCCAGCCGAAAGACATCGAGAACTCGAACATATCTGTAGCGGGGATATGTCCGGCCTGGATAGCATGCATAACCAGGGAAACAGTGAGCGCCAGCCAGGCGACCAACATAACAGGCAGGGAATAACGGGAAACTGCCAGGTCCAGCGGGCTTTTATTAACATAAATGGAGATGAATCCCCAGATATACAGAATTAACGCCAGTTGCAGGGCAACCAGCGTGGTCACGAACATGAGGATTTCGATCTGGCCCATAATGACTAAAGTATAAACAAATTGCTTAACTGTCGTTTACTGCTGTTGACAGCAATTAAGTGATATTGTATAAAGGAGCTTAAGACCGGGCAATATCAGGTGAGGGGGGTGATATATTTAACAATTGTTCCGTTTTTTTCAGTCCCAGGATTCGTTTCATCTTTTTTAATCAGTACTACTATTAATCGATAATAAAGGAGGTGAGAGGTTGCAGAAGATTGATTGGTCATCGATATGGACCAAAGAGGACTGGTGGGCGTGTTGGCTGGGATTCGTCATCCTGATTCTGGCTATGATCGGCATTCTGCCCGCCGGCCCCAAGTTCGGCACATGGGCAACGATCGATAAAGCTTTCCCTTCAGGCATCGCAACTATCTGGGACACACTGATCCTGTTAGTCATACTGGCCGTCCTGTGTTTGATCGGTCTGATCTTTATGAAAAAGGATATCAAGCGTTTTGTCCCCGCCTTCATCGTTATCTTTGCGCTTGCCTGGCTGGCGGTTTTCATCGGTAAGCAGTCCGTCATCAATGCCTGGGGTTTGGAATATGTTATCTGGGCTTTGATCTTCGGTCTGCTTATCAGCAATACAGTAGGCATGCCAGGCTGGCTCAAACCGGCCGTACTAACCGAATATTATATAAAGATCGGCCTGGTCTGCATGGGCGCAACCATACTTTTCTCCGTTATCCTTAAAGCGGGCGGCGTAGGCATGCTGCAGGCCCTGCTGGTAGTGGCCGCAGTATGGTTTTTCACTTACTGGCTGGGCAGAAGGTTCGGGATGGCCGAACGCTTCTCCAGCACCATGGCTACAGGTGTCTCGATCTGCGGTGTATCAGCTTCCATAGCCGCTGGTGGAGCGGTTAAGGGCGATCCCAAAGAAACCAGCTACATCATAGCCTGGCTGCTGGTTGGCGCAGTGATCATGATAGTGGTAATGCCCCCCATTGCCAAGGCCGTCAGCATGCCGACCAACATGGCCGGAGCATGGCTGGGCGGCACCATCGATAATACCGGCGCAGTGGTAGCTGCAGGCGAGGTGATGAAAAGCAAAGCTTCACTCGATGTGGCCGCTCTGGTCAAGATGGCGCAGAATATTTTGATCGGGTTTGCGGCTTTCTTCCTGGCGGTATGGGCAACGCTGAGGCTGGATAAAAAATCCGTCAGCGAACGGCCGTCTTTCATGGAAATCTGGTACCGCTTCCCTAAATTCATCGTCGGATTCATTATCGCCTCTCTAATAGCCTCCTTCTACATCGAGCCTGTCATGGGTACCAAAGCAACAGCAACGATCACCGGCCTGCTGACAACCTACCGCACCTGGTTCTTTGCACTGTGCTTTGTCTGCATAGGTCTGGAGACTAACTTCAAAGAGCTTCTTTCAGTCGGCGGCGGCAAACCGGCGGCTGTGTACTGGATCGGGCAGACATTTAACGTGGTGTGGACCCTGCTCATCGTCTGGATCCTGTGGTCCGGCACCTTTTTCGTTCCCCCCATACTTCCCGATTAATTCGACCCAATATTGCGGGAGGAACCGGCAGCGGTTCCTCCCGCAATAAACGTGTTTCAATAGGCTTATATCCCCTGCAACTTATAGCACCCCCGGCACTGTGCCGGCGCCTGCGGCATCGTCCCCGGGACTTCAGTCAGGGACTGTTTCTCCTGTCCCTGTAAATTTCTACGTGCTCCGCGTATCCCGGGCAGAGTCAGCAACGCCATTGATTTGGCTGCATTTAATCTCGAGTGCTCGATTCGCCGTTCGAACGCCAGCCTGAACTCCTTTGCCTGTGCATTCTCAAGCACTTTACCGAAGCCATCCTGCACATTTCCATAGATAAAGCGGTCAACCGGGCCTTCATCACGCCATGATATTATCCTAGGAATCATGCCTTCAACCGGCATACAGAGGTAAACACAGGGAGAGACTTCGCCCCGCACACTCACAACAACATTGTGCAGCGGATCGTCGCTGCAAACAGGTGAATTGTCACGGGGCTCCAACGGATAAATATGTACCTGGATACCTCTCTTTTTCCCCCTCATCTCTGCTTCCTTGACTATGTCATATAGACGTGGATCGAACGTCTGGCCGAACGTTTTCAGCGCCTCCGCCTCAGCGTCAGGTATGTAATCAAGATTAGGTACGATCACCCTGTCCGCTTTAAGCTCCGCCGCCAGATCAACCAGCTCAGGCAACTCCGCGATGTTCGGTTTCATCATCTGCATGACGAGATGAATATCCGGGTGAGACCTGGCCGCGCTTAATCCGGCGATATTCTTGCAGATTTGCGCCAGGCTCGATCCTGCTCTTAGAGAATCGTGTGTAGTAGACCTGGCTCCCGCCACCGACACCGCTATGAAAGCAAACCCGATCTCGCATATCCGCCGGACGGCGGCGTCATCCAGCAGCACGCCGTTGGTGGTCAGGCTGACCCTGCCTCCCCTCTCCTTGATTGCCCTTGCCATGCTCCAGATTTCGGGATGGAGCAGCGGCTCCCCCCATCCCTGCAGGTGCACCAGTTCCGCTTTACCCAGGTACGGCAAAATCTGCGTAAAAGCATCGCGACTTATATCCCGTGAGATCCATCTGTCTTTAAGCAGCGTGTGCGGGCAAAAGCAGCACCTTAGCTGGCACCTGGTCGATACCTCTACCTGTATAATGCGAGGCTGCATCGGAATTAACCTCTGATCAGTGTATCCAAACGCATTCTAACACAGCATCGTAATCAGCTGCCTGTTCTTTGACCTGCTCGAAAAACGTATGTTATATTGCGGCCTATGGGCGTGCTGAGAGATATTCTCCCCACAGTGCTGGACACTAAAATAAAAAATATCCTGACCGAGGAAAGAGAGGTGGCTAAAGCAGTGGCTACCGATGTAACCGGCACAATGGCTTTAGGGGTCTGGGATTTCGTGCTTCCTCCGCTCTTTGCAATCAATCTGCTCAAACATCACCGGTCGAAAGAGGCCTTTACACTTAATTTCATGTTTACCAAGAAACTGGCGCTGGAAGCAGCCGGCAATATGTTGCAATCCGGCCTGACAATAGATAATTGCCTGGCAGAGGTGGAGAAAAAGACATCTTCGATCCTGAGCGCCGACCGGAAAGGCGTGTATTCGGAGAAGGTGCGTCTGAAACAGATGCAGGAGGTCCGCCTGCTGATCGACCATTATCAAAAGCTGATTATGTCTGAGGGTAAAACCTACCGCGATATGGTTAAGTCAGCATATGTGGACCGGGAATCATTCGATACGTTTTTGCACAGGCTCAGTTCAGCCGAAAAAGACGTCAACCGGGCTGCTTTGCAGATAGTGAGCAAAAGCACTGAAGCAAGGGACTTTGTTGCCAGGATGGAGAAGTCGGTGAACCAGATACGCAACAGGGACCTGGACAATTATTTTCCCCTACCTGAATAAAGGCCTAACACAGACAGGAATTGATATCGTGCGCGGTGCGCTGTATCAATTCGTCCTTCATCGATTCTGTCAGGTCGTTGAAATACGCCGAATATCCGGATACGCGCACTACCAGGCCCCGGTACTGGTCAGGATGATCCTTAGCATCGATGAGTATTGCGGGATCAACCACGTTGAACTGCACCTGCATTCCTCCGCTGGCGAAGAAACCGAAAATCAACGCTTCTACCAGACGGTTGCGCGAAGGATCCTTGATCAGCGCCAGATCCAGTTTTTCGTTGAGCGCATAGCCATTGGCCACCAGGCTGTTATCTATGCAGGCTGTTGATGACATCGATGCCGTCGGTCCATTCCTGTCACGGCCGTTGCAGGGCGATATCCCGTTGGCCAGCGGCTGCCCGGCCCGACGGCCGCCGGGCAATGCGCCTGTACGCGCACCGAAACCCTGATGTGTAGTCATGGACCAGAATCCCGGGTAATATTTCCCTCCGCGCGGGTTGTTGTATCGCGTCACCAGATCAGTGAAAATGCCGGAGACCAAACGGGCGTAGTAGTTAGACCTTTCCTCGTTTTCGCCGTATTTTTGTACCTTGTTTGAGATAATCGCATTCAGCTCCGGATGGCCTGCAAAATCGTCATCCACAGCCCTGACCAATTCTTCCAGAGACAGCCTCCCCTCATTAAATACGAGCTGCTCTATAGCAGTCAGAGCATCCGCCGTATCGGCCAGTCCCACACCCTGGCAGCCGGTGGAGTTATACCTGGCACCGCCCGCATTGATCTCCATGCCTTTGTCTATACAGCCTTCCACAACGGTGGATAGAAATAGAGTGGGACGATGTGCCGCGTGTGTCTGCTCGATAGCATTGTTGCCCTCCGTTGCGCGCCTTATCATGTTATGAAGCTGTATTTTAAAAGCGCCGACAACGGCTTCCATGTCACCCATCGCTTTGATATCACCGGTCTGCGGGCCAAACTGCAGGCCATTACACTTACCTTTATGTAAAGCCAGATGCAGGGCTATAGGAACATTGGTAAAAATCGCCCCGGCTGCCGGGAAGCTCTTCCCTGGCACGCCCCATTCCACACAGCCAACGATGGAATAATCCTCAGCGTCCTCTTTATCGATGCCCGACTTCTCCAGCGCCGCAGGTATCTGGTCATCATTGAAAAAAGCCGGAAGGCCGCCGCCTTTTTTAAGCACTTCGCAGCAAAGGTCGGTGAATTCGACGGGAGTATCCTGATTGATCCTGACATGGAAGTTCGGTTGCCTGAGCCTGACCTGGTCATAGGCCTGCAGAAACAGGAATGACAGCTCATTAACGCCGTCGCTGCCGTCGGCCGTACGCCCTCCCAGAGTTATGCCGGAGGCCGAAGACAGGCCGCTGAAATATTCTGTTGCGCGGTCGAAGAAAAGCGGCAGCAGCTCGCCCGCTTTAGCTATGAAACACCCCAGCAGTTCACCCGCCTGAGTACGGTTGAGCCTGCCCGCTTCGATATCGCGCTTATAGTAGGGGAAAAGGTACTGGTCCATGCGTCCGAAAGAGATGCCGTGCTGGAAGTTCTCGTAATGCAGCATGACATGGGTGATAAAAACGCTTTGCAGCGCCTCGTAAAAAGTCTCGGCCGGCTCTGCGGGCACCCTGTTAAATATCTCCGCTAATCTCAGCAATTCCTGTCTTCGAACTTCGCTCTCTGTCCCAGCAGCCTCGCGCTCGAGGAATTTGCTCCAGCGCTTACCGTAATCGGCGGCAGCCTCGGCACAGACCAGGGCTGCTTCATAAAAACGCTTTATTTGCTCTAACCGCCCACGCACGGCCGCATCGCTGCAGGCCTCTATGTCCGATTTCACCCCTTCCAACCGCTCGCGTATCTGCCGGGCTATGCCGTTGAATCCCAGCCTGAGCACGGTGGGATAATCCGGTGTAACATGCGAGACTCCCGAGAACTGCGTCAGGATAAAATATCTCCCCTCCAGCATCGTATTAAACAGGCCGGGATCGCTGCTCAAGAGAGGCGTCAGCGCCAGCACTGAACGGTTAAACCAGAACGGGAAAATGACCGTCTCAAGTTCCTCAATTTGAGCCGGCTCGATGTCCATGGGGTTTTGCCTGCGCCCGGATATGCCTCTTATCTCCGGTAACATGAGCAATCCGCCCAGGTCGGGATGGATGGGAGCGCCCACACGCCAGGCCGATGGATTTCCCGCGATCAACTCGCGGTCATATACCTTCAGTTCCATATTTTCCAATATGTATCTAAAAGCTTCGGCATAGCGTATGACAGTATCGCCCTGCGAAACATTGCGCCTCTTGAGCAGCAGGGAATTGATAAAGTTGTTAGCAGCCACCTGCCATCTCTTCTGGGGGATAGATCCGGCTGATTTCTCCAGGCTCCTGCGGTAAAAGCGATATTGAATTGAGGATAGCAGATCATCCAGGATATCCCGCCGAGTATGTCTGCGAAAATAATCGGTCAGCAGGGAGGCCTTCTGCGTGCAAACATGATAGGGCGAGTTGAGGATATCGTCACGCAACTTCTTCAACCGCGGGAGCGCTTCCAGCGAGTCTTTGGACACAACTACCGCGGATCCCGGTTCATCCATAGAATGATTTCCCCCTGTCTTAATCCACTGATAAAATTATATTTGGCCGACCGGATTTATTGAAATACGCAGCTTTATTATACCAGTTTACAAATTATACAAATAATGTATAATTTAACTGTCGATAAATGCGGTGGGGAGCGGGCATGATTATGCCTGCAAATGGTATTATTTTAGTATCAGACTCGGGCGGATTAAACAACCAGGAGGTGCAGTAAATGGCGGACAGAGACACACCTTTAATCAACAACCTCGAGGGCGGGCCCTGGCCCAGCTACATAAAAGAGATCAAGCGTGCCGGCAAGAAGAATGCTGCTGCCAATGATCTGCTGGGCGTGCAGGAGCTTTCCTTTAAGGACAAGATCACCCACTGGAAACACGGCGGCATAGTAGGCGTGACGGGCTACGGCTCGGGGGTCATCGGCAGGTACATAGATGCCCCTGAGAAATTCCCCGCAGTCGAGATGTTCCACACTATGCGCATCAACCAGCCGGCCGGTTGGTTTTATACAACCGATGCCCTGCGCAAAATCTGCGATATCTGGGAGAAGCACGGCAGCGGCCTGACCAATTTTCACGGATCTACGGGAGACGTCATCCTCCTGGGCACCACGACACAGCACCTGCAGCCCTGCTTCGACGAGTTGATCGATGCCGGTTTCGACCTGGGCGGCTCGGGTTCGGCGCTGCGCACCATCAGCTGCTGTGTCGGCCCCGCCCGCTGTGAGTACTCATGCATCGATACGCTGGATATCTGCAGCAACCTGACGCAGGAATTTCAGGATGAGATACACCGCCCGCGCTGGCCTTATAAATTCAAGATCAAGATATCGGGATGCCCCAACGACGGCGTTGCTGCCATAGCCCGCGCAGACTTCACCATCATCGGAACTTGGCGCGATTCGCTGCGCATCGATCAGGACGAGGTCCGCAGGTATGTTAAGAACGGCCTGGATATCAGGGGCATCGTCACTGACAAATGCCCGACCAAAGCATTGGCCTGGGATGAGAAGGGGCAAAAACTTAATCTGAGGGCAGATGATTGCGTACGCTGCATGCACTGCATCAACAAGATGCCCAGGGCGCTCAGACCCGGTCTGGAACGGGGGGCAACCATATTGATCGGCGGAAAGGCCCCCATTATCAAGGGCGCTTACCTCTCCTGGGTGCTGGTCCCCTTCATGAAGATGGAGCCGCCCTACGATGAGGCCAAGGAGCTGCTGCGCAAGATCTGGGAATGGTGGGATGAGAACGGACGCTCACGCGAGCGTGTCGCCGAACTGATCGAGAGAATGGGCCTCAAGACCTTCCTGCGCGCCGTTGACCTCAAACCGCTTCCGCAGATGGTCTATAAGCCCAGGGCCAATCCGTACGTATTCTTCGATTAAATATATTGAAGGAGAGAGAAATGGGAAAAAGCGACATCGGGCCTCCAAGCTATAAAAAGATGCTTCCGGCAGTTATCGAGAAGAATTACGGAAAGTGGAAGTATCATGAAATACTCAAGCCGGGCGTGCTCAGGCACGTATCCGAGAGCGGCGACGAAGTCTGGACCGTACGCGCAGGATCGCCACGCCTGGTCAGCATTGATTTCATCCGCGATATCTGCGATATAGCCGATAAATACTGCGACGGCAAGCTGCGTTTCACCAGCCGCTCCAATGTTGAGTTCATGACGCCTAAAAAAGAAAACGTTGAACCTATTATCGCGGCAGTACAAAAAATGGGCTTACCGGTGGGCGGCACGGGTAAGGCCATATCCAATATAGTGCACACGCAGGGCTGGGCGCATTGCCACAGCGCTGCCACCGACTCCTCCGGCCTGGTTAAAGCCATCATGGATGAGTTATATCCTTATTTCACCAGCATGAAGCTGCCGGCCAAGTTGAGGGTTGCGTTGGCCTGCTGCATCAACATGTGCGGCGCCGTGCACTGCTCCGACATAGCCATCGTGGGCATACATACCAAACCGCCCAAGGTGGACAACAGCAAGGTGGCCGCCGTCTGCGAGATACCGACTACCATGGCCTCCTGTCCCACCGGCGCCATACGCAAGAGCCCCGATCCCAACATTAAGGGGCTGGTAGTCAACGAAGAGAAATGCATGTACTGCGGCAACTGTTTCACGGTCTGCCCGGCTATGCCGCTGGCCGATGCCGAGGGAGATGGCGTGGCCATCTATGTTGGCGGCAAAGTCTCCAATGCCCGCCATGCGCCCATGTTCTCACGTCTGGCCATCCCCTACCTGCCCAATAATCCGCCGCGCTGGCCCGAGGCGGTGAGCGCCATCAAGAATATCGTAGAAATCTATGCCAAACATGCTCTCCCCGACGAAAGAATGGGAGAGTGGATCGACCGCGTCGGCTGGGAGAGCTTCTTCAAACTTACCGGTATACCCTTTACCGAGTACCATATAGATGATTTCACACACGGTGTAGATACCTACCGCACCACCACGCAGTTCCGCTGGTAGAAGGAGTAGCAAGATGACAGAAGGAGTTAGCGAGGAACTAAAAGAGAAAGTTTTAAAATACCTGGGCACGGTCAGCAAGGCCAAGAACCGCGACGTGGCGCGCGCAGTGGAAGTCGAGAAAGCCCTGGTGGATAAGACTATTTCTGAATTGGCCAAGGAAAACAAGATCGAGTATATCTACCTGGGAACCTCATATATACAGCTCAAGCAGTAGAGAGGAACATTGCATGCAGACAGCGCGCCTGATGATAGCCGCCCCGCAGGGACGCTCCGGCAAGACTGCCGTGGCCATAGGCCTGTGCGCCTCCCTGAGGGAGCGTGGTTTGAAGATAAAGCCTTTCAAGAAAGGTCCCGATTATATAGACCCCTCCTGGCTCTCGGCGGCTGCCGGCATCCCCTGTAGCAATCTCGACCTCTTCATGTTCGATCCCTCCGCATTGCTGAGAAGCTTCCGTGAGGGCTGTGAAAGGGCCGACCTGGCGCTGATTGAGGCATCGATGGGTCTCTATGACAGCCCCCTGGATGACGGTGAAGGCAGTTCAGCCTGGCTGGCGCGCGAACTTCAGGTACCCGTAGTAATGATCGTCAATTGCTCCCGCATGACGCGCAGCGCGGCAGCTATGGTCAGCGGCTACCTCAATTTTGAGCCGGCTACGCCCATCGCCGGTGTGATATTAAACTACGTGGGCAATCCCAGGCACGAGCGCACCATCGTCAAAGCCATTGATCAGTACTGCGGCATACCCGTGCTGGGCGCGCTTCCCAGGGATGACCGCCTGGCGATACGTGAGCGGCATCTCGGCATCGTCCCCTTACAGGAACAGGCCGAGGCCGCCACTATGATCGACCGTATAGGAAGCTCCGTCAGCCAATACGTAGATATCGATCGCATACTGGGCATCGCACGAGGATCTGAGAGATCGATGCGCCCCGCTCGCGGTGACAACGGCAACCACATCATTGCGAGTAACGCAGCTACAAGTCAATCTCGCAGGATTGAAGTTAAAATTGGCGTCCTGGCGGACAGGGCTTTCAGTTTTTACTATCCCGAGAACCTCGAAGCGCTGCAACGAAACGGGGCTCAACTGGTTTACATCGATTCATTCGGGGACAGGCACCTGCCGGCAGTTGATGCCGTCTATATCGGCGGGGGCTTCCCCGAGCTTTATGCCTCGCAGCTTGAGTCTAATAGTAGTCTGCGTCGGGATATTAAAGCCGGCGTGGAATCCGGATTGCCGGTCTACGCGGAGTGTGCAGGACTGATGTACCTCTGCCGTTCACTGCTCAAGACAGGCAAGGCCTACGACATGTGCGGCGTGATACCCGCGGACGTCGCCGTCGAGAAAAAGCCGCAGGGACATGGCTATGTCTCGGTCGAAGTCACAGGACAAAATCCCTTTTTCCCGGCGGGCACGCAGCTCAGGGGCCACGAGTTCCACTATTCCAGGCTGGTCAACATGGGCGACCTGCACTGCGCCTACCGTATAATCCGGGGCAACGGGATCGACGGTATAAATGACGGCTTTATTTATAAGAACGTGCTGGCCTCTTACACCCACCTGCATGCCCTCGGAGCGCCCTGCTGGGCGCAAAATTTCGTAAAGCTGGCGGCCGCACGGAAAAACGCAGACAAAAGTATCACAGTTAAAACCGGAGGATAAATGAAATGGCAGTATGCCCGGTATGTAAAATGGAAGTAGAGGAGAAAAAAGCCCGCGGCACGAGTGAGCATAAGGGTAAGACCCATTACTTCTGCTGCAAAGCCTGTAAGAAGAAGTTTGACGAAGATCCCGATAAATATTCCAAGGACAAATAAACAACAGGAGAACTGAGCATGCCTAAAGTAACACTTGGCGGAAAGGAACTCGAGATAGATGAAGACGGCTTCATACAGGAGCCCGAAAAATGGGACAAGGCCGTAGCCGAAGATATTGCAAAAACAGAGGAAGCTTATCCCATGAGCGAGGACCACTGGAAGCTGGTGAATTACCTGCGCAATTACTTCCTCGAGTTCGAAATAGCTCCGCCCATCAGGATGGTCACCAAGCAGACCGGCTTTGACCTCAAGACCATATACAAACTTTTCCCGGGCGGACCGGCCAAGGGCGCCTGTAAAGTGGCAGGGCTGCCCAAACCCACCGGCTGTGTATAGAGCCGTACTACAATGTGGTTATTGCTGCTGACCTACATCTGCCTTTTAATCTTCATCGCCGGATTAACCTGGAGAATATATAAATACGCTTCGCTCCCGGTACACCTGCGTTGGGAGCTGTACCCGGTAGCCCATGAAATCGGCAGGCCATATGGAGGGTCGTACCTCGAGGAAGAGGATTGGTGGCGCCGGCCACGTAAAATTAACCTGTTGGGCGAATCAACTGTATTTCTTCGGGAGATTGTTTTCTTTCGAGAGTATTTTTACAGCAACCGGAGATTCTGGAGCTTCGTATATCCCTTCCACCTCGGATTGTTTCTGCTGGTGGCCTGGGTAGTAATGCTCCTGGCAGGATCAATACTCACACTGAACGGATTGAGTATTTCCTCAACATCACCTTATTTCGGGGTTGCGCTTGTTTACTACCTAACTCTCATATCCGGTGTCGCCGCCTTTATACTGGGCATCTTCGGTACTATCGGGCTACTGATTAAGCGGTCTTACGACGAAGACCTTAGAAAATACTCGGCGCCCATCGATTACTTCAATCTTACAGGTATATTGCTCGTTTTCCTGACCGGCCTTCTTTTCTGGGTTATGGAAGATCCCTCCTTCGATGTGGCCCGGAGCTACATAAAAAGCCTCATCACGTTTAATTTCCCGAAAATTGGTCCCGTTATGACGATCAACATCGTTCTGTCATGCCTGCTGCTGGCTTATATGCCGTTTACGCGCATGATGCACTATGTAGCCAAATATTTCACATACCACAAGGTGCGCTGGGACGATGAACCCAACACCAGGGGAAGTAAGCTCGAGCGCAAGTTAAAAGAACTGCTGGCCCAGTCCGAAAGCTGGTCGGCATCCCATATCCGGCCCGGTGAATCATGGTCAGAGCAGGCTGTCTGCACCGGTGCTGCGGAGGATAAAGAAGCGCCAAAATGAAAAAACAGATATCCATAAAAGACATGGGCAGGAAGAAAGGCCAGCTTGTTGAAATCAGGCCGGAAGACCTGGTACCCCTGCCCTATCCTTATGACCAGCCGGGTTCAGAACCTGGTATCAAGCAGTTGTCTGCCGATCAGAAGAAGAAATACGAGTCGTCTTTGGACGGTATTTCGGCTATCGGATTAAAACGACCTGAAACTCGTGAGCAAGAAGAGAAGTTCGTAGCAGATTTCCTCTCGGGTCTGAAGAAGCTGCTTGCGAAAGAGAATAACTGGACCTTCCTGCAACCACTGATGCTTTCGCTGGAGAACTGCGCCAAGTGCCAGAACTGCAGCGATGCCTGCCCGGTCTACACCGAGAGCGGCCGTCAGGAGATTTACCGTCCCACTTATCGCGCCGAGGTGCTGCGTCGTATTATACGCCGACATTTAAAGAAAGAGGGCAAGCTACTCGCGAAATTCACAGGCAGCGATATCGACCTCAACTATACGACGATCGCCAGGCTGGCTGAATTGGCCTACCGCTGCACTATTTGCCGCAGATGTGCCCAGTCTTGCCCCATCGGCGTAGACAACGGCCTTATAACACACGAGATAAGGAAGATTTTCAGCCAGGAGATGAGCATAGCCCCCAAAGAGATACACGAGTCCGGCACGGTGAAACAGCTGCAGACAGGCTCCAGCACAGGCACCACACCCAAAGCACTGCAGAGCTTCATCTCCTTTATCGAGGGGGAAATAGAAGAAAAGACCGGTAAGACTATTAAGATACCCATGGATAAAATGGGAGCGGATGTCCTGCTCATGCACAATACGGGTGAGTTCATTTCCTGGCCTGAGAACGTGGCGGCCTTTGCCATCATATTCGATGCTGCCGGCATTGATTGGACCCTATCCAGCAATCTGATGGGTTACGATGCTGTGAATTACGGAGTCTGGTATGATGACGTCCAATTCTCACGCATCGCCGTCAGGCATATGCAGGCTGCCCGGGAGCTTAAAGTAAACCGTGTGCTGGTTGGAGAATGCGGCCATGCCCACAAAGCCATGCTGGTAGTCGCAGACCGCATGCTGACCGGCGATCTTAACATCCCCCGTGAGAGCGCCATACCACTGCTTGAGAATATTGTCTTAAACGGTAAGATCAGGCTGGACGCGTCCAGAAACAATTTCCCTGTTACCTTACACGACCCATGCAACCTGGTACGCTTGAGCGGCATTGTAGAGCCGCAGCGCCGGATTCTCCGCAAGATCTGCCCTGATTTCCGTGAGATGGAACCGCACGGTGTGGACAATTATTGCTGCGGCGGTGGCAGCGGCTTCGCCGTTATGGACTCGAACAACTTCTCGGATTGGCGATCGGCCGTCTCCGGTCGCATGAAGCTAAGGCAGATTTTAAACGCCTTCGAGGACGTCATCAGCCCTGAAATTCACAAGTACGTCTGTGCCCCTTGCTCTAACTGCAAAGGGCAGATCAGGGACCTCTTCAGCTACTACAACGTATCCGAAAAATGCGGTATCCACTACGGCGGTTTGGTGGAGTTGATCGTCAATGCAATGGCGGATTTGAAAGAGCCGTTCATCAACTGGAAAGAGGCAACGTAATGTTCATAGGTGACCATTAGCACCCGGCCATCCACAGGGAAATTTAATTCAATATCGCCTGTGACTATTTACTCTTCTTAAGTGTATTTATCTTACAGAGTTTATACAGGCCGCAAAATCCGGTTATGCCCGTTACAAGCGCAATCAAACCCAGCACGACCAGCACTATCATGGCCCACATACCCCAGGCGCTCTGAAAATATATACCCAATCCCATGAGAAGTATGCCCACCATTATCCTGATGACCCTGTCCACTGTTCCCTCGTTCTTCTTCATATTGCCACTCTCCTAGTACAAATTCTAGGTTTAACATTGAGAGCAGTCAATTCGGATTTATGGAATTTGACTCAAGCGCCAAAAACAACCTATACTAATTGTGAGCATATGCCCATAATTATTAGAGGGGCGGTAAAAAGTGTCAAGGCCAACTAAGTGCCGCAAAGTAGCTTTTATACCAGGGGTAAAATACTTTAAACCGGCAGGTATACCTTTGAGATTCCTGGCCGAAGTCTGCCTTTCGTTAGAGGAAGCTGAGTCAATACGTCTTAAAGATATCGAGGACTTGGAGCAGAAGCAATGTGCTGAAAAAATGGGCATTTCACGCCCCACATTTCAAAGAGTACTAGCATCAGCACGGGGAAAGATAGCGGATGCTCTGCTTAGCGGGAAGGCTATCAGGATCGATGGCGGCAATTACCAAGCCGTGGCACTACATCTTATATGTTCAAATGGCCATGAATGGGAAATACCCTGGACTTCTTCTACTGATACTGTACCTCAATGTCCTACATGTAAAATGCCGCCAACTGATTCCTCTTTACCACGATGCTGGAAATCGGATAGACAGAGATGCTGCCACGTTCGAACAAAGAATGTGAAAACTTAACATAAAAATAAAAGGAGACGAAGAATGAAAAATGGAAGAATAGCAATTCCATCTGTAGGCAAAGGTGGATTGGATGGGCAGAGATCACAACACTTTGGGCATTGCGATGCATTTACCTTAGTGGATGTAAAAGATGGAAAAATCAGCAATGTCACTATTATCAATAACCAGGAGCACAAAGAAGGTGGATGCCTGGTCCCGGTTCATACCCTATCAGATCATAAAGTGAATGCGCTGGTTGTTAGCGGAATTGGTTTGCGTCCATTGGCAGCATTCAACGAAGTTGGCATTGATGTTTACCATGATGCTACATGTCCTGACATTAAGCCTGTTATAGAAAGCCTGATTACAGGGAATTTGCCAATCATCTCGAATGATCAAACCTGTGGCGGCGGAGGTGCATGCCATCAATAAGTTCGACTTTTCAGTATAATCTTGAGCCTATGATTTTTATTCGGAGATGGCAGTGTATCTATCTTCAGGAGCTTATCCGGGTCGTAGAATCCGGCTATATCTGTTATAAGCACGATCATAACCATCATCCTCAAACGTAATCCATTGACAACTCTGCTATACTTTTATAGCTGAGCTGAGGCTGCAAACCCCCATTGGAGCATCGATGAAATTAAGCAAAATCCTCATTGCCAACCGGGGTGAGATAGCTATACGCATTGCACGCACTGCAGCCGATCTCGGCATTCCATCAGTCACTATATACTCCGAGGACGATGCAAAATCCCTGCATGTATTGTCCGGGGACAAGGCTTATGCTCTAATAGGAACAGGGGCGGACGCCTATCTCGACAGGCAGCAGATTATTTCCCTTGCGCTTAAAGCAAACTGCGATGCCGTGCATCCCGGCTATGGTTTTCTCAGCGAGAGTGCGGATTTTGCACAACGTTGCGAGCAGGCAAATCTCACTTTCATCGGACCGCGTCCAGAAATTCTGGAACTATTCGGAGACAAGGCTCGCACCCGCCGTTTAGCCGGAGAATGCGCTGTTCCCGTGATACCCGGCACCAGAGGGCCGGTTACCCTGAAAGAAGCCAGGGCTTTCTTCATGTCGCTAAACCAGTCTGCAGCTGTTGTAGTCAAGGCGGTTATGGGAGGAGGCGGCCGAGGTATTCGCCCTGTTTACAAGATCGAAGACCTGGAAGAGGCCTACAATCGTTGCCGGTCGGAAGCGGATGCTGCTTTTGGAATTAACGACGTCTATATTGAGCAGCTAATCCCCCGGGCCAGACATATCGAGGTACAGGTCATAGGTGACGGTAAGGAGATGATCCATCTGGGAGAGCGCGAGTGTACCCTGCAAAGACGCAGTCAGAAGCTGGTCGAGGTTGCGCCCAGCCCATCGATCTCTACAAAACTGCGTGCAGAGTTAACAGAAGCCGCACTGCGCATCGCCAGGCAGGTCAATTACGTCAATCTCGGCACCTTCGAATTTCTGGTACATAGCCCCACCGGCAGCAAACCGTCATATGCTTTTATGGAGGCCAATCCCCGTCTTCAGGTCGAGCACACCATCACTGAAGAGGTCACGGGCGTCGACCTGGTCCGGACACAGATCGAAATAGCAGGTGGAAAAACACTTTCAGACCTTGGCCTTATGCATGACGCTCGCCATCCCCGCTTATACTCACTGCAAATGCGCATCAACATGGAGATTATGGATCGAAGCGGTAACGTAATACCATCATCCGGCAGATTAAACACATACGAAATCCCATCCGGACCGGGTATCCGTGTGGATGGCTACGGCTACAGCGGCTATAACACCAACCCCGCCTTCGACTCACTTCTTGCCAAGCTGATTGTCACATCGCATTCAGACAAATACGGGAACGCGGTTGCCCGGGCCCGGCGCGCACTGGAAGAGTTCCGCATCGACGGCGTGAAAACCAACATACCCTTACTTCTCAATCTCTTAGCCAGGCAGGAAGTCAAAAATAACGATATTTATTCACGTTTCATCGAAGATAATGCCACTTTGCTGGCGGCGACCACAGATCGGCGGAAAGAAAGGTTTTTCCCGGATGGCATGGTTAACCCCACCGGGAATACCACCCTTCAGAAGCCTTCGGCACCCCCGGGCACTATCCCACTTACTGCGCCCATGCAGGGATGTGTGGTGAACATCGAAGTCATTGAGGGAGACGCCGTTGCAGTGGGCCAAAAACTGGTCGTGCTGGAATCCATGAAGATGGAACATGTTATTACAGCCGATCACAGCGGATACGTGCGGGCCGTCTGTATCTCGCTCAATGAAAACGTACAGGCCGGCTCACCCCTATTCTTCCTCGAGGAGGCCGAGATATCAGCCGACGCAAAAGCCACCGAGGGCGAAATCGATCTGGATGCTATCCGTCCCGACCTTGCAGAAGTAATAGAACGCCATTCATTCACTCTCGATGAGCGACGTCCCGAGGCTGTAGCCAAGAGGCGCAGTAAGAACCGGCGTACAGCCCGCGAAAATGTCAATGACCTCTGCGATCCCAACAGCTTCATTGAGTACGGTGCTCTGATCGTAGCCGCGCAGCGTGGCCGGCGCTCGCTGGATGAGCTTATACGGAAGACACCCGCTGACGGACTTATTGCGGGAGTCGGAACGGTCAACCGTGATTTATTCGGAGATGACAGAGCCCGCTGCATGGTACTGGCCTACGATTTCACCGTGCTGGCCGGCACGCAGGGCCTTTTCAACCACAAAAAGATGGACCGGATGCTGCACATTGCCAACCAGTGGCAACTTCCAACCGTTTTCTTCGCTGAGGGTGGTGGAGGGAGGCCGGGCGATACCGATGCCAACGTGGTAGCCGGTCTCGATCTCACCACTTTCAGCCGTTTTGCAGCCCTGAGCGGCAAGGTGCCCCTCATCGGTATTGTCGAAGGTCCTTGCTTCGCCGGCAATGCATCTCTGCTGGGTTGCTGTGATGTTATCATCGCCACCAGGGGCTCCAACATCGGCATGGGCGGCCCTGCTATGATCGAGGGAGGGGGTTTGGGCGTTGTTAAAGTTGAAGATATCGGTCCCATCGATATTCAAACCCGCAACGGTGTGGTGGATATCGAGGTGGCCAACGAGGCTGAAGCAGTTTCAGTTGCCAGGAAATACCTCTCATATTTCCAGGGCCCGTTACCAACATGGGAGTCGCCCGACCAGCGGCGGTTACGCTGGCTGATACCGGAGAACAGGTTGAGGGTTTATGATGTCAGGAAGGTGATAGAAGGCCTGGCGGATGAAGGGTCCGTGCTGGAGATGAGACCGAATTTCGGACCCGGCATGGTTACAGCGCTGGTCCGTATCGAGGGCAGGCCGTTCGGTTTGATCGCCAACGATCCCAGGCACATGGGGGGCGCCATAGAGGCGAACGATGCGGACAAGGCAGCGCGTTTTCTCCAGCTGTGCGATGTCCATCGCCTTCCCGTACTGTCGTTATGCGATACGCCGGGCTTTATGGTCGGGCCCGAAATTGAGGAACGTGCTCAAGTGCGCCACGTGTGCCGTATGTTCGTGGTAGGAGCACATATGACTGTTCCCTACTTTACGGTTGTGCTTCGCAAGGGATACGGCCTGGGCGCCATGGCTATGGCAGCGGGCAGTTTCCACGATTCCTTTTTCACAGTTGCCTGGCCGACCGGTGAATTCGGTGGGATGGGACTGGAGGGAGCGGTTAAACACGGCTTCAAGAAAGAGCTTGAAGCAATAAAGGACCCCAACGAGCGAGAAGCAACCTACAAGTTTTTTGTGGAGCAGGCCTACGCCATGGGCAAGGGCATGAATATGGCCTCCTATATGGAGATCGATGCTGTGATTGATCCCGCCGAAACACGCCGCTGGATCATGTGCGGGCTAAAATCAATACAGGAAAAATCACCGGGGTCATCCGGTCGAACGTTTATTGACCCGTGGTAAACCTCTATTTAACCAGATTGCGCGCCTCGGCCTCCACTGTCCGGTATACTTCCCTTAGAGGGAGCCCCTTTTCATCGGCAATCTTCTTGCATTCGTCGTATTCAGGTGCGATGCTGACAACCTCGTCCTCGAAGCGTTTGACCTTGATCCTGACCTTCCCATAGCTTGATTCAAACTCGACCATATCGCGGCTGGCGATATGCGAAAGACAGTGCGGACACATATTCCCAGTGTGGAATTTTACAAGCAGCCGGTTTGGTTCGTATAATGTTAGTTATCACACACTTACACCGTGATTCCTATAGGATGCGATATTGCCAAAAAATAATAATGAAAATACAGACCGTGATAATGAATCCGGTAAATCAGTTCTTACCTGGGCGGAGGTTCTTAAGACTATCGCAATCTTTACTATCCCCATTCTAATCATTGTAGTAATTTTGAAACTCGCAGGTTGCTGAAACATATGGAGTAAAAATGAGCAAGAAAACACGAAAAAAGATGGCGCGCCGGGGAATGACTTCTTCTCGGACGACAGCAAGAAGTGCTGAAAACAAGAGTGCTACGTCATCGTCAGTGGTAAAAAAACCGGTCGGAGTTGGAAAAACCTACTATTCGGATGAAGAAATAAAACTTCGTTATGCATACGTAGCCTCTGATCTAAAGCGAATTGCACTAATTGCTGTACTCATGATATTGGGAATTATAATATTATCTTGGTTCGTTAAGTTCTAAACGAATTAAAATATTTGCTTGTTAAAGCCAATTAATTTGTAGATAAATGATATTCGGCGTAGCTCTTTTGTGAAAATAATAAACATACTTTTTTATATCGGTCCGCGTTTTATCTGAATACGTGATAGGAGCAATTAGTAGAAAAAGTAATGCTGTCCACATGGGTACTATTAAGTATATAATACCCATAATAATGAAAGGTTAAAATTCGAGTTGTGCTGGTAACAGGGAAGAGATATGGTTAGAAGCTCTAAAAGCAAGGTGCCTCGTAAGGAGCAAATTGTTAATGCCGCCAGGAAGCTTGTTATTAGAGTCGGCAGCGAAAACGTGACAGTCAGAAGAATTGCCGAGGAAGTGGGATTTACCGAGGCGGCAATATACAGGCATTTCAAAAGTAAGAAAGACATCCTGTACTTGCTCGTCGAAAATATTGAGAACAGTCTGATCTCAGACCTAGTCACCGGAGGTGATCAGGATGGTGATGTACTTGAATCTATACTATTGCACCATCTCTCATCTATCGAGAAACGCCGGGGCATTTCATTCCAGGTTATCGCGGAAATAATAAGCCTTGGTGATGACAAATTAAACAGGCGTATTTACGATACCATTGAAAGGTACATCAAAGAATTAAAAAACATCTTAAAAAAAGAAGTGAGCAAAGGGAAGCTACGTAGCGATATCGATTTGGATGCAACAGCCTTTTTAATATTCAGTGTGGTACAGGGCTTGTCGAATATCTGGACCTTAAGCAACTACAGTTTCGACCCGAAGTATAAATTCAACGCAATTCTAAAGACATTAAGAAAAGGGCTCCTGGATAAAGGGGATTAGTAGTGTCTGTCATAGATGTATTCGGTTTGATCGGGATTCTGCTTGTCATCGGGTTCCTGGCGGATTTTCTTTTTAAAAAAACGAGTTTTCCTGACATACTAATTCTCCTGGCACTGGGTTTCCTGATAGGGCCTATCCTCAAATGGATTAATCCGGCTCAGATAGCACCTTTTTCTCAGCTCATTGCCAGTTTAGCTTTAGTTGTCATTATATTTAACGCTGGCATAGAATTTGAATTTACAAGGGTTCTGTCAAGTGCACCTCGAACACTAATCCTTGTGTTACTTGGTGTGTCATTCAGCATAGCTTCTGTGGCTGCCCCTGCCTATTATTTATTTAACTGGAAATTGATGGACAGCATTTTACTTGGAACTATCGTGGGGGGTACAAGCTCAGCCATAGTTATGCCGCTCATGAGCCGGGCCAGAGTGCCTCAACAAGTTTCGTCCCTTTTAAGCCTGGAGTCTGTATTAAACAGCCCCGTTATAATCGTGATTGCGTTGGTCCTATTAGAATCCATCGTAGCCGGCGAAGCAGGCATTGCGCTATCGACCGTTGGCATAGGTATAGTCACACAATTTCTTCTTGGCCTATCAGTAGGAGTAATTGCAGGATTATTCTGGCTATGGATACTGACATTGCTTCAAAAGGAAGAATATAACGATATTTTAACCTTGGCCATTGTTCTTCTTCTGTATTTTGCCGTTGAAAAAATAAACGGCAGCGGCGTTATATTTGCCCTGGTTTTCGGTCTGATTCTGGGAAATGGAGTCGGAGTGGGTAAACTTCTTAAGCTTAAACGCACTGCTGAGGCCACTGAAATAATGAAGAAATTTACAGCGCAAATATATTTCTTCATAAAAACCTTCTTTTTTATATATCTCGGACTAATAATCTCCTTTGGCGATCCGATGTTAGTTGTCATGGGCATGGTTATATCATTAATATTGCTGCTTGTACGATATATTGCAGTACTTTTTACTTCGATAGGCAACCACACATTATTTTCAAATAGGGGTATATTGACTACGATGTTTGCCAGAGGAGAGTCTGCGGCAGTGCTGGTACAGGTAGTGGTTGCTGCAGGTATAGTAAATGCATCCGTCTACCCTGATATTATTATGGCTGTCATAATTACTTCGGTAGTTATATCAGCTTTAGGCGTTCTTATTTACGGCAGAGACTCGGTTGAGGAACAAGCGTAGTAACGAAGATAGATATACATTTCAAGGCTGAATACCGCCTATAATGAACTGATTGTAACCATAAAAGTATTTCATTATAATGAGATAATCAGTAAACGTTAACTAACTGTTAACGGTGTAACAAGTAGACTTTTAGTTTAATATGTCCGTAAACAGGAGGTCAATATATATGTTTAATCTTAGCACGCCAAAATGTTGTTGTTTTACGATCTTGATTTATTTGGTGCTTATAACAATTTCTACCGGCTGTGCGGCTCAGCCGTCAGATATTACACCCACGCGTGATGTAGACCAACCTGGCACAGAGGGGCCTTCGTCCTGTCTGACATCTATGGAAGCCATGAATAGTGTTGGTAAAACTGCATGTGTGGAATTTTTTGTTGGTAACCCTTCGCAGTTTAAGGGGGAGGTATTTTTAAATGAAAAGTCGGATTATACAAAAGGGTTCCAAGCAGTGATTTTGGCAGATTCTTTGAAGAATTTTAATGATCCGGTATCACAGTATCGAAGTAAGACAATAAGAGTCAGAGGTTTGATTGTTGAATATGACGGGCATCCTGGCATTATTGTCAGTGCCCCATCTGATATCGACGTGGTCAGATAATTCTGGCTCGTGCCCGCTCAATCCATCTGGGACAATTATGCTGCATCCAGCCCTGAGGCGCAGCAACTTACAGAAATATACAGGAAACATGGTGCAGGTTATTAACAGGTTTTTTCGCGAAAGGGCATGCTTCCCTGATAAAAAAATATGTGGGATTGAATAGATGTGATAAATAATTTCAAAATACAGCCGGCTCTGAGCAAATTCAATAGAATCTGCGC
>DAOUFR010000113.1:0-8149 GCA_034429715.1 Dehalococcoidia bacterium
TGTGGCACCGGATGGCGAGACGGTGCTGCTGAAACAGGGAAACGTGAGTTTGATTGACCATGCCGAAACAGTGGTCTCCCGGTTGGCATTTGCTCAGAAGGACCCCGACTACTTGTGGAAATGTACCTTGGTGACGACGGTCGAACCGTGTGCCATGTGCTCCGGGAACATCTATTGGGCCAACATCGGAAACGTGGTCTATGGCATTGAGGAAACCACCGTAAGGGACCTGACCGGCGCCGACAAGAGAAATCCCACGATGAACCTGCCGTGTCGCACAGTCTTCAAGTCAGGGCAGAAGCCCATCAGGGTAGTGGGCCCCGTTCCGGAACTGCAAGACGAACTGCTCGCCACCATCAGTGCCTACTGGAAATGAAACAGTCCCGTCGCTGATCATCAGATAGTGGAGCGGGGGTACCTACGCCACCTATCAGGCACCTTTTCCTTTTCCGGAACAATATGGGCTAAGCATGCAGGCGAACCTTCGGGTATGAGATCCTCGATGAGCATCCTCACACCCATCATACGTACGCATTGCCGGTCCCACTTGTTAGTGGCCATGCAGATTTTCATATCGTCGCCGTTCACATACCCGACGGGGCACTGAAGGAACCTGAACTTTACACTGTCTTCCTTAACGTCATCCACCTCGATACTGAAATCGAAGATGTCAGTAGCGGTGAAGTACCGGACAGCCGCCGTGTGGACGTCAGTCTTTTCATTATCAAGACCGAAGATTTTCTGCCTGCCGAGCATGCCCACGGTCATGCCCATTGCCATGCGTAGTAGAAACCGGTCGATGGGGCCGAGGAACTTGAGCTTGCGTGCGATGTTGCCAATGCGTTTAAAATTGCCGGTCAGCCGGTAATACTCCTCTTCATTATCCGCTGCCGTCTTTCCCCGGTTGAACAGCATGCCGAATGCTCTGATCAAGACTGAATCAACAATACGCACGGCAAGTGATCCATGAAGAACAGGTTTGCCCCGGATATACAGCGTCTTTGTAAATATATCGTATTTCTCCTGTATCGAGAGTTTCTTGAGGCCCAGTTTGTCTCCACTGTCACTGACCGCCATAATCAGACCTCCTGTATAAGATCATTATCTATACCTTCACTTAACAATCCATGTTGCCCCGCTCTATCAGCACAACATTTATTTTTAGGTTAGTATACCCTGGCATCACGTTGGTGGGAATATCTCAAGCGTACACGGAATTATACCATTGGGTATGGGCAAGGGTATATAACGGCAGATCGTGTAGTTATATAACCAACTGTCGAACACTCTCACGATCGAGCTGCAGCCTGCTTATTCGTAGACCTTTTCCTCGTCCGCTTCCTCGCGGCTCAGGTGGATGTCCTCCTCGATATTCCTCTCGTCCACTGTTTTAGACAGCAGCTCCTTGTAGAACTCGTGCTGGATGATCAGGTTCTGTATGTCGTTGGTGCCCGTCCATATCTGCAGCAGCCTGGTCTCCCTCACGGCCCTTTCGATGGGGAAGACCCTTGTATAACCGATGCCGCCCATAATCTGCATGGTCTCGTTGGCCACCTCCCACTGCGTCTGGGTCGCGAACCTTTTCAGCTCCGACACCAGGCGTCTGCGGTAGCCGGCCGTGCCGACCTGGTCGTCGACAGAGCGCGCCACCGCGTAGGCCAGCGCGTTGACGGCGTCTATCTTGGTGATGCACTCGGCAATCCTGAAGCTGACCGCCTCGAAATTGCGTATGGTCTGTCCGAACGCCTTTCTCTTGTTGGCGTAGCGGGCCGCGATCTCCAGCAGTGCGCGTGAGCCGTTGATATAGCCCACCATCCTTTCCGGCACCATCATGTGATAGAAGACCTCGGAGCCCTTGTCCTCCTTGCCCAGCAGGTTCTCCTCCGGGACCTTGACATCCCTGAATATGATCCTGGCCGTGCCGGTGCCGCGGCTGCCCATCAGGCCGTATACATGCTTTACCTCGACCCCCATATCCCTTTCGACGATAAAGGCGCTCAGCGAGTCATGTCCCCCGCCCGGATTGGTCACGGCATAGACCAGGAAGAAATCAGCGCCCTCGCCACCCACCACGAAGCGTTTCTGGCCGTTGAGTATGTAATACTTCCCCTCTTTACGTGCCGTGGTGGTCGCACCGAAGAAGTCCGATCCGCCCCTGGGCTCGGTCAGCGCCTCACCGGCCCAGATCTTGCCTGCCACCAGCGGTTTGAGGTATTTCTGTTTCTGCGCCTCTGTACCGTAGGCATTCAGCGCGTCTGAAATAAGGCCGACGATACCGAAAACGCAGGCAAGCGGAACTCCGAGTTTTCCCACCTCGCCCAGTACGACGAAATCGTCCACGTATTTAAGCCCTCTGCCACCGTATTGCTTCGGCGCCCGTACAGCCAGTAGGTTCCTTCTTCCCGCCTCTTCGATAAACTCCCTGGGGAATTTGATTTTCTCATCATCCATATCGAGTATAAGCTGGCGCGGCACCCATTTAACGAAGTCCTGCGCTTCGTTCAGGAGAACCTTCTGTTCCGCGGTCAAAAACACCTCAAACATGACTCCTCCTTTTCAACATCGTGGCGATATGACCATTATATACCAAAGCAATCTGCAACAAGATTGGAAGAGCAGAATATTGCCATTCTAAATAATCGAAATGATTTCATTGCGGTTTAGCCTAAGGATCACATCAAGGTCATGCTACACATCTTGTCGAAGCACAGACCAATGGTAGAGTATTCCTATAAAACAATGCGATTCTAAGAATTGAGCTTGCTTCACTTTTGGGTATATAATTTAGCAGTGATAAAGTTCGTTGACGATGTACTTAACTGGTTTGGAGGTAGAAAGATGCATACTGGGTGGAAAGATTTGTCTAATGTTGGCTTTAAGATGCCGCCTGATTTTCCTTCCGATATATATTTACAAGTGAATACTGACCTTGCAAAATTCAAGGCTACACATGAAGATCAACAAAGTTCATTTGGTATGGGATGGAATGGTGTAGCTTATCGCTATCGCTCTTCAATTGACTATGATAGAGAGTTCACTAATTCAGTTATTAAGTATTCAAATTCGCCACCACATGAAGAAAGATACAACCAAGAAAGGTATCTCTTCGGTTTTTTCGTAAATGCAATTTCCACCCTGGAATGTTTCTTCTTCTCCAACTATTGCATAGCTTCAATTTTGAAGCCAATGGAATTTCCAATGATTAGAGCTAGAAATTTAAAATTCTACCCATCAGATGTGGAAGAAAATTTTAACATCCTTTTCCCATCGGACAGTCTCTCTATCAAACAAACTAAATGTCTTAAAGATCCGTACTTTAAAAAAATTAAGGACATGCGTGATGTACTTAGTCATCGTGGGATGCCACCACGTAGCTTTTATCGTGGTGGACCCCGTGATGGCATGGCAACTATGCCAGATAATATAAGGGACCTAAGCACTCAGTGGCAGTTCGACTTCCCGATAGACCAGCAAACCACTTCATTACCTCGCGCTTGGTTGAGTACTATGCTACAGGAGTTAATTGAAGCTACAGTCAATTTCTGTAATAGCAATCTCTAGCCTATAAACCGCTCACGGGATTCTAAGCAGATATGCCGCTAAATCCCAAAGATAAAGGTTCATTATATGCTTAGAGCTTAGAGATATTTAATAGCTAAACATATAGACTGTGCATCAGTTTTGTTCGATTGTCTTTTGGATTCAAGAGCGTTAGCATCATTCTTCAGGCCTATCCTATCTGGTCGCGCGGTGATCTTGGTTTATTTGATCAACTGTTTGATGGCCTCATAATGCAGAGAGTGATGAGGACAGGACAGCCCGATTGACACGGTTAAGATGTCTGTACTATAGTCTGATACGCACGGATTGGATTACGTAAGGAGGGTTGTGTATGAAAGCGAAGAGTGAAAAGTCCAAATTCCGTTTCAAATCAAGCTTCAGCATAGGTGGCGTGGCGGCAGAGACGGATCCATTTTTGGAGGCTTGTTTCTTGGCAACCGATTGCTATACTTTGGTTGCTGATGTCAGTAATCCAAAGTGTGCGATTATCGGTAGGTCTGGTACTGGCAAGACCGCAATTATATCCGAATTGAGCAAAGCCAAAGCAGAACATTGTATAAGAATTCAGCCAGAGGCATTAGCGTTCCAGTTTTTGGGAAAATCACAAATGATACGAGCCCTGAAAACGGGCGGGATCAACCTCGACTATTTTTACAAATTATTATGGAGGCATGTTCTCGTTACGGAAATCCTGAAGTATTGCTTCCCCACAGAAGCAAAAAGAGCAGGATTACTTTCCCAGCTCGTGGATAGTCTACAAACAAAGATGAGGCCTGACCCTGAACGCAAGCGTGCAATGAACTATTTAGACCAGTGGGACGCCCAACTAGTCCAGACACCGCAGGAGCGCATAAAAGAAATACACGATAATCTTAGCAAGCGACTGTCTGCCAAATTTGGATTTTCTTTGCCTTGGCAGGACATATTTAAGGTGGAAACAGGCTTGGACGGCCAAATTACCAATGATAAGAATGTGACTGAAAGAGTGACATTGGCGAATGAAGTCATTAGTCAAATTCAGGTTCAAGACCTAAACAGTGTGCTAGACTACATACGAACGAAGATATTAGATGATCGTCAAAAGCCGTTATACGTGCTTATAGACGATCTCGATAGGTTCTGGGTTGATGACCATATTGTTTATGATCTTTTAAAAGGTTTAATTTTAGAGATATACGAGTGGAGAAAAGTCAAGAATCTCAAAATAGTCTACGTTTTACGAAACAATATAGTAAATAAGATAGAGCAGGATTTTTCCACAAGGTCATACCAGAAAGAGAAGTTGGAAGATCAGAGGTACTATTTGCGTTGGACGAAGCAGGAACTGATTAATGTGGTAAATAAAAGGCTCGAGAGAATCTGCGTAGATAGTAATTTTACCGATAGACCAATACTTTCAGACATCCTGCCAAAACGTACAAAACGCGACGTATCGGGTGTTGATTATGTGCTTGAAAGAACAATGGATAGACCAAGAGATATAATCGACTTTATAAACAGGGCTGGTGCGCTATGCGTAGCAAAAAGCAATATTTCAGCGCGTTCATTGAGGGATGCCGAACAAGCATATTCTTTGGGTCGACTTCAAGCACTGTACGACGAGTGGCGTGAAAACTATCCGGGACTGGAAGTGTTTACCAGACTCGTTCGTAACCATTCTCCACGATTCCCATTATCATCGTGGGCAGATAACGATATTATGGACGTATTGACGGATCCAGAGATCGCCAAATATAAGTGGATCGCCGAAATGTGCGGGGAGTGCCAAAGGGATTATCAAAAGAATCAGGTAAACGCTATGCATAAGTGCAGGCGACGGTTCCTGAAGCTACTTTTTGAGGTAGGTATAGTTGGAGTCAGGCTTTCTCCTGGCGCTACATGTAGATACTGTCATGCTGGTGAACCTTTGCTATCTGATGCTGAAATTGAGGACGATCCCGAGATCACTATTCACCCTATGCTGCACCGGGCTCTCGGTATTCTTACTGCCGATCGTGCTAACATAGCACAATGAATTTGCCACCGTTGTGCTATATTTATGGCACGTCGTGATAGGTTAGTAACAAACGACCTCACCCCGTACTTAGCCGCATCACTGCTTTAAATCCGCTGGTTGAATAATAATTCTCTATTGGCACAAACTTCTAGGTACTATACGAGCGCAATAAAGATAAGTGAGAAATACCACAGTCCACGTGATAACGAATAGGATTGTTAATATTCTGTATAGAGCCTTCTGACTCCCGTCTGGCCATTTAACGTCTCTGTGCTGTGTGATATTAATTCTAAATTCTTTTTCAATTATAGCCTCAATGGTTTTGCATCGCTCATATTTTAATTTTTTTAAGGAATGGAACTGCGACACAAATACGTAAACACAACATATCATGGCAATACCCAGTACATAAATAGCAATTACCATCAGTAAAAGGCATGCGTTCCTAATATTGCTGATGATAAAACCCATTATAACTAGGTTCCCAGCCCATATTATGCTTGTAACTGTCCAAAGCAGGGTATCATGGTGTTGTGCCGATTGCTGCGCAGCCATATATTCAGTCAGCAATACTTTGAGTTTATAATTCTCTGGACTTCCAGACTGAGCAGCAGATTCCACCATTACATACACCTCCCCCAGAGTCGTACCTGCAAATCGTTATCTATAGTATCTGGTGGAGCTGAGGGGATTCGAACCCCTTACCTTCTGACTGCCAGTCAGACGCTCTCCCAATTGAGCTACAGCCCCACGACAGATGATTAATCTATCAAAAAGCAGCGATAAAGGCAAATCCCGCCCGTTCACTTCCTGCCGTAAATGATGCCGATCGAGCCCACCATGAAGGGCAACTTGAGCGGACCGGGTATGAAGTCGGCGTTGCTGGTGTTCACATAGCGCACATCATCGACGCCCCAGCCCTTGATCTCCTCCAGCATCTCATCAATGTTCCCGTACAGTCCCTTGTTTGGAAACAGGTCCTGGAAGGCGAAATAACCGCCCTTTTTTACGGTGCGCAGGGCCTCTTTAACCACGTCCCGCTTATCCTTCGCATCCTTGACCTCGTGAAAGACGAAGTTGCTGACGGCCGCGTCGAAGGTCCCGTCCGCGAAGGGCAATTCCGCCGCGCTGGCCTTCTTAAAGCTGGTGCGGTCGGCCACGCCCTCGATGGCCGCGTTCTTTTCACAGGCGGCCTGCGAATAGTCCCACTTGCCCTCCCAGTAGTCGATGCCGGTGACCTGAGCACCCGGGTACTTCTTTGCCAGCCTGACTGCCAGCGCGCCGTTGCCGCAGCCGATATCCAGCGCAGTACCTTCGCCATCCCACTCCAGCCTGTCCAGCACGAACTGGCGTATCTTCGTCTGTATGTCCTTCCCCTCGGGTGAGAACTGACGGTAGGCATACGCGAAATAAGCCGCCATGAAAAGAAAGAGCATGGCGACGGAGAGGAAATAACGCGATGAGAAGCTGAGCAGAAGGAACATGACGGCTAAAAGCCCAGGATACCAGATGAGGGCCTTGGAGACCCAGTTGCCGTAGTCTGCCTTAGCGTTGGCCGGCGAAGATGATTTCATATAATTTCTCCATATCTATTGAACGCCGCACGGTTGCAGCCAGGTCGTCATAGGCTTTCTCCCGGTCCGGCGCCTCGCCTGCGGGCGGCGGCAGATTGCGCAGCGAACACAGATTGTTGACCAACCTGCGCGTGAACTCACCGTTATTGAACACCCCGTGCATATAGGTGCCGAACACCAGGCCTGTTCTATCGATGCCCCCTTCGCTGTAGCTTGAGGGTTTGTTGACAGACTCGGTGACCTTGAACACAAAAGCGGACTTCTGCCCACGGCTCCTCCCCATATGTATCTCGTAGCCCGTGACCTCGACGCCCTGCATACCGGCCAGCAGTCCCTTATCGGCCTCAACTTTTCCCTTCACCTGCGAGGTGATCTTCTCTGACTCAAAGACGGTATCAAATTCCAGCAGTCCCAGTCCTTTCGCCTCGGATTCATCCGATTCGGCCTTCACAGGATCGGTGACACTGCGCCCCAGCATCTGGTAGCCGCCGCACATGCCGAAGACCGTCGTGCCGGACTTCGCCTTCTCGATTATCATCTTCGCCAGCCCCGTTTTGTGCAGGAAGAGCAGGTCGGAGATGGTGCCCTTGGTGCCGGGCAATATGATCAAATCGGGATCCCCCAGCTTCTCAATAGAGGCCACGTAACGCACGTTGCAGTAGACCTCCAGCGGGTCGAAGTCGTCGTAGTTGGAGATGTGGGGCAGACGTATGACGGCGACGTCGGGACACCCCTGCCGCAGGTAAGAGCGCCGCTCATCCAGGTAGACCGAGTCCTCCTGCGCCACTGCCAGGTTGCGCATATAGGGTATGACGCCCAGCACGGGACGCCTGCAGCGCTTCTCCAGGAAATCGATACCGGGCTGTAACAGCGAGATATCGCCGCGGAACTTGTTGATGACCAGCCCCTTTATCCTGTTGCGATGCTTCGGCGGCAGAAGCTGCAGCGTGCCCACGATGGAGGCGAAGACGCCACCCCTGTCGATATCAGCAATCAATATAACGGGCGCCCTGGCCAG
>DAOUFR010000114.1:0-5003 GCA_034429715.1 Dehalococcoidia bacterium
TATCAGGCCTGTCTCCAGGTACTACCTACTACTATAAGGCTAAGGCCGTCGGCAACGGCACCGGCTACGGCAGTGTCCTGAGCTTCACCACTTCCGGTGGGAGTGCGCCACCAACCGTATCAACCTACGGTCATTCTCAGCTTACCTCCACCTCTGTTAGGTTGATCGGCGACCTCACCAGCCTTGGTTCAGCTTCTTCGGTTAAGGTATCTTTCGTTTACGGCACCACTACCGCATGCTCCGGAGGCACTTCCCTTATTAAAACGTTCTCCGGGCCCATACACTTCGGTATCCCGTTATCAGGCCTGTCTCCAGGTACTACCTACTACTATAAGGCTAAGGCCGTGGGCAGCGGAACCAGCTACGGCGCTGTCCTGAGCTTTACTACCAGCACACCACCAACCGTGACCACATCCGGATATAGACAACTTACCGATACCTCAGTCAGATTGCTCGGCGACTTCACCAACCTCGGCTCAGCTTCTTCGGTAGTCGTATCCTTTATGTACGGCACTACACCGGAGTGCACCAGCAGCACCTTCTATACCAAGACCTTCTCTGCACCCATATACTTCGGCATCCCCGTATCAGGCCTGTCACCGGGTACTACCTACTACTATAAGGCTAAGGCTGTGGGCAACGGCACCGGCTACGGCGGTGTCCTGAGCTTTACCACCATTAACTGATGCGTAGACGTATAAAATTCACATAAGAAACCTGCTACAATATACATGAGCCGTGAGATGCAGCATGGCCAATATCAGTTTTAGCTTCATGAAAACTGCATCGCTGAAGCACGTACCAATTAATAAAACCAATTACCGGTTAATATGCTACTCCGAGCTTTGGGATGGCGATAAGCAGCGCGGAATATTGAAGTCATAAGCGTTCAAGCCATATAATTGGACATGCGACTGGCATCTGAAGACAGTGAATAACGGAGGCAATCAATTGCAGAGCTTTTTGAACGATAAGGTGATCCTGGTTACGGGCGGTACCGGTTCTTTCGGGCAGAAGTTCACCCGGATAGTGTTACAGGAGCATAACCCCAAAGCAATTCGAATTTTCTCGCGTGGGGAGTTGCTCCAGTACGAAATGAATCTCAAGTTCAACGATCCAAGGCTAAGGTTTTTCATAGGCGATGTCAGGGATAGAGAAAGAGTGTACAGGGCGATGAGTGGAGTCGATGTAGTAGTTCATGCTGCTGCGCTTAAACAGGTGCCGACCGCTGAATATAACCCTATCGAAGCAGTCCGGACCAATGTCAATGGTTCTGTGAATGTAATTGATGCGGCAATCGACAGCGGTGTTAAAAAAACCATCGCCGTGAGCAGCGACAAGGCGGCAAATCCCGTCAACCTGTATGGCGCCACCAAACTTGTCATGGAAAGGCTGATCACCCAGGCCAATGTGTACACAGGAGGGAAAAAGAGCTCGTTTAGTTGTGTACGCTACGGCAATGTGGTCGGCAGCCGTGGCAGCGTTGGCCCTCTTTTTCTGCATCAGATTAAGAGTGGAATAATCACTATCACGGATGACACCATGACACGGTTCTGGCTCACACTGGAGCAGGGAGTTCGCTTTGTTATCGACTGCATCGACAGGATGCAGGGTGGCGAGGTCTTTGTGCCCAAAATCCCCAGTATGAAGGTGACCGACCTTGCAGATGCCATTGCGCCAGGATTAAAAAGAAAAATAATAGGTATACGTCCGGGAGAGAAAATCAATGAAACCCTAGTAACGGAAGATGAGGCCCGTCACGCGAAGGAATTCGATACTTACTATGTTATCGAGCCGGAGTTTCCTTTCTGGCAGCCAGATGAGATAAAGGGTGGTAAATCTTTGCCCAAGGCTTTCACCTATACCAGCGCCAACAATAGCCAATGGTTAAACCAGGATGAATTAAAGGTGATAATGGAGGCGTTTTAATATAGTCATGGCAGAACCTTTGAAGAGAATCAGCGTTGATGAGTTGACAAAATATACTCCATGGGTGGGACGGCTCTTACACATTACACCTTTCTCAAAACCAGTCCGCAACCTGGCAAAGATTGATGCTGAATATGATAAAGATAAATATGCCAGAATGTTAACATATTTTAAAAATAACCCTACCAGTAGTATTGCAGACATCGAAGCAGAGGAGTTAGCGGAAAATCCAGATACTATTTGCTTCTCCAAGAAAGGCAAACTATATCTGACTTCTGACACAAATTTTCGTCGACTTCAGGACAAACTGCTAATTGATGCCCTATCTGAACCTGTGAGCAAGGTAAAAGTAGTAGTCGAACTAGGCTGTGGATACGGCTCCAACTTTTCTCTTCTTAGAAATGCCTTCCCCAATCGGCTTTGGCTTGGGGGGGAATACTCACAAAATGCAATCGATCTTGCACGCCATCTCTTCGTTGACTGTAAAGACGTTTCCGTTGTGTATTTTAATTGGTATGATAATGTATGGGCAATCTTAGAAAGTCTCACAGAAAAAGCCTTGGTATTTACCAGACACTCAATAGAACAATTACCTCAGATGATGCCAATTATGTCTACCTTCGGCAAATATAAGGATAAAATAGCTGAAGTAGTCCATTTAGAACCGGTATGCGAACTAATGGACAAACATTCAACACTCGGCCTGATGAGGCAGGCATATGCCTTGATGAATGATTATAATACGGATTTATTAACTACGCTTAATAGTATGGGGGCGCAGATTCTCAAGACCGATGTAGACCTGATTGGTGCTAATCCTCTGAATCCGACATCTCTCGTCCAATGGAAGTTCCCAGAGGAGTAAATGGCAGGGAGATTAAATCAAGAGAAAGGAAGTAGAAGGGGTGATAAGAGATTTTCCGCCACATCTCACCCATGAAGCTAAGAAGAGAACAAATACGAAAGCTTGCCAGTCAGCTATTGGATTTCCTAAGGCCCGCATACCAAAAGGCTAGGAATTTCACTAACTTTTCACTATCGAAGGAGCTTTAAATGGAACTGCCTGCAATCATGGGAGGCCAACCGGCAAGGAGCCGCATGCTGCCTTACGGGCACCAGTCCATTGATGAAGAGGACATAAAATATGTGGCAGATGTGCTAAGAAGCGACTGGATTACCCAGGGCCCTAAGGTCAATGAGTTTGAAGAAAAAATTGCTGCGTATTGTGATGCTAAATATGCGGTGGCAATGTCCAGCGGCACGGCCGCTCTACATGCCGCCTGCTCGGTGGCCGGCATCTCAGCCGGTGATGAAGCCATTACCACACCCATCACCTTCGCCGCTACCGCCAATGCCGTGGTATATTGCGCCGGCAGGCCAGTCTTTGCTGATATCAGGGTAGATACGGTCAATATCGATGCACGTGAGATCGAGAAGCGGCTGACGCCCAGGACAAGGGTGATTCTACCGGTGGACTTTGCCGGACATCCCGCCGACCTCGATGAGGTCATGTCCATCGCCCGCGCCAGAAAGCTCACAGTTATAGAGGATGCCTGCCATGCCCTGGGTGCAGAATACAGGGGACATAAAACAGGCAGCCTGGCCGATATGACCGTTTTCAGCTTCCATCCTGTTAAACACATAACCACAGGCGAGGGCGGCATGGTCCTGACCAATAATAAGGAATACTACCAGCAGCTTAAAACATTCCGCCAGCACGGTATCGTCAGGAGCGCCAGTGCCGGGGAGCCATGGTACTATGAGATACCACACCCGGGCTATAATTTCAGGCTTACCGACTTCCAGTGTGCCCTGGGCATCAGCCAGCTTAAGAAATTAGATCGCTTCATCGCCAGAAGGAGAGAAATAGCTCTAATATACAATAAAGCGTTCTCCGAGCTGGAGGGGATCACACCCCCACGTGAGGAAGAATACGTTAAGGCGGCATATCACATTTATGTCATTCAATTACGGACTGAGAAGTTAAAAGCGGGCAGAAAAGAGGTCTTTGAAGCCCTGAGGGCGGAAAATATTGGAGTCAACGTCCATTATGTGCCGGTGCATCTCCATCCGTTCTATCAAAGGGAGTTCGGCTATAAGAAAGGTGATTATCCTCGGGCCGAGGCGTACTATGAACGGGCTATCACCCTTCCCCTTTTCCCGGGTATGAGCGATGAAGATATTGATGATGTTATCTTGGCCGTAGATAAAGTGGTCTCATATTATCGAAGATAGCAGTCAAAAAGATATTAAAAGAAGCGTTGCATGGACTACGTTAACATCAGGAACAACCATATTTCACGAATGACACTCGGTACTGCCCAGCTTGGATTTAAGTATGGAATCGCAAATGTCAAAGGAAAGCCGTCCCCCGGTTCATCCTTTGAGATTATTGAGGCTGCCGTACGCGGTGGCATCACATGTGTAGATACAGCCCCGGGGTACGGCGATAGTGAGGAAATCATTGGCTCCTTCCTCACCAGCCAGTCATGCCCTCCGGACTGCAACGTAGTGACAAAGCTACCTGCGCTGGATTTAATGCCTGGAACTACCTTCGCTGATATCCACTATGCTGTCAGGAAGCATGTAATCAACTCTCTTCAAAGGCTACGCAGTAAGAGACTGTCAATATACTTGCTGCATCGGGCAAGCGATTTGGACAGCTACGGTGGCATGGTCATCGATAGCCTATTGAGACTGAAGAAAGAGGGCTTGATAGGTATTCTGGGAGTTTCGGTCTATACTCCCGAGGAAGTAAAACGTGCATTAGAGATAGATGCACTGGAGGCTATTCAAATCCCAATAAATATCTTTGATCAGCGCCTGATCCGGTGCGGGCTACTCGACAAAATCGAAGAGAGGAAGTGCATTGTGTTTGCCAGAAGCGTTTTCCTGCAAGGGCTTTTCTTCCTTCCTGAGTCACACCTGCCGCCTGGATTGAAACTGGCCATGAAACCCCTGGCCCAACTGAAAGAACTGTGCTCTGAACACAATAGGAATATAGCCGAAGTAGCTTTGGCCTTTGTAAGGGATCTGCCCGGCGTAACCAGTGTCATTGTTGGTGCTGAGACACC
>DAOUFR010000115.1:0-33863 GCA_034429715.1 Dehalococcoidia bacterium
CAGGAATCCAACATCAAGCTGGCCGGGACTCAATTTCCCTGAAAGAAGGGGGAAAGTGCCGAGGGAGGGACTTGAACCCACACTCCCGTGAGGGAAGCGGATTTTAAGTCCGCCGCGTCTGCCATTCCGCCACCTCGGCATTTTCTTTGGAGGCGGCGAGCGGAGTCGAACCGCTGTATAGGGGTTTTGCAGACCCCCGCCTTAACCACTTGGCTACGCCGCCGCGTAAATAAAAAATGGAGCGGAAGACGGGGCTCGAACCCGCGACATCCTCCTTGGCAAGGAGGCATTCTACCACTGAATTACTTCCGCTCGCTCAACCTTAAGTAAATATTCAATTTGGTGCCGAGGAGGAGATTTGAACTCCTACGGGCTTACGCCCACCACCCCCTCAAGATGGCGTGTCTACCAGATTCCACCACCTCGGCTGGCAGGGGTGGCAGGATTCGAACCCACGACACGCGGTTTTGGAGACCGCTGCTCTACCAGACTGAGCTACACCCCTATTATACAAAAATTATGAACTTTTTAAAGTGCAGTAAATCTTACAATAGCCGGGCGATCATTGGCAAATGCCCGTAGAGAGTTACATATGGTTTTCAAAAGGACTGTACAGGAGCGTTATTAACAGCGTATAATCACATCAAATATAATTAGCTTTTTCCTAATATCGACGTCAGCCAATAAAGTTCGGAGGAAGTTATGAAAAGGATTTCGGCCGCGTCACTATTATTTCTGCTTGTTGTGCAACTATGTCTATTCCCCGCTGTAGCCGAAGGTGCAATGTGTCCTTCGGTCAGCACGCTCCCGGCAACAAATATCGGCAGTACCACCGCTACCCTGAATGGATCTGTTGATTTCCATCTTGCAAGCCTTCCTACAACACAAAACGGGATTATCTTGACTTCCTCACAATACGCTTTAATCGATGGTATTCAAGTATACGTTTCCTTCAAGTACGGCACAAAAGCGAACGTCTATGACCATGAAACACCGACGGTTTTAGCGTCGGGACCCGGTAATTTCCAGGTTATAATACAGAATTTGCCGCCTTGCACGACACATTATGCGCGTGCAAAGATTCATACAGTCATTGGTCTTGTCAAATTCGACGGCTACCAAAACATATTACAGGGCGCGGGCACAGGTATCGATCCCTATCGCCTGCAACAATTTGTCGAGGACGGCGACGGGTGCCCTGATACATATGGTGACGAGATATCATTTGACACTATCGGCTGCCAAACGTATATAGGTACAGGATCGCATGGAGCAGGCGGCATAACTGGTTTCGGCACGGCGCCGCCTGGCAATCCTCCTATTGTACTGGTGAACAGCGCTGCAGTTGCTGCCACCAGGGTCTCCCCGGGAGAGAAAGTGGATGTTTCAGCTACTATTACGAATAAAGGCGGCTCCAGCGGAACCTCGAAAGTGACGCTGTTCATCAACGGCCAGGAAGTGGAATCAAAGGGTATTACACTGTCAAGCGGAGAGTCCACAACGATGCATTTCAGTGTCAGCCGAAACGACCCCGGCACATACACAGCCTATGTGAATAGCATCCCCGCCGGGAGTTTTACAGTGGACCAGTTCAAGAACAACGATGCCCTTATATACGGAGTAATAGCTTTATTCATCATCGGCATTGCCGGCATTGTGTTCCTGTTAGTTAGAAAAAAGACTATCTAACCGGAGATTGCCAGGGGTTATTCCAGTGTTGAGGAAAAGAGTGGTACCCCTGGTGCGAGTCGAACGCACGACACGCGGTTTAGGAAACCGCTGCTCTATCCACTGAGCTACAGGGGCCCGCAACCAATAACATGGCATGGCCCGTCAGGGCCATGCCTGTCTTTTTCTACCAGATATTATATGAAAGCGGCCTTCAATTGTAAAAGCCGCATTCTGGGATCACTGTACCAGCGGTCCGGGCAGGACGCCTCCATGATATCTGAAATGTAGATTGAAGTTTATGCTGCCTCCCGCCGGCATTATCTGGCTGGAAGGAGTAATTGATTCCAGTATGCTGCTGGGCGGGCCACCGGAGCTGTAGCTTATCGTATATGTCCCGGTCGATGCATTGGAGAAGCTCTGAGGAACATGGTTGCCCGATTCTATATAGGGGCCATGTACCACATAGCCCACAGAGCCGGTCCATGGCTCTCCATTCAGCGTAGCCGTCACATGCACCGTGCCCCTGGACTGACTGTAGAAGTTGAGCGTATAGTGCATATTTCCGCCGGCTGATAGCGTTTGCGAGGCAGACGGGCTGATGCTGGCCAGAACCGCTCCCGTCGGGCCGCCCGAATTGTAAGTCAGAGTATAGCTGCCTGTGGGCTGTGAGCTGAACGTGGCCGGCACATTGGTGCTGGTATGCGAGCTGGGGCCGATCAGGCTGTAGCTAATGCTCCCCGATCCGACAGCGACCTGCCAGGGCGCGCCGTCAAGGGTGGCGCTGACCGAGATCGTGCCGTAAGACGGCTGCTGGTGAACGAAGTTCATAACGAAATAGACAGTACCTCCCGGGGCTACGGTCTGCTGCGTCGAAGGTGTAACGCCGGCCAGTGTAGCGCCGGCGGGCCCGCCGGATTTGTAGATCAACTGTATATTGCCGCTGGGCACGTAACCCACCGTGCGCGGGACCGAATATTCGTTATCCTCCACCGGCCCGCTCACGGTGTAATGCGTCAATGAGTACTGAACAGCGCCAGCCCAGGGCACGCCGTTGAGCGTGGCGCTGGTCTGTACGCTACTGCCGGAAACCGGGCTGCTGAAGGACATGGTGTAATGAATGGTCCTGCCTGCCACCAGGCTCTCGGACGCAGTGGGAGAGATGGAAATGAAATTGGCCCCCGGCGGGCCACCGTGGTTAAACGTCAATAGGTAACTGCCTGTCGGCATGTCGTTGAAAGTCTGCGGAGTGGCGGTGCCCGATACGGTCACCGGACCCGTCAGGGTGTAGCTGATGGAACCATACCATGAAGTGCCGTCCAGTGTCGTCGCAATGTTGATGGTGCCGGTTGCGCCGGGCGGCGGGGTGGGACTGCCGCCAGGGGTAACGAAATACCACGCCGTGGCCCACGGCCCAGTTTCACTTCCGTAGGATGCGCGCACGCGCCAGAAGTAGGTTGTGGCGGTGCTCAATCTGCCGGCAGGCACCACATAGAGCAGTTGCGTCAGATTGCTGTCATTTACCACAAGGTTCTGGAACCCACTATCGGACGCTATCTGCAAGTGATACGTGTTGTTGCCGATACCTACCCAGGTCATAGTCGGCGACAACGTCTGCGTGACAGTGCCGTTTATCGGTGTGGCCAGCACAACCGTAAGAGGGCTGGTGGGGACAGAGCACCCGATCAAGGTAAACAATACGAGTAAGAGCGCCAATGCCATTCTACACATAGCAACCTCCAATAATGACCATTTTTAATCTACCAGGACTGACCCACTTTCAATAATACTGTATCACGAGATACATTATCAATACGACATAACTTCAGCGCAGGTCTTTCGCGATCCGCTTAGATCAGCTCAGCGTAATTAAAGCACGTCTCAGTTGATCTCAAACTATCTATTAGTACAGTTTTTAAGGGCGCATGCGCTTGACAATAAAGCCCTCCGGCGTCAGATAGCCTCTTGCGCCGGTGTCTTCCCGCGGTTCTTTCCCTTCCCTGCGCACTATCACCTCTTTACCGCCGGTCGGCAGCTCCGCCTTAGCGCCGGGCTTGCCGCTGTCTTTGGCTATCAGGACACCCTGAGGGGTCCTGACCGGTCCTGCGGCGTCTTTCTCCCCGTCAGCCTGCTCGATTCTTTTTACAGGCGCCCTGCCATCATCGGCCCTCAGCTCGGACCTGGGCAGCTCCCTGGTCCTGATCACCCTTCCGCTGCGGCCGTATCCACGTTCCAGCTTCTCTCCCTTCGCAGCCGGCTCTTCAATCGCTGCGGCAGGGGCAGGAGGTGGAAGCGCCCCGGTCTGGCGCATATCGTTAAGGGTGGACTCAAGGTCCTTGATCAAATCGGTCAGCTCGATTGTGTCGACCTCTTCTTCCTCGGCAGCCCAGCTCTCGATCTCGGTGGCATAGTGCTGCAGCTTGAAGCTGTGTTGCTCAAGCTGTTTGATCCAGTCGGCCAGCTCCTTGGAAGCGGTCTGTATATCGGGAATCTCGGTTTCCAGCAAGTTTTTAATTAAATTCTGAACAGCGCTTTTTCTCGGCTTCGCAGCCATTTTCAACCTCGCTTTAACGGCACGGGCAATGATTTACAATACCGTGACCGTAAGAAATTATAACAACGCACATTTGTCAATGCAATGTATGGAGGCCCATCAGGCCTTGCGCACAAACACGTGATACTTGCCCCCCACCTCCTCAATGCCCAGGAACTCGTTGCCTGTCATTTTAGCCCAGTTGGGCATATCCTGCTTGATCCCTTCATCATCGGCCACTACCTCCAGCACCTGACCGGGCTGCATGGTTTTTATTTGCTTTGTCGTGTGGACGATCGGCATGGGACAGTAAAGCCCAACACAGTCGATGGTGACATCGGGTTTAAAGTTCATTGTGCTCTTATCCTGCTCAGCCATGCCGCACCCCCTCCTATTTTTTCAGCGGTTTGCCGCACTGGTGACAGACAACCAGCGTTTCCTCCATAATAAGGGCGCCGCAGCTTTCACATCGGCCGAAGCTGACTTTACAGACCTCGCAATACGGATTCTCGGCCACTACCATTTCAACATCGCAGTACGGACAGGTACAACGGCAGATGAGGGGCTTCTTATCTTTCTCAGGTTTCGCAGGCATGTTCATCCTCCTCCGGTTCTTCTTTGTCCGTCAAACCGGGTATATCGATCTTGTTCTTTATCGCGTAGTTCTTAATGGCCCTATGTAAAGCCTGTGCGCCCAGGTTGGAGCAGTGCAGTTTATTCTTGGGCAGCCCCTCGAGTTCCTTGGCCACCATGGTGGGTGTAACGGTCAGCGCCTCCTCCAGGGTTTTTCCTTTGACCAGATCACTGACCATGCTGGATACGGCGATGGCCGCGCCGCAGCCGAAGGTCTTGTATTTAACGTCCTCAATGCGGTTGTCCTTAACCTTGATATAAAAAGTCATCATGTCGCCGCACACCGGATTGCCGATCTCGCCCACGCCGTCAGCGTCCGCGATCTCGCCCACATTGTGTGGATTCATGAAATGCTGCATGACCTTCTCGCTGTAAACAGGCATAGCTATCACCCCTTCTGTTCTTTCAGATATTTGGAGTACAGGGGAGACATCTGTCTCAGGCGGTCCACCACCCTCGGCAGCTTCTCCAGTACGTATTTGACGTCTTCTGCATCGTTATTCGGCCCCAGGGTGAATAATACGGAGCCCTGGGCCAGCTCGTGGTTGATACCCATGGCCAGCAGCACATGCGAGGCCTTGAGCGCACGCGAAGTGCAGGCCGATCCGCTGGCGGCCGCTATGCCATGGCTGTTAAGCAGCATAAGTATGGCCTCGCCCTCGATAAAACGCAGACAGAAGCTGGCATATCCGGGCAGCCTGTTGACAGGATGTCCTGTCAGAACCGAATGCTCAACCCCACCCAGCACACCTTCGATCAACATATCACGCAATCCCGAAAGCCGCTCCATTCTGACCTCCAGATCGCGTTTGGCTATCTCCGCGGCCTTGCCCAGACCCGCGATGGCCGGCACGTCCTCAGTGCCCGGCCTGCGCCCACCCTCCTGTATGCCTCCGTCCATCAGTGGCAGCAGCCTTACTCCCCGCTTGACCCAGAGAGCACCGCTCCCGCGCGGTCCGTTAAACTGGTTGCCGGCTAAACTTAGCGCCTGTACGCCCAGCTTCTTAACATCGACGGCAATGTTCCCGGCGCTGGCTACGGCATCGGTATGCAGCACGGGCCCGTCCTTGGGCAGGCCGGACGCTATCTCAGCCAATGGCTGTATGCTGCCCACCTCGCCGCTGGCATGTATCACCGAAATAAGCACAGTATCGGGCCTGACCAGCTTAAGCAGCTCGGCCGGGATGACCGTGCCGGTTGAATCAACCGGCGCCAGGCTGACCTCAAATCCCTCCCTTTGCATGGTCCGCGCGGAGTTTAACACGGAGAAATGCTCGATGGCTGAGACTATGATGTGCTTCCCTTTCTCGGCCCTGGCGCGGGCGATGCCTTTGACGGCCATATTATTGGCTTCCGTGCCGCTGGAGGTAAAGACGACCTCCTCGGAGACGCCGCCGATCAGCGTCGCCACCTGCTCGCGCGCGCCTTCCATCGCTTCCCTGGCCCCGTCTCCCCAGTTGTGCAGCGATTGCGGATTGCCGAAAATCTCGCCCATGTAGGGCAGCATGGCCTCCCTTACCTCCGGCAACAGCGGGGCGGCGGCGACATTGTCCATATAAACCTGTCTCATCTTACACCACTACACTTAATAATAATGGATATCCGGACTATGCGGAAATCACAGGGACAGCATCCTGTCCACCGCCGACTTAGCCCGCTCCCTTACATCGGCCTGCACTTTCACCTCGGGCTTCATCTCCTCAAGCGCCCACAGCACCTTCTCCAATGTGATCTTCTTCATGTTAGGGCAGACCGCCTTTGCTGTTGCCGGGACGAAGGTCTTGCCCGGATTCTCCTTCTTCAACCGGTGCAGTATGCCGGTCTCAGTAGCGATTATCATCACTTCGGCCTGCGCCGTATGGGCGTATCTTAACATGCCGCCCGTGCTGAGCACCTCGTCCGCCGCGGCCGTCACCTCGGGCCTGCATTCGGGATGCGCCAGGGCCACGGCGCCCGGATGCTTTTTCTTCTGGTCGATGATGTCCTGCGCCTGAATCTTGACATGCGTGGGGCAGAAGCCCGGCCACAGATACATATCCCGCCCGATTTTAGTGCACACGTAATGTCCAAGGTACTGGTCCGGTATGAAGAGTATCTCACCGTCACCCATGCTCCTGACCACGTTGACTGCATTGGCCGAGGTGCAGCAGATGTCCGACTCCGCCTTGACCGCCGCGGACGAGTTAACGTAGCAGACCACGCGCACGCCGGGAAGCTCCTTCTTCCTGGCGATCAGCTGCTCTACCGTGATCATGTCGGCCATGGGACAGCCCGACTCTGCGTCGGGCAGCAACACCACGCTGTTGGGCGACAGTATAGAGGCTGTCTCCGCCATGAAATGCACCCCACAAAAGACGATGACCGGGGCTTTGACCTCAGCCGCCTTCCTGCTCAGCTCCAGCGAATCGCCTACGAAGTCGCCTATATCCTGCACCTCAGGGCGCTGATAGTTATGCGACAGTATTACCGCGTTCCTTTCTTTCTTCAGGCTGAGAATCTTTTCGACCAATTCCCTGTTCTTCGTATCCTGTTCCATCTAAGTCACCTTTGCCATATCCGGGCGCAGCTAAAGCAACGCCCCTACATACCGCTGTAGGGGCAGGTTTTTAAACCCGCCCGCCAGGCACCTACGCATTTCTACTTCGCGCATACAGGCGTGCTATCTCGATAGACATTTTAACCACGCTCACCGCGTCGTCGCCAAGGGCAACAAAGAGCGGCTCTTTGCCCCAGCCGTCTCCCTCGTAGAAAAGGTCGGGCACCCTGCCGCCGCGCTCGACAAGCTGTTTTACTTTCCAAGGCATGGATTTTCCGTCGGCCTTCGACACTGAATCCGGCTCCCGGGTGCGGTCGATCCATCCGAATACCAGCTTATTCTCACGAGCATATTTCTTCACGACCGCTATGATGCTGTCGTTGCATTTGAAATTGATCCCGGCGCTGATATCCGGGCTGTACTTCCTGGCCTCCATTATCAATCGCGCCATGTGGTCCGAGCCTCCCCACTTCGGCAGGCCGCAGGCCAGCGGATACCCATTGACCACCGTTATCCTGCCGTCTATGGCGGCGACATCTGCGGATTTTTTAGCGCCGGGCAGCGCATGGACAATGTTAACCCGCACCTCAGGCATGAGCAGGGAGAACTCCCTGCAGCGCTGAAGCTTCTCCACGGCCAGGCAGAGGTTGCCCATAATCCTTTCAGCAGCAACTTTCTTTTTCATGGAATCAACTCCCGATCGCGCTGAAATAGGCCGGCCAGAATGGGTCTGCCAGCACCGGCGTCAGCTTCTGTTTTTTACCCGATTTCCTGATAAACAACCTGTCCCGTGCTGTGATCTCTCCTATATCCCAGGCATTAATGTTCTTCTTCTTGAGCCTTGCGATGATCTTGCTGCTGTTGGCGGGGGATGCCGTGATAACAAGGGTTCCCTCGCTGATGGAGATGAGCGGGTCGATCTTGAACGCCCTGCAGACGGCGTCTATCTCATCCGGCACCACGATCCTGTCCTCATATAATGTCACGCCCAGTTTCGAGGCAGCGGCTATCTCGAAAACGCCGTTGAGCAGTCCTCCCTCAGTAGCGTCATGCATAGCATGCGCCAGCGGCGCTGCCGTGATGGCATCCTCCACCACGGTCATCTCCAGTAGGTACTTTTTGGCCTTCTCCACTGTGCTTCGTCCCAGTTTTTTATTCAGTGATTTGGCGGCCTGCCATACCAACAGTCCAGTCGCTTCCACGGCGGGACCTTTCGTCATGATTACACGGTCACCCACCCTGGCGTTGCAGGCCGGTGTGATCTGCTCTCTCTTGCCAATGCCCATCACAGTGCAACCCCCGTTGAGCGGGTAGGTAATACCCGGGTATATGCACGTATGGCCTCCGATAATGGCGATATCCAGTTTCTTGCACTCTTCATCCACCTGCGCCCATACCATATCCATTACATCTTCGGCCGTGCCCGGCGGGAACATCAGGCAGATGGTCATATACCTGGGTTTGACGCCCAGCACAGCTACATCGCTGGCGCAGATGTGCACTATAGCCCACCCGAAGTAGGGCATGATCACAGGCATGGCGAATGTCGGGTCCTCGGCGATAACCATGATATCGCCGCCGGGCAGGTCGATGACCGCAGCGTCCACGCCGTGCTGGGGACCTATGAATACAGACCTGTCTTTCTTGCCCAGCCTTGACAGTATCATCCGGTCGAATGTAGCCCGGTCCAGTTTGCCAACTTCAGGTAGCATTATAATCTCCTGGTAGTGTTTGATGAGACTATAATACATTCGGTGGAACGTTTAATCAACCTACCGGCAGCGGGCGGGTTTGAAAACCCGCCCCCACATAATCTTATGTAGGGGCGTACCTTTAGCTATGCCCGAGACACCCGAACTCGGATTTCAATTATTCAGAATTCGGCCGTCCCTCAGCCTGATCACCCGGTCGGCCCTGCCTGCCAGCTCCATGTTGTGAGTAACCACGATCAGAGACAATCCGCCCTCATTCAACTTCTTAAACAGGGAGTAAATCTTATCCGCAGTCGCTGTGTCGAGGTTGCCGGTCGGCTCGTCGGCCATTATGACGCGAGGCTCGTTGACCAGTGCGCGTCCGATGCTGACCCTTTGCATCTCGCCTCCACTGAGCTGGTGCGGAAGGTGGCGCGCGCGGTGCGACAGCTCCAGCATCTCCATGATCCCCGCAATCCTGTCCTTGTCGACGGGTTTCCTGCTGAAAAGCAGCGGCAGCTCGATATTCTCCTCCACCGTGAGGGTGGGCAACAGTAAGAACTGCTGGAATACGAAGCCGATGCTGCCGCGGCGCTCTTTCACCAGATCGCGCTCCTTCAGCCCGATCATCTCGCGTCCCTCAAGTGAGATGCTGCCTGCGCTGGGTGTTTCCAGCAGCCCGAGTAAGTGCAGCAGCGTGGACTTGCCCGATCCGGACGGTCCAACGATCGAAATGAACTCACCCCTGCCGATGGAGAGATCGACAGCCCTAAGAGCATGTACCTGCTCGCTCCCCCTGCTGTAGCTCCTGGCCAGTCCCCTGGCGGATATTATTGCTTCTTTCATTCCAGATCACTCCTCATAGCTTCCATGGGCGTCAAACGGGCGCACCTGACTGCCGGATAGATAGAGCAAAGCAGGCCGATAGCCAGGGCAAAGCCGATGCAGACTAATATTAATAACGGATCAATACTTATAAGTTCGCCACCGGGCGAATAGGGTATCACTCCCCGCACAAAACCCTCCACCAGCTTCGAGCCGACCAGCGCCACCAGCAGTCCCACGGCGCACCCGGCCAGGGTGATGATGAGGGTCTCTATCACAATGAGGCGTGAGACGTCCCAGCCGGAGGCCCCCACAGCCTTCATCATTCCGAACTCCCTGGTCCTTTCGTTGACCGACATGATCAGCGTATTGATGATGCCCACCGCGCTGATGAAAAGTGCGATGATGATGACCGAAAAGAGCAACGCCTGGGCCGAGCCTACCAGGTTCATGATGGTGCCCATCACCTGCGTCATGGTAACCACCTGTATATCCGGTATCTGCTCAAGCTTCTTGGAGATCTCGCTTATTCTGGAAATGTCTTCGACCTTGATGGCTATGGTGGTGAGCTGGCCCTCCTTGCCGAAGATGCGCTGCGCGGCGCCCAGGGGAAGGAAGTGGAATTCGTCGTCCTGGTTGCCCGTGCGCTCCAGTATGCCCACTATGGTAGTGGGCACCTTATCAGGCCCGAAATCGAGCACCTGCCCGACCTTGAGGTTCTCCTTGTCGGCCAGGCTGCGGCCTACTATCATGACCCCGGTCTCATCGTCCTTGAAATACCTTCCCTCCACTTTCCACCATGGCTTCAAAGCCTTCTGTTCCTCGATATTAATGCCGTAGACTATATGAGGTTTATCATCTTTAAAGAATTGGTGCAGCAGCATGGGGCTGGCCACCTCGATGCCGTCTATCTTTTGCACCTGTTCCAGATCAGAGTAAGACAGATACTTTGGTATCACGCCGCCGTGTATGATGAGGGAGGCCGCCTCGTAGGGACAGCCCTTGGGCACGGCCAGCATATGTATGCCCAGGCTATTGAGCTCTCCCCCGAGCTGCCGCTCATAGCCGGCATTGAAGGAGAGCAGGCTGAAGAGGACGGCGATGGCGATGGCCACACCCGCCACCGTGAGTGCTGTGCGCACATGCCTGCGCATCAGGTTCTTGGCTGCCAGGCTGAATATGTTCAAATTGCCTCCTGCCTAAAAATCGACCTTCGTGCCGATCAAATATACATCGCTGCCTTCAGCGACTACCCTGGCTGAGACCCTGGCATAGGAACCCTTCCTCTGCGGTATGACCAGGTTGCTGGGGGCCAGGTCGATATAGATGACTGCATTGCCGTCCTTCAGGGTGAACCAGCATCCGGACGGGCATTCGCTGGCTATTTTCCCTTCCACTATAACCTTTTTTCCATCCCATCCACGCGGATCCTGCAGTATCTCCGCAATGCGTGCGGCCTGAGACCCATCAACCGCAGCCGTCTCAGGGTTAGCTACTGTGCCGTTGTCGGCAGGGACAACCGGCCCACCGGTGGGAGCAGTGTCGGGCGCGACCGCTTGCGTCTCAGCGGATTGGCTCCTGTCCGGCGCAACGGCCGCCGGCTGTGAACAGCCGGCCAGTAGTCCCGCAGTCAGCAGGACTGCCGGCACGACTGCAATTAATATGCTTTTCATTTACCGTTCTCCTTTGTCTCTATTAGTCATTCTGTATAGGGTCGCCCCTGTTTGTTTTACAGATATAAGGACACCCTCGGACTGTCATCAATCACCGACAATATTATATAGTGATTATGAATTCCGTATGAAGGCGGGCGCAAGTCTTGGTGAAGCGCGCAGCATTAAATAAAAACATATTTTACTGTATAATCGATTCACATGAATGCTGGAACCAGTCTGGCGAAGCTGATCGTACGCTGCAGCAAAGCAGTTGCCGCAGGCAGCGGAGCGAAGCTGAGGGTGATCAGCCTGAAAGAAAGCCGCACCATCGCCGTGCGCAGCATGATTACTCCGCTCGAAGTCGAGATCGCCTGCCTGGAGAGCGGCGTGGTGCCCATGCGCTACCTGCGCAATATAGGCACTGCGGGAATCGATGGACAGTTGAAGCTGCTGCGCTCCACCGTGGCCATCTGCGGGGCAGGAGGACTGGGAGGCAGCATTATCGAACTGCTGGCCCGACAGGGTATCGGACATCTGGTGATCATCGATAACGGAAGGTTCGTGGAGAACAACCTCAACCGCCAGATCATGTCCGATGAATATGTGCTGCGCAGATCTAAGGTGAAAGTCACCGCGCAGCGCGTCAGGCGGATCAACTCGGCCATAGAGGTAAAGGAATGCAGTGCTCACATTGGCGATTCCAATGTGGACGGACTGCTTAAGGGGTGCGACGTTGTGGTGGATGCTTTAGATAGTCTGTCCTCGCGCATGGTGGTGGAAGCGTCCTGCCGCAGGCTCAAATTGCCTTTTGTCCACGGCGCTATCGCCGGCTACTGCGGACAGGTGATGACGGTGCTGCCCGGCGATAAGGGGCTGTCTGCTGTATACGGCCCGGGATGCGACGTACGTGGTGTCGAAGCTGTTACAGGCAATCCTTCCGCAACACCAGCCGCCATCGCCGCCTGGGAGGTTCAGGAGGTGGTCAAGCTGATCACCGGAACAGGAAAGCCTGTACGCAACCGCCTGCTCTTTGTGGACTTCGCCGACGGCAGCCTGGAGAGCATACCCCTGCTACAGGAGGGTAAATAATGGCAACCGTCAATGTCAGGTTCGTAGGACCCTGGCGCCTCTACCTGGGGACCGAGAGATGCACAATGCAGGCTGCCACCGTCGAGGAATTCATTGAACAGATGGAGACTACTTATGGCCCTAAATATCACGAGCGCCTGCACAGGGGCGGCGTCAAAGAGCGGAGATCTATATCAGGCGACAGCAATATACTGGTCAACCGGGTTCACATCAGGCAGCTCGCAGACCACACTCTGAAGGACGGCGACAATATCGACGTCATCGCGCGCTTCGTGGGCGGCTGAGAGCGGGACCGTAGTAACACAGTCTCTTTAATGATAGAATAGGCGGACTCAAATTACCGCAGGGAGTGTACTATGGCTGCCAGAGAATACATCCTCTCCATAGACCAGGGAACCACCGGCAGCGCGGCCATACTTTTCGACCGTGACGGCAAGCCGGCCGCCGATGCCGATACCGAGACCAGGCAGATCTTCCCCAACCCTGGCTGGGTTGAACACGATCCCAACGAGATATATCAGACCTCGCTCCAGGTGGCGCGCCAGGCGCTGGATAAGGCCCGAGTGAAGCCGTCCTCCATCGCCGGTATCGGCATAACCAACCAGCGCGAGACCACCATCATCTGGGATAAAAAGACCGGCCAACCGGTCAGCAATGCCATAGTCTGGCAATGCCGGCGCACTGCCGGGCTGGTCGAAGATCTGAAAAATCGCGGCGTCGGCCAGACCATCTGCGACAGGACGGGGCTGATTCCAGATGCCTATTTCTCGGCCACCAAAGTGCGCTGGATACTCGACCACGCCAAGGATGGGCAGAAGCGCGCTGAGGCGGGCGAATTGCTCTTCGGAACGGTCGACTGCTGGCTGGCCTGGAAATTGAGCGGCGGCAAGGCCCACGTTACCGACTACGGCAACGCCTCCCGCACCATGCTGTTCAATATCAACACACTGCAGTGGGACAAAGACATACTCTCGACTCTCAATATCCCTGCGGCCATACTTCCTCGAGTGATACCATCCAGCTACAATTACGGAGAGACCGGGGAGGGCATCTTTGAGGGCGCCCGCGTGCCGCTCTGCGCTATCGCGGGCGACCAGCAGGCCGCTCTCTTCGGCCAGGCCTGCTACAATCCGGGCATGTCCAAGAACACCTACGGCACAGGCTCATTCATACTTATGAACAGCGGGGAGAAGCCCATCATCTCCAAGCGGGGGCTGCTGACCAGCCTGGCCTGGGGCCTGGACAATAAGGTCAACTACGCGCTGGAGGGGAGTATTTTCATCACCGGTGCGGCTGTTCAATGGCTGCGAGACGGGCTCAAGATAATTAAAAATGCAGCCGAGAGCGAGGCTCTGGCCCGCTCGGTGGACGATAACGGCGGTGTCTATTTCGTGCCCGCTTTCGTGGGGCTGGGCGCGCCCTACTGGGACATGTACGCGCGAGGGTCAATGATGGGGATCACACGAGGCACCGGCAGAGGACACCTGGCGCGGGCCACACTGGAGGCCATCGCCTTCCAGGTCAGGGACGTGATAGACACCATGCGCTCCGAGACCGGCATAGGCATACCGGTGCTGCGTGTGGACGGCGGCGGAACGGCCAACTCCTTCCTCATGCAGTTCCAGGCGGACGTAATGAACATCCCCATACAGGTGGCAGCCATACCCGAAACAACGGCGCTGGGTGTAGCTTATCTGGCGGGGCTGGCCGCCGGCCTGTGGAAGAGCAAAGAGGAGATAGCCGGAAAATGGCGTTCTTCAGCCACATTCGAGCCGAAAATGTCGGCCGACCTGAGGGAAAACCTCTACGCCAACTGGAAGCGGGCGGTGGAGAGGGCCCGGGGCTGGGCAATAAATTAGATTAAAGGTGCGATTATGAAAAGAGATTTTAAAGCGATTTCCGGAAAAACCTTCGACGTGATCGTGATAGGGGGCGGCATAGTCGGGGCGGGCGTGGCGCGGGATACCACCCTGCGCGGACTGGACACGCTGCTGCTGGAGAAGGACGATTTCGGCTCGGGCACAACTTCGCGTTCCACCCGGCTGATACACGGCGGGCTGCGCTACCTGCGCCAGCTTGAGTTCGGGCTGGTGCGACAGGACCTCAGCGAAAGGGAGGTGCTGCTGCGCATCGCCCCACATCTGGTATATCCGCTGTCCTTCTTCATCCCCATACCTACGCTCAGCCTTAATGTGGCTATGTTTATGGGCACCACGCTCTATGATGTGATCTCCTTCGATAAGACGCTGCCCAACCATAAATATTTAAGTAAAGCCAAAACTCTGTCAGAGGAGCCCGGCCTCAAGGTCAAAGGGCTGCAGGGCTCGTATGTATACTCCGATTGCGCCATACCTCTGACGGAACGGCTCAACTGGGAGACCGCTCTGTCCGCAGCCGAGTACGGTGCCACCGTGGTCAACCACGCCAGGGTCACGGGCGTGCTGCGCGAGGGCAACCGTATCACCGGCGTGGAAGTGAAGGACCAGGTCAGCGGTGAGACACTGCAGGCCAGGGGAAGGCTGGTGGTCAACGCCGCCGGCCAGTGGGTCGATATTATCAAAGAGATGCTGTTCAAAAACAAGCCGCCCTACCTGCGCCGCACCAAGGGTGCACATATCGTGATACCCCAGGTATCAAAGCACGCGCTGGTGCTCTTCTCCCCGCGCGACGGCCGCCTCTTCTTCGTCATCCCCTGGGAGGGCTTCTCGCTGGTGGGAACCACCGATACTGACTATAAGGACGACCTGGACGCGGTCTACGCCACCAGGGAGGACGTGGACTATATACTGGAAGGCCTTCACCTGGCCTATCCGGAGGTCGGCATTGACGACGTCCACTATGCCTATGCTGGACTGAGGTCACTGGCGCTCAAGCCCGGCAAGTCGGCCTCGGACACCTCACGCAGCCACGAGGTAGTCGACCACACTAAACGCGATCATCTTGAAGGCCTGGTCAGCATATTGGGTGGCAAGATCACGGCCTACCGCGCGGTGGCCAGGGACGCCGCCGATTTGGTCTGCCGCAAGCTGGGCAATAAGTCCCGCTGCGTCACCGGCGAGAGGCCTCTGCCCGGTGCGCCCGCCATGACCTCCGCCGAGATAATCCATATGGCTGAAAGAGAAAACGTTTCCACCCCGACCGCCACACACCTTTCCCGCATCTACGGTTGCAGGAGCGGTGAGGTCCTGGCCATGGCCGGGAACGATAAGTCCGGCCTGAGGCCGCTCAGCCCGGGTGGGCCGGATATCCTGGCGCAGGTCAGGTACGCGGTACAGAACGAGATCTGCATGACGGTAAGCGATTTCATGCTGCGGCGCAGCGCGGTGGGACTGCGTAAAGACCTGGGCATGGATGCAGTGCCCACGGTCGCCGCCGAGATGCAGAAGCTGCTCGGTTGGAGCGACGGGGAAAAAGAACGGCAGGTACAGGAGCACAACTCCGCGGCCTCACTGGCGCGGCGCTTCAGAAACCCGTAAGGCCGGGATATATGCCCGCATATGAAATGCGCCGCCTATCAATTGCCGGACTTTTTCGATATTATTTATATAAGGAGGTACGGATATGAGAATAAAGGTGCTGGCGATCACCGCCCTTTTAGCCATTGTCCTCAGCCTTATCCCCGCCGGCGTGGCTACGGCAGCAAGCATGAGCCCCGCTATGGGCGTCTGCGGGCTTGAAGTGACAATCACCGGTCTCACGGAGGGAAACTCGTACAAGATCAAGTGGGACGCGGAAGTATATAAACAGGGGGTGGTGGGCAGCGGCGGCAGCATATTCTTTGTAGTGCCCGAGGCATACGGGGGAGAGCACCCCGTCATAGTGGAAAGCCCCAGCGGCACCCAGGCATTTTCGGGCAATTATATCGTCGTACCGAATATTACTATCGATCCCAATTCCGGTGAGGCCGGTAAAGAGATAACCGTGGCCGGCTTCGGCTTCGGCGTGAGCGAGGATGATATCGCAGTCACGTACGACGGAACAATCATTAAGAGCGGCATCTCGGCTGATGAAAACGGGGCCTGGAGCACCTCCTTTGCCGCTCCCGTTTCAGCGCGGGGCACGCGCGCCATCGACGCATCCGGCGATACCACCAAGGGTTCGGACGTGGCCGATAAGAATTTCACTATCAGCCCTGTGGTCGAGATGGACCCCACTTCAGGGGGTGTCGGCACGCAGGTCACGATAACAGCCACCGGTTTTGCCACGGCGGAGGGCGGGATCAAGGTACTCTTCTCCGATAAAGAGGTGAGGTCCAACATGACCGCCGAGGTCAACGGGTCCTGGAGCACCAGTTTCGCTGTTCCTCCTTCCACCCGGGGCGGCCATATCGTTAAAGTGCAGGGCAATACCACAGCTTCCAGCGATATACCCGATATGGTCTTCACGGTAGGCCCGGCGGTGTCCATCAACCCCACCAGCGGCGCCGTTGAGGACAATATCAAGGTGAGCGGCAGCGGCTTCGCCAATAACGAGACTGCCATCGAGGTCACTTTCGACGGCAAAACCATCGAGCGCAATCTGTTGGCGGACGATAACGGCAGCTGGTCCGTGGAAACCAAGGTACCGCCCTGCGGCAGCGGACCTCACAATGTCGCAGGCTATGGCAGGATCACTCCGGCGGCGGACATAACGCCGGCCATCTTCACCACAGAGGCGGTGCTCACCATTGTACCCAAGAGCGGCAGCGTTAAAGATGAGCTGAGGGTAACCGGCTCCGGCTTCAACGCAGGCAAGGACTACTCAATCTCATGGGATGGCACATCGGTTGCCAGCGGATCGGTCAACGAATCGGGCAGTTTTCAGTCCATTTTCAAGGCGCCCGGCGGCAAGAGCGGTTCGCTGACCGTCACAGCCACCGACACCAAGGGGTCCACAGCTTCCACCACCTTCATCATGGAGAGCACTGCTCCCGATACTCCTCAGATCTCCTCGCCCAAGGACGGCGCGACGGTCGGCTTCATGGGCGATACCAAGGTAGCTTTCAAGTGGAGTGAGGAGACAGATCCCAGCGGCGTCACCTACGACTTAGAGGTTAGCGAGGGTTCCAATTTCGCCAAGACCCTTATTTCGCACGCCAAGCTGGCCGACGCCAAATACACGCTGACGGAGGCCGAGGCGCTGCCCAACGGGGAATACTACTGGCGTGTAAGGGCCGTTGACGGCGCGGGCAATGCCAGCGATTGGACTTCCGCCACCTCGGTAAAGGTCGGCTTTATGACCACCAACACGCTGGTATTCATCGCCATCGGCATAGTGGTACTGCTGATACTGATCATGGTTTTGCCCAGGGTACTCAAGAAGAGACGCCCTAAGAGCGATTGGGAATAGCAACAATTAATGGACCTGCTACAGTAATTCAAAAGGCCCGTCATATGACGGGCCTTTTTCTTTGGCTGGTAGAATCCAGCCGTTGTATTAGCATAATTCCAGTTATGACATACCCCAGCCAAGACAAAACCAGAGACATGCCTGGAATTATCCAGAACAGACCCCGGCTTTACCCTCTAATTTTATATGGCTGAAACCCGTCTATTGCGAAATGCTGTAAGCTACCTGGACGTTAAGTGTTATCCTGGTCTCACCAGCGCTGATTGGCGGCAATTCAGAAGGCGCCGGTAGCGCTATCATTCCCGCCGCTCCCATATTCATTATTCCCCTGTTGTAGATAACCGACGACTGGTCACCTTCTACAACATAGGTCGGTTTACCGAGGGTAACCCCGGCAAGGGTGGCAAGCTGCTCAGCTTTTTTCCTGGCGTTAGCCATAGCCTTCTCCCTGGCTTGCTGGTAGTAATTGGCCGGATCTTCCACGGAGAAGCCAATATCACTTATACGGATGAGGTTTTGCCCTGCCTGGACAACCGAGTCAATAGTGGCGCCAACTTTGCCGGTATCTCTTATCTTGACCGTTACCATGTTGGTAACCTGATATCCTGTGATAATTTCCGTTTGCGTCTTTTCATCCCACATGGTCCGCTGGTTGATGCTGAAAGACCCAGTCTGGATATCCTTCTGGGCTACCCCGCTATCGGCCAGGGCTTTCATCACTCTGGTCATCGCATCCGAGGCTTTGGCCTGAGACGCCGCTACGGTTTCTTCCTGCGAGACAATACCAAGTCTCAATAGGGCGATATCAGGGATGGCAGCAACCTCGCCACTACCGCTCACCCAGATACCTTGCGCCTGCTGGCTGATTTGAATTTGCGGCGTCACATCCTGAGCCGCAGCCGGACTGCCGCATCCGGTAAAACCGGGCGCCACCGGAATTAATGCTAATCCCAGAATGACGGGTAAAAACCATTTCTTTTGCATACTAACCTCCTAAGGGTTTTTTTAAAATTATTTTATTATGTTCTCTGCATTTTCTTTATATATATACAGTTCAGAACCAGAAGTTCATTTCCTCCCGACAACGGATCAGGGAACTTGAAAATGGAAAACCCATGGTCCAGCCAGCCGCTTTCTATCGCTCTCCGGATGAGTCCCACCCTCCTGACTGCCTGGCTTAACCGCAGGTTCGCGGAATACCAGTTCGCTGACCGTCACTGCCCATTCCCCAGGCTGACCCGTGAAGTCCCCATTGAAATATTGCTCAGAGGATGTTTCCTTCACTCGACCAATACTGCTCTTCATGGAATCGCCGCCAGCAGGCTTTAAGGATGTTATGAGCAAGGGTGTGTTCTTTCTGTCGTCGTATGGGGGTGAGAAACTAAAAACGGCTCGGGTTGCCCAGGGGCTTATGACAATCTGCTCCAGTGTGATAGGCACACCCGCCGCTTCCACTGTCTGCCCGATATGAATGACCTTGCCGGAGTGGAAAGGTACTTTAAAGTCGAATATGAAGGGACCCACCGACGTCTGGTCTTCTCCGGGCACCACCGAATCTGCTACTGAGGTTTCCAGCCTCAAGCTGAGTCCTGAAGGTGCTCTCTTCACGGAAGAAGCATCGAATGCAGTTATCATTGCCACACGTTCGGATGGAGCCCAACTGCCCAATATAACGTCGGAGCCTGGCACAACGCCCATGCCAATCATAGGATAAAGGCTTTGACCGTCAGCCGTTGAGAGCTTACCTGCGTCTGCGTAGTATCTTGCCCCAGGTCCGTTCACTGTGAACCCTACCAGCACTACATTTGAATCGGCATAGACCCGCTCAAGCTTGACCGTAACACCATCGATGGTCTGGCTTAAATCGAGTTCCTGGGCCAGTCCCGCCACCTCAACATCCGGAGCGAATCTCTGGAAAAGCTCGCTGATAAGAGAGCTGGCGCCATAAGCTGTTCCACCGATCAACAAAATGATAAGGGGCAAAAGCGCCCACGCCAGGCGGGTTCTGGGCATGTGACCTAACCAGCGCGAGCGGCGTTGCTGTTCGCCCAGATGTGAAATCGCATTATCCCACCATTCGCGGGATGGTTCTACCTCCTTAATTTCTGCCAGGAAATGACTTCGAAGCTCTTGCTCGATTATTCCCCTATTATCCACGGTTTTTCCTCCTATCTCCCAACAGTTCGTCGTCACGAAGTATTACGCCAAGACGATCTACTGCCCGGCTCAAGCGTGACTTGATAGTACCTTCCCGTTGTCCCATGACTGCTGCCACTTCCGGTACCGTGAGGTCAGAAAAGTAGCGTAATACCACTGCTTCCCTCTGCTCGGATGGTAACATCTTCAGAGCTTGCCTCAGGTGCTGGCGCTCTTCATCCCTGATCAGCGCAGACTCGATTTCCTCCGGGTCGTCCGCCACTTCAGATGCCTGTTCCAGAGGTACAGTAGGCAATTGATTTTTCCTGTATTGCTGTTTTACTTCGTTCACCACGATACGCACCAGCCACGATTTGAGGCTACCGCGCAGACGCGTGGAAGGCAAATGTTTCCACATCTGTATGAGCGCACTCTGCACTGCATCTTCCGCCAGACCACGGTCCCTTGTCATCAGGTACGCGGTGCCGAAGAGCACCCTGCTATGCTGTTCTACGAGCACGCGAAATGCCTCTTTATCTCCATTCTGACAACGATGGACAAGAGCCGCTACTTCAGACTCATTCAACGGGAGCGCTCATTTTTGAATGACATACAGTAAAGATGCAGATTTTAATTAAATCGTTCCATCAACTTGACGATTATCGTAATAGAAGCCAACTCTCAGAACCACATATCATGACATTGCCAATTCTTTACTCTGTCAAAGTAATTCTTGGGACAGTTAACCTCCACCCTTTTTATGTGACATCTGCAGTTCAGAATCTCCCCGGTGCTTGAGGCGCACAACGTCGTAGCATCAATCGTACTCACGCCTGTGCGTTGACTTTGTTAATCCTGCGCCATTTCACTCAGTGATGAGATGAGGCTGGCGTTGAGCTGGCGCCAATCTTGCGGCGGGACCGGGGCATTGTCACGCTCCACCAGTGTCAGCGAGCCGCTGGGACAGGTGGAAGAGCAAAGTCCGCAGCCGATGCAGCGGTTACTGTCGAACAAGAGTCGGCCGTCGTTCATCGTCAGGGCTTCCATGGGACATCTCTCCACGCAATCACCGCAGGCTATACAGCTGTCGGCGTCAAAGGCGGTGATGAATCCGGAGACCGCGGCTGAGCCCTTCATGTTGAATTTTTTCATGCTCTGCAGTATGCCACAGTGGCAGGAACAGCAGTTGCAGACGAACTGAACATATTTGCTCATATTGCTGGAGCAGTGGACCAGACCGGCCTCTTCGGTGCGGCGCAGTATGGCGCGCGCCTCGTCCTTGCTGATCAGCCTGCCGAACTTCCTCTCGGACATATACCTGGCATCGGGCCCGAATCCCATGCACACATCCTTGGGCTTGGTGCAGGGGCGTCCCAAAAGCTCGCCGTGGTGCCGGCAGTAGCAGGTCCCCACCGCGATGTACTCGGCCTTATCTATGTACTGCGAGACTTTATCGTAAGGATGGATCTCGAAAGTCGCCGGTATCTCTTTTTCCACGCTGATCACGCGCGCTACAGGGAAAGGGACGGGAGTTTTTGTGGAACTTGAGCTGTAGTTGTCCAGGGCCTGGAAATAGTCTTCGAAGAGGTGCGCCAGCCTGACCGCCCTTTCGCTGACATCGCCGCTGAGGAACTGCATCTCGAAGATGCCGGGCAGCAGCGGCAGCAGGCTGTAAAAGCGGAGACTATTTTTATCGAAGGTATAGACGAGGCCTTTGTCTGCCATTGTTTCAAGATGTGATCTCACCTTGCCGGCATCTTTCCCCGCCTTAATGCCTATTTCTTCGGCGGAGGCGGGCATAATGGGCATGGCAACGGCCAGGTCGGCCTCCTCCTGCGAGAACAAATAGTCTATTAATGCGAAAAATTCCGGGCTTTTAATGGCGGGCATCGAACCGCCGCGCATCTGGATGGCTGTTCTGAGGTTCTCTAACCTGTGATCCGGCATTATACGATTTCTAAAATTCAATAGTGGACATGGTGGGCAGTACAAGACTCGAACTTGTGACCTCTACGATGTCAACGTAGCGCTCTAACCAGCTGAGCTAACCGCCCCCCGGACCACATGGCATTTTATCAACGGCTATATCCATAGTCAAGGATGGAACGGCTGGCGCCCGGACTGCGGCTATACTTTGGTTGACAGTTTAGCGTTTCCCGTCAACGAAACGTGGACGTTGCTGCCGCACTTGGGGCAGGTCACCTCTATGGTGATGACCGGCTGGCGCATGACCCTTTCGATCAGTGTGGATACCATGGTATCGAGCTGGTCGATGCGCTTGTACATCATCTCCAGGCGTTTTTCCATCTGGGCCAGTTTATCAAGCTGCTGTTCGGCGTCCTCGATTTTTTTATCCATATCCCGGCATCCGTATTTTTATTCCGGTATAGAAATGAAAGAGGAGAAATCGTCAATTCCTCCTCTCGGTGATATCGCCTAACCCAGGTTCACAGGCTCTTTTCCTGGACTCCCATGGAATTGAGCTCGTCGTGATCTTCTTTGATCTGGGAGTCGAGCAATCCGGTCATCTTGGATTCGAGCCATTTCTTGTAGGCTTCCTTGGCCTGTGGTGAATTCCTCACCGCGATCTTGGCAGTCTCCCATTCCTCAAGAAAGAGCTGGCCCAGGCGTTCGTCTTTGAGTGGAAACTCAACATCCATCAAAGCCTCCGCCCGCTCGATTATCCTGTTCATAACCGCCCTCTTGAGGCGGTCGATCGAAAGCAGTTCCTGGTCTTCGTAAGGCCGTGAAACGAATTGATCGGTTGCCATTAGTACGACCTCCCGTTCATGCTTTTTCTGACTTTATAATAAGCTGCCAGGTATGCAATGTCAAGCCATTTAATAGCAGCATACTGCTTTGACATTGCTGATAGCGGCGGGCTACAATGGTTGCCTGTTCGCGGGAGTAACTCAGCGGAAGAGTTCCTGCCTTCCAAGCAGGGTGTCGCGGGTTCGAATCCCGTCTCCCGCTCCAATAACTTCAATATCTGTCTTGTGATGGCGCCGCATCGTGATACTTTAGGTGGCCCGTCATAAAAGCTGCGGGCGACCACGCGGAATAACAAAACAAAGCGTCTGTAGGATATTTTAGAGGTAATATGGAAAAAGACAGAGAGGAACTAATTGCTCGGACTATCAGGCTTGATACCCTGATAGCCTATCAGGATGGGTCTATCGTCAGTAGAACAATCATTGATAAGAAAACCGGAACTCTTACACTCTTCGCTTTCTCGCGGGGACAAGCATTGAGTGAGCATACCGCTCCTTATGATGCCCTTGTATACATCATCGAAGGCCAGGCGGAAGTATCTATCTCCGGTAAGCCACACAATGTAAAAGCGAGTGAAATGATCATTATGCCGGCAAATGAACCGCACGCTCTCAAGGCTGTCACTGACTTCAAGATGTTACTCGTGATGATAAAAGCCTGAAGCAACCGGTCAGCGACCATAACCTACAAAGATTTACCGCGTGCGCTGACAGGCCAGACCACCTCAACCTTGCTATTGCGTACGCCCACATACCAGTCGTGGACATTGCAGGTCGGGTCGCAGTGGCCTGGGACCAGGCGCAGTTTATCACCGATCTTCAGAGCCCCGTCGGGATCTATGATTATTCCGTGTTCATCCGCCGCCGCCAGGTACGTCAAGCCCTCACGCCCGAAGACAACCGGCAGACCGGAGTCCATCGACTGCACCTTCAGCCCCGCGTCGCATATGGCTACGTCCGGCTTTTTATGGCTGGTTATCATGGTCAGTATGAACAGGGCATGCTCCCACTCGCCCCGGTCAAGCTGTTTTCCTTCCCTGTCGAGGTCGAGCCCATAGTCGCGGTCCATGAAGGCATAGGAGCCGCACTGCAGTTCATTATAAATCCCGGAATTGCCCTCGAAATAATAGGTGCCGGTGCCGGCGCCGCCGACGATGTCGCACTTCATTCCTTCTTTTTTAAGCGCCTCCACCACATCACGCACTTTAACAATTGAGGCATCGATCAGCGCCCTGCGGTCATCATATTGGCGTTGGTGCTGCGCCACGCCGTTATATGCCTGGATGCCGGAAAATTTCAGCCCGGGCGCCGTTTCAATAGTCCTGGCTAACTCTATAACCTCCGGGATGGTTGACACGCCTGCCAGGCTACCGCCGCAATCGATTTCCACCAGACACTCGAGCCGGGTGCCATGTTTCTGCGCCGCTGAAGAGAGATCGGCCACGTTAGCCACATCATCCACGATGACGATGGTGCGCGCGCCGAATTTCGGGATGCGGGCCAGACGATCGATTTTGACGAGGTCACGAATCTCGTTCGTTACCAGGATGTCTTTAATTCCACCTCGGGCGAAGGCCTCGGCCTCAGCGACTTTCTGACAACAGACACCACAGGCATTGCCGAGCTTCACCTGCAATTTGGCCACATCAATCGACCGGTGCATCTTGGCATGCACCCTGTGACGCATACCCATTTTCTTCGTCAGATTGCCCATTTTAACTATGTTACGTTCGAGCGCGTCGAGGTCGAGGATCAGGCAGGGTGTTTGGATTTCGTCTGCAGGCATACCTGGAAGAGCGGGCACATCGTAACCGACTTCGAGCCCTTCGAGCTTCTCAGATTTTTTCATTTATTTTGCCTCTCCATAATAGTTATTAACACCCCTGTTATTACCCATTTGAATAAAATGTTACTCAACTTTTCGAAATATGTGTGCGCTTGAAACCGCTGTTTCCAGGCCGATCAGCCCACCCCCGTTGATCTGCATGCCGATTTTCGCCCCTTTCACCTGCCGTTCACCCGCGCGCCCGCGCAACTGGGTTATAAGCTCATAGGCCATGGCAAGCCCGGTACAGCCAACCGGGTGCCCCCTTGAGACCAGCCCGCCGCTGACATTGGTGGGCAGTTCCCCACCCAGGGCTGTTGCTCCCGAAGAGCAATAGTCCGCCGCTTGCTCCATGGAGCAAAAGCCGGCCTGCCCCACCTGAAATATCTCTGCAAAGGTAGTGGCATCATGTACCTCAAGGACACCGATGCCCTTTGGCTTCAATCCCGATGCTCGAAACGCTTTTTCCGCGGCCCGGCCCGAAATGTCCTGGTCGAATTCCCCGCGCTCCCGTCCCGAGACAAGCACCGAGGCCAGCACCTCGATCGGGTCCTTCACGTTTTTATGGCTCTTCAAGTATTCTTCAGAACATACGATAGCCGCAGCGCATCCCTCGCCCCTCGGGGCGCACATAGGACGGGTCAGCGGATAGGTAATCAGCTTGTCAGCCATCACCTCCTCCCAGGTGAAGTCCTTGCGGTATTGCGCCTTCGGGTTCATCGTGCTGTGATGGTGCGTCTTGGCGCAGACTTTGGCCATTTGCTCCTGAGTATATCCGTATTTCTTCATATGCTTCACGGCTTTTACAGCGTAGTTGTCCATGAAGGGGCTGCGGTCTTTTGATTCCACCTCCACCTGTTCAACCGGCAGCCCGAGCGCCTCCGCTTTCTCCTTCCTCCATCTCTCCAAATACTCGTTTTTTCTGTCCTGTTCACAGCCGTTCCAGAAAGAGGAAAGACCCATATAGGGGAGCGCAGCGGCCAATTCGGGATGTTCGTTTATTCTCGTCAGATCGGGCATCATCTTCTCGATTCCAACCGCCAGAGCCAGATCGGATTCCCCCGCAAGAACATGGATAACGGCCTGGTTCAATGCCGTAGAGCCGGTGGCGCAGGCGTTCTCTACGTTGACGATCGGCATGCATTCAAAGCCCAGTCGCCGCAGGATCACCTGTCCACGAATGCTGTGCTGGCTGGTGAGCATCCCCTGGGCGCAGTTACCATACCAGATACCACCTATGGCAGCCTTGTCCCCATCGTAGTTAAGGGCCGCATCTTCCATAGCCTCAGAAATAGCAGCCCCGCACATCTCTTCATAGGAACCCGCCTGCTTAACTATTGGAGTCATCCCGACCCCTATTAAATAAATACGGTCTTTCATGCATCCTCCTTACTGGGCCACTTGTGGTGATTAATTAACCCGGGTATTCTATTATAATGAATGGGGCAAAATATGTTTAAATCAATAGTTTTATTACTGGCGGCCGTGGCTTTGCCCTGCGCTGCGCTATCCGGTTGCATCCCCTCTGAGAAAGCGATTCCGCAGCAGCTCGACTGGCCGGACGTCATCCCGAACGTACAGGACAGCGTCGTATTGATTTTATCCAACTCTGATACCGGATGGCAGCAGGGCTCAGGCGTGATTATCGATCCTTCGGGATGCATCCTGACCAATGCGCATGTCATAGAAAACGCACATGCGATACTGGTCTTTATAGGCTATCAGGGCTCGGTCAATACGAATTTTAATAACGTGTATCCGGCAAGCGTGATCGACGAATGGGCGGAAAGCGATCTGGCAACCATAAAAATCGCTCCCAGATCGATCCCATTAAAGGCCGTAAGCTTCACCAAACCCGGCGTTCCCAGGAAAGGCACACGGGTAATGGCACTGGGTTATCCGGTCGCGGACACCATCGGTATCATGGCTTCCAACGAAGACCAGTCCGTCAGCATTACCACCGGCATCGTATCCGCAATCCGTGACGTCAACGGGCATGCATTCATCCAGACCGACGCATCTATCAATCCTGGCAACAGCGGCGGACCGCTTATCGACAATACAGGTGAAGTCATAGGTATCAATACCTTCTGGCTGGAAGAAACACAGGGGCTGAATTTCGCCGTCGCCGTCAATTCGAACAATTCCTTTATCAGGAATTCAATCAGCAAGGGAGGACAGATTATTACGCCATCGATAATTCCCCTCGCGATATCCAATTATAAGTACGATGTGGTCTACTCTACCGCCGCCGGCGCAGTGGGATGGGACGTACCATATACAGTGACGATCACCTGGGATACATCCGTGCCTGCCAAAAGTAAAATTACCTACGTATCTGCATCCCTCTCCAATACAGTTGAAGACGACGGTTATTCAACGAGCCATAAGACAATTCTGCAGACCGGGACATGCCCGCAATATGATCCGGCACAGGCCACCGACTGCATCTGGTCAAAAAGAGATTACAGCGTGCAGATCTACTCCACGGATATTTATGACCGGACGCTGCAATCCCCTGTTTATCTGCTCAAAGCCCCGTGAGCAGTATCAATCCAATTATCATGGGACTCTGTATTTAACGATCAACTTTGCATCGTCAAAACACAGCATGTCGCTTACGCTGTCCCAGTTGGTGGTGGTGAAGAGCTGCATCCTGAACTGGCAACGCGATTGACCCGCCTGGACCAGGTTCTGTATCACCTGTTCTCCGTTAGAGGAATTTGCGGCATCGATCAGCCAGGGCGAGACGGGGTATTCGGTGATATTTCCCCCGCTGACCAATGTGCCCGGCCTGTTATACGCCAGTATATCCAGGTCGGACAGCGCGCCGTACTGGAAAAAGTATATCTCCAGCGCGCCCATATTGCCGTACATCGCTATGTCATAGGTAGGATTCCCTACCTTTTTATAGCCGCTCAGGTCCAGAACCGCGCCGGTCACAACCGCGTTGCGAGGGATACCCGAGATATCGAAACTGAGGAAGGCGCGGCTGGGCAGGTTGAGGTTTGTGTCGCCCACGCAGGCAGTTTCCTGAACAGTGTAAACAGCGTTGTTTTTCACCAGCGCACCTGATTCTGCCGGTATGGCGGATAACGTGACGGCGATCTCCTGCCCACTCTGATAAATGGCTCCCGATGCGCCGACATAGATGGTCAACGTATCCTTTATTGAACCGTAGGGATTGGAAGCGGTGAGGATGTAATTCGAAGTCACATACGGATTCACCGTCAGGTTGCCCTGAATGCCCACTATTCCACCCGGCTCCAGGCTCACCAGCGTAGCGTCCGTCGTACTCCAGTACAGGGTGACGGCGCCACCCGGACTGACATAGTTCTTGTCTGAGGAGAAGTACTGTATGGAAGGTTGTTTTACCTGCTGTACGGCCGAGCCTGTGACAATCACCTGTGTCCTGGCCGAAGAGCTGCCTGTGGAATTCTGAGCTGTGAGCGTATATTGCACGGTCTGGGAGGGAGTAACCGTGATACTACCCTGAAGTGCGACGTTGCCTACACCGTTATCGATATAGACCTTGGATGCGCCCGTCACCGTCCAGCTTAAGGTGCTGTACTCGCCGGCCTTGATGACTGTGGGGGAAGCCTGGAATGTGTGCACTACGGGGAGAAAACTCATGCCGCTGATCTCACCGGGCAGATAGCTGCATCCGGATAGTGAAAGGATGACCAGGAGAAAAGCCACGGTTAATTCCATTACACGTCTAGATTTCATTTCGCACCTCGCAATTTTATTCAAGCCCATCAATCCATGATTATTCTATATTAAGTAAAACGCATTGGTGTAATGGATGTTTATTCCGGATATCATTTCGTGGAATTATCGGACGAAAGGATGACTATTGATCGGACTTTTGTATGAGGAACGGAATAGAGAGCTGCCTTCAACTTACCATGCAGTGAGGAAAACCCTTTGCAGCCTAATCCGGGCGCAGCCCTTTCATCAGGACATGAATGACCTTTTCAGCCTCTTCGATCAGATTGAAGCGTCCGTTGACCAGGCACCAGTCGTAGATTACGCCGCGGACGCAGCGGAGCATAACACGCGTGATATCGTCCCTGCTCAAATCCGTCCGGATCTCCCCCCTGGCCTGCCCTTCCTCCACCAGCCTGCGCAGTATCTTAAACAGGGCCCTCTTTTCGGAGGCGATCGAAGCGGTTTTTTTTTGCGGGTTTATCTGGGCGCGGTAGCTGACCTGGATGATGTCGATGCCCATGTCGTTGCTGTAATTCACTGCACGCCTGCCCAGCAGCAACAGCTTATCCATAACGCACTTCTGCCGGTCTAATTCCCTGTCCGCGTACTCGTCGTATATTTGATCGGCCATCAGAAACAGGTCTATTATGACCTGGTCCTTGGACTTGAAGTGATCGTAAAAAGCGCCCTTGGAAACACCGGCTGCCTCACAGATATCATCCACAGTCACCTTATCATATCCCTTTTTATAGAATAGTTTCAGTGCCGTGTCGTATATCTTTTTATGAGTGGCGATCGCCTGTTTATCGCGATTGGTCAAACTTTTTTTTCGCATGCAGAGCGGCCCCGAAAACATGTGCTACAGTGTGATTATTCTATCTGTATAATTGCCGCAGTTCAACCTGCCATATGACCCATCGGCAATCAATAAACGAAAAGGCTGAATCCACCGTCCGCGATAATGTTGGCTCCGGTGATGAATCTGGCCTTTTCGGAAGCCAGAAAAGCCACGATACCGCCAACGTCCTGCGGCTCTCCGAATTTTCGCTGTGGTGTCCTTTTGATCAGCCTCTCTTTCATGTCGGGACGTATCAGGTCACTCATGTCAGTCGCGATCATTCCCAGAGTTATGGCATTGGCGGTAATATTGTAGCGCGCGCCCTCCAGCGCCGCAGTCTTGGCCAGCGAGACCAACGCGCCTTTACTGGCAGAGTAGCTGCACTGGCCGTACCCGCCGAACTCCCCGGTCAGAGAGGAGATGTTAATAATGCGGCCCCATTTACGCTCGATCATTGATCCCATACATTCTCTAATCCAGTAGTAAGGCCCGGAAAGATCAATGCCGATCACATCCTCCCAGGGTGTGAGTTGTTGCTGGTGCAACAGCCCGATAGTGGCAACAGCAGCATTGTTGACCAGGATATCGACAGGCCCGAGCTCTTCTCGTATTTTAGCCACAGCGGACCTGACGGCCGCAGCATCACTCTGGTCGACACCCACTGCGATAGACCTTCGACCGAGTTCCTTTATCTCTTCAGCAACCGACCGGGCCAGTACGAGATTAATATCGACACAGGCGATATCCGTGCCCTCCTGCGCCAGGGCGAGTGCGATCGCTCTGCCGTTTCCGCGTTTATTGGCCGCACCCGTCACCAGAGCTGTCTTGCCTTTCAATTCAAGGTCCATATCAGTACTCCGCCGGTAAAGATGCCCGCAGTAAGATCATGCGCCCATCTTCTCGAGTATGTGAATACACATTATAGCTTCTTCGATCCCGATGTTGCCACCGCCGTTTTCAGCCAGCCCGATGCGTGCTTTCTCCACCTGTCTCGGTCCCGCGTCGCCACGGAGTTGGGCCACCAGTTCGTATATCTGCGCCAGGCCGGATGCCCCGATAGGATGACCGCGGCACTCCAGTCCGCCACTGGTATTAATAGGCTTGCTCCCTCCGATCACGGTTGCGCCCGATTCGGCGAACGGACCACCATCCCCCTCCGGGCAGAAGCCCATCACCTCGGTCTGATGCAACTCGGCCCAGGCTGTGGCGTCGTGAAGCTCCGCCAGGTCGATATCGCGGGAGCCCAGTCCAGCCGCCCTGTAAGCCTCCTTTGAAAGGCGCTGGCCGATATCCTCACCGTCCAGATCACGGTCGCTGCCCTGGCCCAGCACCGAAGCGCGGATTTTCACCGGACGCGCATCCTTCATTTTCCGCAGCTGTTTCTGCGAGCAAACAATGGCGGCCGCCGCACCGTCGCCCACCGGCGCGCACATAGCGCGGGTAAGCGGATAGGTGACCACCTTATCCGCCAACACCTGCTCCACCGACATCTCGCTCTGATATTGAGCCAGAGGATTGAGCGACCCGTGCCGGTGGTTCTTGGAGCAGATCACTGCAAGCTGCCGCTGTGTGGAATGGTACTTGTTCATATGCCATCTGGCGCCCATAGCATAGGCGTCCATAAAGACGCTCCTGCCCTCTCCGGGCGGGCCTGCCTCCTCGGGAATATCCATTTTGAAGGTCTTGCCGATCTGCTGTATCTCCTCCATGTGCTTTTCAAAGTTCTCCACATCCATGGCGGAGGCATACGCGCTCAGTGAAAGCAGCTTGTTGGGACTGGTGATCTTTTCCGATCCAATAACAAGGGCCAGGTCATGAGCGCCCGACTGGATATCCATGCAAGCGAGGTAAAGCGCCGTGGATGCGCCGGCGCAGGCGTTCTCAACGTTGACCACGGGTATCCTGTCAACGCCCATGCCGCGCATGATGACCTGTCCCCGTATCGAATGCTGGTTGGCAAACATGCCCCAGAAAGTGTTGGAAAAATAGACGGCCTGTATGTCTCCTGCAGCCAGCCCGGCATCTTCGAGCACCAGCTTAATCGCCTCCTCCGCCATGTCCCTGACAGTGCGGTCAGGGTATTTAGCGAAGCGGATCATGCCGACGCCGGCAATATACGTATTGGCCATGAGTTCCGTCCCCCGACTAAGCGCTAATGGACTCCCCGGTCCGAATTCTGCCAGTAAGGCGCCCGCAGTGTCTTTTTATCCACCTTGCCGATGATGGTCAACGGCAGGCTGTCTTGAATGACCACCTTCTTGGGCTGGGCGAATTTGGCCAGTTTCCCCTTACAGTATTCCTTTATTTCGCCCTCCTCCAACGTGCCGTTGGGCACAACAACTGCCGTTACGGTCTCGCCCCATTTGTCGTCGGGCACGCCGATCACCGAGACCTGCTTCACCCTGGGATGCTGGCTGATGACGGCCTCAACCTCAGCAGGATACACATTCATGCCGCCGCTGATTATCATATCCTTTTTCCTATCCATTATGTAAACATAACCGTCGTCATCCATGCGGCCCATATCCCCGGTATGCAGCCAGCCACCCCTTAAAGTTTCGGCTGTAACGGCCGGCTGGTTCAGATACTCCTTCATCAGGTATGGGGACCTGACCAGTATCTCTCCCAGTTCGCCCCTGGGCAATTCCTGGTCTTTATCATCGGCAATTTTCACCGTTACCATAATGTCGGCCTTGCCGCAGCTTTTGAGCAGCTCGGGGTTCGTCTTAGCCTCCAGATGGTCCGCCACTGAAAGGGCGGTGATCATGTTGGGACATTCGACCAGCCCGTATTTCTGGATGAGGATGGGGCCGAATGCCTGCAGCGCTTCTTCCAGCCGGTTGGCCTGTATGGGCGAGGCGCCGTAAAACAGCGATTGAAGCGAACTCAAATCATATTTTTGCTGTTTCAGGATATCCAGCATGACGTAGATAATGGTCGGTACCAGGAACAGTTTGGTGACCTTCTCTTTTCCCACCAGTTCCATCAGCTTGAAAGGATCGAACTGGCTCTCGATGATGAATTTGGCTCCCATGCATGCGCCGCTGTACAGCTGCCATCCCGCGGAATGCGACAGCGGAGTCATCAACAGGAAAACATCATCCGATTCGATGTAACCCAGGGCGCAGTGAGCCAGTATATTGAGCGCAAGGGTGTATTGAGTGTGTACGACGCCCTTCGACCTTCCTGTTGTACCTCCCGTATAGACGATCAGGCATTCACTGTCAGCATTAACGTTCGGCCCGGGATCATCGTCGGATGCTCCCTTGATAAAATCTTCATATCTGGTGTTTTCTTTTTCAGTGGGCGAATTGATAACGACTATCTTTTTAACGCTGGCCATGTCGCCTTTCAATCCCGAGATCCTTTCCTTCAACGAAGCATCCACGAATATGACCTTTATCTGAGCATCGCTGATGATGTACGCGATATCGTTATCGCCCACCATCATATTGAGCGGGCTATAGGTAGCCCCCGATTTATAGATGCCGAAGGCTATTGTCAGCAGCTCGAAAGAATTGGGCAGCATGGTCGCCATCCTGTCGCCCGGTCCGAAGCCGGCCTTGTGGATAGCGCTGGCAACACGATTGGATGCCAGGTCGATCTCTTTGTAGGTATACGGTTTGTCGCCGAACTTGGCCAGGATCCGCTTGCTGTGTTTTTTTAATGCCGTTTTCAGAAGCGATTGGAACGTTAAATCTTCCCTCATTTACATGCCTCCACAAATTTATTAGCATACCACGGTCGCCGACTGTGGTTGCTATATTAATTAGCATATTATAGGGTTTTGCAGGATTTGTCAACTATATCTGACCGCCGGTCAATGTTTTAGATCTCGTCTAATGCACTTTTTCAATACGATAATTGCCTTTATCAACAACATTTTTTCGTGGTCTCCTACCCGGGGGCTTTTTCCTGTATGCTGTATGATTGCAGAATATGATTAACCGGAGGAGTGATAATCATGGAATCACCTATCATGAAGGTCAAGATCCTGGGCATCTCGGGGACGCCCATCAAGGACGGAAACTGCGACAAGCTGGTTCAGGTAGCTTTGAAGGCTGCGGCTGGGATACCGGGGGTTGAGACGGAGTTCGTGACGCTGGCGGATAAAAATATTGCGGAGTGCAAACACTGCCAGTGGTGCGTTAAAAACAAGGCCAGGTGCAAGATCAAAGACGACGTACATGACGTGCATGACAAGATGTTCGCCGCCGATGGGATCATTATGGGAGGACCGACCTACTGCCAGGTACTGAGCACCCAGCTCCAGAACGTCTTCTTCAGGGGCAGGGAGGAGATATTTTTCGGGCACCGCTGTACAGGCAAGGTGGGCGGCGCCCTGACGCTCGGCTGGTTCGGCGTCGGCATGGAGTTCGCCATCAAGGTCATCGAGCAGATGATGATGAGCTGGCAGATTGTCCCAGTAGCCAGAGGAAGCGCCATCGTCAGCACGTTCTGGAAGGGGGAGCACGTCAGGTATCAGGAGAACGGCGTTATGGACCATCCGGCAGGGGTATTCGGCGCCATGGGAGTGGGTACCACCGTAGCCAGGTACGCTCAGACCATGAAATATGGCAGAGAGGCGGTTAAGTAATTACTGAATATTCAATCTTTTTAACGT
>DAOUFR010000116.1:0-9174 GCA_034429715.1 Dehalococcoidia bacterium
CGGAGGCGCCGCGGCAAAATCCCGCGGCGGCGCACAATTATAGCTAATCCTACGCAGTTGATACAAAAGGCCTATTTTTTAGCCAGCTGCTGCAGCGCCTGCCGAACGCGTTCCTCCACATTCATATCCTCTGTCTGTTTAACGGCGCTCAATGCCTGCGCAGCTTCCCTGATGGAGTACCCCAGCCCGGTGAGTGCGGCCACGGCATCGCTGTCGGCATCCGTCACCGCAGATATCACCTCTCCCTCCCAGCCCTTCTCCAGCTTGCCCTTTAAGTCGAGGATGATCCGTGCGGCCGTCTTCTTGCCTATGCCGGGCACCTGGCTGAGCAGGTCGGCGTTGCCGCCGATGATGGCGGACGCGATCTGATCGGCGCTGAGGGCAGTCAACAGCGCCAGCGCCACCTTGGGACCGATGCCGCTGACCGTAATCAGGTGCTCAAAAAGCGCCATCTCCTGTCCCGTGGAGAAACCGTAAAGCGCCATCACGTCCTCACGCACGTAAAGATGCGTATGCAGCATGACCGTGCTGCCGACATGCCCGAGCTTGCTGATAATGGACCCCGGCACATTGATCTGCAGGCTGAGCGGGCCTGCCTTGACGGTCACGGTGTTGGCGCCCCGGCTGACGAGCGTTCCTTCTACTGCGGCGATCATATCTTCACTCCTGGTATCCCCGTTTAAGCACCCGGTTAAGATGTCCCTGATTAAGGTGGCAGATAGCTACGGCCAGAGCATCGGCGGCATCGCTGGCCTCGGGCAGATCGCTGACACCCAGTTGTAATTTTACCACCTGCCGCACCTGGTCTTTGCCGCTCCTGCCATAGCTGGTCACGAGCTGCTTTACCTGGGTGGGCATATAGCGTGAAACGGGCAATTTCGCCTGCGCCGCCGCCAGTATGGCCACGGCCTGCGCCCGGCCGATGGCCAGGGCGGAGCGCGCGTTGCCGGCTACAAAAGGCTCCTCAACAGCCGCCTCGGAAGGCCGGAAATCGGCGATGACTTTGAGCAGTCCCTCGTAGAGAATGCACAGCCTTTGCTCAACCGGCAGTTTCTGCGGCGCAGAAATGACACCACAGCCGACCATGGCTAAACGGTTTCCGTCCTGCTCTTCCACAACCCCATAGCCCATATTAAGCGTGCCGGGGTCAATGCCCAATACTCGCAATAGTCACATCCCAACCTTATCTCGGAGGACGACAGACCGGGCACGGATGATAGCCGGCGGCCTGAGCCTGGTTGACGGTGTTGAACCATACACGGGACGGCATAGGTATATTCTGGGCTATGCTGCATGACGGCCAGTGGTACTCGCGCGCATATGTGCTGGCCAGCCAGTCCCTGTTGCCGGTAGGAGTGGTTGCTCCCACTGCTAATTGCGTGGAGGCAGTCACCGTACCCACTGCATTACTGGCAGTGATAACAAAAACGGTGGTGCTGTCAGGAGATACGGTACGCGAGCCAGATGGACTTACGGGCCCGATGCCGTTATTGATAGTCACATTTGAAGCGTTGACAGTATCCCAGCTCAATACAGCCTGCCCCGCCGGTGTGATAGTGCCGGGATTTACATAGATATGCGCAACCGGCAGGGGGCCGGAAGATGAGGGAGACGTTGTTGTGGTGGAGCCGCTCTCCACTGTGACGACAGTCAATGCGGTAACAGTTCCCGAGGCATTGACTGCGGTTAACGCGTAAGTGGTGGTGGCCGCAGGCGTTACGGTTGTGCTGCCGGCGGCGGAGACCGAACCTATACCCTGGTCGATGATCAATGCCGTGGCGTTGGACACACTCCAGCTGAGAACAGAGGAGCTGCCCGCTGAAATCGTCGCGGGGCTGGCTGTAAATGAGGTAACCGTGGGGGCGCCCCCTCCGAACGGCCAGCTGATGCACGATGCCAGCAAAAGCGGCAGAGGCAGTATGAGAGCCATAAGCAAATGAGAGAATTTACCCTTCATAATCCTGAACTACCCTCCTGAATAATAATCTCTGAGATAAAACACCAAACCGGGCGTTAAAGTTTATATGCGCTTGACCCGCCGCTAACGGTAAAGCTATACTTCGGCTTTCAGCTTCTCGATCAGCGCGTCGCTGTAATCGAGGTTGGAGAACACACGCTGGACATCATCCAGCTCCTCCAGCTTCTCCAGCAGCTTCACCGTCTGCAGGGATTCTTTCTCCGGCAGGGAAACAGTGGTCTTGGGCAGCATGGTCACTTCAGCGGAGACGGGTTTCCTTCGTTTTTCAACAGCCAGTTTAACGTTTTCGAATTCTTTAGGGTCGGTATATATTTCGAGCAGCGACTTGTCCTCTTTGACATCTTTGGCGCCGGCATCTATGGCGTAGAGCGCCAGTTCATCGGCATCGATACCTGTCGTGTCCACTGTTATAACGCCCGTGTTCTCGAACATCCAGGAGACGCTGCCGTTCTCCCCCAGATTGCCGTTGTATTTCACAAAGGTGCTTCTTATCTCTGAGACCGTGCGGTTGCGGTTGTCTGTCATAGCTTCGAGAAGGATGGCCACACCGGCTGGACCGTACCCTTCCATTACCATCTCGGTAAAAGTAGTACCCTCCGCCGCCCCGCTCCCCTTCTTGACGGCATTCTCGATATTATCCTTGGGCATGTTGTTGTCGCGCGCTTTTTGAATGGCCAGCCGCAGGCGGAAATTGCCTTCGGGATTGCCGCCTCCCTGCCTGGTCGCGATAATGATCTCGCGCGTAAGCTTGGTAAACATAGCCCCCCGCCGGGAATCAGCCACACCCTTTTGCCTTTTTATCTGCGCCCACTTTGAATGTCCGGACATATTTACCCCTCGCAGAACATATTTCCTTTGTGTACTAAGAATAAAACATATTACAATCATTGTGCAACAGGAAAACCCGCTGTTTTTCACAGGCCGGTGCGGCCACGTGTTATAATTCAAAATCTTCGCAAGGGCGGTCATGGGGCAGGCGTGAAAAAAAAGTTTCAATTGCTTAAGAAAGCGGTCGACAGTTACATGAACCGGGTGCCGATGGTGCATGAGCACTGCGACCGCTGTCTCAACAGCGCCCGCTGGCATGGCAGCGCACTGCTGATGATCATCGATGCCGCCTTCGACTCGATCGGCCTGAACTATTTTCAGTCGGTGGTTCCAAAAGTCGAACTCTTCCGCCGGAATTACATCGAAACAGGCCTCATCCTCACGCTGGAAGACCTTGTAACCGCCGATGGAAATGAGCTTCAGACCATATGGAAAAATGCGCGGTCCTGGCACGTTGCCAGGCAGATTGCAGCCCATTTGCTGGCCGTAAAGGTTCGCAACAGGCTGGGCGACCTTGATGCCCTGATCCACTGGGCGAAGCATGCACCGCTGGAAGGCTGGAAATCCGATCCTGTGGGAAGTATCGTCGGCGTGGGCATCAACACCTACCAGTACCTGCGGATGATGGGCGGAGTAGACACAGTCATGCCGGACAAAATTGTTAAAAAGGTAATTTATGAGATACTTGATACTGCCGGCATGGAACGTCCCGACGGCGACCTGGAATTTATCAGGATGGTGGAAAGGTTGGCCCCTCAGACCGGATACCGGGCTATCGAACTCTGCTGGATGACATGGCTGGTGCAGTCCGAAGCCGGCTTGAGCCGTACCGAAAAATACGCGGAACTGCTGCCCAAGATATGAGCGACGAAGATAAAAAAGCTGATACCCGCTTGCCGGAGGATACCGCTCAGCCGAGATCCGGTTCCTGGAACAAGGACCGGTTTCTTCAGCTCGGCTCACTGGTGCTGGTTGTAGCGCTTGTCGTAATTATCATCTGGCAGCGGGACAATATAGCTTCCTTCGCCTTATGGCTGGCTAAATATCCCGGCCTCAAATATATCGGGATCTTCGTTATCTCCGCGGCCGCCTCCGCGACGCTGGTGATACCAATACCGGGACTTGCCATGACATCGCTCATCGGAACACTATCGGTCAACCCGTGGGACCCGCTCTGGATCGGCATAGCCTCCGGCCTGGGCGCTACCCTGGGCGAAATCACCGGCTATTTATTAGGATACAGCGGCAGGATGGCAATAGCCGATACGGCGACATATGAAAAAGTGGTAGGATGGATGAAAAAATGGGGCAGCCTTACCATCTTTATACTTTCTCTGTTGCCGAACCCGCTGTTCGACATAGCGGGGCTGGCGGCGGGTGCGCTGAGGTATCCTCTGTGGAAATTCCTGCTGGTAGGTGCGGCAGGGAGATTGCCCAAGCATATCCTCTTCTCATACCTGGGCTACTGGGGCATCCGCATATTCCCATCGTGATAAGTTCTTTGTGCCAACAGGCTTGAATCAAAATATAAATAATGGAGGAGGCAGGATGAGCAACAACATCGCGCGCTGGCTGGACGACAACGTGAGGAAGTACGGCGAGTACAGGCAGTTTATTTTCCTGGGGCCGGAGGGTGAGAAATCATGGACCAACAAGGAGATACTGGACCATGCCCGTGCGCTGGCGACGGGCCTGCGTGGGGCAGGCATCAAAAAGGGCGATATCATAGGTTCCGTCATCAGCAACATACCCGAGATACCGGAGATCATGAACGGCGTCAACAGGATGGGCGCTGTTTATCTGCCCATCATCTACATGCTGACGCCGGCCGAGATCCATTACATACTGGAGGACTCCGCATGTAAAGTGGTCATCACGGAAGATGTGCTGCTTCCCAAGGTACGCGAAGCAGCCGCAGGGCTGAAGACCATAGAGAAAATAATACTCATCGGAAAGGAAAGGGCGCCTGATATACTGCCCTACAGCGATTTGATCAAGTCCCCGGGTAAAGCCGACGTGACCGAAGTCGATAAAGAGGATATGGCCATCCTGATGTACACTTCGGGCACTACCGGGTTCCCCAAAGGCGTCATGTTGACCCACTATAATCTCGAATCTCAAATGAAGACCGGCACCTCGGTATGGGGCGGCAACCATCTGGAGCCGCTGTTGACCACCATACCCATGAACCATATTTACGGTGTCCTCAGTTGTCTGGAAGGCTATTTCTCGGGGTTCGTAAACGTCCTGATGCCGCCTTTCGACCCGAGAAAGGTGCTGGACGCGCTGAAAGAATATCAGGTTAAAGTTATACCGGTCGTACCCACCATGCTGATATTCATGATGATGGTGGCGGACCCCAAGAAGGATGATCTTTCCTTCATGGACCTGCTGATCTGCTCGGGTGGACCCCTATCCATGGAAACACTGAAACAGTCCGAGACTGTTTTTCACAAGCAGATAACGCAGGGCTACGGATGCACCGAGGTAGGCGGTTCGATCGCCAGGCAGCGCAGGGACTGGCCGCGCAAACCAGGCAGCGTGGGTTTCCCCATGCCCGGCCTGGCGCTCAAGATCGTGGATGACGAGGACAAAGAGGTGCCTCGCGGCTCCGACGGGGAGATCATCTGCAAGGGGCCGATTGTGACCAGAGGATACCTCAACAAACCAAAGGAGACAGCCGAGTCCATTAAAAACGGCTGGCTGCATACGGGCGACCTGGGCCGGATCGATGAAGACGGTGAACTCTACATCACGGGCAGGAAGAAGGACCTCATCATCAAGGGCGGCGAGAATATAGATCCCGGCGTGGCGGAAGGCTGGTTGTTCAAGCACCCGGCCGTACTGGAGTGCGCTGTTGTTGCCATTCCGGACGCTACATATGGGGAAAACGTGGGTGCGGCAGTGGTCCTCAAGCCGGGCCAGCAGGCGACGGAAGAAGAGCTGATCAAATACCTGGGCGAGCACCTGCATCACTTCGTTGTCCCTGCCAGAATATTCTTCATGCCGTCGCTGCCCAAGACCGGCCTGGGTAAGATACTCAAACGGGAGATACGCCGCATAATCAAAGAGCAGATGCAGGCGTGATATAGTTTCCTACTATAATCCAAAATACGGAGGCGGCTATGGACCTTGCTGATATACTGGCGCACCTGTCGATACCGCGACCCAACCACGGGGCGGCGCTGGGTGAGACGGCAGCATACATAAAAGCGCTGCTGTCCTCCTGGGGTGTGCCGTTTGTCGTTCAGGAATTCACACTTCACCCCTATATGCAATTGCTGCTCGGCATCACCGTACTGCTGCTGGCAATTCTCCTGTTTATCTTCGTATTCAAAAGGAAGCCCCTGGCCGCCCTGATCACGGCGCTTGCCATCCCCCTGGTGCTCATCCTGGAGTTTGAGCTATTCGTACCGGTGGTCACAGCCCTCGTTGCCGGAGGCGGGGAAAACATCATCGTGAACTTCTCGGTGCCCGATCCGGCCAGGGAACTTGTCTTCGCCGCCCATTACGACTCCAAGACCGATTTCTGGGACCATATCCAGCGCTCGAAGATATACGCTTTTATCCCGGTGGCCGTTATCATCGGCCTGGCTGTAGCCATATTTATTTTTTTCGTTAAACGTTATGCAACCCTGCGGAAAAAGGCCGTGACGGCGGTTACACTCGTCCTGACCGCGGCCGTGGCCGTATACTGGGGACTAATTTTCCTGGGCTTCGGAGGATATATCTTCATACCGCCCGACCGGCAGAGCTTCGGATCGGTGGATGACGGCGGCTCTGTGGCGGCGTTGCTGGCCCTATCCAAAGATATACATGACGGAAAGGTCGACACCGGGAACAGCAATATCACTATAATCCTTACCTCCGGCGAGGAGGTGAGTTTGCAGGGCTCCCACGCTTATATACTCGAACGGTTGGGCAAGGGAAACAAGCCCACCGTACCCATCAGCATGGTGAACCTGGAGCTGGCAGGTCAGAACGGGACCATGGTCTACTGGAAAAAGGATGGTCAGTTCTTGATATTTTATGCAGCCGATGCCGGCCTTGCAGACCGGCTGGGCGCCGCCTGGAAAGAGGTGGCCGGCAGGGACATGGAATCGCGCCCGGCGATCACCGACGATGCGCAACGCTTTATGTCTGCGGGGATACCTGCAATCACGGTCGGGAACTCCGGATTGCCGGGATTGGGCGAGGGCTCATTCCACAGCACGGCTGACAACCCGGAACGGCTAAATCAAGATAACCTCAAGCTGGTGATCAGGGCCCTTGAGCGTTATATCGAGGGATACAACTCCCATTGAGGGTTATTATCTAAGGGCAATTACACACATCGACTATTGAAGCAATCCCTCCGTAATCTCCACGGCATCACTGACTAGCTTGGGGCAGACCGTCTGAGGTATGCCCTGCTTCATGGCTTCCCTGAACCTGGCCCGGTCGCTGATATCGAAACCAAGTATCTCCCTGCATACAATCGATCGGTTGCGAGACTTGAATTCCTCTACAAACTCCTGGACCGCGCTGAAGGCCTCCCAGTGCGACTGAGAGCCGTCAGCCACGGTCAGTCCGTATTTCAAGCCGATCGCCATAAAGGCGCCGGTTACCGATCCACAGATATCGCCCATATGTCCCATACCGCCGCCAAAGGCGGCCGCCACTCTATACGCCATGATGGGATCCAGGCCATATTCTTCGCCGAACGAGGACAAAACAGCCTGTGCGCAGTTGAAGCCTTTCCTGAAAGTGGCGCTGGCGATCTCGGATCTGCTCATTGATATACCTCCTCGTGTTATACCGTTTTTGCAGTATTAACCTGCATCTATATGAATCGATAACCGGCCTTCATTTTGAGTTCTACCCTGTTTCTATTCTTTCTTATCGCCGGTCCCGCAGCAGCTGGCCCACTTCTCCTTCATCTCGGAAGTAAACCCTGTGATCCCGCAACAATCCATCATCTTCTCCATCATCTCGGGTGTGAATCCTTTTTCGTCGCAGCAACCCTTCATCTTCTTCATCGTCTCGGGATCCATCTTCATCCCGCTGCAGCAACCCTTCATCATCTCCTCCATTCCTTTGCCTGATTTCGCCGTGTTTTCCTTTTCCATTGTCCTGCTCCTTTATAAATTTATTATTACTAAAATTCGACATAATTCGAATTATAGCTGCAAAAAAATTCTACTTTTTGAAGTCTGCGTTGAAAAACTGGGCAAGGGTATCGAGGATTTCCGGGTCGACATGGCATTCTATGCGCTGCCCCTGCCGCTTGGTTCGTATGAGGCCGGCCCGATACAGCTCTTTCATATGATGCGACAACGTGGACGGGGCGATGCCCAGATTGCATCCCAATTCGCCGATACATTCTTTGGCCTTATCATCGGCGCAGCAAAGCACATTGTCCGGTCCGCAGCCCGCCAGGTGCATGAAAATCTTCAGGCGGTGCGGGTTGGACAGTGCTTTAAAAATGTCCGCGTACTGGGTATTGCTCAGCGTCCGATGTTTCGACATTTCTCGAATTATAAAACCTATACGTAACTTTTGTCAAGTCCGCTCTGTGCTTATGCAAAATGCACGCTCGGATGTATCGCAAACTATTGAATCGCGACAGCCAGGCTACTATTTAAGACCTTTGTTATTCGCGATTTCCTGTTTGATGACGCTCCAGAGATCGGCGCCTGTCTGCGGCAGATACCAGTTATTGCTCTCGTCCCATTGATTGACGGGGCCCCAGCAAAAGAAGGAGATGCCGTCGAGCTGGTCGATCTCATAGGCGTATTTAATGTCCCTGGCCAGACTTGACGTCGTCGGCCGCTGGAAGATGTCCCCATCCTCAAATGACGCGATGGACAGCCAGATTTTGGTTTGAGGCGCCCCCTGCTTTATCTCCGTCACGCAGCGCTGGCCGGCATCAGCTATCACATCGGGCCACTGCAGCTTGCCATGGTCCAGATAGTTGGAATAAAGGTTTAATGAAATGATGTCGGCGATCTTCTCGTCGAGCATGGATTTTATATAGGCGGTCATATCATTTGATTCCCACTCGTACATCCTGAGATGGATCGGCCTGGTATTATCCGCCTCAAGCACATCGGCCCTGGCCTGCTTGAGCTGTTCGATGGTGATCCTGCTTTTCGGCCAGTCCGAGCCGGGCATACCTGCGCCGCTGGGCAAATTCTCACCGAATTCGTTGCATATGTCCCAGGCATATATGGCGGGATGGTCTTTCAAGGCGTTGATCCAGTTCTGGACGCGCTCCTTCTGCCACACAGGCCTCTTACCGGCCGGCGATGTTTCCCAATCGTCATCAGTGAAACCCCAGGCGGTGTAGCTGAACCCTCCGTCCATCACGACCTTCAACCCGGCGGCCT
>DAOUFR010000117.1:0-3307 GCA_034429715.1 Dehalococcoidia bacterium
GAGAAGGAGATCACTGAACTATTGGACCTCGCCGGCGCCGTGGCCGTGGTTTCCCCCCTTGCCAGCGGCGTGGTGCCGTACAGTAATCCTCGCAATATGACCGTAGGTGGCTCCAAGGGTACATTATGCGGCAACTATGCGATGGAGAACGCGGACCTGCTGCTGGCCGTCGGGACGCGCTTCGTATGCCAGTCGGACTGCTCGCGCACCGCTTATTTACGCGTAAAACAGATCATTAATATCAACGCTGATATAGAGGCTGCCGTCAATTACAACAGCGACGAGCAATCCGGCGGCTCCGTCGCCCTGATCGGCGATATACGCCTAACGCTGCAAAAGCTGTTAAAGGAGCTGCGTAATAGCCCCCCGAAAACGAAGGGCAAACCGTCGGAGTGGTTGAGCTCCTGCAGCGCCAGGCGTGTTGAGTGGGATAAATTCAAGCAGGAGCGCTATCAACATCCGTTGCTTTACGACAATGTCTGGAAGAGAGAGGTGCTCACGCAGCCGGCGGTCATCAAAACGGCGGACGCCTGGGCCAGAAACAAGAAAGACGTTATCAAGTTTTTCGATGCCGGCGACGTGCAGGCCAACGGCTTCCAGATCGTTGAAGACGAAGCCGCCGGACTTACCCTGACGGATACGGGCGCCAGCTATATGGGATTCGCCGTATCCGCCCTGCTTTCCACTGCCGCGGCGGACAAGAAATTTTTCGGCCTTGCTTTTACGGGTGACGGCTCTTTTACCATGAATCCGCAGGTATTGATCGACGGAGTTCAGCATGGCGCGCGCGGCTGTATCCTGCTGCTGGATAACCGCAGGATGGCCGCCATCACCGGCTTGCAGGTCGCGCAATACGGCCATGAGTTCGCCACCGGCGATTCGGTCGAGGTCGACTACTTGAAGTGGGCGGAGTCTGTTAAAGGTGTCCGCGCACTTGACGGAGGTTCTTCGCTGGATGGACTGCGGGCCGCTCTGGACAAAGCTTATGCCTATGACGGATTATCTCTGGTATACGTGCCCGTTTACTTCGGTGATGACGAGCTGGGCGGCATGGGCGTTTACGGACGCTGGAATGTGGGGAACTGGTGTGAGGGCACGCAGGCGCTGCGGCATGATCTCGGTCTGTAAAGACAGGAATATGTGATGAAAAGCTTCGATGATCAACTGATATCCGATCTTAAAGCGCAGGCCGATTACCTGCGCCGGCAGAGCCTGACCATGATCTACCGCCGTCAGGCCGGCCATCCCGGCGGCTGCCTCTCGGCGGCCGATATCGTGGCCGCGCTGTATTTTAAGGTGCTTCGTATCGATCCCAAAAGGCCGGACTGGGAGGACAGGGACCGCTTTATCCTCAGCAAGGGGCACGCCTCGGCTCTGCTGTACTCCGCTCTGGCGCGCCGCGGCTATTTTGCAGAATCCGAGCTCGAGCACTGGGGTGAGCTGGCATGCCGGCTGCAGGGGCATCCCGATCGTCTGAAGACGCCCGGTGTGGATATGACCAGCGGCATACTGGGGCATGGCATCGCCATAGGCCTTGGCCTGTCGCTGGCGGCGCGCCTGCAGAAAAGGGACTATCACACGTATGTGCTGATGGGCGACGGCGAATGCCAGGGAGGCATCGTGTGGGAAGGCGCAAACGCCTGCGCCAAGTTCAATCCGGGCAATCTGACGGCCATCGTGGATTATAACGACGTACAGCTCGACGGGGCTGTGCATGACATCATGCCCATGGAGCCTTTCGCCGATAAGTGGCGCTCCTTCCGCTGGGAGGTCATATCCATCGATGGCCACGATATGGTACAGATATTAAGTACGCTTGAAAAAGCTGCAAGCATAACAAGCAGGCCGGTAGTCATCATAGCCCGCACGGTCAAGGGCAAGGGTGTATCGTTCATGGAGAACAAAGCGCAATGGCATGGAATACCGCCCGATAAAGAGCAATACGCGGCAGCCATGGCTGAGCTGTCCGGGGAGGGCAGTTAACGATGGCGAACCTGGCCATGAGAGAGGCCTACGGGCGCGCGCTGGCGGATTACGGAGCGGTTAATCCGAAGGTAGTGGCGCTGGATGTAGATACTGCTTCCTCTACGCTGTCGAATTTCTTCGAAAAACGCTTCCCCGATCGCTTTTTCAACTTCGGCATCGCCGAGCCCTGCATGATCGATGCCGCCGTTGGGCTGGCCCTGGCCGGCATGGTCCCCTTCGCCAACGCATTCGCGGCGCTGGCGGCACTGCGTGCTCTGGAACAGGTGCGCACCTGCGTTTGTTACGCCAGGACCAATGTCAAAATCGCCTCCAGCTATGCAGGGGTGTCCGACTTCAAGGATGGTCCCACGCACCACGCTATCAGCGATATAGCGATCATGCGGTCCTTGCCTGAGATGACGGTCATTGTCCCGGCCGATGGCAATGAGGCCGCCGCTTTTGTGCCCCTGATCGCGGAATTCGACGGTCCTGTATACTTCAGGCTTAACCGTGCCGCAACCCTGCCCGTATCCAGCCCTGGGGAGGCGTTATCCATCGGAAAAGGCATAGTGCGCAGGCAGGGGAATGACTTAACGATTGTGGCATGCGGCTCGATGACGGGCCGCAGCATGCAGGCGGCAGACGCGCTGGCCTCCAAAGGTCTACAGGCACGCATTATCGAGATGCATACGGTCAAGCCGCTCGATAAGGAATTGATACTAAAGGCGGCGGCGGACACGGGCGCCATTGTAACGGCCGAAGAGCATACTGTGATCGGCGGCCTCGGCTCGGCTGTGGCCGAAGCTCTGGCTGCTGTCCGGCCGGTCCCTCTGTCTATGGTGGGGATACACGATACGTTCGCCCGCACGGGGCCGGACCCGGAATCGATCATGGACGCCTGCGGCATGGGCGTGTCCGACATAGTTAGTTCAGCGATGTCAATGATCGACAGGAAAATGGCATGAGGTGAAGGGGAGATGCGTATAGCTGTGATAAATGAGACGAGTGCGGCGGACCGCAATGCGGATATACTGGCTGCGCTGGATGGTCTCGGTCATGATGTAATCAACGCCGGCATGAAGAAGGGCGGTGAGAAGCCTGAGCTTTCCTATATACACACGGGACTGATGGCTGCCGTGCTGCTCAACGCCGGGACGGTGGATTTTGTGGTGGGCGGGTGTGGTACCGGGCAGGGTTTCCTTAACTCCGTTATGCAGTATCCCGGTGTCACCTGCGGACACATTCTCACGCCTTTAGACGCCTGGTTGTTCACGCAGATAAACGGCGGCAACTGCATTTCGCTTATGCTCAACCAGGGATACGGCTGGGCAGGCGATGCCAA
>DAOUFR010000118.1:0-21020 GCA_034429715.1 Dehalococcoidia bacterium
TGGGCAAACGGATCCAAAGTCCGTCGTGCTACCACTACACAACTCGGCAGTGCGATTGTAAGGTTATCACAGACATTTTAAGCCGGTCAATTCAAAATTATTTTAAAAATTTTTCTTTTTGCCTAAACCTCCCGGCCCGGGACTGCGTTTTATAAGTATCAAACAGAAAAATAAAGCGCAGGAGCTGAGAGATGACAAGGAGTAAAATGGCTGAACTGATCAACAAAGACGGGAAACTGCTCGCACTGTTCACCGGTATGCTGCTGGACGGTGTCCTGCTGATCACCCTGGTTGTGTATGCCGGAACGCTCTTCGCTTTCTAATTTACCAAAATATCCATATCGAACGACTTGATTGCCGCCACCCGCAAAGGGTGACGGCAATCTTTAATTTTTGAGAATGTTTTGTGAGAGAGATGGTGCCGAAGGTCGGACTCGAACCGACACGAGAGTTGCCCCTCAACAGTTTTTGAGACTGCCGCGTCTACCATTCCGCCACTTCGGCCCGGCCGGTCTGTAGGTGGTGCCGAGGCCCAGAATTGAACTGGGGACACGTAGATTTTCAGTCTACTGCTCTACCGACTGAGCTACCTCGGCGCGAACGATATTGTAGCCTTTGGGCCGATATCCTGTCAATTCCATTACACTCGATTTTCATCTGCATGCAGGCAAAAATTTCTTATATTTAGTAAGATGTAAATAATGCAGCAATATTATTGCCCTTACTGCCGCTCACCCGTAGTTGTGGGAGAGAAGGCCTGCCGCAAATGCGGGCAGTTTCTTTCGTGGACTCCGGCGCATACCGCGCAGAGCCATGAAGCCACGCAGACCCACGAAGATGTAAAAGATGCGCCGAAAAGATCCTGGATATGGCCTCTGATAGCTCTGCTCGTGGTCGTACTCCTGGCCGGAGCGGGTATCTACTACCTTATGAATATGTTGGAAAAGTCGGCGGTCCCGGCGGTTGTGGATAACACTTCAACCGCCGAGGTAGAGGAGCTGATTATTCCCGATGCCACGGCGCCTGTCATCAGCAATATCACCGTCGATAACATCTCCTACAATGCGGTCGCGATTAAATGGAGCACCAACGAGCCTTCCACCAGCCAGGTCATCTGGAGGACCGATGACAGCAAGATATACGTCACGGACGAAAAGAAGGCCATGGTCAATCAGCACGTCGTCGAGCTTACCGACCTTAAAACGAAACAGAGGTATTATTTCAAGGTCAGGTCGGCCGATCCTTCCTATAACGAGTCGATCTCTGTTGAAGACAATTTCGATATCGGTCTGTCACACGGCGTGGCTGCTGTGAGCGTGGGGGCCGCCAGCATGAAGACGGAGGAGCCGCAGCCCTCGGTCTTTCGCACGGTAATCAGCGGAATGGTGGTCAATACGGGAGAAGTGGCCGTCCGCGCCAGGGACATAGAAGTATGGATTACAATCACTGTTGCGGGGCAGGCCGGGACCAGAGACATCAAGGCCTATATCGATCCGACACCCGAGATACTTTATCCTCTTTATGAGATCGGCTTCAAGGCGGTTGTGCCCGATAGGACAAATCCGGATTATATCGTGACGGCTACAATAGCGGGCCGGCAGGACTGATCGGCGGGTCCGGTGTCAGGAGCGGTTGCTTCGCGAGGCGTCCGCGATCATAACCACGATCAGCGTGCCCACTATCAGTATGAATACCGGTATCATCACCAGCCGGATATTGGGATAATCCGCCGTCCAGTAGCGGAACCAGACCTTTCCGATGATATCGCCAGCGGGCACCAGCCAGCCGGTGTGTGAATCGTTGCTGTGATTGCGGTTATCGCCCAGAACGAAATACTGGCCCGACGGCACATGCCTCATGGGCATGTAGTAGTTGGGCGCCTCCCGGATATAAGGCTCAACAAGTTTTTTCCCGTTTACGAAGACCGCCTTATCCCTGATCTCGACCGTATCTCCGGGCACTGCTATCACCCTTTTGATGAAGCACGAAGGGTGCTGGGCAAAAAAAGGATCGAAGGCGGGTTTTGATACATTGCCGGGTTCATAGAAGACTATTTCATCTCCCTGTCGCGGCTGGTTGCCGAAGGCATAGCTCAGCTTGTTTACAATGATCAGGTCCCCTTCCCGGAAGGTGGGAAGCATCGAGACATTGAAAACCTCAAAGCTCTTGATGGAGATTTGCAGGGCGAGGAAGATGATGGCTGCGATCAGCAGGGTGAAGATGAACTCTCTCAGTACCTTCAATCACGCGTTCCTGGTGTTTGATTTGGATAATTATATGCTATAAGCCATATTTGTGCTAATTGGATAAACCTTTTATACACGTAATTCGTTTTGTATTTGATTCTGTATAACAGTCGCATATACAGTAAATTATTATTCAGGAGGTATTCAGCAAAATGAGGAGAACAGCGATCATTCTGGCGGCAATCATGCTGGTCACGTTATCCGTAGTGGGGTGCGCCCCGAGCCCGGCGGTCGTATACCAGGGAGGCGTTCCCGCATCCGGGACAGCTATCGGTTCGGGCGGGATCATTGTAAGCCAGCAAAACGTCGGCCTGTGGGTTAACGGCCTGGGCAAAACGACCGGGACGCCCGATGTGGTGGTCCTGACGCTCGGTGTCGAATCGCAGCAGAAGACCGTGGCACAGGCGCAGAAAGATGCCATTGAGGGTATGAGCAACGTGATGCAGGTGCTCAAGGACAGCGGTATCGCCGATAAAGACATCCAGACAAGCCAGTATAACATCCAGCAGGTCACCCGCTGGGACGAGAATCAGGACACTTACGTCGTTATCGGTTACAGGGTGACGAATTCGGTCTCATGCAAGATCAGGGATATCGACAAGGCCGGGTCTATCATAGATAAAGCAGTTGTGGCGGGGGGCGATCTTATAAGGATCAATGGTATAACATTCACGGTTGATGATCCCACCCCTTACTATAAGATAGCCCGAGAGAAGGCGGTCCAGTACGCGATGGAGAAAGCCAAACAGATTTCACAGGCATCGGGGACCAGGTTGGGCAGGGTGCTGTACGTGTCCGAGGATACCAGCTACATGCCGCCCATGGTCGGGAATTATGCCATGAAGTACTCTGCTATGGATTCGGCAGCCGCAGCTCCGACCCCCATCAGTGCCGGAGAGCTGGAGTTCCAGGTGACCATCACCATGGTCTACGAAATTAACTAAGCTCGACTTAAGTGTAATCGGCTTCCTTATGCGCGCATAAGGAAGCCGATTATTTTTGCTAAGGGAATGTGGTGATGTTAAAATTGACCGGTATTTGAACCTGCATCGATCGCCCGCACTCAAAACAGGTCTGATCACCTCTGATTATTTTGCCGGTTTTAAATACAGGATGATGTAACGGATATGCTCAATAGGCCTCTTGATTTCATGGCTTACGCCCTTTCCCTTGCCGAGCTGGCGCTGGGTTACACCAGCCCAAACCCGGCTGTAGGAGCCGTGATAGAAAGGGATGGGCTGGTGGTCGGCCTGGGTCATACGCAGCAGCCGGGGATGGAGCATGCCGAGATCATGGCGCTTAACCAGGCCGGCGAGATGGCCCGGGGTGCAACGATGTACGTGACCCTTGAGCCATGCTGCCATCACGGCAAAACCCCGCCCTGTACCGATGCCATTATTAATGCAGGAATCTCAGAGGTCAATATCGCGGTGACCGATCCTAATCCGCTGGTTTCAGGCAAGGGTATCGCATGCCTCAAGGCGGCGGGCATAATAACGAAAATCGGGGAGTATGAACAGAGAGCCGGGGAAATCAACGAAGGCTATTTCAAGTATATTAAAACGGGAGTCCCGTTCGTTATTGCCAAGTTTGCCATGAGCATGGATGGCAAGATTGCCACCAGGACGGGCGATTCCAAATGGATAACCAGCGAAGAAGCGCGCAACTATGCCCACGGCCAGCGGCACAGCGTCGATGCCGTCATGGTCGGCGCCCAAACTATAATCGCCGATGATCCTCAGTTGACCGCACGCGGGTACAGCGGCAGGTGCGGACGCGCCAAGCTGCAGCCACTGCGGGTGATAGTGGACGGCAGGGGTCGTGTACCGGCCACGGCCAGGGTGTTCTCGGAGCCGGGAAAAACGCTGGTGGCGGTGGCTGAAGGGCAGTTCGATAAAGAGATATTGAAAAAGAAACGAGAAGGCACCGAGTATCTGGTTCTCAAGTCGGACAAAGGCTTGATCGATATCGCCGAGCTTCTCAAAGCGCTGGGGCAGAGGCAGATCACAATGGTTATGATCGAGGGTGGGAGCAGTCTGCTGGGCTACGCGTTTGACCATCATCTGGTAGATAAGGTGCTGGCTTTTATCGCGCCGATTATAATAGGTGGTGAGGAGGCCAAAACCGCGGTCAGCGGACAGGGCGTTGATAGGGTCAAGAACGCGCTGCAACTAAAGGATATAAAAATCGAAAAATTCGATAACGAGCTTCTGATCAGCGGGTATACCTGAGAATAATGTTTACAGGGATTATTGAAGAGACCGGCTCTGTTCAAAAACTGAGCGCCAAAAGCCTGTCGGTGCAGGCCCGTGATGTGCTGGCCGGTACATCTTTGGGAGACAGCATCTCCGTCAACGGGGCCTGCCTGACGGTGATCGATATCACGAAATCAGCTTTCACTGTTGAGATCATGCCCGAGACCAGGAAGTTGACCAACATCGGGGACCTGCATGTGGGGGATCAGGTCAACCTGGAACGAGCCCTGTCGGCCCAGGGCCGTTTCGGCGGGCATTTTGTGCAGGGACATGTGGACGCTGTGGGTAAAGTAACATCCCTCGTTCCCGAGGGTGAGGCAATTATTCTGAGTGTCAACGCGCCCGAAGAGATATTGAAATACCTGGTGAAAAAATGTTTTATCGCTGTGAACGGTGTCAGCCTCACGGTGATTGAATGCAGCGCCTCGCAGTTTTCCGTGTCACTGGTGTCTTATTCGCGGCAGAAGACCAACCTGGGGACTTTGAAGCAGGGCAACAAGGTCAACCTGGAAGTTGACATAATAGCAAAATATATCGAGAAATTTTACCATCCCGGCAAACAAGAGGGTATAATCAGCTTATTAGACCAGTATGATTATCTGAAAGCGAGGTAAACTCAATGGCCTTATCACCTATACCTGATATTATAAACGACGTCTCCGCCGGCAAGTTCATCATCATCGTCGACGATGAAAACCGCGAAAACGAAGGCGACCTTGCCATTGCGGCGGAGAAAGTCACTCCACAGTTGATCAATTTCATGGTCACTCATGCCCGCGGGCTGGTCTGTATGCCTATTATAGGCAAGCGGCTGGATGAGCTGCAGATTCCACCCATGGTGCAGGAGAATACCTCTAAATTCACTACGGCATTTACGGTGTCGATCGAGGCCAAGAACAAGACCACCAGCGGCATCTCGGCCTTCGACAGGTCGGCAACGGTCAAGGCGGTGCTTGATCCCAGAACGCGGGCTGAAGATATCGCCAGGCCCGGCCATATTTTCCCCCTCAGGGCCAGGGAGGGTGGCGTGCTGGTGCGTGCAGGGCACACCGAGGCGGTCGTTGACCTGGCCAGAATGGCCGGGCTTTATCAGGCTGGAGTCATCTGCGAGATACTCAATGAGGACGGATCGATGGCGAGGCTGCCTCAGCTTGAGAAACTGGCGGAAAAGTACGGCATCAAGATCGTTAGCATCGCCGACCTGATAACATACCGGAGGAAGTACGAGAGGCTTGTACAAAAGGTGGCCGAGGCCAGGTTCCCCACTAAATACGGCGATTTCACCATCATGGCCTACAAGAGCACCGTTGATACCGATGAGCATGTGGCGCTGGTGCTGGGGGATGTGGCCGACGGTAAACCCGTTCTGGTCCGTGTTCACAGCGAATGTGTAACGGGCGATGTTTTCGGCAGCCTGCGCTGCGACTGCGGTGAGCAGGTCCGTATGGCCATGAACATGATCTCCGAGGAGGGCCGGGGCGTTTTCCTCTATATGAGACAGGAAGGCCGCGGTATAGGCCTGCATAATAAGCTTAGAGCCTACGAGTTGCAGGATAAAGGGCTGGATACGGTGGAAGCCAATATCGCCCTGGGCTTCGACGCCGATTTAAGGGACTACGGCATCGGCGCCCAGATTCTGGCGGACCTGGGCCTGCACGATATACGCCTGCTGACGAATAATCCCAAGAAGATTATCGGGCTCGAGAGTTACGGTCTGAAGGTGGTCGAGAGCATCCGCCTCATATCTCCGCCTACCGAGTACAACAAAAACTACCTGAAAACCAAGCAGGAGAAGTTGGAGCACCTGTTAACCATCGACGATTAATGAAGGGGAAAAAACCGAGGAGGACTTAGATGTCTAAGAATTACCAGGGTATGCTGTCAGGCAAGGGCCTTAAATTCGGTATCGTGATATCGCGATTTAACGAGATAATAACCGGAAGGCTGCTGGAAGGCGCCCGGGATTCGCTGCTGAGGCACGGCGTCAACGAGCAGGATATCGATATAGCCTGGACCCCCGGCAGCATGGAGATACCTCTGGCAGCCAAGAAAATGAGCGAAACGGGCAAATACAACGCCATTATCTGCCTCGGGTGTGTGATAAGGGGTGGTACCCCTCATTTTGAATATGTCGCCGCTGAAGTCAACCGCGGGATTTCACGTCTGAGCCTCGACAGCGGCATGCCGGTCATACAGGGCATCATCACCGCGGATAATCTGGAGCAGGCTATCGAGAGGGCCGGCGCCAAGGAAGGCAACAGGGGCTTCGCAGCCGCTAACAGCGCAATTGAGATGGCCAACCTGATCAAGAGCTTCGGCTCTTAACTGTTAATCAACGATTTTATAGACCTTATCGCCGTGCCGCACCTTGTCTGAGACCTTGATCCCAATCGCGTCGCCCGCTTTAGCGGTGGGAACGTTCTGGTTATGTATTTGCATGGAGTCCACGATTACCTCCATGTCGGTCGTATGGCCCTTGATGTGAATTTTATCGCCCACTTTAAGCTCGCCGGTCAGCTCGATCGCCGCCACCACAGGTCGTGCGAAGAAATCCACGATCAGGCCGATCTCTACTTCTGCCACGGTTGCACCTCCGTATTCAACTCACTCCTGTCTACCGTGCTTTAAGTATATTTGTAGATGGTCGATAAATCAAGACAGTTCGCCAATGCAGGCGCAGTGTTTTAATATTTGACAGTAGTTGAGATATTGGCTAAATTATTCCCATCCCATGGTTCATATCCCGCGGCCATGGCCCGGTTTCAAAAGGAGTGTTTATTTGATGATGGAGGTTCAATTATGCTTGCGAAAGTCATGCGGATGATGATAATAGCTCTGTTCACCCTGGCACTGATATTGCCGCTGTTCATCCATGCGGGGCCCGCTGTGGCTGCAGGCGCTTTATCCGGGCCGGACGCATCTTTTCCCCTGAGCAATGCCGATGGTCAGAACGCCGAGAAGCTGGAGCTGACATGCCAGTACCCCGTGCTGAGCAGCAATGTGGGATTGACTTATTCTTACAACATCAATATCAGTTACACGGGGGGCAGCGGGTCAAAGGTTTTCGATTTACAGGCGGTCGTTCCCGAGGGATTCGCTTACGCGATAACACCGGGTTATGGCGAGGGGCAGGAGATAGCCGCTATCCGTCTGGACGGCAGCCGGGGTTACCCGGAGAGCGTTAAACTTCTGGTTAGGCCCTATACCTGGAAGGTACCCGTGCCTGGCGAATATCCCGTCGTATTCGAGGTAGCCTCAGGCGATCTCAAGGCCTCCATCGATCTGAAGGCTATAGTAACCGCAAGCTATGACCTGAAGCTGACCACGCCGGACGGTCGGCTCAATACGGAGGCAACGGCCGGGCAGGAGAGCAGTTTTACCATAGTCGTGGCCAATAACGGTACGGCGGACCTTGAGAAGGTTGAGGTCAGCTGCCCGTCCGGAAACAGGCCCAGCGGTTGGACGGTTACCTGCAAGCCCGAGAAGCTTGACCTGCTTAAAGCGCAGGAGACCAAGGAAGTGCAGGTCAGTGTGAAGCCGGCTGAAAAGACCATCGCCGGCGATTACGTCATCACAGTTCAGGCCCAGCCCGAGTCGAAGAACGCCTACGCCAGCTTGCAAATACGCACCACGGTGCTCACGCCGACCATCTGGGGATGGGTCGGGGTAGGGATAGTCGTACTTGTGGTTATAGCACTGGCGATCATATTCATCCGCTTTGGACGTCGCTGACGGGCAAATATGAGCGATAACCTGATAGTCGAGACACGCGATTTAACCAAGACCTACGGCAAGTTTACAGCCGTTAACAGCCTCAACCTCCGTATTGAGGAGGGCGAGGTTTTCGGCCTGCTCGGTCCCAACGGCGCGGGCAAGACCACCACTATACTTATGCTGATGGGCTTCTGCGAGCCTACGTCGGGATCGGTGCTTGTCAACGGACTTAACCCTCTGCGCGAGCCGATCAAGGTCAAGAGCATAGTCGGTTATATGCCGGAAAAAATCGGGTTCTATGATGATATGACGGCCCGGGAAAACATCGAATATACAGGCCGTCTCAACGGTCTTAGAGGCGCCAGCCTGAAGGCAACGATCGATGAATTGTTCGAAGTGGTAGGGCTGAGAGATCGGGCGAACCAGCCCGTAGGAACATTCTCTCACGGCATGAAGCAGCGCCTGGGCATCGCCGATGTCATGATTAAACGGCCTAAAATCGCCATCTTCGATGAACCCACTTCGGGCATAGATCCGGAGGGCACCGACCAGGTCCTCGATCTGATTAAGACCATGGCAAGGCAAAAGGTTACAGTTATAATCTCATCACACCTGCTGCACCAGCTGCAAAAGGTGTGCACTGGCGTAGGTATTTTCTCGAGAGGACAACTGATAGCCACCGGGCCGGTGGATAAGTTAGGCAGGGAAGCGCTAAGAAAGGGCCATTACCATATCATCCTGCCTATCGCGCAGCTTGCAGACCGGGTGCGCGATGAGATCAACAGGATACCCGGTGTACGCAGCATCGACAGTGTGGCGGACAGCACCGTTGTCGCAGCCGACGACGATATCAGCGCAGAGCTAGGGCGTGCGGTCCTTGAGACCACCGGGCTCAAGCTACAGATGAAGTTCGAGGAGTTCGAGCTGGAAGACATCTACAAGCAGTACTTTAAAGGTTCCTGAAGATGAACGGATTACTGGAGATACTCAGGAAAGAGCTGGCAGACAGCTTTAACAGCAAAAGGTTTATCATTCTGTTTTTACTGGTATACCTGGCAGGCATAGCCACCATATACATAGCGGCCCAGAACATCAGGACGGCTGTCGGCGATTCGACCAGTAACATCTTTTTGAGTTTATTCGTCGTATCGGGCAGCGATTTACCTTTCTCTTTCCCGCTATTCATGTCCATTTTTATTCCCATCATCGGCATCGCCCTGGGTTTCGATGCGATCAACAGTGAGAGGACCGGGGGCAACCTCAGTCGAGTACTGGCGCAGCCCATTTACCGCGACAGCCTGATCAACGGCAAGTTTCTGTCGGGACTGACTGTAATAAGCGTGCTCGTTGTCAGCGTTGTTGCCATAGTGGCAGGACTTGGACTGAGGCTGATAGGCGTGCCGCCGGAGGCGGAGGAGATATTGAGGCTGTTCATTTTCATAGTAGTCAGCATCCTGTACGGGGCTTTCTGGATGTCTCTGTCTGTGCTCTTCTCCGTCCTTTTTAAGAAGACCTCCACCTCGGCCCTCGCCTCAATTGCGGTCTGGATCTTTCTGTTCCTTTTCATGGGCATCATAGCCAATCTCATCGCCGGAGCAGCTTTCCCCCTCAGCCAGGATTCAACGGTTGCCCAGGTGGCTGACTACGACAACCTCTTCCGGATGATCAGCCGCATCTCGCCCGGTACACTCTACGCCGAGAGCATCCAGGCGATACTCATCCCCATGATGGGCAGCACCAGTCCCACTATGATGATGATAGGCATGTATTCGGGATTGATGCCGTCGCCCCTGCCCCTCAGCCAGAGCCTGATGCTGGTCTGGCCGCAACTGGTGGGCCTGGTGGCGCTTACAGCCGTCTGTTTCGTCGTGGCATATGTCAAGTTTATGCGTGAGGAGATCAGGTCGACATAAGATGATATTAAGAGCTTTAACCGTAGGTTTCATAGCCACAAATTGCTATATAGTTGCATCGGACACCACCAGGCGGGCCATGGTGATCGATCCCGGAGCGGATTCCAAAACCATTTTGAAAGTCCTTAATGCCGACAACCTGTCCCTGTCGCTGATAGTTGTGACGCACGGCCACTTCGACCACACAGGTGCGGTCAAGGCCATTAAGGACGCCACGGGCGCCAGGTTTGCAGTCGGGACCGGGGCTGATAAATCTTCGCCCGGCGCTTTCATCAAGCTGGTTGCGGCCATGTCCGGCGGGTCAGCCAAAATACCTGAGCCCGAACTGTTCCTGTCCGACGGGGATAAAGTGGACATCGACGATCTGCATTTTAAAGTGCTGTTTACCCCGGGGCACAGCCCGGACGAGATCAGCCTTTACGGCCACGGCGTACTCTTCAGTGGAGATACGCTCTTCAACGCCGGTATCGGCAGGACGGATTTCCCCGGCTGCAGCTACGAACAGCTGGAGCACAGCATACAGACAAAATTGTATACCCTTCCTGATGATACCGTGGTTTATCCGGGACACGGGCCGGCCACGACCATAGGGCGAGAAAAAAGGGGCAATCCCTTTATCAGGTGATTGCCCCTTTTGCATAAGCTGGTTGATGTGGATTAGACGAAGAGCGGGCAGAGTACCAGCGTGATAGTGGCGAGCAGCTTTACCAGCACGTGAAGTGAAGGTCCGGCAGTGTCCTTGAAAGGATCGCCGACTGTATCGCCGACCACGGCTGCCTTGTGTGCATCCGAGCCCTTGCCCAGGATGTTACCCTTGTCATCCTTAAGCTGATCGTCTTCGATCATTTTCTTGGCATTGTCCCAGGCGCCGCCGCCGTTGTTCATGAAGGAGGCGAGCATGATGCCTGCGATCGTGCCGATCATGAGTAGAGCCGCCACAACCTGTGCGGCGTCCCACGTGTAGAACTTGCCGTCAGGCAATGGTATAGCGGGAAGGTACTTGAAGAGCAGGCCGACAACCACCGGCGCAAGCACTACCAGGAGGGCCGGGGCGATCATCTCTTTGAGCCCGGCTTTGGCGGTGATGTCGACGATCTCGCCGTAGTTCGGCTTCTCGGTACCGGCCATGATGCCGGGATGATCGCGGAACTGTTTGCGTACCGCGTCAATGATGCTGCCGGCTGTCTTGCCGACCGATTTGATGGCCCATGCGCTGAAGAGGTAGACAAGCATGGCGGCAATCAGCCCGCCTACGAAGACCTCGATATTGGCTATGTTTACGATGTTGAAAGTACCGGTCTCACCGAACCTGAGGAAGGATACCCTGTCCAGGTAAGCCTGGAAGAGCAGGAAGGCGGCCAGGCCGGCTGACACCATGGCGTAGCCCTTGGTGAGCGCCTTGGTCGTGTTGCCGACGGCATCCAGCCTGTCGGTGATCTTGCGGATCTCGGGGCCGGCGCCTGCCATCTCGTTAACGCCGTTGGCGTTATCGGTGATGGGGCCGAAAGTATCCATAGAGAGCACGTAGGGGCAGGTCATGAGCATGCCCATGGTGGCCACTGCCGTACCGAAGGCGCCTCCGCCTTTAACTCCGCTGAGTTCGCCGAATACGAAGGATAGTACCAGAGAGGCGCCGATTACCATGGCCGTGGCGAAGGTGGTTTCGAAGCCAACTGCCACGCCGGCTACGATGTTGGTGGCGGGGCCGGTCTTGGAGGCATTGGCGATATCCTGGACGGGTTTATAACGTGATTCCGTGTAATACTGCGTAACGAAAATGATGGCTATGCTGGCGATGATGCCTACAACGCCTGCAGCGAACAGCCACCAGCTATCGAGCATGAAGTACACGGTGATGGCCAGGCCGACTACTGATAGAGCGATAGCCACGTAATAACCGCGGTTGAGGGCGTTCATGGCGTTCTCGCTCTCTTTAGCTTTTACGATCAGGAGACCGATCATGCTGGCGAACATGCCGAATCCGCGCACGACCAGCGGGAAGAGCACCCAGGCCACGTTCCCTGTGGCTACGTATGCAACGACACCCAGGATCATAGCGCCGATATTCTCGGCGGCCGTGGATTCGAAGAGGTCGGCGCCGCGGCCGGCGCAATCGCCGACGTTGTCACCCACCAGGTCTGCGATCACCGCGGCGTTGCGGGGATCGTCCTCGGGGATGCCTGCTTCGACTTTACCGACAAGGTCGGCGCCCATGTCAGCGGCCTTGGTATAAATACCGCCGCCGAGCTGGGCGAAGAGGGCCACGAAGCTGGCGCCGAAGCCGAAGCCGACAATAAGATGTGGAGCTAATGCGGGTGTTTCGGCTCCGCCGAAAGAGAAGAATATCACGGTTACACCGATCAGGCTCAGTGCTGTGATCAGGAAACCGGATACGGCGCCGCCGTGCAGCGCTACCCTGACCGCCTCGGTCAGGTTCTTCTGTGCGGCTGCCGCGCAGCGTACGTTGGACTTAACCGCAACGTACATGCCGATGAAACCGGAGATGCCGGAGCAGATTGCGCCGACCAGGAAAGCGAGGGAAGTGTGCCAGCCGATCGAAAAGGGATCATAGCCGGCCTTCTGTAGAGCTTCTTCCGGCGGCAGAACGCCTACGATTACTCCGATGATAATGGCTACTACAACCGAGTAGATGGCGATGGTGCCGTACTGTCTCTTAAGGAATGCCCAGGCACCTTCAAAAATCATATCGCCGATTTCTTTCATCTTCGGGGTGCCCGTCGGCCGTCGCATGACGTTGATCGCCAGCCAGGCGGCAAATATCACCGTCACTATACCGGCAATAGGTACGACCCAGAAGATCGGGGGAATTTGTACCATAGTACCTCCTTATTTGAATTTTAATTGTGGCCACTGGCCTAACAGGCACAGGCCTACCAAATGTGGGATTGTACCAGCGGGAACGACTAAAGTCAACCGAAAGCGGGTAGGCAGAAATACCTAATCGCTGGCCTGTCCTTTTTTATGTTCGGACAGCTGCGATATGAGGCTGACCTCAATAGTGTATACAAGGTATCTCGATTTTCTGATCTCATCGGCGGGAGTAGCGTCTTTCAGCTCGGGCAGCTTGGTCAGTTCCTCCAGCACGCGCAACCCTTCCTGGGCCCTTTTGGCATTGGCTCTGACGATGGAGCTGAGGTCGCTGTGCTCCTTTATTAGATCGCCGGCGGCGCCGATGTCACCCTCCGAATCCCTGCTCAGCAGCAGATGTATGCCCAGGCCGCGAGCCAGGTTGTTGATCTGGTGGCGTACGGACTTGAGCCGGCGGGTGGCATCTTCATCCTCAAGTATAAATCTGGATACGTCTTCGAGGACGCGCAGCCCCTCGCTGACACGGTTGATGTTGGCGTCAACTGTACGCAGAATCCGAGCTTGCACTGTCCAGGTCCCGCAAAGAGTCGGGGAGCACACCCTCCCTCGCCTTGTCGATGCTGTCCCGTATCTCTGAGGGTATCTCCATGTTCATATTTCTAAACTGATTCTCCAGGCTGCGGCCGATGTTGCGGGGGTCTTTATAGTAGTCAGCCGACATACCCGGCCCCGGCTCGCCGCTCTCTTCGTGGACCTGGGCGGTCGATTTAACTACGGCAAAGCTGGAGAAAACCCTCCGCAGGCCGGTCCCACCGCAGACCGGGCAGGCGGGGTCCTGCTGCAAGGCGGACAGCCGCATAAAGATGCCCACCTTCTTTTTACAATTGTGGCAGATATACTCGTATATCGGCATTTATCGACTCCTGTTTAAAGTTAGATTCAGCCTGTAGCTTCACCGCTCTCCGCCGGAAGCGAAGGCACCTCACCGCGCTCCATCCTCTCCAGTGTCTCCTGGTATTCGGGAGCGACAGGCTCGCCGCCGCTCATCTTGTTGTTCCATGCGGCCAGTGCCTGGGGATCATTATTCATCATACCGCGCATCATCTGCGAATCCCCGAGTATGTCGTCATATACTGCTTTGTATGACTTTTGCATCATGAATGTGGAGAACCTGCGCTGCAGCGAATTACCCCCGCACCTGGGACAGGGGGGAACATCGCTGTTGAAACGCTGGAGCAATATCTCCTGCCGCGTTTTGCAATCGGGGCACCAGTACTCGTAAACAGGCATATCAGTCTCCTCGGTTTTATGATTGTAACACATGTCATCGGACTTGTTAAAAAGAGACGCGGGCGGGTTTAAAAACCCGCCCTTACATAATCTTTTGTAGGGACTTACCCTCAGGTGCGCCCGTGCCAATTGACTTAAGTGCTTTTACTCCACTAAAATGCTGCGAGGAGTTTACCTGTGAACAGCAAAGACATACGCGAAGCCTTCCTGAATTTTTTCGTGGAGAAGAAACACAAGGTCATACCGAGCTCTTCTTTGATACCGCACGGTGATCCCACACTGCTGCTGACCACGGCCGGCATGGTGCAGGTAAAACCGTACTTCATGGGGCAGGCCGTGCCGCCCGGTCGGCGACTGACGTCCTGCCAGAAGTGCTTCAGGACCACTGACGTTGACTCTGTCGGCGATAGCAAGCACCTGACGTTTTTCGAGATGCTGGGCAACTTCAGCGTAGGTGACTACTTCAAGGAAGACGCCATCAAGTGGAGTTGGGAGTTTGTTACCAAAAGGCTGCGCCTGCCCGCAGAAAAGCTCTGGATAACTGTATACCTGGACGATGACGAAGCACATTTCATCTGGAGACAGATAGGTATCCCCGTCAATAAAATAATCAGGATGGGCGAGAAAGAGAATTTCTGGGGCCCGGCAGGGGACAGCGGTCCCTGCGGCCCCTGCAGTGAGATACACTACGATTTCGGTAAAGATGCCGGCTGCGGCAGGCCTGAGTGCGATCCTTCCTGCAGCTGCAGCCGCTTCTCGGAGATATGGAACTTGGTCTTCATGCAGTATAACCAGGCCAAAGACGGCAAGAGAACACTTCTGCCCAAACCCAATATCGATACCGGCATGGGCCTGGAGCGCGTCGTGGCCGTCTGCAACGGCAATCCTTCCGTGTATTCTACAGACCTGTTCACGCCCCTCCTCGAAAAAATATGTCGAATTGCTTCAGTGCGTGAGGGGAAAGACGAGACTATTGATCGGATGATCAAGGTCATCGCGGAGCACAGCAGGGGAGTGACATTCCTCATAGCAGACGGCCTGCTGCCTTCCAATGAGGGCAGGGGCTATGTACTCAGGCGCATACTCAGGCGCGCCTGTTTCATGGGACGCAAGCTAGGCCTGAACAAACCATTCATGGGCGAGATGGCCGGGGTGGTGATCGAGAGGATGGGAACGGTATACCCCGAGCTGGTGGCGAACCGTAAGCTGGTGCTCGATGTGATCAGGAACGAGGAGGAGAGATTCAACGATACGCTTGACGCGGGCATAAACCTGTGTGAAAAGGCCATTGCCGACGCAAAAGCGCAGAACCGCACCTGCCTTATGAATGAGGATGTTTTCAAGTTCTGGGACACCTATGGATTCCCTCTCGAATTGAGCGTGGAGATCGCGCAGGAGCACGGCATCAGCGTGGACAGAGAAGGATTTGAGGCGGAGATGGAGAAGCAGCGCGAGAAAGCCAGGGCGACCCATAAATTCGGGGGCGGGAAGGATGAGCAGGATATTTTCACGCGGCTCGGTCAAACTTTGGAGGTCACTGAGTTTGTGGGATATGAGAAACTGGCTGGTCAGGCGAAAATCCTGCAGATAATCAACGAGAAAACTGCTTCCTATGTGGAAAAAGCTAAAGAGGGAGGCGACATTACCCTTATACTGGATAAAACTCCGTTCTATGGTGAGATGGGAGGACAGGTCGGCGACACGGGCAGCGTCGTTTCCCCCTCCGGCGATTTCCGTGTCAATAACTCGTTATCCTATTCAGCAGGAGGGATAGCCCTCTCAGGGCGGGTTAAGAAAGGGACCGTCTCGGTCGGTGACCTCGTCCAGGCCTCGGTTGACGAGGAACGCAGAAAGGATATTGCCAGGAACCATACGGCCACGCATATACTGCAGGCTGCGTTGAGGAAGGTACTGGGGGGCCATGTAGCCCAGAGAGGCTCGCTTGTCACACCGGAGCGGCTGCGCTTCGATTTCACGCACCTGTCGCCCATCAGCAAAGAAGAGTTGAAAGAAGTGCAGTCCCTGGTCAATTCTATCGTCAGGCAGGACCTGCCTGTTTCAACAGACGTATGCTCTTACGACCAGGCCATCAGCCAGGGGGCGACGGCCATTTTTGAGGAGAAGTACGGTGACACGGTCAGGCTGGTTAAAATAGGCAAGCCGGCGCTGAGCGCGGAGCTCTGCGGCGGCACGCATGTCAAAGCAACTGGCGAGATCGGATATTTTCTTATCACAGGCGAGTCCAGCGTGGGAACCGGCCTGCGCAGGATCGAGGCGGTGACAGGCAGAAAGGCCGAGGATATGATCGGACAGAGGCTGGACGCCCTTGACCAGTTAGCAGGTAGTCTGAAGGTATCACCGCTGGAGGTCCCGGCTAAAGTGGCGGATATTCAGGTGGGACTTAAGGCCAGCGTGAAAGATAAGGAAATGCAGCAGCGCATGCGTTTAAAATATGAGATCACGGAATTGCTTGAGAAAAACCTGAAAAGAATCGCTGGTATCAACGTGGTTTATACTGAAGTAACGTCCGCTCCCATGCCCGCCGTCATGGAGATGGGTGACATGCTTAAAGCAGGGATGGGCAGCGGCCTGGCCGTGCTGGCCTCCGTATACGACAACAAGCCGTTTTTCATTGCCACCGCCACGTCGGATATTGTTTCAAAGGGTATACACTGTGGGAAACTGATCAAGAAGATCTCGGTTATAGCAGGTGGCAGTGGAGGTGGTAAGGCGGATATGGCGCAGGCGGGGGTCAAAGACAGCTCCAAGATTGTCGAAGCCCTTAACGCTGTGCCGGCGGCAGTCGAGGAGATGCTCAAGGCCGGCCATGCGTAGGATTATGGGCCTGGATGTCGGCGACAAACGCATAGGTGTCGCTGTATCCGACCCCTCGCTGATACTGGCCAGCCCTTTAAAGACCATAGACAGAAAGGACGATGCATCTGCCGTAGTCGAGATAAAAGCACTTTTACGGCAATATGATGTCGTCAGACTGGTGATAGGACTTCCCTACCTGCTCGATGGCACTGTGGGCGAGCAGGCCCGCAAGGTCATGGATTTCGCTGATGGAATAAAAGAACAGGCCGGCGTTGAGACCGTCCTGCAGGACGAGCGGCTGACCTCTGTTACAGCCGACAGGATGCTGCGGGAGGCGGGGAAAAAGCGCGCCCGCCTGAAAAAGGCTATAGATGCGGCCGCAGCCACGGTCATACTGCAATCATATCTCGATGATATTTCCCAAAGCGACAGCATTTCTCAGGAGGGAACTCCTTCCTTATAATTAATGGGGTATAAATCATCTCGTGTTGTCCGATTATTTAAACGTTCTCAAGCCCAAAGAAACCAGCCTGCTGGTCTTCATAGGCGCCTGTTCCGCCCTGGTCGCTGCAGCAGCGATGGGCGGGCCTTTCCCTGTCGGCACTTTTATATTGACCCTTGTGGCCATAACCTGTGGCAGCGCGGGCGCCAATGGCCTGACCAACTACCTGGACCGGGACGTGGACGCCCTGATGTCTCGCACCTGTAAAAGGGCGCTGCCGTCGGGCAGGATCAAGCCGCCCTGGAGGGTGCTGCCTATGATTGCAGTGTTGATTGTGGCCGGACTAATACTGGCATGGATGCTCTCGCCTGCATGTTTTTTCATCGGCCTGGTCGGCGTTCTGACATCGGGTATACTGCGCAAGACCGTCTCCTGCACCTACTTCGGCATTATCGCCGGCAGCTCGCCCGTGCTGATCGGGTGGTATGCCGTCAGCCAACCTCCGGTGGTGACCGCTATGCCCGTGCTTTTTTTCTGCCTGATAGCAGCCTGGACACCATTGCACGTATGGACGTTGATGCTGGCCAACCGCTCCGACTACGAAGGCGCAGGGCTGCATTATTTTCCGTTGAGCTGGCCGGACAGGAGGGTGATTACTCTGCTGGCCGTACTATCGCTGGCGTTATCGGCCTTCGGTGTATTAATCTATTTCCTGTCGGGATTCCTTCATTGGTTGTACCTGTCCGTAGCAGTGCTGATGAGCCTGCTGATGGTATCTGCCAGTGTCCGCCTGCTTATTGCGCCGAACTCCCGCAATGCCTGGATTGTATACAAATTATCGGCCTTTCCCTACCTGGGGATAATCTTCCTTATAATGGTGGTCGATTCATGGTTCCTTTAAAAGCAGAGCAAGGGGGAGTGTTGGACTACGCTTTTTATCCCAGGCATGTAGCCGTAATTGGAGCATCCGAGCAGCCGGTTTCTTTCGGTTACCATTATCTCAGGCACCTCATCGATTACGGTTTCAGAGGAGAGATATATCCGGTCAATCCCCATAAAGAGTCCGTCCTTGATATAAAAGCCTATCCCAGGCTGGCGGATGTACCGGGCGATGTGGATTTTGTGATCTGTTGTGTCTCGGCGGACATGGTACTGCCGCTGCTGGACGATTGCGCTGCAAAGAATGTAAAAGTGATGCACCTTTTTACCGCACGCCTGAGTGAGACCGGACGACCGCAGGCGGTGGAGTTGGAGAAGCAGATACAGGTAAAAGCCGCACGGCTGGGAGTGAACCTGATCGGTCCCAATTGCATGGGGATCTACAGCCCTGAGGCCGGCCTGTCCTTTGCTTACGGCCTGCCGTCCGAGCCCGGCAACGTGGGAGTGGTCTTTCAGAGCGGCGGGGCGGCGACACTGATGATCCAGACCGCTGCGCTGCGGGGTATCCGCTTCAGCAAGGCTGTAAGCTACGGCAACGCCCTTATGATCGATGAGAGCGATATTATTGATTACCTGGCGGACGATCCGAAAACGGAGATAATAGCCGCCTATTTCGAAGGGATAAAGGACGGAAAAAAGTTTATCGACTCCCTCAGGAGGGCTGCGCAGAAAAAGCCGGTTATAGCTATAAAAGGGGGCAGGGGCAAAGCAGGAACCCGCGCGGTAAACTCACACACCGCGGCCATCGCTGGTTCAAACAGCATATGGGAGACCGTTTTTAATCAGTTCGGCGTCATACAGGTGCGTGACCTGGAAGAGATGACAGACCTGCTCGTCCTGTTCTCGTGCTTGCAGCCGGTCCGGGGACGCAGGCTGGGGATTATTGGAGGGGGAGGGGGCAAAGGTGTGCTGGCCGCCGATCTGGCCGAGGAAGCCGGACTGTCGGTGCCGCCGCTTTCACCTGAGATGAGGGATCATCTGAAACCGATATTGCCGGCCATCTGGGACTGGTTAAGCAACCCGATCGATTTCTCCATCTGGGGCGACGATGCAGCCAAAGCGGGCGCAGTGCACCACCTCTTTGTGGAGAGCCCGGACTTTGATTGTATTATCATGCAGGTTTCCGATGATAATCCCATGAGAGATGATTGGTGGGTCATTGTGGTACAGATGGAAGTCGACAGCATTATTGAGATGTTCCGGCGCCGGGTCAAGCCCGTTGTGGCCGTATTAAGTGCAGCCAGACCTGGATACGATGATCTTGAAGATATCCGGTGGCGTACAATTATGCAGCAGCGGTCCCGCCTGACTGTCGCGAAGATACCCACATTCTGCAGCATCACGGAGGCGGTGCATGCGCTTTCCAGGTTTGTCAGTTACTGGGAGAAGAACAGGTAGTATCGGCGGACAAAATGTCGGGGCGGATTTTCAGAATCTCGGCTAAATGCAAGGCAGGCGGCGCCAGATCCGGCAGACTTGCCACCTTGCACGGGCCGGTCAGCACACCGATCTTCCTCCCTGTGGGCAGTCAGGCTACGGTTAAGAGCCTGGACATCGCCGATATAAAAAAACTCGGCATAAAGATGATCCTCTGCAATGCCTACCACCTGTATTTGAGGCCAGGTATAAAAGTTATCGAGGAGGCGGGAGGATTACACAGGTTCATGAACTGGCGAGGTCCCATACTGACCGACAGCGGCGGGTACCAGATATTCAGCCTGTCCACGTTACGCAAGATTTCAGGCGATGGAGTCGTATTCCGGTCGCATGTGGACGGCAGCCAGCACAGCATCACACCGGAATCCTCAATGTCCATGCAGGAGAAACTGGGGGCGGATATCATCATGGCTCTGGATGTGTGTCCGGGGAGCACCTCCGGCAGGAAGGAGTTAAGCAAGGCTGCGGCATCCACGGCTGAATGGGCCGCACGCTGCCGAAGCGCCCATCGCGATACCGGACAGCACCTTTTCGGCATAATACAGGGCGGGACCTACCCGGACTTACGAAAGGAATCGGCTGAGCAGATCACCGCTCTGGATTTCCCCGGTTATGCCATCGGCGGCCTCAGCCTGGGCGAGCCCAAGGCGTTGATGTGGGAGATCGTTGAAGCCACCGTGCCGTATATGCCGCTGGACAGGCCCCGTTACCTGATGGGTGTGGGCTCGCCGGAGGATATCGTTGAGGGCATCTCACGGGGCATCGATATCTTCGACAGCGCTCTGCCCACCAGGGTGGCGCGCAACGGCGCTCTGTATACGCGGAAAGGCCGAGTGAATATCAGGCGTTCTTCACACAGGGAGGATATGGGGCCGGTTGAGGAGGACTGCCAGTGTTTTACATGCCGGAATTACTCAGCTGCCTACCTGCATCACCTGTTCAGGTGCGAGGAGCTGCTGGCCTACAGGCTGGCCACCATACACAACCTTCATTTCATGCAACAGCTGATCGAGCAATGCAGGCAGGCCATCGCCGAAGATATATTCACGGAGTTCAAGCGTAGCTTCCTCAAATCTTATAAAACCACTGACGAGGACAGGCGCATTGAGCAGAAGGCGGCGGCGCTGAAAGGCAAGAA
>DAOUFR010000119.1:0-28665 GCA_034429715.1 Dehalococcoidia bacterium
CTTTTTTCCTCAAAGACTATGCCACTGTTAAGGATAAGGGAGAAACTGCACTCAATAAAAAGTATCTGGGTGAGTGGATCAGACTTTTTAAAATCAAAGCATTCACGTTTACATTACTGGGACAGATGTTCTTCCAGTTATACTATTTTACGTTTATAGGATGGCTGCCCTCTTTTCTGATGAGAGGATATAACATGGACGCGGCTCAGGCCGGCGCTATCAGCGGTGCAGCATTTCTGTTAACGTTGATCAGTTCACCCTTGGCCGGCTGGCTGGCGGACATATGGCAAAAACGCAGTAAATCAGGCAGGGCATATATGATGGTCGTTATGCAAGCTCTAAACCTGATATTAACGTGTGCATTGCTGGTCGCATTTGGAGGGCCCCTGCCGATCTTCATAGTTATATTGGCTATACAATCATTCGTAGTATGTATGAATCCGGCACTAATAACCACGCTGAATACTGATGTCATACCTATCAAATTCAGGGCCACTGGTTACGGGCTGGCATATACGTTCTACTATTTTGTGGGTATGGCTCTCGGTCCCTGGATAGTAGGTCTTGTTTCAGATGCTTCGGGAGGAGGAGCCATGGGGCTGAAGAATGGATTTCTCCTGACTCTTCCCGCCCTGGTATTAGCGGTGATCTTTTTTATTATCAACTCGAAGTACTATGCTGCAGATAGCGAACGGTGCAGCGACCAGGTATCGGCTGAATAAATAGCAGAATATTTGCATTATCTCCCGGTCAGCTTAATCACTTTCTGACCGGGAGATAATGACTGACGGCCGGCGGATTATTTAATTATCCCTTTTTCTACAGCTTTGCTGTATTGTCTTTTCATTATCCCGATAACCAGATCGGGGCTGATGCGATTTAAAATCCACAGGAATTTTGCGAAAAAGGTCACAACGATGAAAGCATTGTTGCGTTCCACACCGCGCAGGATCATCTTTGCGCATTCTTCTGAGGTAACTCCCATTCTGTCCGGAAACGGTTTAAGATTTTGCCTATCGATATTGATGTTTTTACTATCATTGAATATGGACGTCCTGACATACCCGGGACATACGACGCTTACCTTAACCCCATGTTTGGCGCCTTCGATCCGCAATGCATTGGAGAGTCCAACTACGCCGTATTTGCTGGTTACGTAACTGGCTGTGCCGAGTAAAGGAGCCAGCCCCGCGATCGAGGCTGTATTTATGATATGTCCGAAGCCCTGATCGACCATTATGGGATAAGCCACCGCGACGCCGTGAACAACTCCATTTAGATTGACATCGATGACATTGCGCCAGTCGTCTATTGAGAAATCTTTTGCAGGGCCGCCGATAGCAATTCCGGCGTTGTTGAAGATGTAGTCGACTCGACCGTGAGCTGCAACCGTGTTATCGATCATCTTTTTAACGGCAGCGTAATCGGAGACATCGAGTTTTAAAGCGGTGACCTTACCGTCCGACCGAGCAATGTTATCTGCAACCTTTTCTACCCTTTCGACATTTATATCTGATATAACCACGTACGCGCCACGATCAGCCAACTCCTGTGCAAGACCTTTCCCGATGCCTGAACCGGCCCCGGTAATTATCGCCACTTTGCTTTTAAAAATATTCGCAGGACTGGATTTCTTCATTGATTATCTCCTTCCATCAAAATGCCGTCGTAAAAGAAATCGCATGTATGTAGTTCTGTCAAACGGAAGCGGGCCGGCAACTTGAATCAAAGAATACATTAAAGCCTGGTCCGGACTTTAAAACAATACTCCTTTAATGGTAACATACATCCTCGGCTGCCCGACTGTTAAATAATTTTGCCTGAATCATTTTATTGATAATGACCGAAAAAGAGACCATACTCAGCATTAAGAACCTCTCTTTATGGTTCGGCGGCGTCAGGGCGCTCACCGATATCGACCTCGATATCCGCAAGAACGAGATTCTGGCCATCATCGGTCCCAACGGGGCGGGCAAGACCTGCCTGCTCAACTGCATCAACGGTTTCTATAAGCCGCAGAAAGGCGAGATAAGATATAAAGGAAAAAAAATAAACGGCGTCAAATCGGATCATATCGCCAAAATGGGCATCGCCCGCACCTTCCAGAATATCGAACTGTATTCCGGGCTGAGCACGCTGGACAACATCATGGCCGCCCGGCATGTGCTCATGAAGCAGAACATCTTCAGCACCTTCCTTTATTTCGGGCCGGCCCACCACGAGGAGATGGAGCACAGGAAGACCGTGGAGGACATCATAGATTTCCTGGAGATCGAGCACATACGCAAGTCTATTGTTGGCTCTCTACCCTATGGATTAAGGAAAAGGGTGGAGCTGGGCAGGGCGCTGGCGCTGGAGCCGCGCTTGATCCTGCTTGACGAGCCGATGGCGGGCATGAACCTCGAGGAGAAAGAAGATATCGCACGCTTTATCTACGATATCTTCGAGGGGCAGGGCGATACTTATCTCGCTACACCGGTTCTGCGCGACGGAGTGGACTCGATCGTACTGATAGAGCACGATATGGGAGTTGTAATGGATATCGCAGACCGTATCGTGGTGCTGGATTTCGGACGCAAGATCGCTGACGGCACCCCCGCCGAGATAGCTCAGGACCAGAAGGTCATCGCTGCCTACCTCGGCGAGGGATAGTATTAAAAGTGCATTTATCCGTTGCGGCTAAAGCCATCTCTTGCGGCGTTTATAATGCTTGATTTCCTTGTAGCTCTTCTTTTCACCTGAAGCCGATATGCCGATGTAAAACTCCTTCACATCTTCCCGTCCCTTCAGGTACTCAGCGGAGCCGTCCAGCACAACGCGCCCGTTTTCCATGACATAGCCGTAGTGAGCCGTATTGAGGGCCACCCTCACGTTTTGTTCGACCAGCAATATCGAGGTGCTGCGTTCCTTATTGAATCTGCGGATGATGTCGTATATCTGCTCGACTATCATGGGGGCCAGCCCGAGGGAGGGCTCGTCCAGCATCATCAGCTTGGGAGCGGCCATCATGGCGCGTCCGATCACCAGCATCTGCTGTTCGCCTCCGGAAAGATATCCGGCTGTGTTCCTTTTCAGTGCCTCCAGCCGCGGAAAGTAACCGTAGACCATTTTTAAGTCTGCCCTTACTTTCTGCGCACTGGAGCGCGAAAAGGCGCCCACCAGCAGGTTCTCTTCGGCGCTCAGGTGTTCGAAGACGCGCCGGCCCTCCAGCGCCTGCACGATGCCGAGCCTGCCTATATCGACAGCGTTCTTGCGATCGATCCTGACGCCGTCCCATTCGATCGTGCCGTCGGTGATCTCGCCCTCTTCGACCCTCAGCAACCCGGAGATGGCTTTGAGCGTCGTCGTCTTGCCGGCGCCGTTGGCGCCGAGCAGGGCAACCACCAGGCCGTCATCCACCGAGATGGAGATGCCGTGCAGCACCTTAACTACATTGAGGTAGGACACCTCAATGTTATTCAATTTCAACATTGCTGAAGCCGATCTATTTATTTACCGAACCAATCGAAGTTCTCATAAAGGATGTTGGGAGCGTCCACCCACCCTGTCTGGGAAACCATCTGGCCATCGTGAATCTGGAATATCTTTACGGATTTGGAGCCGCGTTTGTCCACCGGATTGGAGAAATCAACCGGGCCGTGCAGTCCTTCCACGTCATAGTTCTTGACGTTCATAAAACCGTTCTTCTCCGCCAGTCCCCAGGCCGCGGCGTCGCCCTTGGCCAGGGCATCGCCACCCGATACCTTAATGGCCTGGCGCAGTATCTCGGCGTTGATCAGGCTCGAAGCCCAGCCGATGAGGTAGTCATTGTTGCCGGCATACTCAGGGTGCCTTTTATCGCAGTATTCCATCATCTTGGCCATGCCGGGCACGTTATCTCCCCAATTCACTGTGGGATATACGCCGTATACATTCTGTGTCGCATCTTTGCCGGCCAGATCGATAAGTGCTTTGGTGAAGCTGGCGTGCGCGCATCCAACGGTAATCCCAGGTATCATTTTAAGGTCGTGGGCATTCTTCAGAATGACCGCGGTCGGCGCAGGTGTGCTGGAAATAAAGATCACATCCGGATTCTTGTCCTTGATCCTGGTCAGGGCATCTGTCTCGGATATCGTGGTTGCGGTATGTTCCTCGATCGCCACGATCTCAATACCCAGATCTTCGGCAGCCGCCCGGGCGGCGTCCCTCACACCGTAGCCTGTCGAGTTGTTCAACAGCATAAGGGCCATCTTGGGCTTGCCCTCTCCCTTCCAGATGCTCTGACGGTAGTACCTGGCGAAGGCGGCCCAGTCATCGCCGTAGTCGGGAAGCTGTGCGTAGATATGCTGGGGTGGATGTGTCAACGATGGGGAACTGAAGCACACCATTCCGGGGAAGCCGGCCCTGTTGGCAGCTTCCTTGGAGGCGTTCATATCCTTGGATGAAACCACTGTAAAGAACGCGCAGCCATCATCCATCAGCTTTTTGACGATGGTCGTGGCCTTGGCTGCATCATAGTTGGTGTCATACCACACCGGCTCTATCTTGTACCCCTCGACACCACCAAGCTCGTCGTTGATATATTTAAATGCATCGAGTTGGCCCTGGCCGATGGGGGCCCCTTTCTCGGCGGCCGCGCCGGTAAAAGGGACGCTGAGGCCCAGTTTGATTGTCTTCGCACCTTCAGGGGCAGCGGGTGTTGGGGTGCAGCCGGGCAGGATGGAGACGGCCAGAGCCACAAGTAGCAGCACGGCCATTGGGATTGTTACCTTACTTCTTCTCACGTTAACCTCCTTCATTATTTATTGAGTTACAGTACGTTATTTCATCATAAAAAAATCAATAGGAGAACGGCCACATCCTGTATGAGGCCTTGAATAACTGCCAGCGGTGCGCCAGGCCGTGCGGTTCGAAGATAAGGAAAATAATCATGACCAGACCGAATATCATCGGGCTCAGCCCGGTTGCAAAGCCGGTGGGCAGTCCGCTGAAGGTCTGCTCGATCATGGGAGACAAAAACAGCACGAGTTGCTCCAGCAGCCTGATAAAGACCACTCCCAGTATCGGTCCGATGGCGGTGCCCAGGCCGCCGATGATCAGTATGCCTATATACAGTATGGATTGTACGAAGGTGAAATCCTCCGGCGTGATGTTGCCGCGATACTGTGCGTACAGCGATCCGGCGATCCCGGCGAAGAAGCATCCCAGGAAGAAGGCCAGCAGCTTGTAGGCGAAGACGTTTATGCCCATCACCTCCGCCGCCAGGTCGTTGTCCCTTACGGCAATGAAGGCCCTGCCGATGCGACCCCTGGCCAGGTTGGTGGCGAAGAATACGCTCAGTGCTGCTATCGACATGATCAGATAGAACTGGTCGGTCTCGCTATCAAGTTTGAGTGGACCGATCTCAGCTATAGGGACGCTCATTCCCATCGCCCCGTGGGTCACGTCGGTCCAGTGGTTGAGTATCCATATAATGATGAATTGGGCGGCAATGGTGGTTATGGCCAGATAGAACCCTTTAACCCTCAGCGACGGCATGCCGAACAGCAGGCCGACCAGGCCTGCTGAGAGGCCGGAGAGAATCAACGATGCCAGGAAGGGAAGCCCCAGGCTGTTGCTCAATATAGCCGTGGTGTAGGCCCCCACCGCCATAAAACCTGCATGCCCGATGGAGAGCTGCCCGCAGTAGCCCATCAGGATATTCAGTCCGACTATAGAGACGATGGTGATGCCCATCAGGTTCATCACCTCCAGGCCGGACCTCGGAAGGTAGAACGGCATGGTGGACAGCAATACCAGGAAGAGGATAAACAGCACCCACTGCGTCTTTGTGCGTATGATGGCCGTATCCGAGCCATACGAGTAATTGCGTATACCGCAGGGCAGACTCATCGACTATATCCTCTCAATTCTCTCTTCGCCGAAGAGGCCGTAAGGCCTGATCAACATGACGATAATGATTATTACGAACGGTATCAGCTCCTTAATGCCGGGCCCCAGCAGCGGCGTCAGATAGCCGGCGCCCACGTTTTCACACAGCCCGATGATGGGTCCGGCCACCATGCAGCCGATAAACGAGTCGAGACCCCCCAGTATCACTACCGAGAAGGACTTGAAACCGGTCTCGACCAAAGCGTTGGTTATGCCGCCGATGCTCGATATCAGTATCCCGCCTATCGCCGCCACCACGCAGGCAAAGATCCATGACATGGAGAAGATGCTGGTGATCGGCACGGCGCATGCCTGCACGGCCAGTTGATCGTCCGCGCTGGCCCGCATGGCGATGCCCATCTTGTGGAACTTGAAAAACAGGGAGAGCATGATGAACAGGACGATCGAGATACCCGCCGCCCACAGGTATTCCTGCGAGATCACCGCGGTGCCGATGTTCACCGGCTCCTGTGGGAAGAGGGCCGGCAGCCTGGCGATACTGATCGGCCACGCCATGGTCACGACGCCTTCCAGGAAGTAGCCGATGCCCAGAGTGACCGCGATGAGGGAGAGTATCGGCTGCCCTATCATCGGGCGCAGCGTGAACCGTTCGATCATCCAGCCCAGAAATATGGCAAATAATATGGTGAGCAGCATACCGGCCCATACAGGCAATTTGAAGTCCACCAGCGTGCTGTAGGCAAACCAGGACGAGATGAGCACCAGTTGACCCAGCGCCAGGTTGGCCACGCGGCTCGATTTCCAGATGAGTGCGAAACCCAGCGCGATGAGCGCGTAGATCATGCCCACCGCCAGACCGGTCAGGGTGTACTGCAGCAATTGTTCCATATCAGATATCCCAGATCCTTATCAAAGTGGATACGTTGCCCTTCCTTCCGTCCCGATAGGTTACCGAGGCGTCGACCTTGAGGGAATTTTCACCGCCGTAAATGGCGTCTATAACAGGTTTATAGCGCATCTCCATGAATTCGCGCCTGAGCTTGCGCGTCCTGGTCAACTCAGATTCGTCGGGATCGAACTCCTTGTGCAACAGCATATACCTTTTTACCCTGGAAAGCTCCGGCAGGTAGCTGTTGACCCTCAGCAGGTCCTTCCTGACCAGATCAGCCACCTCCTGCTTCTGAGAAAGGTCGACGAAAGTTGTATAGGTTATGCCGTTGCGCTCGGCCCATTTGCCCACCATGGCGAAGTCGATATTGATCATGGTTGCTACAAAAGACTTATCCTTTCCACCGATCACCATTGCGTCCTTGATATAAGGGCTGAAGCGCAGCCTGCCCTCGATATATTGCGGGGCGTATCTGGCGCCGCTGACCAGACTGCCCATATGCTCCAGCCTGTCCAGGAATATCAGGTGGCCTTTATCGTTGATATTCACCGCATCGCCGGTGTGTACCCATCCGTCCTTTTTTATCCTGGACGTCTTATCAGGCTCTCCCAGGTAGGCTGTGAAAGTGCAATCGCTCCTGACCAGCAGTTCGCCCTCACCGGATACCCTGACTTCGACTCCCAGGGCCGGACGTCCCACGCTCTGAAAATCGATATCACCCCTGGTATGCGAGGAGATGAAGCCGGCCTCTGTGCTGGCGTAGGTCTGCCTTAGCTCGATACCCAGGGCATGGATTAGCTTGAAGGTATCGAGGCTGAGCACCGAGCTGCCGGTTACAGCGAATCTCACATTGCTCAGCCCCAGGCGGTCCTTGAGCGGCCTGAGCAGCAGCAGATGGGCCAGCCGGTAGAGAGTGATCCAGGATAATCCCGGCCTCGCATCATCGAATTTAAATTCGGCCATCTTGTATCCCACCGGCATCAGCAGGCGGTAGAAAAACCGCTTGAGCGGATGCGCGTCGGTTATCTTGACCTGTATCTCACTGACAAGGCTCTCCCACTGACGGGGGCCGTATATGGCGAAATCGGGGCCGACTTCGCGAGTGTCCTCGGCGATAGTGTCCGGTTCCTCGGCGAAATTAAGTCTTGCCCCGGTCAACAGATGGGGAATTGTGGCGAAGTAGCTGTCGCCCACCCAGGCGGCCGGAAAATTGGACACGAGGTCGTCGTTGCCGTCCAGTGGATAGACGCTGACAAAACCCCGGGCCGTGTTGACCAGCGCCCTGTGGGTCAGTATGGCCCCTTTGGGCAAACCGGTGGTGCCGGATGTGTAATAGATAAAAGCTGTATCGTCCGGCCGTCCCGCCGATACGTTCTGTTCAAATAAACCGGAAGCGGTCTTCTCGTAGGCGGCGCCCATCTTCATCACCGCGTCAAAGCTGAGCAGTCGGGGATCGTCGTAGTTGCCCAGCCCCTTGGGATCCCAGTAGATGATCTTTTGAAGGGCAGGGAGCTCGTCGCACATCTCCAGGAACTTGTCGGTCTGCTCCTGGTCGTTGACCAGCGCGAACCTGGCGCCGGAGTGGTTGGCGATATATTTTAACTCGGAGGGAATAGAATCCACGAAAGCGCCGGTGGCTACGCCTCCTGCCGCCTGAACGGCAAACTCTCCCCAGAACCACTCGGGCTCGTTGTCACCGATGATGCAGACAACGTCGCCTTTTCTCAAACCGAGGCTTACCAGGCCGAGCGAGAAGTATTTGACCCTATTATAATATTCGGTCCAGCTGTAGCGCTGCCATATGCCGCGTCTTTTTACGCACATGGCGGTCTGACCGCTCCACCTCCGGTGGTTGGCTTCGATAAGTTGTGGAATTGTATATGTGTCGATCATGGGAGCTTAAGGGGGCGGTGGTCTGTCGACGGGGACCGCCCAGATCAAAAGAGTCTAAACATCTCGGCGGCTTTCTTAAAGCCGTCAAGGGCGCCTTCGAGGGTGCTGTGATTGACGCAGTAGGATATCCTGAAAAAGCCGGGGCTGCCGAAGCCTCTGCCCGGCACTGTCATAACATTCATTTTTTGCAACTCGTGAACGAATTCCACATCATTTTCTATGGGTGTCTTGGGGAACATATAAAAAGCCCCCTGCGGTTTTACCACCTTATAACCCATACCGGTCAGGTTATTATACAGAAAATCGCGCTTCTCCTGGTATTCCGGTATTGACACGGTCACGTGCTGCAGGTGCCGGACGATGTTCTGCATCAGAGCGGGGGCGTTGACGAATCCGAGTATGCGATTGCAGAAAATCAATCCGCTGACGATCTCCTCTTTGTTCTCCATGTCCGGATGCACGGCGATATAGCCGATCCTCTCGCCCGGCAGGGCCAGATCCTTGGAGTGCGAAGTGGCTATCATGCTCCTGTGGTATGTCTGCAGGATGGGCACGTACTTGAGGCCGTCATACATCAGGCTGCTGTAGGCCTCATCGCTGATCAGGAATATGGCGGTTTTCAGGACCTTCTCCCTGTGCTCCAGCACGTGGCCCAATTTTCTAACGAACGCCTCGCTGTAGACCACACCCGTCGGATTGTTGGGAGAGTTAATAATAATAGCCTTGGTTCTGGCATTAATCTTGCGCTCGAGCTGATCGAGATCGGGGAGAAATTTATCGTCGCAGGGAAGGACGACCGTTATCCCTCCATGGTTGTCTATGTAATTATCATATTCCATGAAAAAGGGCGCGAATACAATCACTTCATCGCCCGGATTAAGCAGCGTTTTGAGTATGACGTTGATGGCACCGGCCGCGCCCACGGTCATGATGATATCCTGGAAGGCGACCTCCATGTTGTTCTCATGGGAAACCTGCTTGGCCACCGATCTCCTGGTCTCCTCGTAGCCGGCGTTCTCCATATAGCGGTGCATGCCGGCCATGGGGTTCTCGCTCAGCTTCCGCAGGACATGTTTAAATTCGGCGGGGGGCTCGATGATGGGATTGCCCAGCGAAAGGTCGAATACGTTGTGCTCGCCGTGCTTCTTCTTCAGGACGGCAGCTTCCTCGAACATGCGCCGCACCCAGGACCCAGCCGCCATGCGCGTGCGGACGTTATCGGATATTGACACCGGCTGCTGCCCCCCTTCCTGCTTCGAAAGCGCGTTTATTTATATCAAGTATTTTGGCCGGTAAATGCCGTGCCATGCCCTTCTGCCACTGCTCATCTGTGATCTTCAGAGGCAGAAAGCGGGACAAGTATCCCAGCATAAAGATATTCAATGTGCGGACGTCGCCCAGGGCCGCCGCCTGTTCCGTACCGTTGATAAGATATACGGCTTGCGTTACACGGCGGAACGATCCCAGTACGGCCTCGTCCTCCGGATATACCTGCGTGCCGAGAGATATTGAGAGCGGGGGAATGGCAAGGTTGTTGATGATCACAGTGCCGCCCGGCCTCAAATAGCCAACCCACCTGGCTGCCTCAAGCTTCTCAAAAGCCAAAAGTATATCGGCTTCGGAGGTATTTATCAGGGGCGACCAGACTTTTTGCCCGATGCGTAAATGGCTGGTCACACTCCCTCCCCGCTGCGCCATGCCCAGGGTGTCGGTCTTCTTGACATCCATGCCGATGTCCAGTGCGACATCGCCCAGTATATCGCTGGCGAGTATGATGCCCTGGCCGCCCACCCCCACCATCAGCACGTCCTGTTTGCCCTGGCTCTTCATTACGCTGCCTTGCCCTCCGGGCCGATGGCCTTTTTCGGACAGATCTGCTGGCAGATGCCGCAGGCGTCTCCCATGCAGGTACCGGCCTCGATATAGACCTTGCCGTCCCTTTTCTGAATGGCCGGGCAGCCGATCATCAGGCATACCCCACAGTCGTTGCATACATCCTGATTTACATGGCGCTTGTTCTTGCGCACCTTGTTCGTGACAGCGCACTTGCCCCTGACTATGACCACGGACAGCTGCTCGCTGTCAAGGGCCGACCTGATGGCGGACCTGACCGATTTGATATCGAAGGAATCCACGACCTGTAAATTCTTTACTCCGGCGCCCTCGACAATCCTGGCGATATCGACCTTCTGCGTGGATATGCCCTGTGCCGACTTTCCCGAGCCGGGATGGTCCTGGTGGCCGGTCATGGCTGTGGTGCCATTGTCGAGTATGATCACAGTGATCCTGGCATCGTTATAGACGGCGTCTATGATGCCGGTGATGCCCGAGTGCATGAAGGTTGAGTCGCCGATAACCGCGGCCACTTTGCTGCTGACTCCGGCCTTGACCAGGCCGATGGCCTGTCCTATGCTCGCCCCCATGCAGGCTGTGGTGTCCATGGCACGCAAAGGGGGATAGGTGGCAAGCGTATAGCAGCCGATGTCGCCGGTGATGATCAGGCCTGATTCCTTCTCGGACCTGCCTCTGGCATCGAGCACCTTGGACCTCTTTCCGATCGTGCTGAGCACAAAAAAAGCGCCGGCATGCGGGCAGCCGGCGCAGAGCAGGGGCGGTCGTCCCGGCAGGTTGCCGGCCGCCGCCGCTTCAACTGCCTCAGCAGGGGGAATGATCTCCGCCTTGACGGCCGCATGGCGCACGGCGCCTGTGTTCAACTCACCATGTGGCGGGATATGTTGTTTTCCTTCGACCTTGATGCCCATTGCCTTGATGTTTTCTTCCAGGAAGGGGTCCAGCTCTTCGACGACGAACAGTTTGTTAACTTTGCCGGCGAAGAGTTTAATCAGTTTGGGAGGCAGAGGGTAAATCATTCCGAGCTTCAGGAATGAAGCGCCGGGGAAGACTTCCCGGGCATATTCATAGCCTACGCCGCTGGAAACGATGCCCGTGCGGCTGTCTCCCTCGATAATAATGTTGAGCGGGGTTACCTCAGCCAGCGCGGTGAGCGCGACTATGCGGCTGTGCATGTGAGGCACCCTCAGCCGCGCGTGTCCGGGCAGCATCACATATTTTTCCACGTGATGATGAAAAAACTTATTCCTCTCCACCCTCAGCGCATCCATATCCACCTCGACGACGGATTTGGAATGCGCAACCCTGGTGGTTATCCTGAAAAGAACGGGAGTATCGTATTTCTCGCTGATTTCATATGCTGCGGTCATGAAATCGTATGCTTCCTGGCTGTCGGCGGGCTCGATCATGGGCACTCTTCCCAGTTGGGCAAAGTGCCGGTTGTCCTGTTCACCCTGGGAGCTGTGTATGCCGGGATCATCTGCGGAGACTACTACCAGGCCGCCGTGCACGCCTGTCGTCGCAGCGGCCATGAAGGGATCGGCCGCCACATTCAATCCCACGTGTTTCATGGAGACCAGAGTCCTCACTCCGGCGTAGGAGGCGCCCAAACCCACCTCCATGGCGACCTTCTCGTTGGTGGACCATTCGGCATAAAGGTCCTTGAACGTCGCCATGTTCTCGAGGATCTCGGTGCTGGGCGTCCCCGGATAGGCCGTGGCCACCCTCACCCCGGCGTGGTAGGCGCCCAGGGCGATAGCCTCGTTGCCCGATAGAAGTTTACGGCTCTTGCTCATGGCGTATGCGGAGAAATAAATATTTAAGGACTAATTATAATAGCAGCAGGCGGATAAGTTCAATCCTGTGCGGCAGGGTCAGAACACAGGAGGCTTCTTTTTAAGCGTTTCGATCAGCTTATCCAGGGGTATCGCTGCCAGCGTCAGGCTCTGAAGGCCTCCCGCGGAGAGATGGATGGCCAGTTCGGCCGCCTTTTCATTGTTGGGCGCATCTATAATATGCACAAAATCATACTGCCCCAGCAGGGCGTACTGGGCCAGTATTTTAACCCCCATATATTCGACTTCCTTATTTAATTCCTTCAGCCTTTCAGGGTACTCTTCGATCGCTTTTCTGCCGTCACCGGTCAGGGTTGAGAGCATCAAATATATGGCCATAACTACCTCCAAGCAAATAATTAAGCTGTCGCCTGCCTAATACAGAAGATTTAATATACTGATATCAGGGCACACCCATTTTATCACTTAACGCTTTTATGGACGTAATCAAGTACACAGGGAGGCAGGCATTGATCGCCCGTTGCACACGGACTTGACAGGTTTGCGGCCATTCATAGTAATATAATATACTGTTTGGGACCTGCCGTCGTGGCAGGCAGTGAATAGATAAACTTAGATGCACGCTAACAAATATATCTACCGATAGTGGCTCTGGACAAGCTGCCGGATCTTCCCGGCGGCGCTGGAGTCACGAATCCAAACCCGGCTGATCCCTTAATCACGGTTGTCCCCGTATTATTAATCTTAGTGGAGGTATATCTATGAAAAGGACGGCGTTTATTCAGGCATTAGTGGCATCGCTGCTGGTCATAGCTCTGGCAGCATCGTGCGGCCCGGCGCCCGCGGCGCCATCGGAGAACACTTCGGCCGCAGCGGCGGTCACCGACAATAAAACCTATGAATTTTCCTACAGCGTTTTCTTCCCTCCGGTGCACAAGAACTCCATCCTGGCCCAGAAATTCGCCGATGAGGTCAACGCGCGCACCAACGGTAGGGTCAAGATCACGGTATTCACGGGCGGCACCTTGACCAAGGCGCCGCAGGTATATGACGGCGTTGTCAACGGCCTCTCGGATATGGGTATGTCGGTTGTCTCATATACCATGGGACGCTTTCCTGCCGCCGAGATGGTGGAATTGCCGCATGGTTATCTCAACGGTTATGTATCGACAAAGGTGGCCAACGATTTTTATAACGAGTTCAAACCGAAGGAGTTCGACGACGTTCATGTGCTTTACTTCCATGCCCATGGCCCCAGCGTTATTTTCTCGGTCAAGAAGCCTGTCAGGCAGATCGAGGACCTGAAGGGCATGGTGATCAGGTCGACCGGCGTCGGCGCCAGCATTATCGAGGCGCTGGGCGGCAAAGGATATGGCGCGGCCCAGAACGAAGCCTACGAGCTTATGTCCAAAGGTACCATCGATGGCAGCTACACTCCCCGCGAGACGCTGGAGGGGTGGAAGCAGGCCGAGATAGTGAAATACGTCACGGAGTGCCCGGAAGTTGGCAGCACCGCCAATATGTTTGTGGTCATCAACAAGGCCAAGTGGGACAGCCTTCCACCGGATATCCAGAAGGTGTTCACGGACGTCAGCAACGAGTGGATCGAGAAGCATGCCAAGACCTGGACCTGGTATGACATCTCAGGGCTGAAGTTCTTCAAGACCTTCGAAGGCCGTGAGGTGATCGAGCTGTCACCTGAAGAGGCAGCCAAATGGGTAAGTGCCACTCAGTCGCTCAAGGATAAATACATTACAGAGAGGGACGCCAAAGGCCTGCCCGCAGACCAGTATGAAAAATACCTGATGGAAAGGTCTCAGTACTGGGCGGGTAAAACCCCCACCGACCAGGAATGCATAGACTTCGTCAGCTCCGAATTCGCAAAATAACGTAACTATTAATGACAACGGATCGTACGGGTGGCAGGCAGAACCATGCCTGCCACCCCTAATGATGTAGATTAAGATGTTCGACAAATTCGAGAAAGCAGTAACCAGTATTGCGGGATGGCTGAACTGGGTGGCCTGTGCCAGCCTGGCGGCTATGGTCGCCCTGGTCCTGATCGACATCTGCGGGAACAAGTTCTTCAAGGTGCCGCTCACAGGCGGCATCGAGCTGGTCAGTCTGCTCAGCGTCGTGGCGATCTCCTTTGCCATCGCACAGACACAGATCGCTCACGGACACATCGAGGTCGAGATGCTCGTCAGGAAATTGCCGCGTGTACCGCAAAAGGTCATCTCTACTATCGTGCACTGTTTCAGTATCTGTCTTTTCCTTATCCTGACCTGGCAGAGCTACACCTACGGCATGGCGCTCCAGGCCAGCGGTGAAGTCTCCATGACGGTACTTTTACCTTATTATCCTTTCGTTTGGGGATTGGGATTGTGCAGCCTGGTTGTTGTACTGGTTCTCATTATGCAAATGATCAAGATGTTGAGGACTACATAACCGCATGGACAATATAGCTCTCGGCATTATCGGCGTGTTCGTCCTTATCATAATATTCCTGCTGCGCATGCCGGTGGGCTTCGCCATGGCCTTTGTCGGGCTGATCGGGTTCAGCGTAGTTGTTACACCTGCGGCGGGCATGAATCTCGTTGCCCGCGACTTTTTCGATATTTTTTCGTCGTATTCTCTGACCGTTATACCCATGTTCACACTGATGGGCTGCATAGCCTCCGAGTCCGGCATGAGCCGGCGCCTTTACGATGCAGGATACGTGCTCTTCAGTAAATTCCCCGGCGGGCTGGCCCTGGCCACAGTGATCGGCTGCGCCGGATTCGCCGCTATCAACGGATCGACCAGCGCCACCGCCGCCGCCATGGGCAAGGTCTGCATCCCCGAGATGAAACGCTATAAATACGACAATTCGTTGGCTACGGGGATTGTGGCTGCCGCGGGTACGCTTGGTATCATGATTCCCCCCAGCACTATCTTTATCGTCTACGGCATACTCACCGAGCAGTCCATCGGGAAACTATTTATGGCTGGTATTTTCCCGGGACTCCTGATCGCCGCTCTGCTGATGGTCGCTGTGGCCGTCATCTGCCTGATCAATCCGAAGCTGGCGCCCGCCGGAGAGGCCTCAACTTTCAAAGAGAAGATGGAGGCGCTGACCGGCATCATCGAGATGCTCTTCCTCTTCTGCTTCGTGATACTCGGCCTCTTTTTTGGCTGGTTCAGCCCCACGCAGGCGGGCGCCGCGGGCGTGGGTGGGGCCATACTCATCGGACTGATAACCAGGACGCTTACCTGGGCAGGCTTTGTCAATGCCCTTAAAGATACCGTGCGCGTCACCTGCTTCGTCATGATTATCGTGGCAGGTGCCACCGTTTTCGGACATTTCATCGCCATAACCACCATACCCATGATGCTGTCAGGATGGGTTGGGTCCCTGCCCATACCGGCCGTGGCCATTATGGGCATCATCATAATCATTTATATGATCGGCGGGTGCTTCATGGATTCGCTGGCCCTCATCACCCTCACCATCCCTATCTTCTATCCCGTGGTGCTGGCGCTGGGCTTCGATCCCATCTGGTTCGGGGTTATCATAGTGCTGGTGACCGAGATCGGTGTTATCACACCGCCCGTGGGTCTGAATGTATATGTCATCAAGGGTATCGCTCCCGACGTGCCGCTCGAGACAATTTTCAAGGGTATTATGCCTTTCCTGGCGGCCCTGGTTGTAGCAGCAATCATACTGCTGGCGTTTCCTCAGATTGCAACATTCCTGCCCGGTCTGGCAACATATTAGTTACACTGCCTGTGTCAGTGTGAGGTGATGAGTTGATGGTTACGATACCGGAGATGCTGTCCCGAAATGCCAGGATGTACCCGGACGACTGCGCGCTGGTCGAGCTCAAGCCCAGTCTGAATTATCGTCGGGAGATGACGTGGCGACAGATGGATGAAGAGGCCAACCGCGTTGCCAACGCCCTGATCGAAATGGGTGTCAAGAGGAGCGACCGCGTCATCATGTGGATGATGAATTCAATCGATTGGTTAATCGTCTATTTCGGTATATTAAGAAGCGGGGCGTGGGTCGTGCCGCTCAATTTCAGGTTTACCGCCGGTGACTTCCTCTATTGCACGGAGATATCCGGGGCAAGATACATGATTATAGGCGAGGAGTTTATCGAGAGAGTCGATACTGTTAAAAAACAGTTCAGCGGGGTGGAGGGTATACTTGCCTTTGGTGAGAGAATGCCGGGATATATGGCTGCGTATCACAGCTGGATTAACCGGCGTCCCACCTCATGTCCGCGCGTTGACATAAGCCGTGACGAAGCCTGCAGCCTTTATTTTACATCGGGCACAACGGGCACCCCCAAGCCCATACTTCTGACACACGATAACCTGAGGTGCGCCGCCGTGACTGAATATGCCCACCACCACCAGCAGAAGTCCGACAATTTTGTGCTTATTCCACCTCTATACCACACCGGGTCCAAGATGCACTGGTTCGGCAGTCTGATCACCGGGGGCAGAGCGACCCTGCTGGGAGAGGTCAATCCTCGCAATATACTGGATACCGTTCACAGGGAACGTGGCACAATCGTCTGGCTGCTGGTGCCCTGGGCCCATGACATACTGGTGGCGCTGGAAGACGGCCAGGTTAAGAAAGAGGACTACGACCTGAGCTGCTGGCGGCTGATGCACATCGGCGCGCAGCCCGTGCCCCCTTCGCTGATCAAACGCTGGATGGCTGCCTTTCCGGGCATGCAATACGATACAAATTACGGCTTGAGCGAGTCCAGCGGCCCCGGATGCGTGCACCTTGGCGTGGAAAACGTGCATAAGGTGGGGGCGATCGGTAAAGCGGGATTCAACTGGGAGACCAAAATCGTCGCTGAAAACGGCGAAATGCTGGGAGCAGGGAAGATAGGCGAACTGCTTGTGAGGGGCGAGGGTGTGATGAAGGAATACTATAAGAATCCCGAGAAGACGGCCGAGGCGCTGCGCGACGGCTGGCTCCACACGGGTGATATGGCCAATATGGACGAAGATGGGTTTATCTTTCTGGTCGACAGGAAAAAGGACGTTATCATCACGGGTGGAGAGAACATCTTCCCGGTTGAAGTTGAGGACGCTATCCATAACCTGGATTCGGTGAACGATGTAGCCGTCATAGGGATCCCCGACCAAAGGTTGGGCGAGATCGCAATTGCCATCGTAACCCGCAAGCCGGGCGCAAGCATCAGTGAAGAGGAGATCATCCGGTATTGCATGGACAACCTGGCCAGGCACAAGGTACCCAGGAAAGTGATCTTCGATAAAGTCCCCAGGAATCCCACCGGTAAGATCGAGAAACCCGGATTGCGCGAAAAATACAAACCTCTTAACAGCGCAGGCTGATTATTATCCCGCTGCTCTATCACACCTGTGCAGGCCTATCCGTCCGGCTCCGGACTTTGTGCAGCATAAACGTATTGAGATATAATTTTACCTCCGGGAGGATATTTTGCTTAAAACTCATAATTGCGGTCAATTGCGCGGGTCCAATGTCGGGGAAGATGTTACCCTGGCAGGCTGGGTGCACAGGCGCAGGGACCACGGGGGACTGATCTTTATTGATTTGCGCGATCGTGACGGCATTACCCAGGTGGTCTTTAATCCGGAATTCGCTCCTGATATCCACGCTATGGCAAACGGGCTGCGCAACGAGTATGTAATCCAGGTAACAGGAAAGGTGGAACCCAGGCTGAAGGGGGCGGAGAATCTCAAGTTGCCCACCGGTTCGATCGAGGTCATAGCCGGCGGACTGAAGATACTCAATACGTCTAAAACACCTCCATTTTACATAAATGAAGAAGTGGATGTGGACGAATCACTTCTGCTGAGATACCGCTACCTGCACTTAAGGCGGGCAGGCATGCGCGATAACCTGCTCCTGCGGCACCGCGTGATTAAGTATATGCGAGACTTCCTCGATGCAAGGGGTTTCGTGGAAGTTGAGACTCCCATCATGATCAAGAGCACGCCGGAGGGCGCCAGGGATTACGTGGTGCCCAGCCGCATCCACGCCGGCAAGTTTTATGCCCTGCCGCAATCCCCTCAGCAGTTGAAGCAACTGCTCATGGTGGCGGGTATCGAAAAGTACTATCAGGTAGCGCGTTGTTTCCGCGACGAGGATACGCGTGCGGACAGGCAGCCCGAGTTTACCCAGCTCGATCTGGAGATGAGCTTTGTCGACGAGGAAGACATCCTGGTACTGCTGGAGGATATGTTCACAGGGCTGGTGGAGACCGTGACGCCGGAGATGCGCCTGGTTAAGCCATTCCCCAGGATGTCCTACGCCGAAGTGCTCGACAGGTACGGCACCGATAAACCCGATATACGTTTCGGGCTGGAGCTCAAGGATATCTCGGACATGGTGGCGTCCAGCCCGTTCGTCGTTTTTAAGTCGGCTCTTCAGGGCGGCGGCAGGGTCAGGGGAATATGCCTGCCCGGCTGCGCCGGCTATACACATAAACAGATAGATGAACTGACGGAGCTGGCCAAATCATGCGGCACCGGGGGATTGATCACGCTGGCATGGCTGCCCGGCGATTCAAAGGAGAATGTTAAAAACGCCAGCATCGAAAGGATCAAGTCTGTAGCTGCCAAACACCTGGATATCGATCAGCTAAGGCAGATACTGGGTAGATTCGAGGCCAGGCCGGGCGATCTGATTCTGATAGCGGCAGGAGAGCCGGGTACGGTTAATAAGGTGCTGGACGAGCTGAGGAGCGAGATGGGCCGGCGGTTGGACCTGTGCGATCCAAACCTGATGGCCTTCGTTTATATCACGGATTTCCCGCTCTTCGATTGGAACAGCGAGAGGAAGATGTGGGACTCAATGCATCATCCCTTCACCGCGCCCTTTGAAGAGGATATGTCCCTGCTGGACACCGATCCGGGAAAGGTGCGCGCCCGCCACTACGACATCGTCTGCAACGGGTTCGAGCTCTCCAGCGGAAGCATCAGGATACACAACAGGGCCATGCAGGAAAAGATTTTTAGTATCCTGGGATATTCCATGGATGAGATCGAGGCCAAGTTCGGCAATTTCCTTGAGGCGCTGGAGTACGGCGCGCCGCCGCACGGCGGGGTTGCACCCGGCATCGACCGCTTCGTTATGATGCTGACGCACAGCAAGAGCATCCGTGACGTCATTGCCTTCCCCAAGAACCAGGCCGCCGTGGACCTCATGACGGATGCACCGTCAGCCATATCGGATGGGCAGCTCAAGGAGCTGAACCTTAAAATAATCGAGCCGCAGGTTTGACATGTATCTTTTTGAAGACCAATTTTGCAATGTTATAATAATTCAAGGTGAAAGGTTAATATGAAGACTACATCAGAAAAAATTGAGAACTGCCAGATCGCTTTGAACGTCGAGATGGAGGGATCTGAGACAGAGAAATATATGGGCATCGCCCTCGAGCACCTGGCCAGGAGAGTTGTGCTGCCCGGCTTCAGAAAGGGCAAGGCGCCCGTCTCGCTGGTCGAGCAGCACATCGGCAAACAGGCGATTATGCAGGAAGCGCTGGAACACCTGGTGCCCGAGGCATACGAGGAAGCTCTGAAAAATGAGTCCATACTTGCCATCGACCAGCCCAAGATAGAGCTGGTACAGCTCGACCCCATCATATTCAAGGCTATCGTGCCGACCAAACCCGAGGTCACGCCCGGCAACTACCGCGACATCAGGATGGAGATGGGCAAAAAGGAGATTGGCGAGGACGACATCAACCAGGTTATCGAACAGCTGCAGATGCAGTTCGGCACCCTGGTGCCCGCAGAGAGGGCTATCAGTTTTGGCGATATAGTCACTATCGATATCGAAGGCAAGCGCGGCGAAGAGGCTATTATATCTCGCAAAGATGCCGCATATGAGGTCAGCCAGGGCTCCAAGTATCCGGTGCCCGGCTTCGCCGAAAAGATCGAGGGCATGAGCAAGGATGAAGAGAAATCGTTTGATATTGACTTCTCCGATGACTACGAAATCAAGGAGATAGCCGGGAAACGGTATTCATTCAGCGTCAAAGTCAAGGAAGTTAAAGAGAAAAACCTTCCTGAGATCAACGACGAGTTTGCCAAGAACGCCGGCAGCGAAAACCTGGCCGACCTGAGGGAAAAGATTAAAATCGGCCTGCAGGCGCGCGCCGACGACAGCCTGAAAAAAGAGTTTGAGCACAAGCTGATCACTGCGCTGATCGAGCAGAGCACCATGGATTTCCCTCCCGTGCTCGTGGAGAGGGAGGTCGATCATATAGTCAATGAAGAGGCCAGGAATTTCCCCGACGGCATAAAGGGATTGGAGAATTACCTGATAAACGCCAAGAAGACGCTCGAACAGCACCAGGAGGACCTCAAGCCGGCCGCATCCGATCGCGTCAAGGCCTACCTGGTCACCAGCAAGATTGCCGAGCTCGAGGGCATAACGGTCAGCGATGAGGAAGTTAACGAGTCGATCGAGAAAATGGCCGCTGAAGATCCCGGCAGGGCTGACGATGTGAAAGCCCTCTTTAACCAGCCGAGGCCGCATGAATCGCTCAGGGATATGATGGTCATCAACAAGGCTATGGATTTCCTGATCAAACTGGTCACAGGACAGGATAATAATATAAACACGGAGGTAACTGATGGAAAGGTCACCACTTAACATAATACCAACAGTAGTTGAGAGCAGCGCCAGGGGCGAGCGCTTTATGGACATTTACTCTCTGCTGCTTAAGGAGAGGATCATTTTCCTTGGCACGCAGGTAGACGACCAGGTGGCGAATGTTATCGTCGCACAGCTGCTTTATCTGGCCAGGGAGGATCCCGAGAAAGACATCAGCCTCTATATACACTCGCCGGGAGGAGTCGTCACCGCAGGGCTGGCTATCTACGATACGATGCAGCTGATCCAGCCGGATGTCTCCACCATTTGCGTGGGTTCGGCTTACAGCATGGGCACGGTCCTGCTGTGCGCCGGCGCTAAGGGCAAAAGGTATGCCCTGCCCAATTCCACCATACATATGCATCAGGGCCGGGCCGGGACACAGGGACAGATAACCGATATTAAAATTGCCGCTAAAGAGTTCGAGAGACTGGATGAACTGGTGGCCAAGATACTCTCCGAGCACACCGGCCAGTCACTGGAAAAGATACGCCAGGATACCGACAGGGACATCTATTTCGATACCAAACAGGCAGTGGAATACGGCCTGATCGATGACGTACTCTCTGCTGCAGCCAAGAAGGATAAGAAGTAATTACCGGGATATATCTCGGTCTATCTCAGCGGTAAGCTCGTAGCCCGATATGGGCTGTCCGCGGTTGTCCAGCAGCCTTTTACTGCTGTCTATTCTTATCTTGCCCTGGCTGAACGAACGCAGCGTGTGGATGATAAGCGGGGTCTCCCTGATAAAACCACTCTGCCTTATCAATTTGAATAGAGAGTTGTCCTCGCCCTCGGATTTCTTGATCTCCTCCACGGACCTATCCCCCACGAGATTCCAGAGGGCATCGAAACGGTCACCCCTGATGGGATATCGGCAGAACGAGATCACAGGGCCCCTGTCCAGTTCAGGTGTGACCAGGTGAATCATAACGCCCGACTCTGTGGCCTGCTCCTTTATCAGCTGCCAGATGACCTCCTGCCAGGTGCCCTTGGGACCTGTGGGTAGTGCGGGATGCAGATTGATCATGTTGAATCTGCTGCACATCTCGTGACCCACGATCAGCATATAACCCGCCAGCAGGCATATGTCGACTCTGAAATCCGCCAGCCCGGCCATAACCTGCCGGTCGTACTCCAGCCGCCATCCGGGCAGTTCCTCCTCCTTGACGCCTACCTGCTGACGCAGGCTGCCGGCGAATTTTTTTACCGAGGACGTCACCAGAGGGATGGAGTACTGCTTGACCTGAGATAGGAAAACATCTGTTTTCTCGGATTCGCCGGCCTCGCGGCTGCAAAAAACGAACTCGATGCGGGCGTCCAGGCCGCCGTTGCGGATTGCGGAGACAACGGTATCCAGAAGTTTTTTAGAGCTGTCCCCCCGCGCTGTGGAAAACCACCCGATTTTCAACATCTTGCCGACTATTTATTAATATTTTTGTCCACACGTGCGGTCACGCTGAGGAGGTGTATCAGCGGGCTCGACTTCCTGCTGTGTATGGTGGCGTCCTTAAGGGAAACCAAAAACTCCTGCGGGCTGTTGAAATCCTGCATTTCAACGATGGCGTAGCCTAATTCAGATGGACTGTGGGCATCGGACCCGGCGCTGATCAGCGTGCCGTGACGCCGGGCCAGGCTGAGCGCCCTTTTTTCGGTGCCGGGGAAAAGGCTGCGTGAATTGTATACTTCGACGATGTCCACGCTGTCCGCCAGCTTCTCCAGAACCTTCGTTTTGCGGAAGGCGGAGGGCCTGACCATGTCGTATGGATGGGGTATGCAGATCAGCCCGCCCTGGTCGCGAATACGCTTTACAGCCTCGTCCACCGGTATCTTGTCCGGTATATCCTCATGCAGGAACATGCCCATGATCTCGCCGTAAGGGGTGCGCACCTCTTCGCAGATAATGATTTTGATGGGGGCCGTCTTGCTCATCTCCCGGGCCCCCAGCGTGGTGCCGTGGTCGGCCACGCCGATACAGTTTATACCTTTGGACTGGCAGGCTTCGATCAGTTGCTCATATGACATATAGGAGTCAATCGAGTGCCGGGTATGGACATGCAGGTCTGCCCTGATCACCAGATCAGACCCTCTCCAGATACTGGCCGGTCCTGGTGTCGACCCTGATGGTATCGCCCGTATTGATGAAGAAGGGCACCTGTATGGTGATTCCCGTCTCCATCCTGGCGGGCTTTCCACCGGCGCTGGCCGTATTCCCTTTGAAGCCTGGGCCGGTCTCGGCGATCTTCAACTCCACCGAGATGGGCAATTCCACACCGATGGGGACTCCCTTATGCATGAGCAATTCCATGTTCATATTCTCTTTAAGGTAGTTGGTGGTGTCGCCCATCAACCCTTTGTCCACGGCCATCTGCTCGTAGTTTTGGTTGTCCATGAAGTGATAGAGGTTTCCGTCGTTGTAAAGGAATTGGACCTGCCGCCTTTCCAGAAAGGCCTTGGCGAATTTCTCGCTGGCCTGAAACGATTTTTCAACGATATGTCCTGCCTTGACGTCTCTCAGCCGTATCCTGATCTGTGCTGAGCCCCTGCCCATTTTGATATGCTGATAGTCCAGCACCTGATAAAGCTGCCCGTCAAGTACAATGGTAATACCCTTTTTAAGTTCGCCGGCGTCGATCATGATGTTAATCCTCCGTTTAAACGGGACTTTTTACCTGCGGTGGTAAGGGCCAGCGCTTTACCTCCGTCGATAGTGACGGTATCTTCTATTCTGACTCCACCCCATCCGGGCAGGTAGATCCCGGGCTCTACAGTAAAAACCATTTTCTCCAACAGTATATCATCGGCGGTCGGTCCCAGGCGCGGCCATTCGTGGGCATCCAGGCCGATGCCATGACCCAGGCCATGCCCGAAGCATTCCGCATATCCGGCCCTGTCAATCATATCACGGGCCAGCTTATCTGCAGTGCCGGCGCTCATGCCGTCTTTGATCAGAGCAATGGCGGTTGTCTGTGCGCCCAGCACTGTATTGTAGACTTTATTGAACTGCTCATCCATTTTTCCGAGCACGTAAGTGCGTGTTATATCGCAGCAATAGCCGTTATACCTGGCCCCGAAATCAATAGTTATGGGTTCACCTTCTTGAATAGCCCTGTCCGTCGGCCTGGCATGCGGCAGCGCTGAGTTTGGCCCTGAGGCCACGATTATCTCGAAAGGCAGCGGCTCGCTCCCTTCCTGCCGGATGCAGCTCTCGATCTGCCAGGCCAGCTGTTTCTCAGTTAAGCCGGACTTAATGGCCGGGACTATCTTCTCCAGGGACCTGTCCGCAATTGAGCAGGCCTTTTTAATATTTATGAGCTCTTCAGCATCCTTGACAGCGCGCAGCTTTTCTACCATGCCCCTGACAGGTACGACCTGAAAATTGTCTTTGGCTGATTGGGCAGCCCGACAGATGGAATGGTAGGTGGAAAGCGGGAGGTGGTCGGATTCAACACCGAGCTTGCCGATACCCATACCGGCCACCAGGCCGTCCAGCCAGCTGCTGATATCTCCTTTTATATACAGGACTTCGAGATCGGGCGCCTGCTGCCGGGCCTGCTCTACATAGCGGAAATCAACCGCCAGGCCGGCTCTTTGATTTGATATGACCAGCCAGCCCGCGCTTCCGACAAATCCTGAAAGGTAGTGCCTGTTGCTGGCGGAGCCGATAAGCGCGCCGTCTATCCCATGTGAGGTGAAGGTGTCGCGCAATGAAGACAGTCGGTTCAAGCTGCTGCTCCCGATATCAATAAAGGCGGTCCAGGACGGTGGTCATAATATCAGGCCTTTTTTTTACGTGCTTGATAGGTTTTTCCCTGGCCGAAGATCTTTTTGGTTGTTTTACATTCAGGGTATTTGCTGCAGGCCAGGAATTTGCCGTAGCGTCCGGTGCGTATGACCATGGCTTCGCCGCAGTTGGGACATTTCTCGTCCGACGGCTCGGGAGCAGGGCCGCGGTTGACCGCCACGTTTTTCTTGCCCGTGCAGTTGGGGTAATCCGAGCAGGCCCAGAATTTGCCGAAGCGGCTCGATTTCAGGACCATGTCCTTGCCGCATTCGGGGCACTTTTCCTCCGACTTGATCACCACCTTCTGCAGCTTTTCCTGCGCCCTGGTCAGATCGGTCTCGAAGGGGGTATAAAACGCCTTTATCACCGATTGTCGGTCCATTGTCCCCTTGGCGATCTCGTCCAGGTCCGTCTCCATCCTGGCTGTAAAATTGAAATCGATGATGTTGGGGAAATTGCTCACCAGCAGGTCGTTGACAATGATGCCGATCTCCTCAGGCCGCAGCTTGCCGGAATCCTTGTATACATATTCTCTGTCCAGGATGGTGGAGATAATCGGCGCGTATGTGCTGGGCCTGCCTATGCCCTTCTGTTCCAGCGCTTTGATCAGCGTAGCCTCGGTATAACGCGGGGGCGGCTGGGTGAAGAACTGCTCGGGGAACAGGTCGATCAGGTTGAGGGGTTCTCCTTCCTTCAACTGCGGGATGGCGGCGGACTTGAAGTCGTCGAACTCGTCTTTCTCCTCGTCGCGGCCTTCTATGTACAGCGCCATGAAGCCAGGGAAACGCAGCGAGGAAGCTCTGGTGCGCAGCAGATATACTGTCTTGATTTTGGCGCATTCAGCTTCGATGTCGACGGTCAATGTATCGAACAGCGCAGCGGACATCTGGCTGGCTACGGCCCTTTTCCAGATCAATTCGTAAAGTTGGAACTGGTCTTTGTTGAGGAATTTCTTGATTGCCGCAGGCTCGCGGTGCGCCCTGGTCGGACGTATGGCTTCGTGCGCTTCCTGCGCCATTTTAACTTTCTTGGTGAACTGCCTGGGCGCCGCAGGCAGGTGCTGTTTGGAGAAATTGGCAGCTATATAGGAACGTATTTCCTCAACAGCGGAAGCCGCCATTTGGGTTGAGTCGGTCCTCATGTAGGTTATCAGGCCGGTATCGCCTTCCTCGCCGATGGGCAATCCCTCGTAAAGCTGCTGCGCGATGACCATGGTCTTTTTTGCTGTGTAGTGCAGCTTGCGCCAGGCCTCCTGTTGCATGGTGCTGGTAATAAAAGGTGGCGAGGATTGGCGCGCGACTTCCTTCTTCTGTACCGACTTAACCGAGTACTCGGACCGGCGCAGATTCAATATGACGCTTTCGCAGTGGTCGGTATCGGGTATATCCAGTTTACCGTTGCCTGCCAGTCCGACCAGTGAAGCCCTGAAATTTACGCCCTTTTTTGTCCGCTGCACAAGCTCGGCTTCAATCGTCCAGTACTCGACCGGGGCAAATTGCAATATCTCTTTTTCACGGTCTACGATCAGCCTGACGGCGACGGATTGCACACGTCCGGCCGAAAGCCCCTTGAGGACCTTCTTCCAGAGCAGTGGGCTCAGCTTGTATCCGACCAGACGGTCGAGTATGCGCCTGGCCTGCTGAGCGTCGACCATCTTCATGTCGATGGGACGCGGATTTTTAAAAGCCTCCTCGACAGCTTCCTGCGTGATCTCATGGAAGGTCACGCGCCTGAGGGGTATATTATCCTTCTGAAGGTTGGCGGCTTTGATCAAGTGCCACGATATGGCTTCCCCTTCGCGGTCCGGGTCTGTAGCCAGATATACGGACGAAGCGCTGTTGGCCAGCTCCCTGATCTCCTTGAGCACCGACTTTCTCTCGGGGATATTCTTGTATTCGGGCTCGAAGTCGCCGTCGATGGATATTCCCAACCTGTCGGACGGGAGGTCCCGGACATGTCCCATAGACGCCCGTATAACATAGCTCTTGCCCAGTATTTTGCCCAGTGTTCTGGCCTTGGCGGGTGATTCAACTATTACAAGTTTTACAGTCATATTCTTCTCGATAATACAGTCATTAGTACTTCAGTCTGCTGTTCAAAGCATAGGTCATGCCGCCTGTTGGCCTGACCAGGCCGTTCAGCTCCATGATGGCCAGGCAGCTTATAACCGTAGATGTATCCAGTCCGCTGGCCCGGCATATCTCGTCGACGTGGGCCGGCTCGTCGGAAATGTATTTTATTATAATCGATTCGTTCCCGCCGGGGGTAAGAGCGTCATTCATCTCTATCTGGCGGGAAACAACCGGGAGGCGCAGCTCTTCCAGTATATCGAGGTGGCTTCTGACCAGCTTGGCGCCGTCCTGGATCAGCCTGTTGGGACCGCGGCTCATACCGGATAGTATGCTGCCCGGCACGGCGAAGACCTCTCTGTTTTGATCGACTGCAAATCCGGCTGTTATCAGCGCCCCGCCCTTTTCGCCGGATTCCACCACCAGCACACCGAGGCTCAGGCCGCTCAGTATCCTGTTGCGCCGCGGGAAATTCTCCGGCTTGGGCTTCGTTCCCAGAGGATGTTCGCTGATCAGCGCACCGTTCTCAAGTATATCTTTTGCCAGCTTGAGGTTTTCCGGCGGGTAGACGATATCCAGGCCGCAGGCGAACACCGCAATGGTCCGTCCCTTCGACTCCAGCGCCGCCCTGTGCGCGATGGTGTCTATACCCCTGGCCAGGCCGCTGATGATGGTTATGCCGTTGAGAGCGAGGTTGCCTACGATATCCTCGGTTACCTGCCTGCCGTAGGACGTAGCCTTTCTGGTGCCCACCACGGCAACGCTGTTAGCGTCCGCGGCGTTCAGAGAGCCGCGAACGTATAATACAGCCGGATAATCGTGCGTTTCCTTGAGCAGCGCCGGGTAATCCGGCGATTCAAAAGTGATGACTTTAATGCGGTACTTCTCGATAAGCGCCAGGTCCTTATCCAGGTCTATGCCGGGCCGGCTGGCAATAAGGTTGTCCGCGGCGCCGGCGTCAAGCCCGGCTTTAAGCAGCTCGGGGCCGGGCGCAGCCCAGGCCTTCTCGAGGGTCCCGAAATGGCTCCTGAGCAGCGCGAGCCTCACCCTGCCGATGCCTGGTACCCTGGTAAATCCGATCCAGTATTTGATTTCGCTGTGTTCAGGCATATAAATCGAGGTATTTTAACACAAGCACCATTAATGCAATAAAAGGCAGCCGGAAAAAGGTGGCTGAAGGAGGGGTTGATGAACGGTTTGAGCAGCGCAGCGGCTGATTACGGCGTCTCTTCGCTGTTGAGCATCCTGTTGATCTCGGGTATGACGGCCCTGGCTGCTTCATATCCCGCCGTTATGGCTTCCTGGCCGCGGTGGAACTCGTAGACCTCGATTTTTCTGACGTCGGGCTCTATCATGATGTCGGCCTTCAATATGCTGGCGCGCACCATCTCGTATTGCATGAGGTAGAAGGATTGCAGCATTGTATTCATCATGCTCGGCGCCCTGGCCGATTGCTTGTTGCCGGTCAATCCCAGGTGGATGCGTTCCCTGGGATTGTTCATCACGTTTACCGCTATGATGAAAGTGGCGCCCATGGATTTAACCACGTCCGCCGGCACGGGATTGATCGTGCCCCCGTCCACCAGGAAGCGGCCATTGTATTTCAACGGCACGAAAACTACGGGAATTGAGATGCTGGCGCGCACAGCCTTGAGCAACGAACCCCGGGTAAGTATGACCTGCCTGGCCGACTGAATATCGGCGGCTACGGCGGCGAAGGGGATCTTGCAATCGCTGATGTCGCGGTCTCCGATGATAGGTTTCAGGAAATTTTCGACCCTGTTGCCGGAAAGGAAGCCCACACGGATCAGTGTGAATTTGGGATCCAGCAGATTTCTGATCTTGCGCAGGTTGGTGGTGAG
>DAOUFR010000120.1:0-4178 GCA_034429715.1 Dehalococcoidia bacterium
GGCGCTGAACATCCGATACATAAAAGGACGACCAACAACAGGACAATTGACATGTATGAAGTGAATTTCGATTGCAAGACCTTCCTCCTTATTTTTGGTATCCTCATTATATCAAACCCGATGTTCATATATTAACCTTTTATTACAATCCGCGTTTGTCTTCTTGGCTCATCCTCCGCTCACCAGGCGGTATAATTTCACTTTATCGTCATCCTTGAGTACCGTGGCGTTCCAGACCGGCTCCTCGTTTACGTGTACGATAACGGCCTTCTGTACATATGCCGGCAGCTTGAGAAATACCAGCAGGTCGCGCACCGTGCAGTTATCGGGCACCTCGATGATTGAATCGCTGGCATAGTCTTCAATTTTGATAAACTTGCCATAGCTCAAATTTATCTTCATATCTTTACCCCTTCCTTTACAGTCCCGCTATCTGGATCATCCGGTATCGTGCGCCCACCCTATTTGCGCTTCATCATCCCCATGGAAATAGCGATGAGCACACCGAAAAAGTTAAATATCTTGGGGTTTCCCACCAGCTTTAAATTATAGTTATTCATGGCCACCTGCAATCCGGTATCGCCACCCAGCGCCAGCGTTTTGAAGCCGACATCTGCGTTCTCGAAAACCAGCGCCAGGTCGTAGTCCTTCAGCACTGTGTCGGAAGAGAATTTCCCGTTCCTGATCATATATCGCCTGCCTCTAGTACCATCCTTGGTCATGATGACATATGTCGCGCTGCGTACACGGAGCAGGTCTTTAACCGCTTTATTATTTCTGGCTGCCAAGCCCATCATAAAACCCAGTACTGCCAGTAACATCGAGAACAGCATCTCACAAACACCTCCGGATTTGATTCACGTGAAAAGATAATCGGGATAGAGCTTCTTCAGGCTGACCAGCGACATAACTTCGTCATTCACCGGATTATTGAAGACAGCCTGGGGCGTGCCGCACTGCACAATTCTGCCTTTAGAGTACACCATGACCCTGTCAGCCAGTGAAAATACCTCAAGCACATTATGCGTTACCAGAATCGCCGGTATACGAAACTCCCGCTTGACTACATTTACCAGGCACCTGCGCATCTCCAGCCGGAGCTGGTCATCCAGAGATGAGAAAGGCTCGTCCAGCAGGAGAACCTCTGGGTTGCGCATCAACGCCCGGGCCAGGGCCACCCTCTGTTTTTGGCCGCCCGAAATCTCATGTGGATACCTGCTGCTATATTCGGTCAGGCAGAACAGCTCCATCATATCCATGGCTTTTTTTTGCGCTCCGCGGTTGTCGACACCGAACGTGCCGAAAAGTATGTTTTTCTTCACGGTCATATGCGGAAAGAGCGCCAGGTCCTGGAAGACATAGCCGACCGACCTCTGCTGTGGGGGAAGGTTGATTTTCATATCCTTGCTGTACAGCAACCTACCGTTCAACCTGATATGCCCGTCGCCCTGCGGGGCTATTCCTGCAATGGTGCGCAATGTCATGCTCTTGCCCGAGCCGGAATGTCCGAAAAGCACGACCAGCTCGCTCTCCATGGTCCAACCCACATCCAGTGAAAATCCACCGGTGTTGTTGATGATCCTCAGGTCCAGGCTCACAGCTGTGCTCCCGCCGTCGTGCGGCTGCTGAAATCAAGAGCGCCGGTGCGCGCTTCGATTCGATTTAGAATATAAATTGCATTCTCATAGCGAATCCTGATCCTGTCGGCCGCTTCTGCTTTGTCTCCATATCTATCAACAGCCCGGCTAAAACGATCCTGCATGGGCTCTACCCTGTCGCCGCTGACCAGTTTATCTGCCAGGTAAAGCACCTCCGCAGCGTTGACTTCCTCATCTTTGCCGGGGACTATATCCATGTGGGTTTCGACGAGCTCAGCAACTGCGGGATATCCCATTGCTCGTATAATATGTGCCGATTCCGCAGCATGGTCCGGCCTCCCTTTCGCCAGGTCGTGCAGCAACGAGGCGGACATGAGAAGCTCCCTGTCGATATTGAATCCGCACCGGTTCATCTTATCGACAATCAATAGCGCCACTGATGCTACCGCTTTGCAATGAGCGATCACTGCATCAGGCGCCCTGTGAATATCGCTCATTATTACGTCGCATTCGGCAGCGGTTGGAACATCCATCCTCTGCAATTTCTTCCGCAAAGTTGCATAATCCTCGGGCGTATCCATATCGAGTAAAATATTGCCATCCGGGACCGGTAGAGCAACGATGTCAGCGTTGTGAAGGCTTAATACACCTCCCAGTCCATTTTCCCCACTGTAATCGATTATCGAGCCGGCAAACCGTGCAGCTATCAGGGGAGGATGCCCCCGCCCTGTCCCAAATACGGGAATTAAAATTTTATTCCTGTGAAGATTATATAGGCCCGCCAGATATCGAATAGTCTCAGTTCTCACCAGCGCCACATCGGCAGGCATGAGGAAAAATGCCTCCGTCGATGAATCCAGGCTCTTTACCCCTGCCTGTACCGAAGAGAACATACCCGCTGCATAACGGTCGTTTATTACAACCCTTACACTCAATCCGGCCAGTGCCTGAATGAGTTTCTCCTTACAGAAGCCTGCGACAACACGTATGTCCGCTATCCCGGCATCCGCGAACGACGATATCACCCGCTCTATGACTGGCCGTCCACCCAGGTCCAGCAGCGGCTTAAACTGCTTCATTCTTTCCGAGTATCCGGCAGCCAGGATTATGGCCGTGACGCCTGGCTTTTCCATTTCCTTTTCTGCGCCCTCTTTTCTATCAATTCTCCCACAATGCTCACCGCTATCTCTGCAGGTGTCTCGGTTTCAATCTTCAGGCCGATGGGGCAATACACCTTCTCAAGCTGTTCGACGGTAAAACCGTCCGCTAACAGCGCTTTATATACTGCATCCCGCTTGCGGTTGCTGCCGATCATGCCAATATAACCTGCATTTGAACGCAAAGCCTGCTCCAGTACTATCCTATCGTAAACATGTCCTCTGGTTACTATAACCACATAGCTGTCATCATCCAGTTTGAGATCCGCCAGGCAATTATCAAACGATTTGAGCACGATGACCTCGGCCGGTTGCGCGAACCTTTGCCGGTTGGCATACTCTGCACGATCGTCCAGAACCACCGTCATGAACCCCACCCGGGCCGCCAGGTCGTTGACCTCCCGCGATACATGCCCGGCGCCGAACAGATAGAGGACGCCGGTATTATGTACTATGTCAACCCAGAACTGGTGGCCTTCGATATCCATTAGTGTCGGTCCCGTCAAACCACTGACAGCATCTGTCAGTCTGGCCGATATTCCCGCAGATCCGTCCGAGCCTGTAGCACAGACATCACCTGGAATCAGTACTTCGTGCCGTAGCGAACCACGGCCGTTGTCTCCGGCGGGCAGGGTGGTGATCAGAAAGCTTCTATGGTTATGCCGCCTGCTGTCCAACAGCTTTGAAAATATTTCAGATGTTTCATGGCCTGCAGGCAGGTACTCAACCAGCAGTTCGATCTTACCCCCGCAAACCATGTCCGCCACAGTCACGTCATCATCTGTCATATCAAAAGATAGCCTTATAAAGCTTTTCTCACGGAAAAGGTCAGTGGCCTTTCTCATGGCGGACGCCTCGATCAAACCACCGCCCACTGTGCCTTCGATCCCGCCATCCCTGCACACGACCATGGTGGCGCCCAGATGGCGCGGGCTGGAGCCCTTTACGCTGATGACCCTGGCAAGCACCAGGTCTTCACCCTTTCCCAGTAAACCGACAATGATGTCCAGCAGATCGTTCATGCTTTACTTCTCATCACAGGCCATGATCGTTCTCTTTACCATGGTCCTCGCGACGGCCACCATATATTTATTGTGTTCGAGCGGCCTGGCTGCCGCTACGGCCGCCTGGCCCGCTTCCTCGGCAAGCGCTTCGTCTATTTTCTTGCCGGTGATCACCTGCTCGGCCTGAAGTGTCCTGTAAGGGATCACGTGGACGGCATTGAGACATATGCGTGCCGCCGTGACCTTGCCGTCCTTGCGTGTGATCATGACCGCGCAGTTGACGATGGGGAAGTCGATGGACCTGCGCAGGGCGAACTTGAGGAAGGCGCTGGAGGAGCCTGCGGGGGGCTCGGGTATCTGTATGCCGGTGACGATCTCGTCGGCCTTGAGCACCGTGGTCTTGATGGGCTTGACCTCGA
>DAOUFR010000121.1:0-11140 GCA_034429715.1 Dehalococcoidia bacterium
GATTTCTCCGATTTGTACAGGGTAATCTGCAAGCATCACCGGACTCTTCAGCAGTTTGTTACCTATTTCCTGCAATGATTCTCTGCCTTTCACTTCGTTTGATTCAAGTTCCATCAGCTTGGCTGGCAGCAGGAGATTGTCTTTGACCTGTCCCAGGTATTCCTGCTGCTTGTAAAATCGCCGTAGCATGAAGGTATTGTCACACGCGCTCTTAGGATAAATGCCGTTAACAATCAGCTCCTGGGATGTTATACCAAGCTTTGTCAGTTCCGAAATAGAGCGTTTCGTCTCATAGATGGCCGTTGCCTCCGGTCGCAAAACAAATATGAAAGTGGCTTGCTTTGGATCACGCATCGCGCCAATCGCACGGTCGAACTTTTCTTTAGATTCCGCCAACGCAGCCGCAGGTCCTATGCAGGTCTGTCCCGCGCTGCCGTCCCTGGCCGCGTTTTCAATCACAGCGCTCCATTCTCCGGGCAATTCCAGCAGGCGCAATGTGTGACCTGTGGGCGCCGTATCGAATATGACAACGTCGTAATCGGGATCCTGCAGGAAATCGGTAAAACGCTCAAAGGCCGCTATTTCAGCCGTGCATGGTGAGTTCAACTGTTCCTCCACCACAGCCAGGCTTTCCTCCGGAATAAGCCCCTTCAAAGGGGCAATCGTCCTTTCCCTGTATTCGGCAGTAGCTTTGTCAGGGTCAAGCTCCATGGCAAAAAGGTTTTTTGCGCCTGTAATAGGGATGACATCGTATCCAATAGTCTGCTCGAAAACATCAGCAAGGTTGGATGCCGGGTCAGTGGTTATGATAAGTGTCTTCTTGCCCGAAGCCGCATAGTGCACTGCGCTGGCAGCCGCCATGGTCGTCTTACCGACACCACCCTTTCCGGAAAAGAAATAATATTTGGTTCCTGTTTTATTGACCATTATTTTGCTCCTCATTTCACATGCATAAGGGGATTTTCGGGAAGATGTTACGAGAGAATCTTTAACGCCCGGACGCGATGCGTATCAATAGATTATATTTTGATACGTTGAAGTATCAGTCGATCTTATTAACAGCACTTGCCTGTAGTATTGATACTGTTGTTGCTTCGATAGTTCGGACCGCAATTGATATCACATGAGTTCGCCGTGGAACAGCAGTCTTCATTGCCAGTTGTTTCCTGTCCGGAACAACAAGCTTGGCCGGCGGTGCTACCCTCTGCCGATGCCGCTAATTCTATATCGCCGTTTTCAATGTACTTCTTAAACTCATCAATACTGGGATAACTACCAATTTTAACGACCTTCCCATCACAGGTAGTGATCGGCAGCGCTTTAATCTGGCGCTCCTGCATAATTTTAATAATCTCCGGGTTTTCTCTGAATTTCTTTGGGCTTCCTGTAATGCTGTAGCGCTCGACCTTGGCGCCCATATGTTTTAGTTTATCCAGCGCATCCTGAAGAGTAATCAAAGATTTATCCGGATTGGGGCCGCAGACCCCACTGGAACAACACATGGCGGTTTCGTAGATAATAATTTTTGTATTCACTGGATTTCCCCTTATCAAAACTCGTTATTTAAATTTATTCAACTTCTATGGGCAAGCACCACCAGTGGTACTACCGCCGCAACACGACGATGCTCTTTGAGATTTTCGTATATACGGGGTATCAGCTGGTTCCATCAATTGTATGGTTTGAATCGGCTCAGGTACGGTAAATTGGGCTGTGAGGTCATCGATGGCAACTTTGTATATTGCCGGATCATTCTTAACTACCCTAAAAGCAAGGTTGTACTTAACCCCCGGCGGTAATATCACTTTCTCAGCTTGCTCGACAATATCGTTTATTTTCAGCTCGGCAACATAGGTGCCGGGGCTGCCGCCTGTATTGGAAACAATTGCGGTGACGACGACCTCCTCCCCGGGGGTCGCCTGTTCCATATTGAGTTTGAGATCAGACAACTTAATAACGGCGGGCAAAGATTCTTCCACTGTGACGGACGAGCTTTTGTCGCCGACTCTTATCTCATAGGTACCCGGATTAGACCTTGCGAGGGTGAATTGTACCTGCTGTGATTGTCCAGGGGGAAGCAGTATCGATTTTCTATCATCTGCAATGCCGTTGATCATAACAGGTACTACATAATTCGCCTCGCTCTTACTTGCGTTGCTGATGTCTGCGGTCACAGTGAACTTCTCATGCACAATGACTTTTTCGGGAGAAGTATTCAGCATCAGAACTTCGAAATCATTCGCTGAGGCTGATTGACAGGCTTGTAAAGGTAATGGAAGCGCCAGTACAAATAGGCTTGCCAGCACCACTATTGCTTTACTCATACTAATCTGCCTCCGATAGTTTCATTTCTTTCAAAATTAAACCTTCTCAGAGCGTAAACAAAAGCCAGAATCCGGCAGCGATCAGGATTATTCCTGATGCGATGCGGATCGGACCCGCAATTTTATTGGAAATAACCGCTAGTCTACCCATACCTACACCAAGTATCAGTGCAACCATGGGAAGACTATACCCTATGGCAAACACGGCTAGTATCAGGGCGCCCCACCCGGGCTGGCCTTTCAACATCGACAGTCCGAGGACAACGGGAAGCAGCACCGGACCACAGCAGCCCATTACATATGCCGTGCTCGCCGCTCCCACAGCCAGGCCGAATATCGAGGCACCCAGCAAGCCTTTAGGCAATTTACTCTTTGACGGATCGATGGACGGCAGTTTAAAGGGCAGGATATTCAAAGCCGCGAAACCAAAGAAGATCACCACTATGGCAATAAATATCTTGCCATACAAACCAAACGTGGTGCTTGCAGCCTGGCCGATGTAACCGATAAGCAATCCGGCTGCCGATAGAGCCAGTACCGTTCCCAACATGAAGAATCCGGCTATCACGAAAATGTCCCTTCTCTGTTGCCCCTCGCGCGAGCCGGCGTATCCGATAACAGCCGCAATAATAGGAGCGCTGCAGCCAAGACAGGCTAAAGCCGTTATCAGGCCAAATAAAAGTGCTGCGGGGAGAGCCAAAAAGCCGAATTCAGGCGCAGAAAAAACCTGATTAATCCATTCTTGCATATTGATAGTCCGATATCCGTTACTTGGGGCAGCACCCTGAATTGCCGGGTATACAGGCCTGCTGCACAGTAAGGTAGGCCTGCAACAGCTTTGTCTCTGTTATGTCACCGGTGATGATGGCCCCATTGCCGGTGGAAGCAAATAATAGAACCGCCGGGAATTTAGTGATTTTCAAACGATCTGCCGTGACCTGAAATTCAGGGTCCTGGGGGCTCAATGTATATACGTCAGCTACGGCGCCGTCACCCCTGATCTTGTCGAGGGTACCGGCAACTGTTTGATCCAATGTTTTCGTAGCATCAACGCTGCCAGGTAAAATAACAAAGATAAAATCACTATTTATGAATTTTTGACTGATGTCCTTCACCCAGTTCAATCCCCCTATGCCCGTTGAAGCCTGCGAGCTATTAGCAGCCGCAGCAGGCGTGGCCGCTGAATTGGCAGAGACATCTGAATTTACGTTATTACGGATCATTAGTGAATATATAATGGCGCCGGCAATCATCAGTACACCCAGCGCGCACAGGCCAATTTTCCACCACTTCATGTGATTATTATCAGCCTTCGGTTTATTACTCATTACGAATCTCCTTTTTAAAATTTGCAGAATCCAATTTTCTATATGATTTTTTCAACCGGGACTTGTTTGACGTAAAAATTTTTCTAATGCACTGTATATATCAGGATCAACCCAGCATTCGATGCGTTGACCCCTCCTCTTCATCTTGATCAGACCGGCACGATTAAGCTCTTTAAGGTGGTGCGAGACCGTCGGAGCAGACACGCCCAGGTCTTTGCCCAGCATACCGACACACTCGCAGATTTGCCCATCGGCATTCCAGGTATCAACTTGTGCACTGCAACTGGCCAGACGCATGAAAATCTTTAAACGGGTCACGTTAGATAACGCTTTAAAGATATCAGCATACTGCTGGAGGTCTAAAGTTATAGTTTTAGACATTTTTCTAATTATATAAGCATTAAAAACTTGCTGTCAAATGTGGATAGCTGTGAACTAAATGCGCCTTTTAACCGGCTGGCCTTGTGTTCTAATTCCTCGGGCAGCAAAATACGTCGAACATCACGCGACCCTCCACTTCATTGCCCTGTTCATCCCTGACAGTAACACCGACTGTATATTCCTGCGAGAGAGGCGGCGCCGTCCAAAAAACAGTGGACCAGGTTTTTTCGTCCGCATTCGCCCCTTTCAGCCTGCCTCCACCGGCAGACCACTTATAGCTTAGTTTCTTACCAGCCGCATATTTGACATCGCAAATAATTTTAGTCGTGGTACCAACTTTGACAGTTCTATTCTCAGTGACCATTTCGGAAGAATCAAAAGACATCTTTAACGTTACAGGCGGCGCCGTAGTGCCATCAGCATTGGTTAACACACGTACAGATACTGTCTCTTGAGCCTCGCCACCCTTGCCGTCGGATACTGTGACTACGACCATGTAAGTGCCCATGGTATCTGGTGAAACCCATGTCATTCTCGCTCCACTCCCTATTATTTTGCCGTCAACGGTTGACCACTCATAATTAAGGCTATCGCCTTCGGGATCGCTGGCTTCACAGACCAATTCATTCTCAGCTAAAGCCCATACATCGCTAGTGCATGTAACAGATCCTATCACAGGTCCATTATTGGGAGCTTCACAGGATGTTTTTGTAGAGCTGCACCCCGTTAACAACAACGCTATCAGGACAATGAAAACAACTAATTGTATTCTCAATTAATCCCCGCTTGGCCCAATTCCACAACTATATCTTGTTCAGACCAGAATCCCGCATGCCTGACAAGTTCGTGGCCGGTGCTATCGAATAATATCTGCACAGGTATGGCATTAATTTTATACCTGTCCATCAGGTCCCTGTGGTTGTACGCTTCAACAATTACAACGTTTAGCTTTCCACGATATTTGTACTCGAGACTTCCAAGAACAATTTTCATCTTCTTGCAAGGTTCACAGTCGCGCCAGCCGAAGTCGACCAACGTGGGTTTCCCGTTATTCAATACTTCATCAAGTTGTGTTTTTGTTAGGTCTTTCTCACCTAACAAATCCATGAAAGAGGAACATCCTATGTCGGCGAACAGCGAAACGGCACAAACTAGCAGCAACAATGCCATAGGTATAACCTTTTGCCTGTGGTTTTTATCTATGTAACCCTTCATCAGTTCCCGCAACAAAAGATGTTAATATTTACCTGTCCCTTAGCCTCTTTACCCCGGCTGTCCCTGACCGTTACGTTGACAGCGGCGTCGCCTCGTTGACCGGGAGCGGTCCATCTGATTCTATCGGCCTTCCCTTCCTCCAATCCTTTCCCCTGCATCTTGCCTGCTGTAGCAGACCACGTAAAGGTCAGATCGCTCTCCACTGCGCTCTCCACTGCGCTCTCCACTGCGCTCTCCACCACGCAAACAATATCGGTTGTCATCCAGATCCGGACGCGCTGTTTATCGACTATGACCTGCTCAGCCTCTCCCAGCTTCAACTTGACCTCCACTATCGGAGTGGCCGTCCCGTCCGTGTTGGTGACAACCCTGATACTGATGTTCTCAGTTGCCACACCACCTTTGCCATCGCTGACCACCAGCGTTATCGGGTAAGACCCCATCCTGCCCGGCGGCATCCAGGTCACATTCGGTCCGCTGCCGGATATTTGCCCTGCCTCTGCCTGCCACTGGTATGTAAGATTGTCGCTGTCTGCATCCTTTGCCAGACACTCGATCTGCACATCCATCGTAGCAAAGGCATCTGCCGCATAATTTATACTTTCAATGACCGGTGGCTGGTTCGGTTGTTTGATCATGGGCGCCGGCGAAGCACAAGCCATCTGCAGCGCAAATGCGGCTGCTACACAAATAGCGATCAGCAAACCTGCCCGGTTTAATTGTTTCATAGCACGCATCTCATTTATCTCCAGTTATTTCTTTGCCGCAACAGAATACGCCAATATTCACCTTTCCTTTAGCTTCGACGCCCTGCCGAGTATCGATAACCTTTACGTTGACAGTACAATCACTTTGTGCGCCGGGAGCGATCCAGCTTATTCGATTCCCTGTACTGTCTTGACCGCTCATCTCCTGTATTCTCCCGCAATCTGTAGACCATTCATATATCAAATCGCCTTCTCCGGCGTTTTCTACGGAACATAATATGTTGGAGGTTGACCAGATTCCTACACGCTGATTCTCGATTGACACGGTGTTGTTATCACCCAGTATTAATTTGATCTCTATGTTCGGTGTAACAGTACCATCCACATTCGTTACAACCATAATATATATTTTCTCTTTTACCTCTCCACCTTTGCCATCTGTAACGATAAGATTAATAGGATAATTCTGCATGTGGCCTGGCGGCGTCCATATCACACTCCGGCCTTCGCCTGTAATATTGCCTTCCTTTGATTCCCACGAATACATCAGGCTATCGCCGTCAATGTCACTGGCAATACATTCAATCTTAACCGGTCTGTTATGATACGTAGTTTTATCGTAATTCAGCTTTTCAATAATGGGCGCATGATTTTGCTGGTTGCCCGTGTTATCAGCCGAAGCACAGGAAAGCTGCGCTGCGATCGCCAGTGCAATTAATATTAGCGAGTATCTTCCTATATGATTAAATTGTCTCATAATGTACTTCCCTTATAACATTCAGCCGGCTGTGAATAATGAGCTCAGCCAGGGCAGCATATAGTAGATTCCTATCCCGATGAAAATAATGGCGACGGCAATCCGCATTATCTTCTCACCGCGCGATATGGCGTCGACCCACTTTGAGATACCCGCTACCCCAAATGAAAGCAGCAGGCCGAAAAGCAGCACCGGTAAGCCCGTTCCAATGGCGAAAAAGGCCGGCAATGCAATGCCGCCGGCAGACTTTAAGGCCAGCGGAATCAAAACGGCAAAAAACAGAACCGCGCTGTAGGGACAGAAGGCAAGCGCGAAAAGGGCACCCAGCGGAAGACCCCCGATTATACCCCACTCTGCAACCTTGCTGCCCATAGTGGACAGGCTGTTGCCGGCCCCGCCGAAAGAGATTCTGTCGATGAACAGCATCAATATGCCTATCGCTATCATAAAAGGCCCCAGAAACTTTTCGCCGATATCCTGCAGTAAAAGGGAAATCCCGGGTATGCTAAGTCCGAGGAAGATGATCAGTGCGCCCAGCACAGAATATGTCAGCATCCTACCCAGCGTATACAATGACGCCGTAGCTATGGCGTATTTACGGTCGGTCAGGTTGCGGCTTACGTAGGCCAGGGCTGCGATATTGGTGGCCATGGTACACGGCCCGACCGTGGCCATCAAGCCGAGAAAAAAAGCCGAAAGGGCAGGTATGCCGGTGCTCGTGGATAAAGCCGATAAATCCATTACTCGATACCTTTAAGGCTTTCGTCTATAACACTTCTCACTCTGCGGTTAAAATTTGGCGTATTGTACCGGCAGTTCCAGTTCCATATGTCCTGTATATCTTTAATATTGTCCTCTCCATTTATCACCGTATTTATAAAAAGCTGCGATCCCACTGCGCCATATCTCCTGGCAATCTCGACGTTCTCTTGCTGCTGCGCATTCAAGACGCGATAAGTCAATTTTCCGTTGCTTATATCATCGTGAAAGTAGGCATCGATTACATAGTTGACCTGCTTTTCGAAACAGAGACAGGTAGGACAGCGCTGATTGACATGAAAATAAATCACGTCAACTCGATTTAATCGTGTAGGCTGTGGTTGTTCTGCAACAGGTGTGGCATTATCCGTGGCTGACGCTCCGGATGCGGGAGTCTCCCCGGCTGGAGGTTGGGAAACAGGCTGGTCGGCGGGTTCGGTCACGACCTGGGTCGGTGTTTGACCGGCAGGTGGAGCGGGATTTACGTCCGGTGCCGAACAAGCGCCCAGAAATATGATCCCCACAAGCAATAATGGTATGACTGTGAGCTTAATAGAGTTCAGCATGTCAGGCTATGTTCCTCCTTGAATGTACAGACGATCGCATAATATGTTCTTTATAAATCTTCACGTACAAGTGTAGATTACTAATGTGAATTTTGTGTGAAGACCTAAAGATAATCGGCATTTTGGGTCAGCCTTCCTCCTTAAGGGCATCCCTTATATAACGCTCGACCTCAGCTTTGGACGGCACCTTGCCGCTCATGACCACCTTGCCGTTGATCACCAGGCCGGGCGTCATCAGTATGGGATACTGCATGATCTGTTTCATGTCTTTGATCTCTTCAACCTTGATGTCCAGTTTAAGGTCGGCTACAACGTCCTTGACCGTCTTTTCCAGGCTCTGGCATTTGGCACAGCCGGGGCCTAATATTTTTATATCCATTTATTGATCCTCCAGATTATTAATTAGCTACAGCTCCATAGATCAAACCGGCGGCGGTGCAGCATACGATTATAATTCCAACGTACCATAGAAGACGTTTATTGCCGATGATGCTGCGCACCACGAGGATGCTGGGCAGCGATATCACGGGATCTGCCAATAGATAAGCCAGCAAAGGCCCTTTGCCCACCCCAAGGTCGAGGAACAGACGCGCCATGGGGACTTCAACCAGCGTAGGAAAGTACATTATCACGCCGAAAAGCACTGCTCCCAGATTGGCAAGAAGGGTTGAACTGCCGAAATAGCGGACCATAAAGTCCTCGGGTATCAGAACTCGTAAAATGCCTGCGGCGAATACACCGATAAGTAGCCAGGGAAAAATAGTCCGCACGAAAAACCAGGTTTCTTTCATCCATCTGACGAACTGCTCACGCGTCAGTATCTTCCAGGTTAATAATCCCAGGGCGATTAGCAACACGGCCAGGCCGATAAGTTTGATGTCCCACGTGATAAAAGATGATGCGCCCCAGAGTAAAATGACCAGAAGCAGGCCGAAGAAGACCCATATCCATCTGGTCTTGACGTCTGACTCACCGGATGACAACGCCAGATCAAAGGAAGGGGATCCTTCCTCTTTTTTATCCGGGAAAAGGGCTGCCATGCTCAGCCCGATTATCATGGCAAAACCGACGGAAAGTATGATACGCGCCAGGGCGAAATCGATTCCTATTAACTGGGCTGTGTATATAATCGCCAGTATATTGGTAGCGGGCGCGGTATACAGGAAGACCATGGCCGGGCCCAGCCCAGCCCCGCTTTTCCTGATACCTGAAAATAAAGGGAGTACAGTGCACGAACAGACCGCCAGACATAAACCGGCAACAACCGCCATAGGATAGGATGTGTACCAGGGTGAATTCGGCCCCAGATATCGCAGAATCTTCTCTTTGGGGAAAAGCGCGTACAGGGCGCCGGCAATAAAAAAAGCAGGCACGAGACAGGTGAGCACATGAAACGAGAGGTAATCAAGCAGTGTTTCCCAGCCCGATTGCAGTAACATCAATATAAATTCCATTAATTTCCTTTCCTTTTACGACTTGGGAAGCAATCCACACTGATTGACTCCGGCAATATTTGTTTATGCTCCAACAGGCGCCGCCCGGTCAAAGAATTTACGTTTAAAATACAACGAAACGTTTACCAGGCCTATCAAGACAGGCACCTCTACCAGGGGACCGATTACGGCAGCGAACGCCTGCCCGGATCCGATACCGAAGACAGCCACCGCCACGGCAATTGCCAGCTCGAAATTATTGCTGGCAGACGTGAAAGCGATTGTAGCTGTCTTCTGGTAGTTGGCGCCTATCTTCTTCCCCATATAGAAAGATACCAGGAACATGACAACGAAATAGATTAGCAGCGGCAGGGCGATGCGAAGCACATCCAGTGGTAACTGGACAATGATTTGCCCTTTCAATGAGAACATTACTACAATGGTAAAAAGTAATGCGGCTAAGGTGATGGGGCTGATCTTAGGTATAAACTTCGTGTCGTACCATTCTCGTCCTTTCATCTTTACCAGGAAAAACCTCGTAAGCATCCCTGCGAAAAATGGTATTCCAAGATAGATCAAGACGCTCTGCGCTATCTGCCAGATAGTTATATTTACAGACACTCCCTTGAGGCCAAACCACCCCGGCAGGACCGTAATAAAAACATAGGCATAAACCGAATAAAATAAAATCTGGAATATCGAGTTGAAAGCTACCAGGCCGGCGGCATATTCATTGTCCCCCCCGCATAGCTCGTTCCATACGATCACCATGGCAATGCAGCGCGCCAGGCCTATCATTATCAGGCCAACCATATAGTCCGGGAATCCGCCTAACAGGAATATCGCAAGCAGGAACATCAGTATCGGCCCGATTATCCAGTTTTGCACCAGTGACAGCCCCAGTATTTTCCAGTCGCGAAAGACCAGCGGCAATTCTTCGTATTTTACCTTTGCCAGCGGTGGATACATCATCAGGATCAGTCCTATGGCAATCGGTATGGACGTTGTCCCAACCTGAAAGAGCGATATGGCATCGGCTACTCCTGGTATGAAGTAGCCCAGGCCTACGCCGACCGCCATGGCCAGGAAAATCCAGAGTGTAAGGAGTCGATCAAGAATCGATAACTGCGGCTTGCTCTGCTGGTCAGTACAAGACATCACATCCTCCAAATTTTAATAGTTCGCGCAATTTTAAACCTTGACCGCGCAGTCCGGCAGCAGGCGTTTTGCCTTCGCCAGATTACGCAGGTCCGCAGTCGCCTGCTCATTGCCCTCCAGGCCTTTACGCACCGCTTTGATCAATTCCTCTGCGTAGTTTTCCATGTTTGCCCAGTCGATCGAATACAATGCGAATAACCCCTGCCGGCGCATCTTCAGCAAACCGGCATTATATAACGCAATCAAATGATGGGATGCTCGCGGCTGAGATATATCGAGCACCTGCATAATCTCGCACACGCAACATTCACGCTCAAACAACATATTGAGCATGCGCAGCCTGGTCTCATCCGATAACGATTTTAAAACCCTCACTAAATTACGCATTTGTTTCACCGTAGTCCTTAATAACTATATAATGATATTGTTATATAGTTTCCAAATATGTTAACGCAGAAAATTAGCTGTGTCAAAATTGCCTGCCGGGTATGACTATGCGATTTACACTTCAA
>DAOUFR010000122.1:0-2032 GCA_034429715.1 Dehalococcoidia bacterium
AGACGCCGTCCGTGTACGCGCCATGTTCGTGCATCCCAGGCAGACCGACGAGGTTATCTCGAAGTTCGGGGAGATAGCACGCTACAGAATCCTGGTTAACAGGCCTGCCGACAGGGATGAGATGCTGCTGCAGGTGGAGCTTAAATCCGAGCCCATGGACCAAACTGCCTGGGAAGAATCGCTGAGAAAGGAATTCCAGAACACCTGCAAAGTGAGGTTCGATGCTCTGGAAGTCTTGCCCGCCGGCAGCATTCCGGGCAATGAGAAGACAATAGTCGACAGGCGCGTTTATTAGCTTTTGGCGGCCTTATCGCCAAACGATATTACTTGAGGCTATAAGGAGGGGATTATGGGAAATGCAACGGTGAGCCAGGCAACCGGGGCGCCGCATTCCAAACTTCCGCTCGGTATTAAACTGAGCTTCGGCATCGGCGACATCTCCAACAACATCTTCATCGTAACAACGGGGATGTACCTGTTGTTCTTCATGACAAACGTGGTGGGCATTAATCCGGCGCTGGCCGGTATGATGCTGCTTTTCCCCAAGCTGTGGGACGTTATCTCCGATCCTATCATGGGCGTGATCTCGGACGTGACGCGTTCACGCTTCGGCAGAAGGCGTGTGTACCTGCTTTACGGGGCGCTGCCCTTCGGCCTATCGTTTTTCATCCTCTTCCTTGCTCCGGGCTTTCAGATGGAATTCGCCAACGCGCTGCAGACATCCCTGCTGTTCGCACTGGCCTGCACAGCTTTTACGGTGGTAAACGTCCCCTATGCCAGCATGGTGCCGGAGATGTCCGACGACTACAACGAACGCCTCTCTATTGTCTCCTTCCGTATGACCTTCGCTTCTATCGGCGCATTGCTGGCCGGCGGACTGACTATGGCGCTGGTGACGGCCGGCGGAGGCGGAACTGACGGCTTCCGCTTTATGGGCGGAATCTTCGGGCTGGTCATTATCGTTTCCTGCCTGTGGTGCTTCTTCGGCACGCGCAAAGCGCCTTCCCTGCCGCCACATAAAGAGATGCCTCCCATGAAAGAGCAGATCAAGATAGCGGCCCGCAACTATCCGTTCGTGGTGCTGATGACGAGCTATTTCCTGCAGGCGCTGGCCATCGGTGTGATGATGGCAGGTTTTGTCTACTATGTGAAATACGCCATGACTCTGCCCGAGACGGCCATGAATATCGCCTTCCCCATCTTCATGGTCACCGGCGTCATTTTTATACCGGTCTGGCTGGCTGTGGGCAAAAAGCTGGGCAAGATAAAATCATATTACATCGGCCTGGCCATATTTACCCTCTCGATGGGCTCTCTCTTCTTCACCAACTCCTCACAACTGATGATTTTCTATGCCCAGATATTCATAGCCGGCATTGGCTTCTCCAGCTTCCAGCTTTTCCCCTTCTCCATGCTGCCCGACACGATTGAATACGACCAGCTGCAGTCGGGGATGCGGCGTGAAGGGATCTTCTCCGGCATGTGGTCGGCCGGCCAGAAAATTGCCTACTCGGTGGGCCCGCCCATCGTGGGCTTCGCGCTGGCCCTGTCGGGCTTCGTTGTCGATGGAGTTCAGCCCGAAAGCGTAGCCACGGGTGTGCGCATCGTCTTTTGCCTCTTCCCCGCAGCCATGATACTGCTCAGCTTCCTGCCGTTCAGCAAATATAAAATGACCGAGGAAGAGTTCGAGAAGGTCAAGGCAAAGATCGCGGTAACGCAGAAATAATTGCATTGGAGGGCCTTCTAACCCGTGCCTCGCAGTCATTGCGAGGCCGAATGCCGCGGCAATCCGGTGTTCCCGCAATCACGCACAAGATTGCTTCGTCGCTACACTCCTCGCAACGACAATACTGATATATCATGCAGGAAAAGACTTCTCGCCCAGCGCCATGCGTACCAGGTCCGTAATAAAGACCTTGCGCAGGCCGCGCTCCGTCGTAGGGCGCCTGAGCACGCGGTCGCACATGGGGCAGAGCGTAACCAGCACATCCGCCCCGCACCTTATGGCATCGTCCACGTTTTTAGCCTGCAC
>DAOUFR010000123.1:0-64043 GCA_034429715.1 Dehalococcoidia bacterium
CAGTATGAAAGCCGGCGAGCTCGGCGAGATATGTTTTAAAGCGCCGAATCTTATGACGGGCTACTGGGACCGGCCGCAGGAAACGGCCGATATGCTCAGAGATGGATGGCTGTATACCGGTGATATAGGTTATCTGGACAACGATGGGCACCTCTTCTTGCACAGCCGCAAGAAAGATATAATCAAGACCAGCGGTTTTCAAGTCTGGCCGCGCGAGGTAGAGGAGGTATTGCATGAGCACCCGGCGGTCATGGAGGCCAGTGTGGCCGGCGTGCCGGATCAGTACCAGGGCGAAGCAGTTAAGGCGTGGGTGGTGCTGAATCCCGGAATGACCTGTACGGCTGACGAGCTCAGGGAGCACTGCAAATCCAAACTGTCGGCCTATAAGGTGCCGCGATATATCGAGTTTAAACCCAATCTGCCTAAAACCCAGATAGGCAAGATTCTAAGGAGGGTATTGATCGAGGAAGAGACAAGCAAACAGGGAGGGGAAACCAATCACACATAGCGGCCACAGTAATAATTATGCAGGGAGGTTGAATTGATGACAGAATCATATCCGTGGTTTAAAAGCTATGATGCGGGGGTGCCGCACAGCCTGGAACCATATCCGCAGGTCACCTTTTTGGATGTGGTTGAGGAGGCCGCTAAGAAGAGGCCCGATCACAGGTTCATGATTTTCAAAGACAGGAACATCAGCTACGGCGAGCTCGTGCGGCTCTATTCAGTGTTTGCCGCTGCCCTCAAGGCTAACGGAGTTAAGAAAGGCGACCGCGTTGCCGTACTCCTGCCCAACTGCCCGCAGGGCTTTATCAGCTCGTTTGCAGCATGGAAGGCCGGCGCTATACCTGTGCCGCTAAATCCGATGTATACCGAGCATGAATTACAGCACTCGCTTAAAGAATGCGGGGCCGAGGTTGCCATTGTATTGACACCTTTTTATGCCACCGTCAAGAAGGTACAGCCGCAGACAAACCTCAGGCTGGTCATTGCCACCAATATCAAGGAATATCTTCCGCCGTTCCTTGCGGCTATGTTCACGCTGCTCAAGGAGAAGAAGGAAGGACATCGAATTACTCTCCAGCCAGGCGATCTCTGGATGGCCGGGCTTATGAGCAAACACGCCGGTGACGCTACTCCTGACCACAAGCCTGTATCCGAAGATATTGCGCTTCTGCTTTTCAGTGGAGGCACTACCGGCGTTCCCAAGGGTGTAATCATCACCCATAAATGCCTGATTGCAGAGGCCTGGCAGCTTAAGGTCTGGAATGATAGTGTTCTGACGGAATGGGACGATGTGGTTATGATGATCATGCCGCTCTTCCATGTTTATGGATTTGCCGGGGTGATGGGCACATCCATCATGGGGCATAATCCACTTGCCGTCGTCCCCAACCCGCGAGACCGCGACGACGTGGTGAAGACCATAAACAAGGTTAAGCCTGCATACTTCCCTGCTGTCCCCACGATGTTCATAGCGCTGCTGGAACACAAGCTGGTTAAGGCGGGCAAGGTTGATTTTAAATCCATGAAGCTCTGTGTGGCATCGGCGGCGCCGCTGCTGCCTGAGACCAAGCGGCGTTTTGAGGAATTGACAGGCGGCAAGCTGATTGAGGGCTATGGCATGACCGAGGTGACTGCGGCCATTACACTGGGCCCTGTGGAGGGCAAGTGGACGCCCGGATCGGCCGGCATTCCCCTGCCGGATGTTATTCTGCGTATAGTAGACGTTGAGACTGGTGAGCAAGACATGCCCCTGGGCACTGAGGGCGAGATCGTTGCCAGGTGCCCTCAGATCATGGTGGGTTACTGGAACCGTCCGGAGGCCACGGCGGAGATGATTCGCAACGGTTGGCTGTACACGGGTGATATCGGCTATTTAAATGAGGAAGGTTGCCTCTTCATCACGTCGCGCAAGAAGGAGTTGATTAAGCCGGGCGGCTTCCAGGTTTGGCCTCGCGAGGTAGAGGAATGTATCAGCACCTATCCAAAGGTAGCGGAAGTAGGAGTGGCGGGCATCCCCGACGCTTACCAGGTCGAGGCTGTCAAGGCCTGGGTGGTGCTGCGTCAGGGGGAGACCGCGACAGCTGAAGAGATCCAGACGCATTGCCGTGAAAAACTAATAGCGTATAAGGTGCCCAAGCACGTGGAATTCAGGGCCGAGTTACCCAAGACACTGGTGGGCAAGATCCTGAAACGTGTACTGGTTGAGGAGGAGATAGCAAGGCAAAAAGCGGCGAAGTAGTACTTCGAGGTAATTAGGCGTTGAAAGCTTAATCATAATAACAAATCAAAGGAGGTTCTTAATCTTGTCCGACAAAAGGTGGTTAAAAAACTATGACAAAGGGGTCCCGGCCACGCTGGAACCCTATCCCCAGAAGACGCTTGTTGATTATGTGGATGATGCCGTGAGAGAACATCCCGATTACCCCATGGTTCTTTTTAAGAAGAGGAAGATGTCCTATGCTGAGATACAGAAGCTCAGCGATGAATTTGCAGCTGCGCTGGTAGCTAAAGGCGTAAAAAAGGGAGATCGGGTAGCCCTGATCATGCCTAATTGTCCGCAGGCCATTATCTGCCGTTGGGGCGCGTGGAAAGCCGGCGCTATCCTGGTACATATGAACCCCATGTATACGGAGTCCGAGCTCGAACATGCCCTTAAGGACTGCGGCGCAGAGACCGTAGTGGTGCTGACCCTGTTCTACAATACAGTCAAGAAATTACAGTCGAGGACCAAACTGAAGCTGGTTATAGCGACCAGTATCAAGGATTACCTTCCGCCCGTACTCAAGGTTCTATTTACACTGGTCAAAGAGAAAAAGGAAGGACATCGCATCGTATTGCAGCCCGGCGATTTCTGGCTGACGGACCTGATCAAAGCCCAGGCCGGAGCGAAACGGCCCGATGTGAAAGTGCTGCCAGGCGACGAAGCCCTGATTCTTTTCTCCGGCGGTACCACCGGCACACCCAAGGGCGTAGTGGGCACGCACCATTCGCAGGTTATCACCGGTCTGCAATTCAGCAGCTGGTTCGGCGAGATAGTCGAGCCTTACAAAGACGTGATGATGCTGGTGCTGCCGCTTTTCCACTCCTTCGCTACCTATGCGGTTATGAGCACGGCCATCGTCGGGCATGCGGCCATGTCGCTGGTGCCCAATCCTCGCGACCGCGATGACGTAGTGGCGACTATCAATCATGACAAGCCCTCTTTCTTCCCCGCTGTGCCCGCCATGTTCATCGCATTGCTGGAACATCCGGCAGTGAAAGCGGGTAAAGTGGATTTCAGCTCGATGAAATGCTGCAACTCCGGCGCGGCCCCGTTGCTGTATGAGACAAAGAAGCGTTTCGAGGACCTCACCGGAGGCCGCATTGTGGAGGGCTACGGTTTGACTGAATCAACCATGGCCTGCTGCTGCACCCCTTACCGCGGAACCTGGAAGCAGGGGTCTGTGGGCATGCCGCTCCCGGATGTTATAATCAGGATTGGCGACATTGAGACCGGCGCGGGCGATATGCCCGCCGGGAAGGAGGGGGAGATCGTTTTCCAGGCCCCGCAGCTGATGAAGGGATACTGGAACCGGCCTGAGGAGACCAAAGAGATGCTGCGTGACGGCTGGCTCTATACGGGCGATGTAGGTTATATGGATGATGACGGTTACATTTTCATCACATCGCGTAAAAAGGACCTGATCAAACCCAGCGGCTTCCAGGTCTGGCCGAGGGAAGTCGAGGAGGTCATCAGCAGCCATCCGGCGGTAGCGGAAGTCAGCGTGGCAGGTATTCCCGATGCCAAGCAGGGCGAAGCTGTGAAAGCCTGGGTAGTACTGGAGGCCGGTAAGACAGCGACGGCGGAGGAGATACAGGCCTGGTGCAAGGAGAAGCTGGTCGCCTACAAGATACCCAAGTTCGTGGAATTCCGCAGCGACCTGCCCAAAACCATGGTAGGCAAGGTGCTGAGAAGGGTTCTGCAGGAGGAAGAGGCGTCAAAAAGCAAGAAGTAAGTCTGTGAACGAGGCATTCCCCGGCTGCACAGCCGGGGAATGCTTAAACATATAGTCAAGGCATTAAAATATATTGATTTGGAGGTTGTTTGCATGGCAGAGTATCGCTGGTTAAAAAATTACGATCCCGGTGTACCCCACACGCTGGAACCATATCCCCAGAAAACCCTCATAGATTATGTGGATGAGGCAGTCAAAGAGAAACCCGACTATCCCATGATATTTTTTAAGAAGAGAAAGATATCATATGCCGAATTTCAGAAGCTGAGCGACGAGTTCGCGGCTGCCCTGGCTGCTAAAGGCGTCAAGAAAGGCGACAGGGTCGCGCTCCTTATGCCTAACTGCCCGCAGGCGCTCATCTGCCGCTGGGGGGCCTGGAAGGTCGGCGCCATACTGGTGCATTTAAATCCCATGTATACGGAAAGCGAGTTGGAGCACGCCCTTAAAGATTGCGGGGCTGAGACCGTTGTAGTTCTAACCATGTTCTACAAGCAGTTCAAGAAGATACAGCCGCGCACCAGCGTAAAGCTGGTCATAGCTACCAGCATCAAGGATTACCTCCCGCCGGTGCTTAAGGTGTTGTTCACGCTGGTCAAGGAGAAAAAAGAGGGGCACTATGTGGAACTGGAGCAGGGAGATGTGTGGATGACGGACCTGATCAAGCAGCATGCCGGCGCCAGGCGGCCGGATGTGAAGGTTACACCGCAGGACCCTGCGCTAATCCTGTTCAGCGGCGGCACCACGGGCACCCCCAAGGGCGTGGTAGGCACGCATCATTCCATGGTGATAACCGCCCTGCAGTACGCTGCGTGGTTCGGCGGCATGATCGAGAGTTACAAGGATGTCCTCATGGCCTGCCTGCCGCTTTTCCATGTCTACGCGACCTACGGCGTTATGAGCACCGCCATAGTATGCCATGTGACATTGTCCCTCGTTCCCAATCCTCGCGACCGCGAAGATTTAATAGCCACTATTCAACATGATAGACCGACTTTCTTCCCGGCAGTTCCCGCCCTGTATATTGCGCTGCTGGAGCATCCCAAGGTCAAAGCCGGGAAAGTCGATTTCAAATCGATGAAGTTCTGTGTGTCCGGCGCCGCTCCGCTGCTGGCCGATACCAAGAGGCGCTTTGAGGAATTGACAGGCGGCCGTATAGTCGAAGGCTATGCCATGACCGAAGCCACCATGGCCTCCTGCGTTACGCCTTACCTGGGCAAGTGGAAGGAAGGCTCCACCGGAATGCCGCTGCCCGACGTGGTTGCCAGGATCGGCGATTTGGAGACGGGAGAGGGCGATTTGCCCGCCGGACAGGAAGGCGAAATCGTTATAAAGGCGCCGCAGCTAATGGTGGGATACTGGAACCGGCCTGAGGAGACCAAGGAGATGCTGCGGGATGGCTGGCTCTACACCGGCGACATCGGGTATCTGGATGACGACGGCTATCTCTTCATTACCTCGCGCAAAAAGGACCTGATCAAGCCCAGCGGCTTCCAGGTATGGCCGCGGGAGGTCGAGGAAGTCATAGCTGCACATCCTGATGTGGCCGAAGCCTGCGTGGCCGGCATACCCGATGCCAAGCAGGGAGAGGCGGTTAAGGCCTGGGTCGTGATGGAGGCCGGCAAGACCGCTACAGCGGAGGAGATACAGGCCTGGTGCAAGGATAAGCTGGTGGCCTACAAGATACCTAAATTTGTCGAGTTCCGAACCGAGTTGCCCAAGACTATGGTGGGCAAGGTACTGAGAAGGGTACTGGTGGAGGAGGAGAAGGCCAAAGCAAAATAACAGGGTATTTTTAAATTCAAAAATAATGAAAACCGGTCCCGGCTGCAGCCGGGACCGGTCTGAAGGATGCTGAGTTGACTGAACATCTATGGTACAAAAGCTATGACCCCGGTGTACCCCGCTCTCTTGAGCCATACCCCCGTAAGACCATTGTGGATGTCTTGCTGGAAGCTAAAAACGAGCGTCCTGATTATCCCATGATCATCTTTCAGGACAGGAAGCTCAGCTATAAAGAGATCGTCAGTGAGAGCGATGCTATGGCTGCGGCGCTGGCATCCATGGGTGTGAAGAAGGGTGACCGCATAGCCGTACTCTTCCTTAACTGCCCCCAGGAGTATATTATTTTCTTCGCGGCCTGGAAGCTGGGCGCTATTGTGGTCCCGCTCAACCCGCTCTACACCGAGTTCGAGCTGGAAGCGAGGTTGAATGACATCGATGCCGAAACGGCCGTAGTCCTCAACCTGTGGTATCCCATGGTCAAAAGGCTGCAGAAGAAAACCAGCGTACGCAACGTTATCCTGGCTGAATTCGATGATTACACCGTGCCGAATAAAGAGAAGGCGGCAACCGCTATAGAACCGGGCGACAGCTGGTGGCTCGACCTTACCAGAAAATATGCAGGCAAGCAGGGCCCGAAGGTGAAAGTGGGGCCGGATGATACTGCATTGATCCTGTTCTCGGGAGGCACCACGGGCACTCCCAAGGGTGTCATGGAGAGCCATAAGTCCCTGGTCATCACAGGTATGCAGGTGGAGGCCTGGTTCCGCGAGATTTCACTCTGGTGGGACGAAAAATTCCTGGTGCCGCTGCCGCTCTTCCATGCTTTCGGCATCTATGCCAGCTTCGGTATGGCGCTGGTTCAGCATAATATATCGGTGCTCATCGCCAATCCACGTGATATCAAGGGCATGATTGAAACTATTAAGAATCAGGGTATTACTAATATGGGGGCCGCTCCCACCATGTTTATCTCCATGCTGGAATATCCGGATCTCAAGATGGGTGACCTCAAAACCATTCGCATGGCTACATCGGGCGCAGCGCCGCTGATGCGAGAGACCAAGGAGCAGTTCGAAAAGCATATCAGCGGCCGGTTGACCGAGGGCTATGCTCTTACCGAGAGCGGCATGGCCATGATCACCACTCCCGCTAAAGGTAAATGGAAGGAAGGGTCCATAGGTCTGCCTCTGCCGGATACCCTTATTCGTATTGTAGATATAGATTCCGGGACGTCTGATTTGCCTGTCGGCCAGCCGGGAGAGATTATTATCAAGGCGCCGCAGCTTATGCAGGGCTACTGGAAACGGCCTGAGGAGACCAGGAAGATCCTGCGCGACGGCTGGCTATATACCGGCGATATCGGATACATGGATGACGACGGCTACATCTTTTTGACCTCACGCAAGAAGGACTTGATAAAGTGCGGAGGTTTCCAGGTCTGGCCGCGTGAGGTGGAGGAGATACTGCAGGAGCATCCGGCTGTGGCCGAGGTCTGTGTGGGAGGTATACCTGATCCCAGGCAGATGGAGGCCGTCAAGGCCTGGATCGTGCTGAAAGAGGGGAAAAGCGTGACTGCAGAGGAATTGCAGAAATATTGCCGGGAGAAACTAACCGGTTATAAAGTTCCAAAGCACTTCGAGTTCCGTAAAGAGCTGCCCAAAACATTCGTGGGCAAGATACTACGCAGAATCTTGCAGGATGAGGAGAAAAGCAAGTAAAAGCAGAGGATACAGAGCGCCCGGTTAATTGAGCGAAATCAGCCGGGCGCTTTAAAATAAGCAGTAAATATTGTTTGAGGAGGTTTAAAGTGGCGGATTATCCATGGTACAAATCTTACGATGCAGGGGTGCCGCATTCCCTGGCGCCATATCCGGAAATCACTTTGCTTGATGTCATAGCTGATACAACCCGCGAGATGCCGGATCACACATTCATGTATTTCAAGGGAAGGTATTTCTCATACAGGGAGGCAAGCAGGCTTTTCGAGGTAATGGCTTCGTCGCTGATCGCCAACGGCGTGAAGCAGGGAGACCGCGTGGCCACCATGTTACTCAATACACCGCAGCAGCTTATAGCTGCTTTCGGCACTATGAAGGCCGGCGCCATTTTTGTTCCGCTTAATCCTTTGTATAACGAGGATGAACTGGTACATGCGCTGACCACTGTAGATGCGGAAATAATCATTGTCTGGGACCTGCTGTATGCAAATGTCAAGAAGGTACAGTCGCGTACCAAGCTGAAAAAGGTTATCGCCACCTCGCTCGAAGATTACATGCTTCCGGAAGCAAAGAAGCCGCATACCATGCAGCTTGAAAAGGGCGATGTGTGGATGGACGAGCTCATGGACAAGCATGCCAAGGATGCCGCTCCTGTTGTAAACCCCAAGATGGATGATACCGCTATCATTTTGTTCAGCGGCGGAACAACCGGCGCTCCCAAGGGCGCTATGCTGTCCTTCAGGAACATGGCGGCGGTCGGCCTGCAGACCAATAGTTGGAACAAACAGGGCCTGATAACTCACGACGACTACACGATGGCGCTCATGCCCCTGTTCCATGCCTATGGCTTTAACGGGATTATCGCCAGTTCCCTCTGTGTTCGCAGCCCGCTGGCAGTTGTGGCCAATCCACGTGACCTCGATGACGTGATCGACACCATCAGGAAGGTTCGGCCCGGATCTATGCCCGGTGTGCCTACGTTGTTCATCGGCTTGATGGCGCATCCAGAAGTCGCGGCGGGGAAGGTGGACTTCACCTGCCTGAAATACTGCCTCTCAGGGGCCATACCGCTGATGGTCGAAACCAAGCAGCGCTGGGAAGCCATGACCGGCGCCCCCATTCTCGAGGCCTATGGCCTTACAGAATCCACGGTTGTGTTTACTGTCGGCCCGCTCAAGGGTCAATGGAAGGAAGGCGCGGTCGGCCTGCCCCTGCCCGATGTCATAATTAAATTCGTAGATGTTGCGGACCCCGATAAGGAGTTACCTTACGGCGAGGAAGGCGAGGTTGTCGGCAAAGGCCCGCAGATCATGCAGGGCTACTGGAACAATCCCAAAGGCACTGCGGAGATGATCAGGGACGGCTGGCTATATACGGGTGACATCGGCTATATGGACAAGGACGGGTACCTCTACCTGACCTCGCGAAAGAAAGATCTCATCAAGCCCAGCGGCCACCAGGTCTGGCCGAAGGAAGTGGAGGAAATCCTCGCCACTCATCCCGCTGTAGCAGAGGCCTGCGTGGCGGGGATACCGGATCCGAAACAGGTTGAGGCTGTTAAGGCCTGGGTGATCCTGCGTCCGGGACAGAAGGTATCTGCAGAAGAGCTTCAATCTTTCTGCAAGGACAAATTAACAGCCTACAAGGTGCCCAAGTTTATCGAGTTCCGCGACGCATTGCCTAAAACACTGGTCGGTAAAATACTGAGAAGGGTGTTGCAGGAGGAGGAAAAGGCTAAAAAACCATCGTAGCAGCATACTCATAAATAATAAGCAAAAATAACGGAGGAGATTTTAATGGCCGACTATCCATGGTTCAAGCATTACGACAAGGGTGTTCCTAAAACTTTGCAGCCCTATCCCGATAAGAAGCTTTTTGAAGATGTCGCGGATGTGGCCAGGGAAAGGCCCGGACATAAAATGATCTGGTTCAAGGGCAGATGGATGACCTATAAAGAGGTCGACCACCTGAGCGACGTACTGGCTGCCGGCCTTGTGGCGCAGGGGGTTAAGAAGGGCGACCGCGTGGTAATGCTGATGCCCAACTCACCCAACATCGTTATAAGCCAGCTTGCCATCTGGAAAGCAGGAGCCATCGCCGTACCGGTTAACCCGCTCTACAGCGAGGCGGAGCTCGAGTTTTCGCTCAAGGAATGCGGGGCCGAGGTTGCCATAGTGCTGACCGCATTTTACGACCTTGTGAAGAAAATCCAGGGACGCACCAAGCTGCGACTGCTTATCGTTACCAGCGTCAAAGAATACCTGTCGCCTTTTATTAAACTGATGTTCACTCTGCTGATGGAGAAAAAACAGGGACAATATCTGGAAAAGGTGCAGGGAAACGACATTTGGCTGCAGGACCTGATGAAGAAACATGCCGGCGATAAGAAACCTGACGTCAAGGTGAGCGGCAAAGATACCGGCCTGCTGCTGTTCAGCGGAGGCACGACAGGCACGCCTAAAGCGGTGATGCTGAGCCATGAGGCCATATTCATGAACGGCCGACAGATACATTCCTGGTCCAAACCCCTGGCTACAGATTGGACAGACGTGCTTGTATTGCTAATGCCTTTCTTCCACGTTTACGGCAATGTAATTTTGCTGTCCACGGCCATCGCCGGCCGTTATCCCACAGCGCTTATACCCAATCCTCGCGAGGTAAAGGACGTTCTGACTACGATTAAAAAGGTCAAACCGGCCTTCTTCCCGGCCATCTCGGCCATCTTCATAGGGCTTATGAACAGGCCTGAGGTCAAATCGGGCAAGATCGATTTCAAGACCATGAAGTCGTCGGTGGCTGCTGCCGCTCCACTTCTGCCGGAGACCAAGAGGCAGTGGGAGGTGGTCACGGGTGGCAAGATCGTGGAAGCTTACGGCCTTACGGAATCGGGAGTGCTCGCTATGGGCCCGTTCCTGGGCAAATGGAAGGAGGGCGCGGTCGGCATGCCCACCCCTGATACCGTCATCAAAATAGTGGATATAGATACGGGAAAAACCGAGCTTAAGGCCGGCGACGCCGGCGAGATCATAGCCAAGGGACCGCACATCATGCAGGGTTACTGGAACCGTCCTGAAGCTACTGCAGAGATGCTGCGCGACGGCTGGCTCTATACCGGCGATATAGGTTACCTGGATGAGGACGGATATCTCTTCATAACATCCCGCAAGAAGGACCTGATCAAACCCAGCGGTCATCAGGTCTTCCCCGTTGAGATCGAGGAGATCATCGCTCAGCATCCCGCTGTGCTCGAGGTTGGTGTGGCCGGCGTGCCAGATGCCGCGCAGGGCGAAGCCGTGAAAGCATGGGTGGTATTGAGAACAGACCAATCATGCACGGTCGAGGAGATACAGGTCTTCTGCCGGGAGAAGCTGACTGCATACAAGGTGCCCAAGCACGTGGAGTTCCGCGATGCTCTGCCCAAGACAATGGTGGGGAAGGTGCTGCGGCGCGTGCTGCAGGAGGAGGACCGGGCAAAGGGCAAGTAAACACTGATAATAAGGCGGCGGGGTTCTTAACCCCGCCGCCTTATTTTTATTGGAAGGGCTCCCAGTTTTTGGCCCCGGTTACGACCGCATTAACGTATGGCCCGGAGCTGTAAGCGCTTTTAAATAGCCTGCCGTTTACGTACACCTTGAGGTCAATTGAGCCGCTCTCACCCCGGTTGTAAGCGTACAGGTATACATCACTGTCGCTGTGGCCGCCGAAATCCATGCGGAAGGGCAGAGGGACATCGTTATACTGCTCCGTATCCCCGGTGCTGTTGGTCAGCGTAACGTCGACCGAGTCCGCATCTCCGGTTACCTCGTAAGTGACGTTATCGTTCCTCTGACAGGCTGAGATCATAAATGCGCAGATCACTAACAGCAGTACGGCAGCTATGCGGACGGCGGCGGCAATATTTTTGATATTCATAATCGGTCTCACTCCTGATTTTTAATAAAATTCAAGACCTCTTTCAGTCTAAAGGCGCCCTCCATAGGCCCCAGCCTGGATGCGGCCAGAGCACCCATGGCATTGGCCAGTCTGGCTGTCTCATAAAGCGGCAGATTATCGAGGTAGCCGCTGATGAATCCGGCATCGAAGCAGTCACCCGCGCCGGTGGGGTCAATGGCATTTACTTTAAAACCCGGGACATCGAAGGTGGATTCGCGGGTGAATACGCGGCAGCCGCTGTCGCCTTTTTTCAGCACCACGATCTTCACTCCCAACTCGATCAGGCGAAGGCAGGCAGTATCGATATCGGGTTCATGCACCAGCAGGCCGGCCTCGTTTCCGCTGGGAAGAACGATATCGGCCAGGCGAACGACTGGCAGTAGTATGTCCCTGCACTCCTCGGCTGAGAGCAACTCCGGACGCAAATTGGGATCGAGGCTGACGCTGCCACCAGACTCTTTGATAGCCCCGGCCATCACTGTGCAGACCTCCCTTATAGCGCTGCTTATGGAGAGCGAACAGCCCATCAGGTGAAGGTGGCGGAATGACTGCGCATATTTCACGGCCCGGGAGATATGAGGCAGGCGGTCGGAAGCGGTGCCCGCGATGTGAAAGATAAAGTTGCGCCCGCCATCCCGGTCATAGGCCACAAAGGCGCAACCCGTGGGCCTGCCCTTGATTGAGGCTATGAGTTTAGTGTCCATGCCGTCATCCGTAAATCTTCTCAACAACAGTCGGCCGAAACCGTCCTGTCCCAGCGAACCCACGAAGCCTGTCCGTTTCCCTATACGTGCGGAGGCATCTGCAAAGATAGCCGGCGCGCCGCTGGGGAATGGGCCCATGAATCGACCGGTTGTATCCAGAGGCATGTCGACAGACGGGCGCATGATCTCCACGATCAATTCTCCCGCGGACAGCACCTGTCCCTCGTCCCAGAACGGGAGCCTCCTGCGCCGCTCGAATTCCTTTTCAAGCACGGGGATTGAGCCATACAGGTTGAAGGCGCGGAGGTATTTCAATATCTGCTGCGAGATGCGCTCGACCACGTACCGGTGGGGATCGAAGCCGTCTTTTGCCAGATTTGCATACAGTCGTTTGCGCGCTTCCGTTACCTTCCTGTCCGTCCAGATGTAGCGCGCGCCTGTCTTGAGCAGCCAGCTTTGCCTTTCGGCGGGCAGTGCGTCGAACGGCTTGCCGGCCTCCTCCGGGTGAAGCCATTTACGCCATCTGCCGGACCGGATCACAGCCTGTGCAAGAGATTCTTTAAATATCGAAGGCCCTGCGGCGTTCCTGACCGGGGCGGACTTTTCCCTCGATTCAAGCTCGAAGAGGGCGTCACATTCAACTTCGGTAAATTCGGGGCCCACATTGGCGCCGCCCATTTTACTGTCAGGGTAGGCAGCGGGATTTTCCACATTGTCGGTGTAATGCCCCTTCAGCACCAGATTGTAGTGGCGCGCGATATCATAAAGCTCCTGCGCCATCTGCGGGCTGAACAGGGTCGTGTCCAGGTCCGTTCCAACTTTGCCCACGATAAAGCATGGCCATGCTCCGCTCAGTCCTTCCCGCGTCATCCTTGTGCGCAATCCGGCCAGGAAGTCGCCGAACATAGCTTCGTTGGCCAGGCCGCCCTTGACCTCCTCGGTGCCTACCTCATACGCCACCGGGGGCAGTCCGCGTTTAATACGGAAGGACTCGCAGTGTTTGATCAACAGCACGGTCCTGTCTATGACAGTGTTTAGCTGGAGTGTTCCGCCGGGCGGCAGGCCCCGGTCAACGGTGGGATCTATGTGAAGAAGGTCGAATCCTGCTGCAATAGCTGACTCCAACGAGCGCTTAACGGACTTCATGGTCCGGCTGTAAGACCATTTTTCACTGGTGTGCCTGTCGCGCAGCCATGGCCCGGCATGGTCCACACCGAGCAGAAAGGGGCCTTTGAAATTCGTTTTTACGGCAGTACGCCGTACCAGGGCAGCGAAGCGCGCGTAATCCCAGCCCGTATAGCCCCCGTCGATATCGACCTGGTTGAGCGTGGCCGCGAAAAATATGGGGCAGTCCGCCTCTTTAGCTGCGAGCAGGGCCGCCTCAACCACGGCCTGAGAGTTGGCCGAAACGGCCAGCAGTGTGCGCCAGGGCGCGCTCTCTTTGATCGATAGCCGGGAGAACGAGCGTATTATAGCCTCGCACAGAGTGAATCCGCTGCGCGCAGCTTGCCGTCGTATACGTGAACTGTCAGCTGCCATGAGGATATGAGTTTCGCGCCCGTTTAACAGCTATTATACACGTTTAGAGTACCGGCTCGCCGCAAATATCGTCGGCGCACCAGCAGGTCAGGCTTCCCTCCACAAATTTAACGTCCTTGAAGCCGGCGCCTTTGAGTGTGCAGCAGGCCTGGTAGGCGCGCCCGCCCCGCCGGCACATGACCACGATCTCCTTATCTTTATCAAGGTTATCCATATTGTCATACAATTTAGGTTGCGGAAGGGACTGTAACTGGGGCGCCTCGATCCAGGTCTGGTCGGACTCGTATTTGCTTCTAACGTCGAGAAGCACGAAGTCATTGCTATCGGCTATCTTTTTTTTTACCTCGGCGGGGCTGACACCTTCCGTCCTTCCCTCCAGCTTGTTGCGCACAAGGTTGGCCGCGTGGTGGAGGACATCCAGCGCCGTGTTGTAGGGAGGAGCGTAGGCCAGGTCCAGGTCGGCCAGCGTATCTACTGTCATACCTGCTGTGACGGCCGTGGCCAGCACATCGATGCGCTTGATGACATCGCCGGGTCCGGTGCCCTGCCCGCCCAGTATACGTCGGGTTTTCCTTTCCACGATGAGCTTAATGATGACCTCCTTGTTGCGCGGGTAATACATCGGCTTATCGGGATTTGATATCAGGGCAGTCACGACATCGAAACCTGCTTCAAGCGCCTGTTTCTCTCCCAGGCCCACGCGCCCGGTGTTGAAGTCGAATACCTTCACACACGCAGTGCTTACGATGCCCGCGAATTTTTCGCTGCCGCCGGTGATGTTGGCCGCTATCACGTGCCCGTGCTTGTTGGCTGTAGAGCCCAGCGGTACGTATGCCTTCTTGCCGGTGACAATGCTGATATTGGCCACGCAGTCGCCGCCGGCATAGATGTCGGGATCGCTGGTCTGCAGATACTCGTTGACCGTGATATCGCCGGACGGACCGATCTCCAGCCCTGCTTCCTTTGCCAGCTTTGAATTCGGGCGCACGCCTATGGCGAAGATGACCACGTCTGCCTCAAGCGTCTCCTTGTCCGTGGTGACATGGCTTACTCTATTGTTATCACCCTTGAATTCCACCACTTTTTGCCCCAGCTTGAGAGTCACTCCCTTGCTTCTAACATGGTCGGCCAGAAGGTCCGAGATCTCCTCGTCCAGTATGCCCGGCAGCACTTTATCCAGCGCCTCGACCACGGTGACCTTCAATCCGCGTGCGGATAGCGCCTCGACCATTTCAACTCCGATCAGTCCGGCGCCCACAACGACAGCCTTTTTAGAGGCCGACTCATTTATGAGGGCTTTTATCTCATCTGCGTCAGGGACGCGTTTCAACACGTGCACACCTTTGAGGTCGATGCCTTTTATAGGGGGAAATACCGGATTTGCACCGGTGGCTATCACCAGCTTGTCATAGTCAATGGAATATTGCCGGTTTTTGGCCAGCGCAGTGACATCTATCCTGTGTGCAGACCGGTCGATGCGGTCCACACGGGTGGCTGTCAGTACATCCACATTGCTGATCTTTTTGAAGGCGGCCGCATCTCGTACCATGAGGGCGTTGCGGGACTTGACGACGTCAGAAATATAATAGGGTAATCCGCATCCCGCGTAGGATACTATCTCTTCATCCTGCAGCATGGTTATTTGTGCCGATGCATCCAGCCTGCGGGCGCGGGCAGCGGTCTTGGGCCCGCAGGCGCCGCCGCCGATGATCACGATTTTCAACTGCTTCGCCATACCGACTATCCTCCTGACACGTACCATTTTTAATAGCAGGTTAAAGTAATTATAATCGAAACGAATTGCCTGCAAAACCACCTGAAGCTATACTTTTAAGGTAAGGCAGGTAACAATAGGGAAAATGAAGATTAAGATCGTGGCCGGCTTCGCGGTCGCTGTCATCCTCGGTCTGAGCGCATGCTCCGGTCCACTGCTGTCCATTCCTGCTGCCGCTCCGGCTGAACCACCCCAGGTTTTCTTTTTCCGGGCGGACAATTCCAAAATAGATAGCGGTACGGCTGCAACGCTGCGCTGGAACGTCGATGGCGCCGACAGCATCGTGATCGACCATGGGATCGGGCAGGTCGAGGCAAGCGGTGAGGTTACCGTCACGCCATCACAGATAACAGCCTATAATCTGACGGCTGTCAGCAAGGGTAGCGCCGTTGTAAGTTCCGTTATTGTCAATGTCGTGCCGATAGTTAAAACAGCCAGCCTTCCTGTCAGCCCGGCCATTGATTCGAATGGTATTCCGTCGAATATCCCTGCCGATATGCTGCCCGCTCTGAAGGAAAACGAATCCTATGTTTTTTTTCAGGGAGCCATCATGGTGGGAGCTGATAATCATTACATTGTGCTGCGCAATAATACGGCCGCCCGCAATCCCAGTTGGGTCGAGCTAAAGGCTTTCCTCCAGTCCGATCAAACCGACCGGCGTGCTTATGTGAGCGGCCTGTTCACCTGCGGCGACTTTTCAGAGATGCTGCATAACAACGCTGAGGCGGCGGGCATACGGGCAGCCATCGTCGCCGTCAAACTGCTGCCGGCCGGCATGACTGAAGGCTTCACCAATCATTCTTTGAACGCTTTTCAGACGACAGACAAGGGGCTGGTATATATAGATACGACGTCCTCATCGCAGGGCTATTACGCCGACAAACAGGTCAATGTTGAAGTCGGCCAGGAATACGAACCGGTTGCTATTTTCCCGCAGCCCGGCCAGATGCAGTGCTGGCCCAGTATGGGCAGGGTGGCGTCCATAGATATTCCTCCATACTGGTAACCGGGCAGGTCTCCTGCGGAGATTATTTATGCCTTTCCGTGAGATAATATGTTTATCTTATATCCAAGGGAGCGGTGACGCATGAGTAAATTCATCGATAAATTAGATAATCTGAATAAGGCTGCGGCCCCTGCTATGGGCTTTCATGCCGGAAGCGGCGGTGACAGGTCTGTATCGATGCTGGTTGCTGTTGAACTGGCCGGAAAACCGGAGGATGAGTTGAAGGAAGTCGCCACCACAGGCGCCTGTGCCGGCATACTCGATCCTGCCGGCCTGACAGGCGCTGCCATCGTAAAATACCTTAAAACAAAGGTTGATATACCGGTGGGCCTGGTATTGAGCGGCGGTAAAACCGGCACGGGGGCCAAGCCGGAAGGCAGCGATATCGACTTCGTGGTGTTCGATGCTAACCTGCCGGTCAAATCGCTGGCGGGAAATGAGCCGGAATCGGTTGGCAGGGTGTTGAGGCTGGATATGTCGATCGAGGCCGGGCTGATGCGGGCGGTGAACGGCCTCCATCCTGCGATAGAAGCTGTTATGGTGGACCTTCGCGTGCCTGCCCTTACCGTGGAAACTCTGATGCAATGCCGGCGGGCGGCTGATTTCTCGGGCCAGCCCGTTATAGCCCTGACAGGCGCCGGACTTACCATGGCCGAACTGACGGCTTTACGCGAGGCCGGGGTCAAATGTCTGGTGTTGCCTGCGGGTTCAAGCGCGGCAGAGATAGGCTCGCTTATCGATGATATCCACTCCCTGCCCAGGCCCGAGAAAAAGAAGGATAAAAGGGGCATCGCTATCGTACCCAGGATGGGGCTGTCACCGGCGCCTAAAAAGGACGAAGGTGATGGCGGAGATGATGATGGCGATAATGGTGACTGATTAAAGCTATTTTCTGCATTAGTGCCCATCTAAGGTTCAATTAATATGACCCAGAATCTGTGGATCTTCTTGCTTTCCGCGGCCGGCATATCACTCTCAGGTGTTATGTTGCCCGGACCGCTGACGGCCGCCACCATCGCCAAAGGGTATGACGACAGGAACGCCGGTGCAATGATCGGTATCGGGCACGGGATCATTGAGGTACCTCTAATCGCCCTCATTTATTTCGGTTTTGCTTCCTATCTCAACGATCCAGTCGTGAAAACGGTCACCGGACTGGCCGGGGGAGCGTTGCTCATAGTAATGGGGCTGCTTATCTTCTTTACCTTCAAGAAACCGGTTGAGGGAGGGGCCGTTATGCCGTACAGCCCCCTGGTGACGGGCATGGTGATGACCGGGGGCAATCCATATATTTATATCTGGTGGGCTACCATAGGCGTGGCATTGATAACAGGCGCCGTCACCTTCGGTATTATGGGCCTGGCGCTTTTTACGGTCGTCCATCTTGCCTGTGACATCACCTGGGACCAGATCGTTTCGATGACCGTATTCCGTACAAGACATCTGTGGACGCCGAAAGTGCAGAAAATTGTATTCAGTATCTGCGCGCTGGTGTTGATAGGTTTCGGCATCTGGTACGGGGCATCGGTCTTTATATAAGCGGATATTTGTAATACCGGCTTAACGCGAGTTCACCTGTTGTCCGGGCTTGAACTGAGAAACAGTCCCGCGGATTTTTAAATTGTTCGACACGCTTAAAAAGCATTTCAATCAATGGGGCGGAGGCGTAAGCCTCTTCTTCTGCTTTACACACTTCAGCCAGGATTTGATGACCGGCCTGCTTATCACGATGCTGCCGTTTATCCGGCAGGATATGATGCTTAATTACTTTCAGGCGGGGTTGCTGGTCTCCGCATACAGCGTCACGTCGGGATTTTCGCAGATACTGGGTGGATGGGTCGGCGACCGCATCAAGCACAGGTGGATATCGATAACACTGGGTTTGACCGGAGTTGGCATCAGCGGCATTGCCGCAGGCCTGATGCCGACCTATGAATCATTGCTGGTAGCCATGGTGTCTATGGGTATCTTTGCCGGCGCGTACCACCCGGCGGCTGTGCCGGCCATAAGCAGCCTGTTCGAGGACAGGCGTGGAAAGGCCATCGGGCTGCATATGATCGGCGGCGCTTTAGGCTTCGGCGTCGGCCCGTTTATCGGCACGGCTATCGCCGCAACAATCAACTGGCATATGGCCTTTCTCCTGCTTTCTATACCCGCTCTGGTTGCAGGACTCAGCGTGGCCGTCTGGCTGCGAAAAATTGAACCGGATATACCGCGCGCTGAAGTAATATCAGGCAAAGGGAAAGAGGCCGGTGCCGATTCGCCGTCGCTCTGGCAGGTGTTGAAAAAGGTCTCCACAGTCATTGTCCTGGTGGTCGTCGTCACATTCACCTCAGGCTCTCTGCTGCCTTTTATACCGCTATATCTTGTCGACCATTACAGCCTTACCGCAACCATGGCCGCTGTCTGGACAAGCATACTGAGAGCGTCAGGAGTTCTGGGGAGTCTGCTGGGTGGATGGCTTTCGGACAGGTGGGGTAACAGACAGACGGTCCTGCTGACCTTGATAGCCATAGGTCCGGCCATATTGCTCTTCACCACAGTTAGCTATTTCCCCGCCCTGGCCGTGTTAATGATTGTCATTGGGATTGTGTGGACAATGAGGGAAACCGCGGTTCAGACATATTTGATGGAGAGAACACCGCTGCGCATGCACGGGATAGTCTTCGGTATCTATTTTGGTATAGGGCAGCAGGGGCAGAGCCTGTTGCAGCCCGTATATGGTGTGTTCATGGATATGGCCGGCATCTCCAGTGTCTTTCTCATCGTGGGTCTCATCAGCCTGGTCACTTCCATCGTCACAATCTTTATTGCCCGCAAAATATAGGATAATCGTGCAGTTGTAGTGGATTGTTGGCCGCCGGCGATATTCGCTGTCAGCAGCTCTGTTGAGTGGACTGGAAGTATTTACCCTCTGTCTTTATAGAGGGAGCGATCACCAGTTTGACCTTCTGGAACTCTTTAATACTCAGCGCCCCGCATACGCCCATGGCGTTGCGCAGCGCGCCCACGTAGTTTTCCGTCCCGTCGGTAACGTGGCTGGGCCCGAAGAGCAGCTTCTCAAGCGAACCCTTGACGCCGGTCTTGATACGCGTGCCCCGCGGTAAAGTGGCGGACGGCTGGGACATACCCCAGTGATATCCCTTGCCCGGCGCTTCCCCGGCGCGGGTAAGGATGGAGCCGAATACCACGGCGTCGGCGCCCGAGACAAAGGCTTTGCACATATCGCTGCCGATGCGGATGCCTCCGTCGGTGATGATCGAGACATAGCGGCCGGTCTCCTTAAAATAAACATCGCGCGCAGCGGCGCAGTCGATAGTGGCCGTAACCTGCGGTACTCCCACGCCCAGCACCTCGCGTGTCGTGCAGGCGGCGCCCGGGCCGATACCTACCAGCAGGCCATCGATACCTGTCCGCATCAGTTCGAGGGCTGCACTGTAAGTTACGGCGTTGCCCACGACCACCGGGATGCGGAGCTGTTTACACAGGTCCGAGAAGCTCAGGCCGCGATAGCTTTTGGAGATATGCCGAGCTGTGGTTACCGTGGTCTGCACCACTATTATGTCGGCGCCGGCCTCCTCTGCTATGGGGGCCAGCTTCTTGGTCGTGGCGGGTATCATGGATACGGCGCAGACAGCGCCGGCCTTCTTAATCTTCTGAATGCGTTGTGCGATAAGCGAATCCTTGATGGGCTGGCTGTAGATCTTCTGCATCAGGGCAGTGACCTCTCCCTGAGGCGCGTTGATTATCTCATCCAGTACGGCGCGGGGATTGTCATATCTAACCTGAATCCCATCCATATTGAGGATGGGCAATCCTCCCGCCTTGTTGAATATTATGGCGAAATCGGGGTCCACCACGGCGTCCATGGCGGCGGCTACCAAAGGGATGGCGAAAGTGATATCGCGGATTTTAAATTCGATGTTGGTCTGGTCGGGATTGACCGTGACGTCCCCTGGCACGATTGCCACTTCATCGAAACCATATGCTCGTTCGAGCTCTTTGAACTTAGATATTGGCATGTCAAGCCTCGGGGGTGATTAGCGGAAACTATATCAAAATGGAGTGTTTCAAGTCAAGCCTGGAGGAATCTCGATATATGCCATCTGCGCTCGAGTACGACATAAAGTTTACCGCCAAGCGTAAACTGGGATATAATTACTGCGTTATTGTGCCTGTTTTGTATGTTGTAGCCACACCAATCGGTAACCTTGAGGATATCACGCTGAGAGCTCTGCGGGTGTTGGGCGAAGTACAGTTGATAGCAGCAGAAGATACGCGCACCTCACGTAAGCTGCTCAGCAGGTATAATATTAAGACCGGATTGACCAGTTATTACGAGCACAATAAAAAAAGCAAGATGCCTGCCCTGCTGAAAATGCTGGAGGAACAGGACATCGCCCTTATCTCGGAAGCTGGTACTCCCGGCATCAGCGATCCGGGCTACGAGCTCATCAAGGGCGCTATTAAGAAAGGATTTAAAGTCGAGGTATTGCCGGGACCTTCGGCGGTGATCACTGCCATGGCTGCCTCAGGCCTGCCATCGGACCAGTTCCTTTACATGGGCTTTTTACCGCGTAAGAAGGGGGAGAAAAGGCGGTTGCTGGGATCGGTCAGCTTGGAGCCGAGGACGATGATCTGTTTCGAGTCGCCCTACAGGGTGATCGATTCACTGTCGGCCATGCTGGAGATGATGGGTGACCGCTCCGTCGCGGTGTGCAGGGAGATGAGCAAGCTGCACGAGGAGGTATTTCGAGGGCCGCTGAGCGCGGCGGTCAGGCATTTCAACAGGCCGCGCGGTGAATTCACGATTGTTATACAGGGTACCGGTAATGTAAAAAAGTCCTTGCGTAAGACAAGGGACAAATCTAAAATGGGAGTTTAGTCATGCAGGAAAGATTTCGCAGGGGTGCAATTTCCATTGGACCGGCCAGGTGCAATGGCTGCGACAGCACCATACATCACGGTGATGTATATCTGGCTATCGACGAGAAGCCTTCGGACAAGCTGAAGGAAGAGGTGATATATATCGACGATCTGGATTGCTCTGAATGCGACAAAAGGATAGACAGCGGTGACGAATACCTCTTCGTCATTGATGGCGATAGCGAGAAGTGCTATTGTCCGGCCTGTTATAAGAAAAAGGGCGGCGAAGCATACAGGAAAAAGAATTTCGGCTGCGTAATCGAATATAAGAAATCGGCCCAGGAATCTCAAGAGCTGCGTTTCTGCCAGGCCTGCTGCGAGAAGCGAAAGGCCGGCACGGAAAAGAAGGAGAAGGGGGACAAGGTTTTCACCTTTTTCCCATCGAAAACTCTTAAATAGCACAATACGAAACGGGAGATATACACTTGCCTGAGAACATCCTCGTTGCTGTAGCCTGGCCGTATGCCAACGGCCCGCTTCACCTCGGCCATGTCGCCGGGGCTTATTTGCCCGCTGATATCTTCGCCCGCTATCAGCGCCTGCGCGGCAACAGCGTGTTGATGGTATCCGGAAGCGATGAGCACGGGACACCTATAACCCTGCGCGCCGAGCAGGAGGGTATTCCACCTTCAGAGCTAGCCACCAGGTATCACAAAGAATTTCTGGAGAGCTGGCAGCAGCTGGGGATCTCGTTTGATCTTTTCACCACCACGGATACGGCTAACCATGCATCGGTTACGCACGATATCTTCCTCAAACTGCTTGAGAAAGGCTACATCTATAAAGGCTCGATGCCTCAGGCGTATTGCCCCAGTTGCAAGCGCTCGCTTCCCGACCGTTACGTCGAAGGCACCTGCCCCCACTGCAATTTCAATGCGGCCAGGGGCGACCAGTGCGATAACTGCGGCCACACGCTGAATCCCAGCGACCTGATAGACGTGCGTTGTCGCACCTGCTCATCCACGCCCAGGTTTGAAAACTCGGAGCATTTTTTCCTCAAGCTGAGCGCATTTGAGGAGCAGCTCAGGAAGTGGGTGGGAGATAAGGATTTCTGGCGCCAGAACGTACAGAAATTCACTCTGGGCTTTCTGGAGGGAGGGCTAAAAGACAGGGCCATCACGCGCGATATCGAGTGGGGCGTCAGTGTGCCGCAGCCGGGATTTGAGAAAAAACGTATTTACGTCTGGTTTGAGGCGGTCATCGGGTATCTGTCGGCCAGCCGTGAGTGGGCCTCATTGCAGGGGGATAACGATGCCTGGAAACGTTTCTGGACGGGGCAGAACAGGGCCTACTACTTTATAGGCAAGGATAATATTCCCTTCCACACGATTATCTGGCCGGCCATGCTGATGGGCTACGGGGGCCTCAGCTTGCCCTACGATGTGCCTGCCAACGAGTTCCTCACAATCGAAGGGAAGAAACTGTCCACCAGCCGTAACTGGGCTGTGTGGGTGCCTGATTTTCTGCAGCGCTACGATCCTGACCCGCTGCGTTATTATCTGTCCATCAATATGCCTGAGACCGGAGATATGGACTTCTCATGGCACGAGTTCCTGCGCAAGAACAACGACGAGCTGGTGGCGACCTACGGCAACCTGGTGCACCGTGTGCTTTCCTTTAACTATCGCAACTTCAATGCTTCCGTGCCTGAACCGGGCGATATGGACGAGGCCGGCAAGGCACTGTTGCAAAAGGCCCGCAATACGCTGGAACAGGTCGGCAGCCAGCTTGACCGCTGCCATTTCAAGGAGGGTCTTAAAATCGCCATGGCCCTGGCGCAAGATGTCAATCGCTTCCTCGACGACACCGCGCCCTGGAAGATGATCAAACAGGACCGCCAGGCTGCCGGGAGATCGGTATATACGGCCATCGCCGCAATATCGGCATTGAAAACCATGCTTTATCCCTTCCTGCCTTTCACGTCGCAGAAGCTGCACTCCTATCTGGGCTTCGAGGGGGATATACGCGATGCGAGCTGGGACCTTGAGATTCCTCAACCCGGCCGTGCGCTGCCGCAACCCCAGGCGCTGTTCACCAAATTGGAAGATAGCCTGGTGGAGGAAGAGATGGCCAGGCTGGGGAATAGTGGAACGGCATGAATCTCGATCAGATATACGCCCCGGTCAAGCCCGGCCTCGATCTGGTGGAATCCAAGCTGGAGGAGATAGCCGGTAACGAGATACCTCTGCTGTCACAATTGCTCCAATACGCCCTTCTGAAAGTCGGCAAAAGGGTCAGGCCCGCCCTCACACTGCTCAGCGGTAAGTTTTATCGCTACGATCTCACAACGCTCGTCCCCATGGCCGCGGCTGCGGAGGTGCTTCATATAGGCACCCTGGTGCACGACGATATCATAGACAATGCGGATATGCGCCACGGCAAGCCGGCTGTTTATCGTACCTGGGGACAGAACTGCGCCCTGTTATTGGGAGATTATTTATTCTCCAAGGCGGGCAGCCTGGCCTCCACCACAGAAAACCTCAGGGTCATCAGGCGTTTCAGCGAGACGCTGATGACTATCTCCGGCGGTGAACTCAGGGAGGGCAGCCATACCTTCGACCTGGCCTCCGCCAGGGATAACTACTATAAATGGATCAGCGACAAGACAGCCTGCCTGTTTGTTATGGCTTCGGAGTGCGGATCGGTGCTGAGCGGTTGTCCTGAGGAACAGGTGCAGGCTCTTAAAGAATATTCGCTCAATTTCGGGCTGTCCTTCCAGATTATCGACGATATACTTGATTTCATCGGCGATCCTTCAGCGCTGGGGAAACCGGTGGGATCAGATCTGAACGAGGGCGCCGCCACCCTGCCGTCCATCCTGTATGCCGAGAAGCATCCGCAGGACGACGTAATTCAGGCCATTATCGTAGACCACCGCAAAGACCTTGTGCCGGGCGCAGTTAAAAAGGTACGCGAATCCGGGGTCATAGATGAATGCAGGTCCATCGCACGGGGATTTTCACAAAAGGCCAGCCTTTCACTTAATAATCTGCCGGATTGTGATGCACGGCAGTCGCTCAAAGCTCTGGTAGCCTTCGTTATCGAGAGGAATAAGTAGGCGGCGTCAGGAAGCCGGCGCAGTTTCGAGGCCGGGCGCCGGGATGGGGTCCTTCAGCAGCTTTTCGAAAGTCAGGTCGTCTATCGTCTCTTTTTCAATCAGGTAATCGGCTATGTATTTTAGCCTGGGCTTATTATCCGTCATGATCTCCAGCGCTTTAGCGTAGGCTTCCTTGACCAGGGACTCCACCTCCTCGTCTATCTCCTCTGCTATCTTGTCGCTGTAATTCTGCTGCTCGTGTATCTCCTTGCCCAGGAAGATCATCTCCTCCCTCTTGCCGAAAGTGCGCGGCCCCAATTTCCGGCTCATGCCGAACTCCGTAATCATGCGGCGGGCAATCAGAGTGACCTTCTCCAGGTCGTTCTGCGCGCCCGTGGTCAATTCGCCCAGTGAGACCTGTTCAGCCGCCCTGCCGGCCAGGCTGATGATCATCATGTCCTTGAAGCGCTCGTATGTTTCAAGATGGCGCTCCTCGCTTGGCAGGAACCTGGTCCAACCGCCCATCATGCCCCTTGCTACGATGGATATTTTGTGCACCGGATCAGCGTTGGGCAGCATTTTGGCCGCCAGCGCATGGCCGGTCTCGTGATAGGCGATCAATTCCCGCTCACTCCTGGTTATAACGCGTCCTTTTTTCTCAGGCCCGGCGATGACGCGATCAATGGAATCCTCCAGCTCTTTTTGCCCGATATCCTTGCGGTCCCGTCTGGCGGCTAAAATAGCCGCCTCGTTGATCAGGTTGGCCAGGTCGGCGCCGCTGAATCCGGGGGTTTGCCGGGCGATCACTTCAAGTTTGGCTTCCTTGGCCAGAGGCTTGCCCTTGGCGTGGACTGCCAGTATGGCGCTACGGCCGTTTATATCGGGCTGGTCTATAACGATATGGCGGTCGAACCTGCCCGGCCTCAGCAGGGCGGGGTCGAGTATATCCGGCCGGTTGGTGGCTGCCAGTACGATGACGCCGGTGTTGCTGTCGAAACCATCCATCTCCACCAGTATCTGGTTCAGCGTCTGCTCACGCTCGTCGTGGCCGCCGCCCAGGCCTGCTCCCCTGTGCCGGCCAACGGCATCGATCTCGTCTACAAAGACGATACAGGGCGAATTTCGCTTGGCCTGGTCGAAAAGGTCGCGTACACGCGAGGCGCCCACGCCGACAAACATTTCGACGAATTCGCTGCCGCTGATGGAGAAGAAGGGCACCCCCGCCTCGCCCGCAGTGGCCTTGGCGACCAGCGTTTTGCCACAGCCCGGAGGGCCGACCAGCAGCAGGCCGCGTGGAATGCGGGCTCCCAGGGCCAGGAATTTCTGCGGCGATTTGAGGAACTCCACCACTTCCTGGAGCTCACCCTTTGATTCATCTATGCCGGCCACATCGGCGAATGTGACGGTCGGCTTATCGCCCGACGCCAGACGGGCACGGCTCTTGCCGAAATTGAAGGCCTGAGTATTGGCGCCGCGAGCTGAACGGAAGAGGAAGAACAGCAGAGCGCCGAAAAGCACCAGGGGTAAGAAGCTCAGCATAATGCTGCCCCAGTCAAAGCCGCCGGTTTTCACATCGAACTTGATCCCGTCGTCCCCCAGCTTGACGCCTGCATCCTTAAGGCTGTCCATCAGTTCCTTGGTGCTGCCTACATAGGCAGCTTTAACCACCGGCTTGTCGTCCTTGAGCCCGATGATTGAGTTTCCGTCCTGCTGGATAGTATTGACCTGGCCTTTATTGGCATTGTCGACGAATGTATAGAAATCGACTTCCTTTGGTCCTTTGTTAATGGGGAAGAAGCTGAATGCCAGTGCGAGCAGGGCTACCAGAATAAGTAGGTAGAGAAGGCTACCTTGCCACCATCTTGCTTTCATATATTACCTTATTTTAGACAGTACGCTAATTATATCAAATGATACGGGGATGATAAAGGAAAAATCGTATAAGAACGGTAAAAGGGTCATCCTTTATCAACATGTTTGCCGTTACAGCAAAGCACCCGGCCGTAATTAATACTGCACGGGCGCCTGCTGTATCGTATGATCAAAGTTAAGGCCAGGGCAGAGCTTTAGGACTGAGGTGTAACTCTTTCATGCCGGCCTCTTTAAGCATGGTCAGAGTCGCCTTGAGCTGCCTCTGCTGTTCTGCGCTCAATTTGTACAGGACACGCCTGGTCCCCTCTTTTTTCATGGCCTGTTTCAGGGCGTTTTCTCCCTTTGCTGTCAGGGTGATGCGGATCAAGTTTTTACGCTCCATGTTCTTGGTCCGTTTGATCAGGCCCTGCTTTTCCATGCGCATGAGGATACCGGATATGGAGTGCGGCTCGCGCAGCAGCATGCGGGAAATCCTGGCAGGGGTGACATCCTTCCCCATAGCGTCTACGAGGAAAAGAATGGCGGCCGAGGTTGCCGACAGGTTCTGGGGGAGTAATTCCCGCTCCCGCACTTTCACGAATATATCGGCTACCTGCATAATCTGCGTGACAAGAGTATAATCCTTGTCCGCTTTTATCTGCTGTACCATTATTAAATCAACCTCCGTTGATGTTTTCTATTCTATTTTATATTATCGAGAGCCAACACATTTTGCGCTTGCACTGATATTGGCACAGCATCTGATTGATCAAGGCCATAAGCCTGAGTTAATTATGACAATTATTGTGAAAAAGTCAAACCCGACCTTCTTGCATTCCCAAACGTATATGGTCATCACTACGACGCTAAGGCCCGGATATGAGTTGCCCCGCTGCCGTGGACGCCGTCCCTGTGCTATAATCAGATATAGAGATATAGGACCGGTACTATAGTACCATAGAGGAGATAAATCTGGAGCCACTGAAAATAGCCCGAAGGGCAGTCGAGTTGGCCTCGGATAAGCAGGCCGAGGATGTAGTGTTGCTGGATATGAGGCAGGCCTGCTCCTTTACGGATTATATCGTTATCTGCAGCGGCGACAGCGACCGCCAGGTGGATGCCATCCACCGCGAGATATTGAATTCGCTTAAAAAGGAATCAGCTTTACTCTATCGCAGCGAAGGGGATTCCGACTCAGGCTGGATACTGCTAGATTATCTGGGCGCGGTCATACATATTTTCTCAAAAGAGATGCGCCATTTCTATGATCTGGAAAATGTTTACGGTAAGGCCGTGCGGCTGCTGACTATCCAGTGAGCCACCTGTCCACATCCCTGGTATAACTGAGTATCTCATCCTGTTTGAAGAAGAGGACTATTTCTTTTTCTGCGTTCTCCGGTGAATCGGAACCGTGGATCAGATTATGCTCCATATTTATGCCCAGGTCCGCCCTGATGGTGCCGGGCGCCGCTTTCTTGGGGTCTGTGGCTCCCATGGTCTGCCTGGTCGACTCGATCGCCTTCTCTCCCTCCAGCACGGCTGCTATGATCGGGCCGGATGTGATGAAATTTACCAGGTCTTTGAAAAAAGGCTTCTCTTTGTGAACGGCATAATGCCTCTCGGCCAGCGCCCTGTCCATGCGCAGCATCTTCAATGCGATTATTTTCAGGCCGCGTCTTTCGAGTCTGGATAATATCTCTCCGGCCAGGCACCGTTGTACTCCGTCAGGCTTGACCAATACCAGCGTTTTTTCCATTTCTTCTCCAAGCTTCATTTATTGTCCGTAAGCGGATACTTATTTTATCTTTAATGCAGTTATTTTGCTATTCTCAGATTGTTGTCCGCGGCTTAATCATATAGACTATTACCCGAGAAAAATAGGGATTATCGGTATGGAAGTGCCTGTTTACGCAGCTGTCATCGTCGACATCATAGTGGCCCTGATACTGGTCTTCAGTTTTCTGGGCGGTTTAAAACAGGGAGCACCCAGGGAATTATGCGGGCTGCTGGCTTTTATCGTCGCGCTGTCTATTACGGGCGCTTTTACAAATTATGTCTTTGTCTGGATGAGTTTTGCCTCGGACCATTTATGGCGGTCGCTGTTAACTTTCCTGATTACCATGGGCATAGTGTTGATCATACTTCATCTGGCCCTGCTGCTGCCACGCCATTTATTGGACAAGATATGGAGCGGTGGATTTTTCTGGAGTGCGCTGGGCGGTATCTTCAGCGTGGTCAACGCGGCACTTGGACTGGTATTGATGGTGTTGCTGCTGGGAATTTATCCGGTGCTCGGCTGGTTGAACGATCTGCTTGCAGCCTCGAGCATTTTAGACTGGCTGGTATCGATATCAGGTTCGGGCATCCTGTATGTGATGCATATGACAGGGACATATTGACGGGCGCCGGCAGTCAGTATTTCTTTTTGCGCTGTGTTATGGGAGGCTGTCTCAAATAAAGGGGCTGTAGCGCAACAGGGCTGTTGGATTGCCCTGATTTCAGCCGACGCCAGCCCAGGTAAGAGATACTTCCCGGCCTCCTGAGGCGCTGCTCCCATTCAGGAATCACAGCATTGTGCCCCAGCGATGCACGGATATTTTCAATTGCAGCGGGAGGAATCTCGCCGCAAAATAGAGTTTTTTGATCGGTTTTTCCACACAGCGCTTCAACTGTGGTGAGATGCTCTTCTTTCAGCTGCTGCCAGCCATCGGCATAACAGTAGAGTGCGGTGGCGATTTCTCCCCTGCCCGCATCATGCACGGGGCATAGAGGCAGGCCGGTAAAAGCAAACATAACAGCCTCAGCCTCAAGTGTGCTGATGCCGACCAGCGGCAGGTTGAGAGAGAAGGCCAGGCCTTTGGCCGCACTGATGCCGGCGCGCAGCCCATTGAAGCTGCCCGGGCCGATGGCAACGAACACTGCGGACAGGGACCTGAAGTCCGATTTCACTGTTTGCAGCAACCTTTCGATGTTGGGGAAAAGCTCAGATGTATGGTTCTGGCCTGGTTTCCAGGTCAGCTCTGCAACCGGGCTGCCCTCCAATGAGATCGCCAGTCCGCCCCAGGATGTCGAAGTGTCTATTGCAAGTTCCATGTAGCTTCCCTGTCGTTGCGCAGTGCGATTTTCAAACGGTCGACCATCTCATCGTATTTTTTGCCATGGGGGATGAAAGATATCCCCCGCCTTTCGCCCGGCAGGTGCTTCAGTCTGATGGTCAGGTTGTCCCCGGGCAAAACGGGCGCTCCTTTTTCGGCCCATTCTATGGCGCAGACAGAGTCTTCGCGAAAGTATTCGTCCAGCCCGAGGCCGGCTATCTCCTCGATATGGTCCAGCCTGTAAAGGTCGAGATGGTAGAGAGGAAGCCGGCCGTGATATTCACGGGCTATCATGAAAGAAGGGCTGCAGGCGTACTCGTCTATGCCCAATCCGAAGGCGATGCCCTGAACCAGGTGGGTTTTGCCTGTCCCGAGGTTTCCTTTCAACAGGTAAAGGTCGCTGCCCCGCGCCAGTCGGCCGATGACCTGGCCGAGTCTGCGGGTTTGTTCCGGGCTGTGAGTGGTAACTGTAAAACCTGCCATATCAATGGTCAATTAGGATGTTTGTAATGATCCCAACCGCTGAAATCGATGTGAACGGGATTTCCACCTTCGTCGAGTATAGATACAGCGTATGGTTGACCTTCCGTTATCTCGCCAATAACGACAGGAGCCTGATCGAGTGCGGCATTAACTCTTTGCAGTACATCCGGTGAAGCTGTTATAAGCAGCTGGTAATCTTCACCACCGGCCAGGCACATTTTGAGGCTGTCGCGGCCGAAATATCTTTTCAACAGAGGATGGATGGGCAGATTATTTAAGTGTAAGGTGGCCGCCACTCCACTGGCCATACAGATATGTGTAAGATCGGCTGCCAGCCCATCGCTGATATCGATTGCCGTTTTGACACCAAGGCCGGCCAGCAGGGGGCCGTTGTTAAAATCCGGTGAAGGCCGGAGATGGGCGTTCCTGAATAGCTGCAGCGCATCGGCATCCAGATCAATAAACTGCGAGAGCGTCTTACGCCCGGCTGACGAGAGGCCCGGGAAACCGAAAACGGCTACCAGGTCACCGGGTTGGGCCGAGGAACGAGTCATTATGTTCACATCTGCGAGCCCTGTTAAGGTGATATTGATAACGACTTTATCTGAAGCAGAGATGTTTCCGCCGGCCACAGCTATACCGTAGGTATTGGATATCTCCAGTATCCCGCGGTAGAGATCAATCACATCCGCCGCCTCGCCGCGACCGGGCAACGCCAGTGAAACCAGGGCATAGCGCGGCCTGCCGCCCATAGAGTTTATATCACTGATATTAATAGCCATGGATTTCCAGCCTAAATTTTTCCAGTCTGTATAAGCGAAATCGAAGTGCACCTCTTCCACCAGGATATCCGTGGTGATAAGCTCGATACCGCCGGGGCTTTTCCAGGCAGCCGCGTCATCGCCGATGCCTAACAGCAAATCCCTGCGGGCCGGCGACTGCCCGTCGCTTTTTTCATCGATAAGAGCGGCTATTTTTGAGATAAGCCCGAATTCGCCTATTTCCGCTATGCGCATGCTGTGATTATAGCACAGGCCTGTGATAGGTAGGCGGCGGGTCTTGCTATAGTGTTGCACCACGTATATAATGCAGGAAAGTAAAGCTCAGGCGGTGAAATATGCAGCAGATGGTAACATGCCAGAATTGCGGCGCACAGAATGCCGCCAACCAGCAGTTCTGTGTATCATGCGGATCGCACCTGGGGAGTAACCAGCGACAAATTCCCCATATGCCCATCGTAACCGGCATAGCTACCCCTGCCCCTATGATCACAGGCATGTCGATGTCCCAGCAGCCGGTGACGCCAACCGTGGCCCCCGACGCACATTATCACCGGCAACTCGATGTCAAACCTACCTGGGGCCTGGCCTGGGGTCTTTTCTGGCGTATGCTTTGCCTGTGGATCTTCGTGTCGGGCGTGATTTTCCTGGTATATATGCTGGTAAGGCTGGCGCTGGGCTACACTTCGGTGTTCGGAAGCTGGTAGAATATTAATCTGTGCAATGTATCACCCGGGGTGCTGCGTCATGGCAGCACCCTGTTTATGAGCGGAGCAAATGCTGAATGTGAAGGATGGCGATACCTGCTATGTCTAAAAAAAGGAACAAGAAAAACAAAGTTGTAAAAAAGGCCTGGTATAAAAATAAGTCCATAATGGTACCGGTAATCGTGGCGGTGGTGCTGATCGGATCGGTTCTAACGCTATTTATGACAGGAGTGATCAAAATGCCCGCACAACAGCCTAAAAGCTATAATTCGCCCGTTCCCATGACAATCGATGTCAACAAGAAATACACGGCCCTTATCAAGACAGCCAAAGGAGACCTGGCGCTGGAGCTCTATCCGCAGGACGCCCCGGTCACGGTCAATAACTTCGTCACACTGGCGCGCAAAGGTTTTTACAACGGGCTGACCTTTCACCGCGTTATACCCGATTTCATGGCGCAGGGCGGAGACCCCACCGGCAACGGCACAGGCGGGCCGGGATATAAATTCCAGGACGAGTTCAGTTCCCGAACACACCAGGCAGGCTCATTATCGATGGCCAATTCCGGCCCGAATACCAACGGCAGCCAGTTCTTCATCTGCTATACGCCGCAATCTCACCTGAACGGCAAGCACACCGTTTTCGGGCAGCTCACGCAGGGCATGGACGTGCTGAAAAAGCTGGTGAACGGCGACAAGATGATCGAAGTGGTCATCACCGAGAGCAACTGAAGCACCGGGTCAGATGATGCCCCAGTCCCGAAAGCCCTGTTGTATGACGGCCAGGTATGCGGGTGAAGGTTTTCCTTCCTCCTCCTGCCTGGCTTTAATGAACGTTATAGCATCGTACATATCGCCGCCGTCGGTATAAACGCGCACATCCAGGTGTTTATAGTTGACGGGATACTCTTCCCATTTGTCCAGCTTGCGCAGCCCTGCTTCGCTTATCTCATAGACTGCGCCGATAACCTTGTCGCCCTGCGAACCTCTGATTGTAGCCACCGCGCCTTTGCGCAGACGTGAGAAACCGGTGAAAACCAGCTTGAAATTGGGCAGCGTGGCTACAGCAACAGCTTTGGCGTCGGGGCAGCGTTCCGACATCTGTTTGCGGCTCATATTGGAGGCATAGGCGAAATAGTACATAGCCATGCTGTTAATATACACTGCCTGCATATTCCGGCACAACCGGCCGGCCGCGATGTGTATGATATAATCAGTTTTCCATGAAATACCTCGTCATCGCAGATATACACGCCAACCTCGAAGCTTTCCAGGCGGTACTTGAAGACGCCTGTGACCACGGCGGATTCGGGCATGTATGGTGCCTGGGTGATGTGGTCGGTTACGGGCCCGATCCTTCGGCCTGTATCAGCCTGCTGAGGACGCTTGACCCGGCCTGCGTGTGCGGAAACCATGACCTGGCGGCGGTGGGCAAAATCGATATAGGTGATTTCAACTCGGAGGCCGCCGGCGCCAACCGGTGGACATCCGGGCAGCTGAGCGATGATGACCGCGAATTTCTGCTCGGCCTGCCGGATGTGCTGGTGCGTGATGAATTCACCCTTGTACACGGCAGTCCCAGGCTGCCGCTGTGGGAATATATCGCGCACGCCTTCACAGCCTCCGATAATTTCGAATGCTTCGATACCAGGTATTGCCTGGTGGGGCATACACATGTCCCTTTTGTATTTGAGCAGGAAGGGATATCGGTCAATGAGGGATATATGGGCAATGGAGATATCCTCAAGCTCGGCGGCAGCAGGTTGATCGTAAATCCCGGTGGGGTGGGGCAACCGCGCGACCGGGATTCACGGGCCAGCTACGCCATATATGATTCTGAAGAAAACGCCCTCTATCACTACAGGGTAACCTACGATATCGAGGCCACGCAGGCCAAAATGGAAAAAGAGGGCCTGCCCGAATTCCTCATAGCAAGAATAGCCAGGGGCGTTTAATCTTGAAAAGAAGGCTCTTTAATTGTAGTATTTGAGCTGGGCCGTGCTAGGCGGGGAACCAGCGGTGCCCTGTACCCGAGATCCGCTATAGCGGGGCTGAATCCCGGCTCGAGGTTTTGTTTTTCAGAACTGCAACTGTTAAGCGGTGTTGAAGGTTGGGTCTTGCGCGGCGGAGGGCTATGAATCCCGTCAGGTCCGGAAGGAAGCAGCGGTAAATAGTGAACTCCGGGTGACGCAGGGTCACCTGGCCGGAGCCGGCTGGCGGAAGTAAGCTGAAGGACACTGTCGAAGGCCGGTGCACGGCCCTTTATTTTTCAAATAGGCAGCGGGCTGTTGCCACACAAGTATAGAGAGACCGGACATAGTTTTCAGAGACGGCTGAAAAGCCGGGGGCTCAGGGCACGCAAAAGCCTCGGGCAGAACTTCCTCGTGGTCGATTCCATAGGGGAGGCTATTATAGAGGCTGCCGCCCTTGCAGCGGACGATACAGTGCTGGAGGTGGGCCCCGGCCTGGGAGCGCTCACGGAGAAGCTCGCGGACGGCGCCGGCCGCGTCATCGCCGTCGAGCTCGACGGCGGGCTGGTGTCCAGGCTCAGGAAAAAGCTGGCCGTTCATCACAACGTGACTATTGTTCATGCGGATATCCTCAAACAGGATTTGCATAGTCTGATAGAGGATTCCTCCTACAAAGTCGTGGCAAATATCCCTTATTACATCACCTCCCCCATCCTGCGTTATTTTACGCGCGCCGATAAAAGGCCGGAGCTGATGATTATCATGATGCAGGAGGAAGTGGCCAGGGAGGTAACTGCCCCGGAAGGCAAAATGGGTTTCCTGGCGGTCAGCATGCGGCTTTTCAGCAATCCGGAGATCATACTCAGAGTGCCTGCGGCCTCGTTCTATCCCGTGCCTAAAGTAGATTCGGCCGTTGTTAAATTCAATATGCTGACTGCGCCTGCTTTAAATATCGCCGATATCGACGGATTTTTCGACCTGGTTCATTGTGGTTTCTCGTCGCCGCGCAAACAGCTCCGCAATTCGCTGGCCATCGGCCTGAAGATCGAATCAGCGCAGGCGGAGCGTATACTGCGCAGATCGGGTATAGATCCCGGGAGGCGCCCCGGATCGCTCTCGCTTGAGGAATGGTCGGCCCTTTACCTTGCGGCAGGAGGAGGAAAGTGCTGACGCTGAAGGCATTTGCCAAGCTTAACCTCGTGCTTGAAGTGCTGGGCCGGCGAAGCGACGGCTATCACGACGTATCCAGCATTATGCAGGCGATTAGTATGCACGATGTATTAACACTGGAGCTCGCCGACCATACAGGACTGAAATACAGCCTGCCGGGTGTCGAGGATCGGGCTAATCTTGCTTTGCGGGCGGCTCAAACGTTGGGCGAGGCTGCCGGCTGCAAGCAGGGCGTTGTTATCGGCCTGGAGAAGCATATACCGATGGGGTCCGGTTTGGGTGGTGGAAGCAGCGACGCGGCAGCCGTTCTGCGCGGCCTCAACACCCTCTGGCGGCTCGGATTAACGGCAGAGAAACTGGCGGCAATCGGGGCCGGGCTTGGTTCGGATGTGCCGTTTTTTGTTTATGGTGGCACCTGCCTGGCCGAGGGAAGGGGTGAACGGATTACTCCTTTGGCCGACCTGCAACAGACCTGGTTTGTTTTACTCCGGCCTGAAGTGCCGGTATCGTCCGGCAAGACGGCCGCTCTTTACAGCCTGCTCAAACCGGCCCATTATTCCGAGGGCGCCTTCTCCACAACCGTTCGAAGGCAATTCGAAAGCGGGGCTGAAAGAAGGCAGCTGTCGCTCTTCAATGTTTTCGAAAGAGTGATGCCCGCGGCCTTCCCTGGACTGGACAGGTATGTAGAGGAATTCCACCGGGCGGGGGCATCAGAGGTACATCTGGCCGGATCGGGGCCCGTGCTTTTCACCATGCTGGATAGCAGCAAGCGGGCATCCGATATCCAGGCCTATCTCCTGTCCCGTCATATGGAGTCGTATATAGTGACGTCGGTAAAAAGGCAAAAGATTGGTTGACGGGGGTGCCAGGCCTGCCGGGTGGTGGGTGAAGTGGTTCAAGGAGGGGCTGCTTCTGCTGGGCATGCTGGCGGTGTCCGTCGCCATCGCCTTCCTGCTCTTCCAGTTTCGTGACATCTTCAGTATTTCTCTGCAGAGTTACGGGTGGCTGGCCTATCTGGTTGTTTTCATAGTCAGCCTGATCAGCAGTTGTACTATTTTCGTTCCCACGCCCGGAGCAGCCATAATGCTTGCCGCTGCTATCATATGGAACCCTATTCTGGTGGGATTCGCCGCCGGCACGGGAGACGCCATCGGTGAAATGACATCGTACTGGGTGGGCTATGCGGGCGAAAGGATAGTAGTCGATGAAAAGTTGCCTGCCTATCAGAAGGCGGTCGGCTGGATGCAGCGCTATGGCGTATGGGCCGTCTTCGGTGTGGCCCTCGTGCCTATTGTGCCCTTCGACCTGATGGGACTGGCCGCCGGGGCGCTCAAGATAAAGTGGTGGAAATTTATACTGGCCACCTGGTGCGGCAAGGTGCCGCGGGCGATTATACTATGCAGCATCGGGCACCAGTTGCCGGTGCTGTTGAACGGCTGGCGGTTTTAAAAGCCGGCCAGCCGGCGCGCCAGTTTAGTCTCGTCGGATTTAGATCGTATCGTTCCGTCCAGTCTGGCGGCCAGGAGTTTATTGAGGATTGCTCCCACCCTCGGCCCTTCGCGTAATCCCAGTTTCAACAGTTCGTTGCCGCCCAGCGAAGTTTTAACGTAACGGAGCGTGTCCAGATACAGTTTGAGATTCCGTCGCAGGCCGGGATTTACAGTGTAACAACTGACAGTCTGTACGGCAATCGGATCGAATTCATGCAGCGTTGAATATATTTTTGATCTCTTGATGGCCGGTTTAATGAGCTCTTTACACATGCTCCTGAGTTGCAGGGACTGGTTGCTCAGCAGATCCAGGCGGCCGCCGGCAAGGTTGAGCCGCCCCAGCAGTTCATAAAGCTCATCTTCGTTCAGGTTATACACGAGCAGGCAAAAATACAGCGGTGAGGTTTTAACGATATCCGGCGCAGCCGCCCGCCTGAAAGCCGTACTCATGGCTTGATTCCATTTGAGGGCGGGATGCAGCTTGCCGGTGATACCGAGTTGTGAGGCCCGGCGCAGGATATTATAACAATGGTCTTCATGAAGCCAGAGCAGCAATTCGTTTTTCAAACGATCTCCGCTGATCGTATCCAGCATATCCAGGCTGCGCTTTAACAGCCTGACCGTGCTGCGCTCAAGCTTGAAGCCCAGCCGCTGCTCGTAGCGTACCGCCCGCATCATGCGTGTGGCATCATCCTGGAAGCTTTTATCGTGCAGAACGCGCACCAGTCCTTGGGAAAGGTCCCGACGTCCACCGAAAAGGTCGGTCAGGACATCCCGGCCGGGCGTATTGACGCAGACGGCCATGGCGTTTATAGTGAAATCCCTGCGTTTGAGGTCGTCCTGTAAACTGCCTGGTTTGACTACCGGCAACGCGCCCGGGTGGCGGTAGATCTCGCTGCGGCAGGTTGCCAGGTCCACGTTGAAGCCATCGATTTTCAGTGACGCGGTGCCGAAGGACCTGTGAAGAGTCAGCCGCGCGCCCATTTTCTCCGCCATCTGTAGTGCCAGCCCGACGGCATCGCCCTCAACCGCCAGATCGATGTCCACGCACGGCCGGCCCAGGATCAGGTCACGCACGATGCCGCCCACCATGTATACTTTTACACCGGATCTACCGGCAAGCCTGCCGGCGGTCAGGGCCAGCTTGAGGAGTGGTGGAGGTAGACGCTCGATCAATCCTCCGCGCTGCATTCAGGGCTCCGTAGACATCTGTCTCAAAATAGTATCAACTTTTTCCCTGGTGATAAACCGGTCATAGATGAAGATCAGTACATCGGCCAGCGCAAAAACGATGAATCCGGCCAGCCCCGTCAGGCCGACGGTCAGCTCATTTCCTCCGGATATAAGTATAACAGCCAGGCCGGGTACGGCGTTGATGGTGCCGTGGAAGATTGAGGCGGCGATAACCGAGCGCGATTTGAGGCGGATGTAGCTGAAAAGAGGCGCCAGGAGTATCGTCCAGCCTGTCATCAGCAACACGCCCATCTGTGGATTCTGCGGATAGTTGAGGCCCAGCAGGATCAGAGGAGCGTGCCAGATACCCCATATGAATCCGATCAGCGCGGAAGATTTCCAGAAACCCATGACGGAGAGCTCCTTTTGAAGGAAACCGCGCCAGCCCAGCTCCTCGCCGAATCCAAGAATAGCGTTGATGGTTGTTCCCGAGATGAGAGCCAGCACCAGTATCAGCCATACAGGGTGTACCGGCATGGAGGCCAGCTGCTCTTTAGCCTGCTCCATTTGTTCCGGGCTGAGGGCGGAGGACATCTGGGCAAGAAAGCCCGACATATCGGGCGTAAATGTTATCCCGGGCATGAGCAGGCTGACTCCCATCACAGCAAAGGCGATTATGGGAGGCAGGAACCATGCCGCGAAGAACCAGGGGTTGAACTTGAATGAGATGCCCATCGGCCCGGCCAGCGGCTGTTTGTAAATAGTCTTCTGTACGATAATTGTGACTATCATCGGAATAAACATATACACCGCGGCCAGCAGCACGATGCCGAGGCTGTCGACCTTGCCTCCCAGCGCGATATAGAGGAAGACAATCGACCAGTCGATGAAGAATGTAAGCAGAATGAAGAGCAGTGTTTTTTTGACGCGTAAACTCATTGGCAAGTCCTTATGAAGAAAAATAAACCGGGTTACGGCCTGATAAATCTTACAGTATAACTCCGGAGGTTGCCAGAAAATTCCTCAACCCTGAGTACATTTTACCGGCTTATCTGATGCCGGATTGTGGCATCAAGGTGCTTACAGGTCGGGCACTATGTGACCCTTACTGTCGCGTGTAATTGAACAACAGCCTTCGATCTCCTGCAGTTGTTGCATGGTGCCGAAAGCAGTGAGACTACCCCCTATCTCGACAGTTGTTTTCAGGCTGGGATTAATGATTATATCGCCATCCTTCTCTCTGATGGCCATGATACGAACACCCGCAAATTTTTCCTCTAAGTCCTTGATGGTCTTGCCGAGTAAGGTGGAATTTTCATTGATGTAGACTTCTTCGATTAGGTACTCGCCCTCGTTATTGGCCAGGACTGTCTCGATAAACTGGACTGTGGTCGGCCTCAAGGCCAGGCGGGCCATCTGCTGGCCGCCTATCACTTCGGGCAGGATGATATGGGTGGCGCCGGCCTGCTTGAGCCTGCGCACGGCGTCGTTGTTGTTGGCTCGTCCGATGATGGTGAGCATGGGATTGATTTCGCGTGCGGTCAGTACGGCATAAGTATTATAAGCGTCGTCGCCGAAGGCGGTGATCAGTCCCCGGGCTTTTTCAATACCGGCGTGTTTGAGGACATCGTGTTTTGTTGCATCGTCCATTATGACCAGGCAGCTGTCCTGGACGGCCCGGTTATAGCTGTTGATGCTGTGGTCGATAACCACAAAGTCGGATTTTTGTTGTTTTAACGTACCGGCTATAGCCTCGCCAACGCGGCCGTAACCGCACAGCACAAAGTGGTTGTCGAGCTTCCTGATTCTGGCTTCCATGCGGGACCTCCTGAACGATCCGAACTCAGTTTCCAGTGTAGCCTGCACAATGCTTGTAAGGATATAGATAACAGTACCTACTCCAAATAGCGTGAGCAAGATGGTAAAAACACGGCCGGCAGTGGAGAGCGGGTGTATCTCACCGCCCAGTGTGGCGATGGTGATGACCGTCATATAGAAGGAATCGAAGAAGTTCCAGTGCTCGATGAGCATGAAGCCGACCGTGCCTGATGTGAAGAGGACAACAAGTACTATCAGCCAGGTGATGTAATGATGTCTGTTACCCATATCATTGGCCCCTCAACCCGGTAAACAGGGCTATTTGCAGCAGTCTAATTTGGACAGCGATTCATCGATTTCGCTGAGGGTCTGGAAACGTTCGGTCCTGATCTCCCGGATAATGCCGGTGGAGTCGATAAAGAAGGTGGTGGGGAAGAACGGACCTTTGTAGAGGTCATCCGCCAGGCCGTCACTGTCCATCAGCACGGGGAACGATAATCTCTCATTGGCGACGAAGTATTTGACCTTGTCGACGTCTCCACGCACGTTGACTGCCAGCACGGCAAGCTCGTCGCGGCCGTATTTATCGTAGGCTGTCTGAATAATCGGCATCTCAAGCTCACAGGCGCGGCAGCCTTCCAGCCAGAAATTCAGCATGACCTTGCGGCCCTGGAACTGGCTCACAGAATACTCCGTGCCGTCTATAGATTTCAGGATAAAGTCGGGCGCCCTTTTGCCCACCTGAGGAGCTGTCTCAACCATACTCAGCGTCTTGACCGATGGCAGGTCCTGAGTAGATTCCTTGCCGCCGGTGTCCTTTGATCTGATCTTTAAACGATACTCTGTATCCGGCATCAGGTTATCGAGCTTGACCGTATGCCAGATTGCCAGACGATCTCCCTGGGATTCTGTGCCCAGAATATCGCTGCCGATGCTGATGTCGACTTCGCCGCTGGCTGGCTCATCGGTTTTCCATGTTACCAGTATTGATGAATCCGTGATCGAGCTGGTCCCTGCTCCCGATATCTCCGGATAGCTCGAATCCGTTCTCGAAGTCGTGGCCAGATAGCGTTTCGAGACTATCGTATCGGCCAGCGCGCTATAGGAGTGTTCCGAAACGTTGATATAATTCACGTTGTACAAAATCCTGATGTGGTAGGAGGTATTCGGGGACAAATCATTGATACTGAGTGAGTGAAGGGTAACCGGAGCGGGCGTTATCACTGTCTGTATATTATTGCCGTCAATATCGACCTGTGTAGTGGTCGGGAGCGAGGTGCTCCAGGTCACCATGGCGCTTTTCTCGTTGTTGGACTGGACAAGCACGTTCATTATGGGTGCTTGCGACTTATTAATGCTACGGCCGCTGCCGGTAGCGTGGATGATCTGTTCATAATCGGATATGGTTGTGATGGGGCCCTCCACCCTGGCCCTGATGATACCGTTCTTATCCAGAAAAACACAGGTAGGCTCATACGATATGTTGTAGCTTGAACGAAGCTTGCCCGTAGTGTCGCTGATGACCGGGAAAGCCAAATCGTATTCCTTCACCATGTTATCTATCTCGCTGCTGCCGGCGCCTGAGGCGATGGCGATAATGGCCAGGTCACCCGCAGGATATTTTTCCAGGAGCTCGTTGAGCTTGTCCGGCGTGTAAAGCCTGCGCACCACGCCGTTTACACGAAAGAAGTCATCGTCCCAGAAATCCCTGTCCCAGAAAACAAGCACGACGCTTTTACCGCGGAAAGAGCTGAGCGCCGTGGTGTTGTCGTCAGTAAGCTGCATTACGAAATCGGGGGCGATATTGCCTACGTCTGTGCCCGGCCTCGGCACCAGCAGTATCACCGCAGCACAAAGAAGCAGGCCAAGCGCCACGGCGGCTATAATCACTATGAGCGCCCGGTGCTTTTTGAATTTATCGCCCGCGGAGAGGGGTATTTTATTTACTTCTTTTTCCAGCAGACTAATTTTATTGAGCAAGATCTTGCTCTCGGAATCAAATACGTCGCTTCCGATCTCTCCGACTTTAAAACGGCTTTGCAGCAGGGCCAGCCCTTCGCGGCATTTGTCCAGCTCAACTTTCTTGAGCAGGCTATTATTATCACTCATGTAAAAACACCGTATTTGACATATTATAACTGAATTTTAGCGTCAGGTCAGCTTTATTTGGATGAGTTCAGACGTTCCTCTATCTCCTCAACGTTGATAAAAGGGCCGATTTTAATGGATGTGATGATGCCCCTGTCGTTGATAAAATAAGTGGTGGGCATTCCCCTGATGTTGTAGAGGTCGGATACAACTCCTCGCGGGTCGAGGGGTATAACGAAATCCATGCCGTTGACCGTGGCGAAGTAAGCTGTGCTGTCCGGATCGTCCTGGGAACTGACGGCGACAATCACAATGCTGCCGTCGTTGTATTTACTGTGTATCTCTTTAAACGCGGGTATTTCGAGACGGCAGGGGCCGCACCAGGTGGCCCAGAAATTGAGTATCACATTTTTACCGCGGTAATCGCTGAGTTTGAATTCCTTATCGTCCGTGGTGGGCAGTGTGAAATCGGGCGCGGCAAAGCCGATCTTTGTCCCTGTTTTAACTTCTGTTTGCGATGCAGGCTCAGCTGCCGACCCGGGGACCGGTATCGCGGAATCGGCATGTATCAATCTGTCTGCAACAGCAACCGCTGCAATAAGTATGATAATCGCAGCCAGGACTATACACAGTAATTTGTTCGTTTTTGAAAGATCCATAATATTTCCCGGTCACAGCGATGATCCTGAAGAATATCTCCTTTGAGAGAATAATAATATGATCAACGTCTCAGTCCCTTTTGAAAAATCGCTGGAGCTCGTGAGGCGAATCGGCCGTCATTCATGCCTCAGGGCATAATTTTTTGCACTTCGCTGGCCAGTTCCTCCTTGGTGGCAAAGCTGCCGATCTTTATAGATTTAATGTAGCCGTCTGTTCCGATAAAAAACGTGTTTGGGTCGGCGTTTTTGGGGCAGCAGAATTTCTGATAAATGACTGTTTTTAAATCGATCAGGGTTATAAAGCTGTATCCGTTCTGGCTGAGATAGCTCTTGGTTGTATTAATGCTGTCCTGGGTATTTATAGAAAGGAAGACCAGGCCCTTTGGCCCATATTGCTCTACCACTTCCTTAAAGTATGGCATCTCTTTCTTGCATTCGATACAGCTGGTCGACCAGGTATTGATCACAACAGGTTTGCCCGCATAGTCGCTCAGACTATGGTTTATCCCGTCGATACCGGGAAGGGTGAAATCGGGCGCTTTGTCGCCGATCTTGGGGCATGACACTGCAGGCGTCCCGCAGCCGGCCAGCAGGACGGCGCAGAAGAGCGCTGTTAGAATGATGGCTGATGCAGATTTCATGAATGTCTCTCTCCTGTTATAACGCATTCAGGTTGCAAACCGGCTCAGCCAGGTAAGCTGGCCGGTCAGCATCAATATACCGACTATTATAAGCAGCACGCCGCTTAAAATAGAAATGAGGCCGAGGTAACGCGTGATGTTTTTCCAGAAAGGCACTACATAGCTCCAGGCCAGGCCGATCAGCAGGAAGGGGATGCCCATGCCCATGGAATAGACAGCCAGCAGTACGGCGCCTTTGATCGTCTCGCCGGTGTAAGATGCGATAAAGAGTATCGAGCCGAGGATTGGCCCTATGCAGGGCGTCCATCCCACTGCGAAGGCCGCCCCGATCAGCAGCGACCTGATATAGCCGGGGTTGCGCGCCCCCTGCATATGCAGCCTTTTCTCGTAGTTGAGCCAGGGGATCTTATAGGCGGCTATGAGGAAGACACCGAAGATTATAACGACTATGCCGGAGATGATACGAAGTGTGTCGGAGTATGCGATGATGGACGATCCGATCAGGCCGGCCGATGCCCCCATCAGGATGAAGAGGATGGAAAATCCCAGCACGAAGGCCACGCTGTGCAGCAGCGTGGGCCATACCCTGCGGCTGGCGCCCGTATCTATGGCCGATGTTCCCGCCAGATTGGCCAGGTAGGCGGGGACCAGCGGAAGCACACAGGGCGAAAAAAAAGACAGCAAACCCGCTATGAAAGCTGTCCAGTAGGTGACGTCGCTTAACTGGTTCACTACTAAGCTAAGACCTTATCCAGAAGTTTCTGAATGTCTTTCTTGGGGCGGTAGCCCACCAGTTGCTCGAAGGGTTTACCTCCCTTAAATACGATAAGCGTGGGAATGCTCATCACGTTGTAGCTGGAGGCTACCTTGGGCGCCTCGTCCACGTTGACCTTGGCGAATTCTATCCTGTCCTTATATTCGCCGGCCAGTTCGTCCACGAGCGGAGCGATCATTTTGCAGGGCCCGCACCAAACCGCCCAGAAATCCACCAGCACCGGCCGCGCCGCATCCAGCACGTTTGCCTTGAATTCCTTTTCACTAACGGTTTTTACGTTGTCAGCCATCTTGCCTCCAAAATAGTTGTTTATTGTGTAGTTGGCGCCCTCTGGTTGATTGTTTGCCCTTGCAGGCGTTGTCCCTTATTTATCTTAGCACCGCTGGCAATAATGCTGTTAATAATGATCGCGTCCTCAGCGACCGTTATCTCGTCCCACAGTAGAGAATTCTCAATAACCGCGCCGCCGGCTATGCGGCAGCGGCGGCCCAAAATGGCGGGACCTGTAATCCGCGTCTCTGCGCCCACACTACATCCCTCCGCCAGCATAACCGGTCCGGTCAGACGGGCGGAAGGATTTATCTCGCATCCATCACCGATGATCAGGTCGCGGGCTACGTGCAAAGGAGAGGAACAATTGCCCAGCAGTAAATCGCTGTTGACACGGTGGTACTGTTCGGGTGTGCCCATGTCGATCCAGTACGCCCGGTTGTGGTAAGCGTAAAAGGGCGTTCCGTTTTCCAGCAAGCGGGGGAATACACCGTTCTCGAACATGTAGAACTGGTTGTCCGGAATATAATCCAGCACCTCGGGCTCAAGTATATATACTCCCGCATTTATCCAGTGGCTGGTCACGTCCTCCCATTTCGGCTTCTCTATAAAACGTAGAACACGTCCCGACTCATCCGTTTCGACCACGCCGAACCTGGTGGGGTCATCCACGTGCGTGAGTGCGATGCTCGCCCTGGCCTTATTACGCGCGTGCTGTTTGTACATATCAGAGTAATCGATATCTGAAAAGCAATCGCCGTTGAGGACGAAGAAGGCTTCTTTGACATGGCTGCCGGCGTTTTTAATGGCGCCGGCAGTGCCCAGCGGCTTCTCCTCCAGGCTGTAGGTCAGCCTGACGTCCAGGCCGCTGCCATCCTTGAAATATGCGTAAATCGAGTCGGGCTTGTAACCCATAGCCAGCACAATCTCGTCGATCCCGTGCAGAGCCAGCTTGCGGATAACATGCTCTATAAAGGGCCTATTGGCAACAGGGACCATCGGTTTAACTAATGAATAGGTCAAGGGACGCAGTCTGGTACCCTCGCCGCCGACAAGAATAATAGCTTTCATATCAGGATAGTTGACTAATTTTAATCCGTTTGATTTCGGTGGGCAAACAGGAAGCCTCAATATCCGTATACATATATGAGGCGATCGATTACGGTTTAAATCTCGTAGTGTTCTTCGAATTCGCGTTTGATCTTGGATTCCGCTTGCTTTAAATCGTCTTCCGGCGGGATCAAACCTGCTGCATTCTCCAAACGCTGTATACGCTCATTCAGCTTATCGTTCTCGGCCAGTACCAGACGGATGGCCTCGGCCACTGGATCGGGAAGGCGGTTGTGGTCCAGGTCGATGCCATGATCACGCGTTTCTTCCACGATACGGCCCGGCACACCCACCACGGTCGCTCCGGGCGGTACCGACTTGATTACCACCGATCCTGATCCGATCCTGGCGCCGTCACCAACGGTTATAGCGCCCAGTACGATGGCGCGCGAACCGATGACGACATTGTTGCCTATCGTGGGGTGACGCTTCTTTTTATAAAGGGTTGTGCCCCCCAGCACAACGCCCTGGTACATGAGTACGTCATCCCCGATCTCGGACGTTTCGCCGATCACCACGCCCGCGCCGTGGTCGATAAAAAAACGCCGGCCTATAATAGCCCCCGGATGTATCTCGATCTGGGTGAAAAAGCGGTTGGTCTGCGAGATAAGGCGTGCCGTGAAGTAGCATCTATGCCTGTAGAAGAAATTGGCGACACGGTGCCACCACAACGCGTGTAAGCCGGGGTAGAGAAAAAATACTTCCCAGGCGCTGCGTGCCGCCGGATCGCGCTCCATAGCGGCATGTATGTCTTCCCGCATCAACTTGAGGCACATGATTTTATATTATAGTACATATTCGTACGAATGAGCAGAGACTGCAAGTCCGTTACTTCACATATGCTGCATTCGGATCGGCCATTGCAGTCTTTTATATTCCCGCAATGACGTAATAAAAATTCTTCGGTCTAAACGGGCAGGCCGAAAAACCGGCAGGCATTGGCCGTGGTGGCGGTTGCCGCTTCTTCTTCAGGAATATCTTTGATTAAAGCCGCCGCTTTGAGGCTGCGCACGACGTCGGACGGCTGCGAGCGGTAACGCTGCTCCCTGCCGTAATAAACCGGGCAATCTGTCTCCAACAGCAGATTATTGATCGGGACTTCCCTGATGGCGCGGCGGTGTTCATCGTGGTACTCTGCAGCCGGCGTGGCCGAGATACAATATCCGGCTTCGATCAGCTCGGCCAGCGTGCTGGAGAATCCCGTGTACCAGTGGAAGACCAGCTTCCTTATCCCGGCGGCTGCGACCTCCTGCAGAGCATCCTTCCAGGCGTAGCGGCTGTGCAGCGAGACCGGCTTATCATGGCGCAGGGCCAGCGCCAGCAGCCGCCGCAGCACCTCCTTCTGCATATCCTTGCCCGCCGTTTTAAGCACCCGTTTGTCATAATCCAGGCCGACCTCGCCCAGCGCGACGGCCCTGTGCAGATTATTAGATATGAAACCGATATTTTGCTCGAGTTGCGCCTCGTCCAGCCTGCCGATGGCCCAGGGATGCAGGCCGAGCGCAGGGTAAACAAATGCGGGATAACGGGCGGACATCTCAAGGTTCCTGGTATTAGAGCTTAAATCCTGCCCTACGGCGATGATGCCGGCCACACCCGCCAGCCTGGCTCTCTCGACGGCTGCAGCGAGGTCCTCCATCTCGTCGAGATGGGCGTGCGTATCAATGAGGCCGGTCACTCATGCTCCCCGTCAGGTCATCGAAGGTGAATTTATATATCTCCTCCGGCTTCATCATCCCTTTTTCCGTGACCAGCCCCGAGAGCATCTCGAGTGGAACCATGTCGAAGCCGGGCTCGGGCTCAGGCAGGCCGGCGGTCAGTCCGCGGGCGTCGATCTTACTTGTCTCGCATACGGCATAGAAAGGGCGTTTCTTGCGCAGAGCCGTCTGCGCCAGCTCCAGAGAGGGCGTCCCGTTTATCAGCCATCCGTGAAGCGAGACACCGTCGGCGCCGCACAGCACCAGGTCCGCTCGCGCTGTCTGCCAGATTATTTGATTATCGGGCACAATCCTGCCGCTGATGCCCGACTCCTGCAGGCGGCGCAGGGCCGTTTCACCGTAGGATATCTTTTTATAGCGCGACTCGACGGCCAGTACTTTGAAGTCCTTACCCCCGCGCCGTGCCAGCTCCAGTGCGCTGCAGACGGCCGAGCTGTAGCTGCAGATCATAACGATACTGCGCTTGCCAACCAGCGCAGCCGCGTTGCGCGCCGCGGCGGCTGTGGATTTTTGCTGACGCTTTATCAGGCGGTCGGCGATGCTGAAGGCTGCTTTTCTAAGCCGTTGGGGCGATCTGGAGGTTGCAGCGGCTGACTGGAGTTCTTCCTGATAATAGAGAGCATAATTGGCGATGGATACCATGGCCGGGCGCGCGCTGATCAACGCGCCGGCGACGCCGGTGAGCGATGACAGGAGTTTTTGCGGGCTTTCGGCCGGGTCCAGCGAAGCGGCCTCGCGGATTATCTCGAGTGCCCGCAGGGTGAGCCATCCGGCACCGTGCTCCCTATCCTTTTTTAGGGAGCTGATACTTTTCCTGATAGCGACGATCATTTATATGGAATTATACCTTAAACCCGTCTGAGGCCTACACGTGCAGTTCGATGATATCGTTGTCGCGCAGCACGTGCTCAGGGCCGACACGTTGTCCGTCGAACTTGCCTGATCCCCAGATCACGGCAAAGCGCAGCGCGGACTTAAAATCCTTGTGCACAGCCTCGGCTGCGTCTTTGATAGTCGCGCCTGCCGGCAGGATAACAGGATCGGTCAGGTCCACCCTGGCGCCGGGCGACTTGGTATGTACGCGCATGATCTTGAGGCGCGTAAAGATCTGACGTTTGAGCTCCTCCAGGTTCTGCTTTTCCGCTGCCGATACTCTCACAGCGTCCAGCCACCCACCGAACCTGGCATTAAGGGCGTTTATCCCTACGTCGTCGATATCCAGGTCTCCCACGTTAGCTACGATAAAGGCGCGCCGCTCCCTCAGGCCGGTACCGCTGTTGTCTACATCGGACTTATAAGGTACGACCGAAATCTCCTCCAGCCCCTGCAGCGTTTCTTCGACCTGCCGTACGGGATCGCTGGTGAGGTCCACCACGATGGCCAGCAGGTCGGCATTGCGCAGCACCGTGTTGGCCCAGACGCGCGACTCCTCCATGTTGATGGCGGGCATGTCCACCAGTTGTATCTGGATGTTCTCGAATGGCATCATGCCCACGTTGGGCGACTTTGTAGTGAAGGGATAACCGGCAACCTCGGGCTTTACGCTGGTCAGAGAAGCCAGCAGCAGCGACTTGCCTGTGTTGGGTGGTCCGATCAGCGCCACCTGTCCCGCCCCCTCCCTGCGCACATTGAAGTTTTTCCGGCTGGTGGCGTATTTTCTCTCGGCCTCTTCGCTGATTTTGGCGATCTTGCGCCGCAGGTCGGCCTGCAGATGGTCGGTGCCTTTATGCTTGGGCATCACGGCCAGCATGGCCTCCAGCGCCTGGATCTTCTCCTCCGGCGTGGTTGCGCTCTTGAAGCGTCGCTCCGCTTCAAAATACTGCGGCGTCAGGTTAGCCGGCATACTGCATCCCCCGGGAAGCTATATTGTCTATATTCTAACTCAAAACACGGTCAGAATTCAGGCTTGACGATTAAGGCATAGATCACTGCCAGGACGGCCGCGGCGCCGGCGATGGCGAATCCCGTCGCATATCCTGTGAATGCCCCGCTGATGATGGCGCCACAGAGGGTACCCAGCGTCACGGTGGTCTGGACGGTGGCCAGGTTGCCGCCCATGCGCGTGGTGATGAAGAGGTTGGATACTATCAGGCTGCGGGTCACCAGCGTCAGGCTGTCGCCCACGGCATGGGTCAGGCGCGTGGCCAGGACATTGCCGAAGTTAGTGGTGAACATCAGCATGATATTGGTCAGGCCTGATACGGCTATACCGACGTAATAAAGGGTGGCCAGCCCTTTCCCCCGCGAGTTGACGCGATCAGCATAGTACCCGCTGACGATCGAAAGCACGGCCATAACGTTGGCATGGATGAAGTACAGCCAGCCCACTGATTCCTTGTCCATCCGGATGTCCTTGTTGAGGAAGAGGCTGAAGCTGGACTGCTCTGCCCCGGCGTGCAGGGAGAATGCGAAAACAAGTATGACGAAGACAAGCACCGACTTGCTGGAAAGGTCGGCCCGGTAATCGCTGAGCTTGATTCTGGTGCCGGGGACGTCCGCCAGAAACAGGCACAGCAGCAACATGGGGACCGTACCTAGCAGCGCGAACAGGAAGATGGCGTTCATATCGAAGTCCGTGTATATGTAACCACCCAGCAGGGAGCCCAGCCCGTACCCTACCAGTATGCCTGCCGTAAAAAAACCCAGCTTGAGGCCGCGTATGCTGCTGCCCAGTGTCTTGTAGAAGAGCGCGGGGAGGGCGTTGTTAAAAAGCGCGTTGCCTGCGCCGCCCACTGCCAGCAACAGCATTGTCAGCCAGAAATCCTGCGTCATCATCAGCCCCGCGATGCTAACGGCGAAGATAAATTGGCTGGCCAGGATCAGCTTTTTGGGCGATATGCGGTCGACGAAAACCCCGAAAGGTATCATCAGGGCCAGTGACACCAGCGGGAAAACGGCAATCAGTATCCCCACCTGCAGGTGGCTGTAGCCCATGTCCACCCAGTAGATCGTGATATAGGTCAGGATGGCCCACAGTAAAGTCGACTGCAGGAAAGCGACCAGACAGGGCGCGGTGTAACGTTTGAAGAAGCTCAGATCATTCATATTAAAAATGGGAAAGAGAAGTATAACAGATGCGGAAGCCAGATGTTAAATAGGGGCAGCGGTTTTTAAAAAAAGTAGCGATGTCTGCAAACGGAATATGACTGCGCCTGTTGATGTGACGCACTTTGTATTATTGACTAATTGCATTATGTAGTATTTTATTGTAAAGTATACATAGTGGTTTCTGTTAAGGTTATTGCCAGCTTCGGTAGATTAACTCTCGATCTTCCTCTAATATCTTCTCATGTTGGATGACCGCAACCAAAAGCCATTAAAATTAAATCAGGAGGTCATCACATGGGTTTCACCGACAAAACTATCAACTGCGCGGATTGCAACAAGGATTTCACCTTCACCGCGACGGAGCAGGAGTTCTACGCATCCAAGGGGTTCGCCAATGAGCCCAAACGCTGCCCCGATTGCAGGCAGGCCAGGAAATCAAGCCGCGACGGCGGCAGGTCAGGCTACCAGCGCAAGATGTACCCTGCGCAGTGCGCACAGTGCGGTAAAGAGACCGAGGTCCCCTTCGAGCCGCGACAGGACAAACCGGTTTACTGCAGCGATTGCTACAGCACCATAAATCCCAGAAGGTAATCGCGGCAGGCACTGCAGGCGCAGGGGGGAGATTATATCCCCGCGCCTTTTAAATTAAGGAGGAAATAATCGTACCATGAATATATACGTGGGAAACCTGGCTTACGAGGTAACCGAGAGCGACATCAGGACTGAGTTCGAAGCCTTCGGCGAGGTCTCGTCTGTTGCCATCATCAAGGACAACTACAGCGGGCAATCCAAAGGCTTCGGCTTTGTGGAGATGCCCAAATTGCAGGAAGGCCAGGCGGCCATCGCCGGACTGAACGGCAAGAAGCTCAAGGAACGTGCCATCACCGTCAACGGCGCCCGACCGAGAGGAGAGGGCGGCGGTGGCGGTGGACGCAGCGGTGGCGGCGGTGGTCGTGGAGGAGGCAAGTCCTCCTTCGGCCAGCGCGGAGGCTACGGCGGCGGCAGAGGCGGCTCGAAAAGGTATTAATCACAGATATCTAAAACCATAGACTATTATGAAACGGCCCTTAACAGGGCCGTTTCCATTTCAGCTTGCCTTGCGGCAAATTTGTGACAAAAGTTTTTGACAGCCCCCTATTGTGTTGTTATAATACGGCAACAGGCTTCCATAAGCCGTATAGGCAGCATGAAATGTATGTATCAAACAAGGATAGGGTCAAGATCGATCTCTTCTGCTGTTCGAGCAGCCTGGATCCTGCTGAGCTGTCCAATGGAAATGGCGCACATGGGATCGATCTCAAGGTGATCCCGCTGCCGTGTTCCGGCAAGGCTGACATCCTCTACTTTACCAAGTCCTTCGAGACCGGCGCGGATGGAGTGGCCGTGGTCACCTGTAAAAAGGGAGATTGCCGTTACATAGAGGGCAACCTGCGGGCACAGAAACGGGTGGAAGCCGTGGACGCCCTGCTGGAGGAGACAGGGCTGGGCCGGGGGCGCATGGTCATGATCCAGCTGGGTGAAGGCGGTGTGGAGCAGGTCAGAAAGGAATTGGAAGCCTTCCGCGCCAGTATCAAAGCATCGCCGCGCAACGCATACGCCGGCGATGAGCTGGAGCTCGATAAGGAATAACAATAGCCTATACGATATCTTTTGATTAAGGAAAAGATAATGAGATCTACTAGTCAACTGGTCGCGAAAATCGAGGGTACGGATTTCATACTGACGGCGGAGTATCTGCCCCGTCCCGGGGCGGACACACGCGTTGTGGAAGAATGCGCCGTTGCGTTGAGGGACGGCCCCGTTGCCGTGAACGTCGCCGACAACCATTACGGCGTGGTCATGTCCAGCCTTGCCGCATCCATCATCCTGCTCCGTGCCGGTATCGAACCTGTTTATCAGGTCGTGACCAGGGACAGGAACCGCATCGCCCTGCAATCCGACCTGCTCGGTGCAGCCTCACTGGGCATCAAGAACGTTCTCTGCCTCAGCGGATACCACCAGGCCCTCATCGGATGCCCCGATTCGACCAACGTCTTCGACATCGATTCTGTCCAGCTGACCGCTGCCGTAAACGCCATGGTTGAAGAGGGCGTGCTGCTGGATGGGCGCAAGATCGAGGGTGCCTTCGCAATGCTGGCGGGCGCCGCCGCCAATCCGGCGCTCGGGCCGCTCGATCTCAATGTTATGCGCATCAAAAAGAAGGTCCGGGCCGGGGCCAAATTCCTCCAGACCCAAGCCGTCTTCGATATCGAAGGCTTCAAGCTGTGGCTCGACGCCCTCAAAGCCGAAGGCATCGCGCAGAAGACCGCTATCCTGGCCGGCGTGCTTCCCCTCAGCGGCGCGGCCGAAGCAAAGAGGCTTAAAGCCACATTCACAGACTTCAATATACCCGAAGATGTAATCGCGCGCCTGGAATCGGCAGGCGGCGAGGAAGCTCAGAGGAAAGAGGGATTGGCGATCTGCGCTGAGACGATCGGCAAGCTCAAGGCCCTTCCGGGCCTGCGCGGTATACACATCTTTTCCGGCGGAAACGAATCGGCCGTGCCTGCGCTGATATCCATGACCCTTTGAGCGGGGAACGAAGATATGCCTGATAAGTATCACATCAAGACCAGACCGGTGCCGCCGCGGCGACCGCGCATAGGCAGGTGCGGTGTCGTGGACTGGCGCGAGGACTGCGCAGGCTGTCATAACTGCGTCAAGCGGGCCTGCGTCTTCGACCGCTACCGCGAGGAGTCCGCTTATATCCGCGACATGCGCGAGATGGACGCACTGTTCTTCCAGTGCATGGGCTGCTTCTCCTGCGTGCAGCAGTGCACCAAGGGCCTGCTTTCGCTCTCGCTCAACCCTGTGTATGAGCGATTGGGCAACGGCTACTGGACCCCCCAGATGATCGAGACGACCTGGACACAGGCGGAGACCGCCCGCATCCCGGTCTCAGGCGCGGGATACCGCGGCCCCTTCTCCGGCGCGGGCTTCGATTCGATGTGGACCGACATGTCGGAGATAGTCCGTCCCACACGCGACGGCATACACGGCCGCGAGTATATCAGCACGGCCGTGGATATCGGCAGAAAACCCTCCCTGCTGCAATTTGAGACCAATACGCTTGAAGGCCGTCTGCCGCCGCTGGTGGACATACCCATTCCCATGGTCATCGACATGATGCCGCAGGGCTACAGGCTGCCCAACCTGTTGCCCATCTTCAAAGTGGTTGCGGCGCAGACAGGCACCATCGCCATCGTAGATTACAATGAGTGGGATTTGCTGGGCAACGACCTGGAGCAGTATCTGCCCGGCCTGGCCGCCTATATCGGCCCCTCAGCGGCCCTGCCTGCTGCTGCACTGCTGCGGAAAATGAGATTGGTGGAGATCGGGGACGGCGCCGGCCTGGAGCAGCGCATCGCGGAGCTCAAGGCCGTAAATCCCGCTATCGTGGTGGCGGTCAGGATCGATCTGGATGCACACGGCGTGGAGCGCAGCATAGAGCTGGCGGGAAAACCGTATATCGAGACCCTGCACCTGGTGGCCGACGTCAACGGCAATGAACTTAACGCCGGCAGCCCGCGGTTCATCAAGGACATGCTGCGGCAGATACATACAGCGCTGGTTCAGCGCAGCATCAGGAACGAGGTCACGCTGATAGCCGGAGGGGGCATCGCGCTGGCCGAGCACATGGCCAAACAGGTCATCTGCGGCGCGGACCTGGTTTCGGTGAACCTGCCTTTATTAATAGCCCTGGAATGCACCCTGTGCAGGCAGTGCAACGACGGCCTGGCCTGCCGGGCCGGCATCAGGGAGATAGATACAGACTACGGCGTGGGCCGCATGACCAATCTGATCGCCGCATGGCACGACCAGTTGATAGAAGTCATGGGCGCAATGGGTATACGCGATGTCCGCCGCCTGCGCGGCGAGGCGGGCAGGGCGCTTTTCTTTGAAGAGATCGAGGAGGCAACCTTTGGTAAACTCTTTGGTGCAAGAAGAAATGGCTGAACAGGACCTGCCGCAGAGCACTCTCGAGACGCTGGTGCCCCAGGTCGAGGTCCGGCGCGTAATCAAGCCGGCGCCGCCGCGTTACCGCAACGAGATCGCCAAGTATATTATTCGCCGCAGCGACGCCTGCAAGCTGTGCGGCAAATGCGCCGAAGTGTGCCCTCAGGGCGTTCACGTGCTCAAGGGCGGCTACAAGTACTTCGCTGCCCCGCGACAGAACGTGTGTATCGGACCCTCGTGCAGGGAGACGGGACATTACTGCGTCGACCTCTGCCCCAATGGCGCGTTGAAGATGGTGGAGAATCCTATGATGAAGGTGCTGGGCGATCATCGCTGGACGTCCGACCTGATACTCGCCACCTGGAAGATGGCCGAGACCGGATCTCCGCCTGATCCCGAATATGGATATCAGTACGAGTGCGGCAACTCGGGCGGCGGATTCGACCGCCTGCGCTTCAGGTTCCCCGCCGTACCGCCGGTCGACCTGTCGCCGGACGAGATCGACACCAGCCTTGAGCTCAACCGGCGTGGAGACGGGAGGCCGCAGATCAAGATCGATGTTCCCTGGTACGGCGGCGGCATGTCCTTCGGGTCGGTCAGCAACGTGACGCAGCTTTCCAAGGCGCAGGCCGCCGTGGCCTTCAATACCTTCACCTGCACGGGCGAGGGCGGCTACATGGAGAGGCTGAGGCCCTACGACGAGCACACCATTACACAGGTTGCCACCGGGCTGTTCGGCGTGCGCGAGGAGACGATTCAAAGGGTGCGCATCGTGGAGTTCAAATATGCCCAGGGCGCCAAGCCCGGGCTGGGCGGCCACCTGCTGGCCGATAAGGTCACGCCTGCTGTGGCTAAAATGCGTGAGACGGTGACGGGCATCTCGCTCTTCTCCCCCTTCCCTTTTCATAGCGTATATTCCATCGAAGACCACAAGAAACACATGGACTGGATCAAACATATCAATCGCCATGCGCTGGTCTCGGCCAAGGTGTCCACCCCCGCCGACGTGGACATGGTCGCGGTGGGGAGCTACTCGGCCGGTGCGCATATCGTTCATATGGACGGCGGCTACGGGGGCACCGGCGCCGCCCCCGACATCGCCAAGAAGAACATCGCCATGCCCATCGAATACGCCATCGTAAAAGTACACGATTTCCTCACTCGTGAGGGCGTGCGCGATAAGGTGACTTTGATGGCCAGCGGCGGTTTGCGCAACGCGCACGATATCGCCAAGGCCATCGCGCTGGGCGCGGACGGCGTGGTGGTGGGGACGGGTGAACTGGTCGCGCTGGGCTGTCTCCGCTGTGCGCGCTGCGAGAGCGGGCGCGGCTGCCCGCGCGGCATAGCTACCACGGACCCGGACCTGCAGAACCAGTTCAATGTGGAGTGGGGCTCGCAGCGCGTGATTAACCTCTACAATGCCTGGCGCATCGAGCTGGTCGATATACTGCGCAGGTTGGGCATGCGCAAGGTCAGCGAGCTGAGGGGTCGCACCGACCTGCTCGAGCACCTCGATTACAGTAACGACATGGGGCAAGCGCAATGAAGCGAGAGATGATCAAGCGTCTGCTGGATTCCCGCGCCGGGCTGGTGCGGGAGCTGCAGCCCGCCACGCCCGACAGGAAGATCGAGGAAGAGGGGGGCTGCGGTGTGGTCGGCTTCTGCTGCTCGCAGCCCGCTGCGGCGAGACATATCTATGAGCCGTCCAGGCAGATGCACAACCGCGGCAACGGCAAGGGCGGCGGCATCGCCGCGCTCGGTTTCGTGCCCGAACAGCTCGGCATCAGCCGCGAGGTGCTGGAAGATTATTACATGCTGCATGTGGCATTCATCGATACGGGGATACTGGATGAGCTTGAAGGCAAATATATTACGCCTTATTTTAAGGTCGGGGCGAGGCAGAGGCTTGATACTGTAGAAGACTGGACGGCGGTCGAGGGCCTGGAGGCCAGGCCTCCCGATGTCTACCGCTATTTTGTGCGCGCCCGGGCGGACGCGCTGGACGCCTTTATTGAGAAGAACAAACTGAATGGCCTGCCGGGGGACTCCGCGGAGGAGGAATTCATCAACCAGAACAGCGTGAGGCTCAACCAGGAGTATTATGCATCGCTGGGCGAACAGAAGGCCTTCGTTATGTCGGAGGGCAGGAACATCATGATACTCAAGGTGGTCGGCTATGCCGAGGCCATCGTGAAGTACTATAAGATCGAGGAACTGCGTGCCCACGTGTGGATAGCGCACCAGCGCTTCCCCACCAAGGGCCGCGTCTGGCATCCCGGCGGCGCCCATCCTTTCGGCGGTATCAATGCCGCCCTGGTGCACAACGGCGACTTCGCCAACTACCACTCGGTGTGCGAATACCTGGCCGAGCGGCACATACATCCGCAGTTCCTCACCGATACCGAGGCTTCCATCCTGATGTTCGACCTGCTGCAGCGGACCTACGGATACCCGCTGGAATATATTATCGAGGCGCTGGCGCCCACATCCGAGCTTGATTTCGACCGGCTGCCCCGGGACAGGCAATCTATGTACCGCGCCATCCAGGCCGCGCATATCCATGGCTCGCCCGACGGACCCTGGTTCTTCATCATCGCGCGCTCGTTGCCGGAAAATAAGGCTTTTCAGCTGATGGGCATCACGGATACCGCCATGCTGCGTCCCCAGGTCTTCGCCTTCTGCGACGGTGACGTACAGGTGGGGTTGATAGCCTCCGAGAAGCAGGCCATCGATGCCACGCTGCAGAGCCTGCATGCGGATGACAGCCGCATCTGCCCGGTGGCCGACCGCTACTGGAACGCCAGAGGCGGCAGCCATACGGACGGCGGCGCCTTTATTTTCGACCTGAAGCCGGACAGCGGTGGACACCTGCGCATCTCCTGCGCTGACAAATTCGGCGCACCTGTGCCCCTGCCGTCGGCGACGGAATCCTGCGATTTTTCGGCCGCGGTCAGGGCGCCCGGCGGCCATATCAGGGACGGGCTGACGCAGCTATTTGAAAAGGGTGACGTTGAGGCCGTCTTCACGCACCTGTCCGGTGGCATGGGGCAGTGGTCATTCGATGATATCCGTTCCGGTTTATCCGCTGTTGTTGAGATCGCGGCCGACCGCAGATACACTGCGCAGGTGATCGAAGCGCTCACGCTGCTCAACGACCGCAGGTATCCTGCCGGTGTCAAGAAGCGCAATCACGTGCTCCATCTGGTACGCGGCGCGCTGCGTCAGGTCTTCGACGGCCTTCCCGGGCTTGATGGTGATAAGGACGACGGTGGCGGGTATCGCCTGATCGACCATAATACGCGCGGCCTGCTGCGGCCGCCCCGCAACGGCGAGTCCGTCCTGGTGATAAATGTGCGTGGGTTCGATGCGGAAGGGCTGGGCAGCGATGCCAGCCTTTTGATGGACGCCTATCTCCTGGGATGGCGGCGCTTCATCAGCTACAACTGCAGCGGGCAGAGGTTCATCGGCTGCGGCCTCGGTCCCTCCTCGGATGAGGTGACCATCGATGTGTACGGCAGCTCCGGCGATTACCTGGCCTCCGGCATCGACGGCCTGACCATCAACGTTCATGGCAATGCCCAGGACCAGGTGGGTCAGATCATCAAGCGCGGCAAGCTGGTCATACACGGCGACGTGGGTCAGACATTCATGTACGGCGCAAAGGGCGGATCCGTCTATGTTATGGGCAACGCGGCGGGCAGGCCGCTCATTAACTCCGTGGGCAGGCCCAGGGTCGTTATCAACGGTACCTGCCTCGATTTTCTGGGCGAGTCCTTCATGGCCGGCGATGTCTTTAACGGCGGCGGCTTCGTCATACTCAACGGTGTGGCATTCGACGATGAAGGGCGCCTGAATGCTCTTAAAGAGCCTTATCCCGGCAGCAATCTCTTTTCGCTGGCCTCGGGCGGCGCCATCTATATCCGCGATCCGCGCCAGCAGGTCGTATGGCAGCAGTTGAACGGCTGCGGCTTCTACCGCATGACCGACGAGGACTGGGAGCTGATCCTGCCGTATTTGCAGGAGAACGAGCGGCTGTTCGGCATCAAGGTCGAAGAGCTGCTGAAGGTGGACGGTCAGTTGCTCAAGCCGTCGGAGGTCTACCGCAAGGTGGCCCCGGTCAGGGTCGCCGCACTGGGCAAGAAGTCGGAGGCCCCGGCGCTTACCGAGACGGAGCTGCTGACCGTGTCGACCGGCGAATAGTTATTAGTAACGGTGAACTGATATGACGATTGTAATAGGTAAAGCAAAGAGCGGGACCGGCCTCAAACGGACTGTGGAGGAGATGTCGGGCGTCAGCCTCGACGCCTGCTACCAGTGCAGGAAGTGCTCGGCCGGCTGTCCTGTAGCGGGACCGGCAAAGTCTGCGCCCTCCGAGATTATCAGGCGCCTGCACCTGGGGGCCGGCGACGAGCTGCTGCAGAGCGGGCTGGTCTGGATGTGCCTGTCCTGCGAAACCTGCTACGGCCGCTGCCCCATGCAGATCAATTTCCCCGCCGTTATAGATGCCCTGCGCAGCCTGTCGGTTGCAAAGGGGATAAAGGCGCCTAAAGGAAACCAGCCGCTGTTCAACCGCATGTTCCTGCAGAATGTGAAGATATTCGGCCGCTCCTACGACCTGTCCATGATCGCGGGATACAAGCTCGGCAGCGGCAAGATCATGGACGACGCGGAGAAATTCCCCGCCATGCTCGGGAAGGGCAAAATGGCCATCCTGCCGCCCTCGGGCGCCGATAAAAAAGCCGTGCGCCGCATATTTGAAAATACCGCCGGGGCAAAGGGAAAGACAAAATGAAGTACGCATATTATCCCGGATGCTCTTCTCATTCCACGGCGCGCGATATGCACGAGTCCGCCTCCGCCGTGGCGCGCGCGCTGGGCATCGAGCTGGTTGAGATAGACGGCTGGTCCTGCTGCGGGGCGACCGCCGCCCACCAGACCGACCGCGTGCTGGCCGCGTCATTGCCCGCCGCCAACCTGCTGCTGGCAAAGGAGATGGGATTGGATACGATGGTGACCTGCGCCGCCTGTTACAGCCGTATGAAGGCCGCCAACCACGAGGTGACGTCATCGCCGGATATGCAGAAAAAGGTGGCCGACGCCGTGGGAAGCCCCTACGACGGGTCGGTGGCCGTACGGCATTTGATCGAGGTGCTGCTGGAGGATGTCGGTATTCCGAATCTGAAGAAAAGGCTGGCGCGCTCCCTCAACGGGCTTAAGGTCGCGAGCTATTACGGGTGCCTGCTGGTGCGTCCCCACGATGTGACCGGTTTCGACGATGCGGAGGCCCCGACTTCGCTTGATAGGCTGGTGGAGGCCATGGGTGGGCAGAGCGTGGACTGGCCCTGCAAGGTGGACTGCTGCGGCGGCGGGCTCAACCTGACCCGTACGGACATGGTGGTCCGGCTGTCGGGCTCCATCATAGATATGGCGAGGTCCGCCGGGGCCGATTGCATCGCCGTGGCCTGTCCCATGTGCCAGGCCAGCCTGGATCTGAGGCAAAAAGATATGCAGAAAAAGTCCGGCAGGAGCTATAAGATGCCCATAGTTTACATAACACAACTGCTGGGGCTGTGTCTTGATTTGAAGCCTGAGGAGCTCGGGTTGAACAGGCTGATGGTGCCGCCGGACGCGGTCCTTCAGTCTCTGAGCGCAAAAGGACCGCTGTGAGGTTATGAAATCAGAAGGTAACCGTGATATGGGTAAAGATATAAAGAAAAAGACGGGCGCGGTGCTGGTGCAGGGCGGAGGCATCGCCGGCATCCAGGCCGCGCTGGACCTGGCCGGATCGGGCTTCAAGGTGTACCTGGTCGAGCGGTCGGCCGCCATCGGCGGCATGATGTCGCACCTGGACAAGACCTTCCCCACCGGCGATTGCGCCACCTGCATCGTGTCGCCCAAGCTAGTGGAGTGCGCGCGCAACCTCAACGTGGAGATATTGACGCTGTCGGAGCTGGCCGACCTGCAGGGCGAGCCGGGCAGCTTCACCGCCACGGTCAGGCGTTACCCCCGCTATGTCGACGAGGACAAGTGCACGGCCTGCGCGCAGTGCACCGATGTCTGTCCGGTCGACGTGCCCAACCATTTCGACCGCGAGATGGGCACGCGCAAGGCCATCGCCAAGTATTATGCGCAGGCCACCCCCAACATTTTCGGCATTTTGAAGAACGGGCATGCGCCCTGCAAGGTGGCCTGCCCGGCCAATATAAACGTTCAGGGCTACGTACAGCTGATCAAAAAGAAGGAGTACGTGAAGGCGGTCAACCTCATCAGGGAGCGGAACCCGCTTTCCGCCATCTGCGGGCGGGCCTGCAACCATCCCTGCGAAGCGGTTTGCACCCGCGGCAAACTGGACGATCCGGTCGCCATACGGCTGCTCAAGAAATTCGCCTCCGACCGGGAGATGGAGCTGGTGGAATCCGGTCAGATACCGCTGCCCGACGAGAAGGCACCACCGCCGGGCGCGAAGAAGGTTGCGGTGATCGGCGCCGGGCCGGCCGGGCTGACGGCTGCCGCCGACCTGGCCGACCGCGGACATGCCGTCACCGTTTACGAGTCTTCATCCGCGGCGGGCGGCATGCTGCGCTGGGGCATACCGCAGTACCGGCTGCCCAAAAACATACTCGATTATGAGGTCGAGCTTGTCCGGCGAAAAGGCATCGTATTTAAATATAACTGCCGCATCGGGAAGGATATCGCGTACGACAAGCTGAGGAAGGACAGCGACGCGGTCTTTATCGGTGTGGGCGTGCAGGTCAGCCGCAGGCTGGGCGTGGAAGGAGAGGACCTGGCGGGCATCGATTACGGAGTGGAGTTCCTCAGCCGGGCGGTCGATATGGGCAATCCGCCTGAAGTGAGTGGAAAAGTGGTCGTGATCGGCGGCGGCAACGTTGCGGTGGACGTGGCGCGCACGGCGCTGCGCCTGGGCGCGGACAGCGTCGACATGGTTTCGCTGGAGCAGAGAAGCGAGATGCCGGCCCTACCGGAGGAGGTCGCCGAGACACTGGAGGAAGGGATCAGCGTGACCAATGGCTGGGGCCCGCGACGCATACTGGGCGGCGGGTCGGTCAGCGGCATCGAGCTGAAACGCTGCGCCAGCGTATTTGATCAGGAGGGGCGTTTCTGTCCGGCCTATGATGAAAAGGATCTGAAGACGATACAGGCCGACCATGTCATCATCGCCATCGGGCAGGCGCTGGATAAAGACTTTATCGGAGCCGCCGGGCTGGATATCGAGCGCGGTTGTTTCAAGATCGATTCAGTGACATTCGAGACCTCCGCCGGGGGTGTATTTGCCGGCGGCGACAGCGTGACCGGTCCCGCCTCCATCATACAGGCGGTGGGCGCGGGCAAAAAGGCCGCCGAGTCCATCGACCGTTACCTGAAAAATGGGGATATGAGATCGAACCGTTTTGAAGATACGGTCAAACCGTTGCCGGAAGAGCTGCTGCCGGATATCTTCGGGAAACAGAAGAGCGCGCGTGCTGTGCCCGAATATCTGCCGGCCGCGCAGCGGAGCGGCAATTTTCATGAGACTGAGGGCGGTCTGAGCGAGCAGGCGGCGCTGGCCGAGAGCCAGCGCTGTCTCAACTGTGCCCTGTGCTCCGAGTGCCGGGAGTGCGTGGGCGCCTGCGAACAGAACGCCATTGACCATTACATGGGCCAGCGCGAGGTCAAGCTGGAGGTGGGCTCGGTCATACTGGCGCCCGGCTTCGAGGAATTCCCTGCGGAAAAGAAGGGGGAGTTCGGCTTCGGGCGCTATGCCAACGTCCTGACCAGCGTGCAGTTCGAGCGCATGCTGTCGGCGTCCGGTCCCTTCGAGGGACATGTTGTGCGCAGGTCCGATGGCAAAGAGGCGCGTCGCATCGCCTGGATACAGTGTGTGGGGTCGCGCGATGAGAAGTGCGGCAACGGCTATTGCTCTTCGGTCTGCTGCATGGTCTCCACCAAGCAGGCGCTGGTGGCCTCCGACCATACACCCGGACTGCAGTGCTCGATCTTCTATATGGATATACGCGCGCACGGCAAAGACTTCGACCAGTACTACGAGCGCGCCGCCAACAGCGGAAATATCAGTTATGTCAGGAGCATGCCGTCCCGTGTACTGCAGGTGCCGGGCACAGAGGACCTGCGGCTGCAGTTCTACGCCGATAATGGGGCCATGGAGGAGCGCGAGTTCGACCTGGTCGTGCTTTCGGTGGGCATGCAGGCCGGCAAAGACGCCAGGGAGACCGCCTCACGCCTGGGTGTCGACCTGGATGAATACGGGTTCTGCTCCACGGACCGGCTATCGCCATTGGAAACCTCGCGTCCCGGCATATTTGTGGCCGGGGCTTTCCAGGAGCCGAAGGACATACCCGAGACCGTGACGCAGGCCAGCGCAGCGGCCTCGATGTCGATGGAGCTGCTGGCGGAGGCGCGCAACTCGTTGATCAGTAAACCGGTCTATCCGGAGGAGCATGACGTGACCGATGAGCAGCCCAGGATCGGTGTGTTCGTCTGCCACTGCGGCAAGAACATCGCCTCGGTGGTGGACGTCGAACGCGTGGCTCAGATCGCCGCGGAACAGCCGGGCGTGGTCTTCGCCACACACACCATGTATACCTGCGCCGATTCCAGCCTCAACAGTATCAGGGACATGATACACAAGCACCGCCTCAACCGCGTGGTGGTCGCATCCTGCACGCCGCGCACGCACGAGCCTATTTTCCGTGAGACGTTGCGCGAGGCCGGTCTCAATCCATATTTATTTGAGCTGGCCAATATCCGGGACCAGTGCTCGTGGGTGCATTCCGCCGAGCCGGAGCAGGCTACTAATAAAGCGGCCCAGCTTATGAAGATGTCCGTCGCGCGGGCCAGGCTGCTTTCCCCGCTGACCGGCACAACCTTTGCCGTGGACCAGATGGGCCTGGTCATCGGGGGTGGCGTGAGCGGCATGACGGCGGCGCTGGCGCTGGCAGGTCAGGGTTTCAAGGTGCACCTGGTGGAGAAGTCCGGCAGGCTGGGCGGCAACGCCCTCGATTTAAATTACACGCTGGAGCATGAGGACATTCAGCCCTTCGTGGCGGGCCTGGTCAGGCAGGTGGAGGAGAGTCCTAATATAATCCTGCATCTGAGCGCCGATGTTACCGGCGTGGCGGGCTTTATCGGACAGTTCGAAGTGACCGTTTTTCAGGATGCCAAAGACATCAAGGTCTCCTGCGGCGCTATCATCGTGGCCACCGGCGCCGAGCCGGCCGCGGCCAGGGAATATCTGTACGGGAAGGACAGCAGGGTGATCACGCAACTTGAGCTGGAGAGGCGTCTGACAGAGGACGCCACGACCTGGGCGGGAAAGAACGTGGTGATGGTCCAGTGCGTCGGATCGCGTAACGAGGAAAGGGCCTATTGCAGCCGTATCTGTTGCTCGATGGCGGTTAAGAATGCCCTCAAGATCAAGAAGAACGATCCCTCGGCCAATATATATGTGCTGTACCGTGACATCCGCACCTACGGGTTCCGCGAGAAATATTACAGGCAGGCGCGTGAGGCGGGCGTCATATTTATTCGCTATGACCGTGATGCGCCGCCGGTGGTTACAAATGAGAACGGCCTGGTGATCAGCCTCAAGAGTCCCGATTTCCCCGAGCAGATCGAGATTGAGGTTGACAATGTAGTGCTGAGCACCGGCGTCGATGCCGCCGAGGGGAACAGGCGGGTGGCCGACATGCTGAAGGTGCCGGTCAATGCCGACGGCTTCTTCGTCGAGGCGCATCTCAAGCTGCGTCCCGTGGAGTTTGCCACAGAGGGCATTTATCTCTGCGGGCTGGCGCATTCGCCCAAGCATCTGGACGAGAATATCTCGCAGGCGCGCGCCGCGGCCTCGCGCGTGTCGGTCGTGCTCTCCAAGTCATATCTGGAAGTGGGCGCGCAGGTCTCACGTGTGGACCAGTCGAAGTGCATCTCGTGCATGACCTGCACCAAGGTCTGTCCCTACGGAGCGCCGACGGTGAACGCCGACCGCAAGGCCGAGATAATCGCCGCCAAGTGCATGGGCTGCGGCATCTGCGCCGCCGAATGTCCTGCCTGCGCCATACAGTTGAATCATTTCGCGTCGAGGCAGTTCAAGGATATGCTGGACGAGTTATTTAAAGATATAAAAGAAGAAACGACGCCGGCGCTGCCGGAGAAGATGGGAGTGCTATGAATGACAAAGAGACCACCATCGTGGCCTTCTGCTGCATCTACTGCGCCTATGCGGCGGCCGACCTGGCCGGCTCAATGCGGCTGCAGTATCCATCCAACGTGAGGATAATACGCACGCCCTGCACGGGCCGGCTTGAGGTGGAGTATTTCCTCAGGGCCTTCGAGAACGGCGCTGACGGCGTGCTGGTGGCTGGTTGTGAGGAGGGGAGCTGCCACTTCAAGGAGGGCAACCTCATCGCGAAGCGTCGCGTGGCCTATGCCCGCAAGTTTTTAGCCGAGAGCGGTCTGGAAGCTGAGAGGCTCAAGATGGTCAATGTCAGCGCTGCCATGGCGCGTCAGCTGACCGAGCATATAAAAGAGATGGCCGAGACGGTGAAAAAGCTGGGGCCCAGCCCGTTGAATAAAGCAAAACAGTCCGCCCCTCAGGAGGCAAAGCTATGATAGTCGCAGAGAGAAAGAGCATCAATGAACTTGTCGATATGCTGCCCAACGACTCCAAAATACTGGTGCTGGGCTGCGGAACCTGCGTGACCGTGTGCCTGGCCGGGGGCGAGCGTGAGGTCAGCATCATTGCCTCCGCGTTGCGCATTGCCTCCAGGGC